>NZ_JAMDGY010000001.1 GCF_028656955.1 Pseudomonas fontis
AGCATCAGCGTCAACGCACCAGGTGACGACGTCTATCTGGATGCCGGCAACGTCAGCGTGAAGATCGACACCGCCACCGGTGGCGATTTCGAGAAACTGAATGTTAACGGTGACGCGGCGGTGACTGCGGTCACTGACACCATCAATACCTCGACTGTCACGCTGGTCGCGAGCCCGAGCGTGGTTGAAGGCGGCTTCGTCACCTACACCGCTTCGGTTTCAGCACCAGTCACCGGCTCGCCGGTCACTGTGACCTTGGCCAACGGCCAAACCATCGTTATCCCGGTTGGAGCGAGCTCCCATTCCGTTGACTTCAAGGCGCCAGACAACGCCCTGAACACCAACGTCGACTTGACCAATAGCATCACCAAGGTTGAAGGCGGCAATTACGAGAATCTGGAGCACTCGACCGATTCCGTCACGACTACCGTGACTGACGATCCTTCGAACCCAACGGCAACCGGACTCTCGCTGACTGCCACTGGCTCGGTCGCCGAAGGCGGCCAGATTGTTTACACCGCCACCCTGACCAACGCTGCTGGCAGCCCGGTAACCGTGACCCTATCCAATGGACAGGTCATCACTATCGCCGCAGGCCAGACCAGCAACAGCATCAGCGTCAACGCACCAGGTGACGACGTCTACCTGGATGCCGGCAACGTCAGCGTGAAGATCGACACCGCTACCGGTGGCGATTTCGAGAAACTGAATGTTAACGGTGACGCGGCGGTGACTGCGGTCACTGACACCATCAATACCTCGACTGTCACACTGGTTGCGAGCCCGAGCGTGGTTGAAGGAGGCTTCGTTACCTACACCGCTTCGGTTTCGGCACCAGTCACCGGCTCGCCGGTCACTGTGACCTTGGCCAACGGCCAAACCATCGTTATCCCGGTTGGCGCAAGCTCCAATTCCGTTGACTTCAAGGCCCCAGACAACGCCCTGAACACCAACGTCGACCTGACCAACAGCATCACCAAGGTTGAAGGCGGTAATTACGAGAAGCTGGAGCACTCGACCGATTCCGTCACGACTACCGTGACTGACGATCCTTCGAACCCAACGGCAACCGGACTCTCGCTGACCGCGACCGGCTCGGTCGCTGAAGGCGGCCAGATCGTCTACACCGCCACTCTGACCAACGCTGCTGGCAGCCCAGTGACCGTGACCCTGTCCAATGGACAGGTCATCACCATCGCCGCTGGCCAAACCAGCAACAGCATCAGCGTCAACGCACCAGGCGACGACGTCTACCTGGACGCCGGCAACATCAGCGTGAAGATCGATACCGCCACCGGTGGTGATTTCGAGAAACTCAACGTCAACGGCACCCCTGCCGTGACCGCAGTCACCGATACCATCAACGACACTTCGCTGACCCTGACCGCGACCCCAAGCGCGGTGGAAGGCGGTGTGATCACCTACACCGCCTCCGTTGGCGCGCCGGTTACCGGCAGCCCGGTGGTGGTCACCCTGGCCAACGGCCAGACCATCACCATCAAGGTCGGCGACAGCTCGGGTTCGGTGCCATTCACCGTCCCGAACGACGTGTACCAGGGCCACCTGCCGGTCACCACCAGCATCACCAGCGCCACCGGCGGCAACTATGAAAACCTGGTAGCGAACCAGACGCAGGTGAGCACCAGCATCACCGACAAGGCCGACACCACCACCGTCAGCCTGACGGCAACACCGTCGGTCAACGAGGGCGGCCAGATCACCTACACCGCCACCCTGACCAACCCGGCCGGCAGCGCGGTCACCGTGACCCTGGACAACGGCAAGACCATCATCATCGCCGCCGGTCAAACCTCGAACTTCATCAACGTTGCGGCGCCAGCCGATGACGTCTACCTCGACGCCGGCAATGTCAGCGCGAAGATCGACAACGCCACCGGTGGCAACTTCGAAAACCTGGCGGTCAACGGAACGCCAGCGGTCACACACGTGGCCGATACCGTCAACAACACCTCGGTGACCCTGACGGCGACCCCAAGTGCCGTGGAAGGTGGCGTGATCACCTACACCGCGACCGTCGGTGCGCCGGTTACCGGCAGCCCGGTGGTAGTGACCCTGGCCAACGGCCAGACCATCACCATCAAGGTCGGCGACAGCTCGGGCTCGGTGCCGTACACCGTGTCCAACGACGTGTACAGCGGCCATGCCGCGGTCACCACCAGCATCACCAGCGCCACCGGCGGCAACTACGAAAACCTGGTGGCGAACCAGACGCAGGTGAGCACTACAGTCACCGACAAGGTCGACACCACCACGGTCAGCCTGATCGCCAGCAACATCGCGGCAGAAGGCAGCCAGATCACCTACATCGCCACCCTGACCAACCCGGCAGGCTCACCGGTCACCGTGACCCTGTCCAACGGCCAGACCATCACCATCGCGGCCGGCCAGACCTCGAACAGCCTCAGCGTCAACGCGCCATCGGATGACGTCTACCTGGACGCCAGCACGGTCAGCGTGAAGATCACCAACGCCACCGGTGGCAACTTCGAAAGCCTGGCGGTCAACGACACCCCTGTCGTGACCCTCATCACCGATACCGTCAACGACACGGCCGTAACCCTGACGGCGACCCCAAGTGCGGTAGAAGGCGGCGTGATCACCTACACCGCGACCGTCGGTGCGCCGGTCACCGGTAGCCCGGTGGTGGTGAGCCTGGCCAACGGCCAGACCATCACCATCAAGGTCGGCGACAGCTCGGGCTCGGTGCCGTACACCGTGTCCAACGACGTGTACACCGGCCATGCCGCGGTCACCACCAACATCGCCAGCGTCAGCGGTGGCAACTACGAAAACCTGGTGCCGAACCTGACGCCGGTGAGCACCAGCGTCACCGACAAGGCCGACACCACCACCGTCAGCCTGAGCGCTACCAACTCGGTGGCCGAGGGTGGCCAGATCATCTACACCGCTACCCTGACCAACCCGGCCGGCAGCGCGGTGACCGTGACCCTGGACAACGGCAAGACCATCATCATCGCCGCCGGCCAGACCTCGAACTTCATCAGCGTTGCGGCGCCAGCAGATGACGTGTACCTGGACGCTGGTGATGTCAGCGCGAAGATCACCAACGCCACCGGTGGCAACTTCGAGAACCTGGCGTTCAACAACACCCCAGCCGTGACCCAGGTTACCGACACCCTCAACAACACCACCGTCAGCATCACCGGCACCCCGTCGGTTGCCGAGGGCGGCACAGCCACCTACACCCTGACCCTGAGCAACACCGCCAATGCGGATGTCACGGTCAGGCTGAGCTACACCGGCACTGCTAGCAATGGCAGCGACTACACCGGCTTGGCCACGGTAGTGATCAAGGCCGGCAGCAACAAGGTCGACTTCAGCATCCCGACCACCAAGGACAGCGTCACCGAAGGCACCGAGCAGTTCACAGTCAAGGTCGACTCTGCCAGCGGCGGCAACTTCGAGGGACTGGTGGTCAGCGGTTCGGCCGGTAGCGTCACCACGCAGATCTTCGAGCCGGCACCGATCCTGGACCTGGACGCCAACAACTCCAGCGGCAAGACCGGCGCCGACTACCAGACCACCTTCACCGAGAACCAGCCAGGCTCGGGCGTGTCGATCGGCGACATCGATGTGTCGATCACCGATATCGACAGCACCAACCTGACCGGTGCGACCATCACCCTGACCAATGTCCAGCCAGGCGACCTGCTGAGCCCGGGCACCAGCGTCGGCGGCATCACCGTCACCCCGACTACCGTCAACGGCAAGTTGGTGCTGACCCTGACCGGCAACGCGACGCTGGCCGACTACATCCAGCAGATCAAGAACATCACCTTCAGCAACAACAGTGAAGACCCGAGCACCACGCCGCGGGTCATCACCGTGACGGTGACCGATGGGGTCAACACCTCCAACACCGCGACCACCACGGTCAACGTGGTGGCGGTCAACGATGCGCCGGTAACTACCGGTGGCGCCGCGACCGGCACCGAAGACACCGACCTGGTGCTGAGCTGGGGCGACTTCCGCATCAGCGACGTGGACACCCCGGCGACCAACCTGGGCCTGACCATCACCAAGCTGCCGGTCGATGGCACCCTGCAGTACAAGGATGGCGCGACCTGGAAGACCCTCACCGCAGCCGATGCCGGCAAGGTGTTCAGCAAGGCCGATATCGATGCCGGCAACCTCAAGTTCGTGCCCAAGACCAACGAGTCGGGCAGCGATGCCTTCGGCGGCACCAAGGTGGGCAACAAGGGTGTCGACTACGCACAGATCAACTACAAGCCAACCGACGGCCAGTTGCAGGGCAACGAAGCCACGCTGAAGGTCGACATCACCCCGGTGGCCGACAAGCCGAACCTGAACATCGGCAGCAATGCCGTGAACTCGACCGGCCTGATCAAGGAAACCTGGACCGGCCTCAGCGGCCTGGGCAACAACGGCAACGGCGCCGATGCGAAGACCCTGAAAACCGTTATCGATGGCGCTGGCACGCCGAACTCCAGTGGCGTGGCCACGGATGTGTCGTCTTCCAACGTCACCGCCGGCATTGCCTCGAAGACTTCGGGCCTGATGTACATGGAAGCCGGCAAGACCTACAAGTTCACCGGTGTCGGCGACGACAGCCTGCTGGTCAACGTGGGTGGCAAGGACGTGGCCAGCACCACCTGGGGTGTCGGGGGTGCGCTCAACGGCACCTTCGTGCCGACCAAGAGCGGCTACTACACCATCGATATCTACCACTACAACCAGGCCGGCCCGGGCAGCTACGACGTCAACCTGTCGGTGAACGGCGGCGCGACTGTCGACCTGAGCAATAGCGGTGTTCCCCTGTATACCGGGGTAGCCGACCTGACCAACGCCGGCGTGACGCTGTCCGAGCTGCATGGCAGCAACGGCGATGGCTACTACGACGGCTACAAGCTCAACGAAGGCGCGGAAAACGGCAGCGTCAAGCTGGTCGGCATCAGCACCTCGCTGAACGACACCGACCTGTCGGAAACCCTGAGCATCAAGCTGGGCGGTATCCCGAGTGGTTCGGTGATCAGTGACAACGCCGGCCACAGCTTCACCGTGGGCACTGCCGCGGTGGACGTGACGGGCTGGAACCTGAACAACCTGAGCATCAAGCCACCGGCGTACTACAAGGGCACCTTCAATGTCTCGGTGACCTCGACGGCCACCGAGACTGCCAACAACAGCCAGGCCTCGGCCCCAGAGACCATCAAGGTCACCGTGTACGGCGACACCTACGCCCCGATCAATGCCACGGCCGACAGTGACATCTGGACCGGCACCGACGGCAACGACATCATCGTGGCCGACGTCACCGGCCTGCACGTGGTGCAGGGCCAGAGCTACAACCTGGCGTTCATCGTCGACACCTCGGGCAGTATGGGCGACGCCGTGACCACCGCGCAGCAATCGCTGCAATCGGTGTTCACCACCCTGGCCAACAGCGTCAAGGGTGTGCAATCGGGTGTCTTGAACATCCTGCTGGTGGACTTCGCGACCCAGGTCAAGACCACTGTCTCGGTGAACATGGCCGACAGCGATGCCCTGCAGACCCTGAAGAACGCACTCAACGCCATGACCTCCACCGGCGGTACCAACTACGAGGACGCCTTCAAGACCACGGCCAACTGGTTCCAGGCGCTCAAGGATGCCGGCAGCACCGGCAGCAACCAGACGTTCTTCATTACCGACGGCCAACCGACCTATCACCAGGGCAGCGAACAGACTGACCCGACGCTGGCCTACTCCAACGTCACGCTGGACGGTTTCCTGAGCTCGATCAACTACAAGATCGGCGACACCGTCACGCGTTACTCGCTGGACACCTACAACCGTGTGAGCATCGACTCCAGCGGCAAACTGACGGCACAGTACAACTACGGCAACGGCTGGAAAACCGCGACCTCCGGCACCATTCATGCTCAGGGCAACGGCACCTTCGAGCTGTCCAACCTCAACGGTGAAGGCAACTACACGACCCAGGAAACCTGGGACAACTCGCTCAGCAGCTTCAAGATCCTCAGCGGGCTGTCGTCGGTCGAGGCCATCGGCCTGAACAGCGGGGTCAAGCTGGAAGACCTCAAGCCGTTCGACACCGACAAGACGCCACAGGCCAACATCGACCCGAGCAAGCTGGCCGATGCGATCCTGGGCCACACCGAAGCCACGCAGCCGGGCAATGACACGGTCACAGGCGGCGACGGTCACGACATCGTCTTCGGCGACCTGATCAGCTTCGATTCGATTGCCGGCAACGGTGTCGAGGCGATGCAGGCCTACGTGGCACAGCAAACCAAGCTGGACCTGGGCGCGGTCGACGGCCGTGTGCTGCACCAGTACATCACCGAGCACGTCAGCGAGTTCGATGTGTCGCGCGCCAACGACGGCAACGACACCCTGCTCGGCGGTGACGGCAACGACATCCTGTTCGGCCAGGGCGGCGACGACCTGCTCGATGGCGGTCGCGGCAATGACATCCTGATCGGTGGCGCAGGCAAGGACACGCTGCTCGGCGGTGAAGGCAACGACATCCTGATGGGCGGCAAGGGCGATGACATCCTCACCGGTGGCAGCGGCGCCGACACCTTCGTGTGGAAGGCCGGTGACAGCGGCAAGGACGTGATCAAGGACTTCAACCCGACTGCTGGCGACCGCCTGGACCTGAGCGACCTGTTGCAGGGCGAGAAGGCCAGCACCATCGACAACTTCCTGAAGATCACCACGGTCAATGGCGAGTCGACCTTGCAGGTCAGCTCCGAGGGCAAGCTCAACGCGTCCGGCGGCATAACCAACGCCGACGTAACGATCAAGCTGGAAGGGGTGAACTGGGCCAATACCACGATCAACTCGCTGGTAACCGGTGCCGACCCGACCATCAAGATCGACCATTCCAACAGTTGACCCGGCAACAGTGACAACGGGCATACTCGCGCGCCAGGCATACAGCCTGGCGCGCTTGGCCTATGCTGCTGACTGCACCGATGGACAGAAACTCACGAGGGATACCCCATGTACTACGTGCAACGCGATGCCGATCAACGGTTGATACGGGTAGAACCTGCGCCTTTTGCCGGGTATTCCGAGACGTTGCTGGCCGACAGTGTCGAGATCGAGGACTGGTTTGCCGACAATGCGGTGGAGAACAGCCTCAAGGTGCTCAAGCAGAGCGACCTGGACATGATCCGGGTACTGGAGGACTTGATCGAGGTGCTGACCACCAAGGGGGTGATCAGCATCACCGACTTGCCGGCGGGCGCGCAGGCCAAGCTGCTCAACCGTAGCTCGGCGCGGGTGGCGTTGGGTGGGTTGAGCAATTTGATCGATGACAGTGAGGAAGGTGGGTTGATCTAGCGATCAGGCCAGGCCTGGCGACCTCTGTGGGAGCTGGCCTTGCCAGCGATCGACCGGAACGGTCGTGTTGTTGCGGGCCAATCGCCGGCAACGCCGGCTCCCACAGAGATCGTGACAAGTCCTAGTCAGCTCACTGCCAAGGCGCCGGCTCACCTACCAGTTGCCCCTGCACCCCGAGAATGCCCATCTCGCGCAACACCTTCAGCTCCCCTTGCGTCTCGACCCGCTCGGCAATCAGCGGCAGGTCGATACTGTGCGCCGCACCCTGGATCGCTTCGATGAACAGCCGCTTGTGCTGCTCCTCGTCGATCGCGCGAATGTAGCTGCCATCAATCTTCAGGTAGGCCAGGCCCAGGTGCGCCAGGTTGCCAATCATGCTGAAACGCCCGCCAAAACGCTGCAGGCTCAGGCTGAAGCCAAGGCTGTGCAAACGCCGGGTCAAGGCTTCCAGCACGGACTGCTCGGGCAATTGCTCCTCGCCGATTTCCAGGGTCAAGCGTGGCCCGAGCGCCGAGTGCTGCCCCAACAACTCATACACCCGGAGCAACGCCTGCGGTTCCGCCAGGGTTGCTGCCGACAGGTTTAGTGCCAATGCCTGGTCATGGCTGCGCATCTGCTTGAGTACCTGCTCAAGCATCAGCAGATCAAGCCGCGTCGACCAGCCAAAGCGCTCCAGCCACGGCAGGAAACGCCCGGCCGCAATGGTGTGGCCATGGCTGTCAAGCAACCGCGACAACACCTTGTAGTGCAGCACCTGGCTCACATCAGCGCAGGCCACCACCGGCTGGAAGAACAGCTGGAACCGCCCTTGAGTCAAC
Organism: Pseudomonas fontis; assembly: GCF_028656955.1. Lineage (GTDB taxonomy): Bacteria > Pseudomonadota > Gammaproteobacteria > Pseudomonadales > Pseudomonadaceae > Aquipseudomonas > Aquipseudomonas fontis. The sequence goes on from NZ_JAMDGY010000001.1 coordinate 8,172, forward strand.
GCCTCGTCAAGCAGGGTGTGCCAGGCATGATGGGTATCCCCGGCCTGAGGCGCGGTGCCCTGCTCCAGGCAAACCCAACCCGGCTCCACCTGGCCCTCTGCCCGCGCCAGCGCTTCATCGGCCAGCTTGAGCAGCGCCTGCGGCGAATCCCCCGGGCTGAACGGCGCCAGGCCGATACAGGCCACCGGCGTCACGTCCGATGCGCCAGTGGCATGCAGGCTCTGCAAGGTCACTTCGAGCGCCTGGGCCAGCTGGATCGCCTCTTCATGCACCAACCCCGGCGCCAGCACGGCAAACTCGCCGCCACGGCTGCGGGTGACCAGGTTGTTGGTCTCCGGGTAATGCGCACAGGTGCGCTTGAGTTGTTCTCCCACCGCCTGCAGCAGCTGGTCGGTGCGCTGACCACCCAGGCGCTGGTTGAGCCCGGCCAGGTCCTTGACCCGCAACAACAGCAGATAACCGGGGCGTGCTTCATCCAGGTTGCTCACCCGCGTGGTCAGCTGCATCTCGAAATAACGCCGGTTGGCCAGGCCCGTCAGGCTGTCCTGGTACGACTCGACCCGCAGCTTCTCGCTGCGATCAGCCTGTTCCTTGAACAGGGCCTTGAGCTTCTCGACCATCTGGTTCATCGCCTGCACCACGCGACGCAACTCGGGCGTACTGGGCAGGTCCGGCAGGCTCAGGAATTCGCGGCGGGCAATCGCGTGGGACTGCGCCACCATGTAGTCCAGCGGCTTGAGCTGGCGACGCAGTAGCAAGGCCCCCAGCACCGCGCTCAAGGCGCCGCACAGCAGCAGCCAGCCCAGGCTGCCCAGGGCGCTCTGCCACAGCTTGGCGAGGGCGAACATCGGGTGGCTGACCACCTCGACCCGCGCCGCCTGCTGCCAGCCACGGCTGACGATCGCGTCACCGCCGGCAGCTTCCAGGCCGATCAGCTTGACGAACCAGGCCGGCACTCCGCTCGCATCCGGCTCGGCATGGCGCTCCACCAGCATGGCGTTGGTTTGCAGGTCGACCACGCGAATGCTCGCGTAGTAGCCACTGTCGAAGATCGAGCTGACCAGCAGCTCGACCATCGCCGGGTCATCGATATTCGGGGTCAGCGACAGTGCCAGCGCAGTGGCCGCATCCTGGGCGTGCGAGCGCAGCTGGTTGACGTACTGGCTGCGCGAACTTTCCAGGCTGACCATGAAGCTGCCGCTGAAGGCGACCACCAGGAACAGGCAGATGGCGAGTAGCAATTGTTTGAATAATGACATCTGGGCTCCTCAGTAAGCCGGCTCGGCAGGGAATCCTTCGGCCTGCATCTTCTTCAATAGATCCTGCCAGCGCGACAGGCGTTTCGTGTCGCCGACCTTTTTGTTGCCTTTGGCACCGGTCAGCCACAAACCTTCACCATTGAAGGAATACACCGGCAACAGGTCGGTACGTTGGCTGGCAGGCTGGATCGCGTCGATCAGGCTGTCGAGCACCAGGGGCATGGCCTCGGGGGTGGCGTAGTAGGTCAGCACCATGTGCGCGCGGTTCTGGCGCAATGCCTTGACGTAGGTGATGCGCAGCTTGTCGGCGGGCATGCCGAGGCGGCGCAGGCTGAAGTACTTGGCGATGGCGTAGTCCTCGCAGTCACCGGCGCCCTTGATCAGGGACTGGATCGGTGTCGCCCAATAGTCGACCTCATGCCACAGGTCGATGTCCTCTTCATAGTGCAACTGGCGGTTGAAGAACTGGTTGACCACCTGCAGGCGCTCGGCATCGCTGAGCTGCTTCTGCGTCGCCAACAGTTGCTGCCAGGCATCGATACGCTGCTGCCCGGCCCCCAACGGCCCATAGAGCGCCTGGGCCTTGCGGCTGATCTGGGAGAAATCCCAGTCCGCGTGCAAGCTGCCCAGCAAAAAGCAGCCAAGCAGCAAAGCCAGCCCTACCCGGCGCATGGTCAGATGAACAGCCCAACGTATCGCCAAGGCGAACTATCCGCGATAGGTTCAAAAAACGATGGTGCCGCCTGGGCCGGGAAAACACAATGACATCAAGCAATCACTTCGACATCATCCAGCCCCAGGGCATTCTTTCCCTCGCCAAGGCAAAGGTCCAAGCGCTTCCCTTGGACGGCGACTTCATTCACGATAGCCCCTCGGTTCGCGGCGAAGCATTGATTCGCCCGGCGGGGGCTCCCCCAGCTCGATTGTCGGGCCGGTTTGACAAGGACCACTTCCATCACTAGTTTTATTGGATCCAATTCCAATACACACCGAGAGCAGGACAGAGTCAGCGTGGCCGAAAAAACCAAACTCCTGAGCAGCATTCTGGGTGGCGAGCAAGTTCCGCCCCACCTCGCGCGCAGCGTGATTGAAGAGCGGCTGCGCAGCGCCATTCTCGACGGTCGCCTGGCGCCCGGGGTCGCGTTGCGCCAGCAAGAGCTGGCGACGTTGTTCGGGGTCAGCCGCATGCCGGTGCGTGAAGCACTGCGCCAGCTCGAAGCGCAATCACTGCTGGAGGTGGTGGCGCACAAGGGTGCCGTGGTTGCACCGCTGATCGGTGAAGACGCGGTCGATACCTACGCGTTACGGGTGATCCTCGAAACCGAGGCGCTGCGCCAATCCGTACCGCTGCTGACCCACGATGACATCGCCCTGGCCCGCAGCTATATCGCCCAGCTGGAAAACGAAACCCGGCATGCCGAGATTGGCCGCTTGAACCGTTTGTTCCACATGTCGCTGTACGCCAAGGCCACCAATCGCAAGCTGTTGCGCCTGATCGAGATCGAACTCAACGAGGAGGAACGCTTCCTGCGCTTCCACTTGTCGACGATGGGCCTCGGCAAGCTGACCCAGGACGATCACAACGCCCTGGTGGACGCCGCCAGCGACAAGCTGCTCGAGCAAGCCGTGGCCGTGCTGGAGCGGCACCTGAACAATGCCAAGCACACCATCAGCAATTACCTGAAACAACAATCCAACGCTTGATTTCGGCCTGAGCCACTCACGAGGTGGCGACGGCCCGCAAGGCACACTCGAAACCAAGCGAGTGTAAGGAAAGGCCGTGTACGCGCAAAAACTCCCACGCCCGGTCGGCTCTGAAGGCCACCTGGCGGGCAAGATCCGACTGATCTGCTTCGCCAGCACCCCCGGCGACCAGGTGCAGTTTCGCCGCTGGGCGACACAACTGGACGACCATATCGAACTGCTGGCCGTGGATACCCCGGTGTCCGCCCTGATGACGCAGGCCGAAGCCTTGCAGGCGCTGATCGAGCGCCTGTCGATCTACCTCAACGTCCCCCATGCGCTGTTCGCCCAAGGCGCCAGCGGCCCGGTGGCCTATCAGGTCGCGCGAGCTGCAGAACGGCGCTTCCCCGGGCAAACCCAACATCTATTTGTTTCCAATTGTAATGCCCCTGCCCCTTCCGACGCGCCCCTCAACGTTGCGCTTACCGCCCTTTATCCAGCCGGTGCCTTGCCCGAGTTTCGCTGCTGGCGTGACTTCAGCCACCGCGAACTCGAGCTGATTGAAGTACCAGAGCCACTGCCAGGCGACCCGCATGGGCAGCGTCTGGTGCAGATCATCAACACCCATCTTGGCCTGTTGAGCCTGTAAGCTCCCGCCCCCCGCAGTGCTTCCCTCGCCCGCACGCTGTCATCGGCCTTCATTCGGCCATGGCAGTGCTGGCATTTTCAGCACACTCTAACGTTTGTCACGACCGCTGATCGCCGTACAGCAGGCCCGGTCGTGCGCCTCTCGTCGACCAGAAAAAGGAGTGTCCAGCCCGGGCAAGGGCCGACGCCGATCAGCTGCCCCTCACAGTTCGCCTGACCTTCCACCAGCCTGACCAGTGCTCCGAGTGAGGCATTCACTCTTACCAACTTTATTTTGGCCACATATAGCCGAAAGGAGCACTCACGCACAAACAAAACAAAGTTAATTGTTTTGTTCGGGCAACTATAAAGCCAATAAACGACGTCGAAAAGTATATTAAAAAGTTGCTTGCGCAAACATATAAAGTTGCTCTAACTTTTTAATGGCCAGCCACCAGGCCCCGCTAATCAAGGCCTCCAGCGAACAACCCGTGTTTCGCTGTTCGGCAGCAGTGCACGCTTACTTGTTATCGACTTTCCGTTCGAGGCCCTGGCACGCCCGGAAAAGTTAATAGCCCAGCGCGCCTTAATACTCGACGTTTTATTGATCAGCCCGAACAGGAGTTCCGCATGTATACCCTCAAACAACAACTTAACCAGAAAAAAGCCGACATGGCCGAACACCCGATCTTTGCCGAGATCGATTCGCTGCCCGTCCTGCGTCGCTTCATGGAGACCCACGTGTTCGCCGTATGGGACTTCATGTCGCTGACCAAGCGCCTGCAGCAGGAGCTCACCTGCATCCAGCTCCCCTGGCTGCCGCCACTCGACCCGAAGGCCGCACGCCTGATCAACGAAATTGTGCTGGGTGAGGAGTCGGATGATCGCCTCGACCACGGCCATTACAGCCACTACGAGTTGTACCTGGACGCCATGCACGAAGTCGGCGCGGACACCGCCACCATCGAACACTTCGTGGCTTTGCAGCGTGACGGCGTCGGCTACCTCAGCGCCCTGCAGCGCGCCGGCGCCAACGAGGCGGCTCGCCTGTTTGTCGGCCAGACCCTCGACACCGCGCTGAACGCTCCCGCCCATGTGGTGGCCGCTGCCTTCCTGCACGGTCGCGAAAGCGTTATCCCACGGATGTTCCAGCGCCTGCTGGATGACTGGGGCATCACCGGTGAGCAGGCGCCAACGTTCCGCTATTACCTGGAGCGGCATATCGAAGTCGACTCCGAAGACCACGGCCCGGCCGCCGAGCAGTTGCTCGAGCGCCTGGTCAATGGCGATGAACAACGCGAGCATGAGGTCTACGAGGCGGCCATCGCCGCCGTGGAAAGCCGCATCGCCTTCTGGGACAACCTGCGTGCCACCCTGCGCGTCGAGGCCGAGGCACGCGTATGAACGCCCTCGACTATCAGTCCTTTGCCGACCTCTGGGAGGACCGGGCAACCATCCGTACCCGCCCTCGGCGCCACGTGGAAAACGATGAGCGGCTGATCTACCCGCTCAGTCGCCAGCCGCTGGTACTCAGCGCGATCTTCCAGCAGCACTGCCCGCACCTGCGCGACTTTGCCCTGGTGCAGAGCCTCTACAAGTTCATCAACGATGTGGTGATCTTCGAGACCGAAATCGTCGACCGCACCGCGCGCAGCATCGCCAAGGACCGCTTCGCGATCCGCTTTCCGTTCGCCTGCCGCTACGACGCGATGACCGTGGTGGTGGACGAGGATTACCACGCGCTGGTGGCCATGGACTTCATGCAGCAAACCATCGCCCTGACCGGTATCGAGCCCATTGCCTTGCCGCTGGAGATCGAGCTGAGCCGGGCGATCCCGGCGGCCATCGCGCAGGTGCCGGAGCATCTGCGCGATGCGGTGGAGCTGGTCTGCGTGGGCATTGCGGAAAACACCCTGACCAACGATGTCGCCGCCTTCTCCCGGGATGACAGCGTGAAGCAGTCGATCAAGGGGCTGATGGCCGATCACCTGCTCGACGAAGGCCGTCACTCGACCTTCTGGGCGCGTCTGGTGCGCATGTATTGGCAAGGCGCAAGCGAGCAGGACCGTGAATGCATCGCCCAGGTGCTGCCGGTGTTCATCGGGCAGTACCTGACCAACGACATCCAGAAAGCCTTCGACTTCGAACTGATCGCGCACCTCGATGTGGCCGAAGCGGTGCGCCAAGCACTGCGCGACGAAGTGCTGGGCATGGCCTTCCCGATCAATCGGCAGCACCCGCTGCTGGGCAACATCCTGCGCTTCCTGCGCAGCAACTCGATGCTCGACAGCCCGTGCGTGCAACAGGCGCTGGCCGACTACCTGCCGCCAAGGAGCACATCATGAAACGACTCGACATTGTGCTGGTCGGCACCAGCCCAGCCCTGGCCGCCTTGAGCCAGGCACTGGCGCCGCATGGGCACGCGTTGCAGCAGGTCAGATCGCTTGGCGAACTGCCGCACGCTGCCGTGAACACGCCTCGTTTGGTGATCGACGATGGCAGCCTCGACCTGCACCTGGCCGGTTGTGCTTACCTCAGCCTGCGCATCGGCAGCAGCCCGGCAGCCGAAGGGCAACTGCCTGCCATGGAACTGCTGTGCTGGACCGGCAGTGCCACCGCGCAGCGCCTGATCGAGCGCCAGCCCTTGCCCGCTGAACCGTCAGGCAACGGCCAGGCCTTGCGCCTGCGGGGCATCGAAGCGTTGCAGGAATTGGTGGCGGTGCAGGTCAGCCGTTGCTCGCGCAACCCTGAATACCTGCACCAGGCGCCTGCCGTCGGGCCGATGCAGGAAGCGCACGAGCACGGCCTGCAGTTGCTGGAACAGCTGGCCTTTGCCCACCCGTTCAATTGCACCACAGCGCCTGCACTGTTGCTGGCAAGCCAGACCCCGGTGATCGAACACCTTGAGCAAAGCCTGAGCAGATTTGCTCATTTGCCCGCGCTGAACATCGATGGCCAACGCATCAGTTATGCCCGCTTGCACGGCCAGGCCCTGGCGATCCAGCAGCAGTTGCTGCAGTTGCTGCCCGCTGCTGTGCCGGGTCAGGCGCCACCTGTGGTTGCCCTGTGCTTGCCCAAATCGGTGGCGCTGTATACCAGCCTGCTCGCGGTGCTCGGCTGTGGCGCCGTGTACCTTCCGCTGGACCCGGCCCACCCGGCCGAGCGGCTGGGTTTCATCCTCGACAACGCCAAGGTCGCCGTGCTGCTGCATGACGGGCAATTCAGCGGTGGCGCGCGGGACCTGCCACGCATGGATCTCAGTCAATTGCCGGAGCCCATGGCGCCGCCACTTGCCGGGCTGATGCGCCAGCGACCGCGTATCGACGACCCCTGTGTGGCGATCTACACCTCCGGCACCACCGGCCAGCCCAAGGGCGTGTTGCTCAGCCAGGGCAACCTCAGCCATTTCCAGGCGTGGTATGCCGGGCATGTCGGGCTGAATACGCAGAGCCGCGTATTGCAGTTCTCGACGATCAATTTCGACGCCTCGTTGCTGGATATCCTGCCGACCTGGATCTGCGGTGGCGAGCTGGTCATCCCCAGTGAAGATCAGCGCCGCGACCCGCAGCAACTGTTGGCGTTGATGGTGCGTGAAGAAGTCAGCCACGCATTCCTGCCACCAGCGTTGCTGAGCATTCTCGCGCTGGAAGACGGCACCAGCCTGCGCCACCTGATCACCGGGGGTGACGTCTGCGAGCCCGAGGTGATCGAACGCCTCGCCAATGGCTGCCAGTTGCACAACATCTATGGCCCGACCGAAACCACGGTGCTGGCGACTACCCGGGTGTTCAACCGGGGTGATCAAGCGCGCAACCTTGGGCGGCCGCTGCCCAACACGCAGGTGTTGATCCTCGACGATGACCTGCAACCTGTGCCCGAACGCACGCCCGGAGAGCTGTACATCGCCGGGCCGGGTGTTGGCCTGGGGTATCTGCACAATGCGCCACTGACCAACGAACGCTTTGTCGGCCTGACGCTGCCGGAGGGCCAGCGCCTACGCCTGTACCGCACCGGCGACATCGCCCAGTGGGCCGCAGACGGCATCGAGATCTGCGGACGGCGGGACAATCAGGTGAAGATCCGTGGCTTCAGGGTCGAGCCCGAAGAGATCGAGCATTGCCTGCGGGCCAGTCGCCTGTTTGCCCAGGTCGCGGTGGTGATCGATGAACAACGGCGGGTGCTGGCGTTCCTCGCGCAGCCGCGCCAGGCCAACGCCGAGGCGGCCTTGCGGGCACACGCCGAACAGCAGTTGCCAGACTACATGCGCCCGCTGCTGTATCAGGTGCTGGCACACATGCCCTACACCGCGAACGGCAAGGTCGACCGCCGGGCACTCCTGCAACTGCCGCTGAACCTTGCCTCGCAACTGCCGCGCAAGTCACCGGCCAGTGCCATTGAACAGCAGCTGTTGAGCCTATGGAGCGAGCTGCTGGAACTGCCGCAGGCAGATATTTCTACCGACGACAGTTTCTTCAATCTCGGCGGGCATTCGATCCTGCTGTCGCGATTGTTGCTGGGCATTCGCGAACAGTTCGGACGGGGCATTTCGATCAACCGCTTTATCGAGACGCCGACCCTGCAACGCCTGGGGCTGCTGCTCAGTGGCGAGGCAACAGGCGCGGGCGCGGTGCATCCACAGGCCCTGCTCGATGCCAATCGTCCGCTGGACCTGCAACCACTGCCGCTCAGCCGGCTGGGTGATCCGCACAAGGTCATCGTCACCGGTGCCAACAGCTTTCTCGGCGTGCACATCGTCGAGGCACTGCTCGACTGGGGTGCCAGTGAAGTCGCCTGCCTGGTGCGCAGTAGCGCGGGGTATAGCGCTGCCGAACGCTTCGCCCAGGCCGTGGCCGACAACCAGTTGCACGGCCTGGACATGCGCCGGGTGCGGGTGTTCGACGCCGACCTGCGCCAGCCGCGGCTGGGCTTGAGCGAGGCCGAGTATGACGACCTCGACCAGCGTTACGGCGCGCTGGTGCACAACGCGGCGCAGGTCAACCATGTGCTCGACTACCCGGCCCTGGCGGCCGACAACGTCGAGCCGCTGTTCGCCTGCCTGCGCCTGTGCGAAGGGCGCAGCAAAAAGCTGTTCAACTTCGTCTCGACGCTCTCGGCGTGCAGTGCGCTGGCCAGCGACGGTCGGGTACTGGAGCAGCCTGCGGCGCAGACCCCGCCCATCTACATTCGCAATGGCTACAACCTGAGCAAGTGGGTGGGTGAGCGGGTCCTGCAGCGTGCCCGCGAAATGGGCGTGTGGGTGAATCTGTTCCGCCCGGGGAACATCACCTTCGACAGCCGCAATGGTGTGTGCCAGCCACATAAAAACCGCCTGATGCTGATGCTCAAGGGCTCGCTGCAACTGGGCCAGGTGCCGGCGCTGGAACTGGATTTCGACCTGATGCCGGTGGACTTCCTGGCGCGCTTCATCGCCTTCCACAGCAGCCGCTATCAGCCTGACGCCGCGGTGTTCCACCTGCACAACCCCGAACCCTTGCGCTGGACCCAGTTCGTCGAGGCCTTTCGCGACAGCGGCCGCTCGTTCGAGCTGGTCGGCATCAAGCAATGGCAGCGCCAACTGCAACGCGTCGACCGCGACAACGCGTTGTTTGACGTGCTGGGTTTCTACCTCGACGGCTTCGAAGAGGACATCGGCGATATCGCCGCCATCGAGCACGGCAATGCCCGCGAGGGCGTGCGGCGCATGGGCACCCATTACCCGGCCAAGAGCCCGGCGCTGCTTGCCCGCGGCCTTCGGCATCTGCAAGCCATCGAGTTCATCTGAACGCTTCACTCAACCCACGCAGGAGCAATACAGCATGCAAGCACTTCAACCCGATACCCTGATTCGCAACCCGCAGGGCTGCCATGTGGTCGCCAGTGTCGAGATCCCGGCCCCGGCGGCTGGCGTCTGGAACATCGTCGGCAATTTTGCCGGCTTCCCAGTGTTCATCCCGGCGCTCGCGCATATCGACATGACCGGCAGCGGCGTGCGCTCGGTGCGCAAGAAGCTGTTCAAGGATGGCAACGTGGTGATCGAGCAGCTCAACAGCCGTGACGACCAGGCCATGTACATGACCTGGAGCCTGATCTACACCAGCCTGAACATCGGCAACCTGTGGGCGGCGATGCAGGTGGAGCCGCTGGGCGAAGGGCGCAGCCGCGCAACCTGGACCATCCAGGCTGAACCGCATGAAGGCGGCGCAGAGGCGCTGCCGGGGTTCCAGGCGTTTTTGCAGGGGTTCGCCGATGAGGCGATGAACAATGTGAGGAACCTGCTGAGCTGATGATGGTGTAGCCGCTGCCGATAGGCTGCGCTGGAGTCCGTCAGGGCTCCCAAGGCGCCCCCAAAGGCAGCGCCTGCGTTGCAGGCGAGCGCAGCCTGGCGGCAGCGGCTACAAATCCACGCGTGGCGCCACTCGGCAGATCAATGGTTGCAAAATGTTCAGGCCTTCACAGACAATGAGACTAATTATCATTCATGACCTGGGCAGCAGCGCACCTTCATGTCCCCTCACGACTCCGTGCACACGCTTTATCGGCACCACCACAGCTGGTTGAACACCTGGCTGCGCTGTCGCCTGGGTAATGCCGCCGATGCGGCGGACCTCGCCCAGGACACCTTCGTGCGCCTGCTGCAACGTCGCGAACAGCTTGAGCTCAGCGCCCCCCGCGCCTTCCTGCGCACCATAGCCCGTGGCCTGGTGATCGATCACTGGCGTCGCGAAGAATTGCACCGGGCCTACCTCGAGGCCCTGGCCCACCTGCCTGAAGCCGCAGCACCGTCGCCGGAAACCCGCGAACTGCTGCTCGAACTGCTCGAGCGCATTGCCCGCCTGCTCGACGGCCTCAAGCCCAAGGTCCGCCAGGCCTTCCTGCTCGCACAATGTGAAGGCTTGAGCCACAAGCAGATTGCCGAGCAGATGGGCATCTCCCTGCGCTCGGTCGAACGCCATGTCGCCGATGCCCTCTACCACTGCTACCTGCTGCGCTATGAGCCCTAGCCCGCGCGTGGTCAAGCAGGCCATCCAGTGGATGCTGCGCCTGCGCGAAAATGGCACCAGCCCGGCCCTGCATGCGCAGTGCGAACAGTGGCGCGCTGCCGATCAGCAGCACGAACTGGCCTGGCAACGCCTGCACACCCTGCAGCAGGAACTGAACCTGCGCGCGGTGCCCGGCGCCGGTGTCGCCTTGCACACCCTGGAGGCCAGCAGCCAACGCCTGCATCGCCGCCAGGCCCTGAAGCTGTTGGGCGGCGTGGCCCTGGTCAGCTCCGCAGGCTGGTTGGCGAAGGACCTGCAACTACTCGACAGCTGGACCTCGGACTACGCCACCGCCACCGGCGAGCGGCGCAGCATCCGCCTGCCGGACGGCTCGTTGTTGCAGCTCAACACCCACAGCGCTGCCGACCTTGCCTTTGATGCCAAGCAGCGGCTGGTGCACCTCAAGCATGGCGAGCTGATGCTGACCTGCGCCGCCGACAGCCAAGGACGCCCGTTGCTGATACGCACGCGGGACACGCTGGTGGAAGGGTTTGACGGGCGATTTGTCGTGCGTCAGCACGACAACTGCACCCAGGTCAGCGTCAGCCAGGGCAGCGTGGCCATCCACACCGCCCCAGGGGTTGCGTTGCGCTGGCTACGGGCCGGGGAAGCGGTGCAAATAGACCAACGCGGCATTACCCCGATTGCTCAACCGAACATGGACGCTGGGGCCTGGGCCGAAGGCTTGATCGTCACCCGCAACATGCGCCTGGCGGACTTCCTGGCCGAAGTCGGGCGCTATCGCCATGGCTATGTCAGCTATGCCGGCGACATCGCCGACCTGCGGCTTTCCGGCGTCTACCGTCTGGAAGACACCGACAAGCTGCTGCAACTGCTGCCGCAGACCTTGCCGGTGCGCGTCAGCTATCGCACCCGCTGGTGGGTACGACTTGAGCGCATGAGCTGAAATTATTTTGACGGGTTTATCCAGCGAGTCCGGCTAGGACAGTAAGCGACTCCTTCTGCCCTTACCGACTCAACGGATGTTCTCCATGCGCGATGCATTGCCCTTGCTGCAGCTCCACAAGAATAAAGATTGTCATGCCGTCGTCGATTCGGTTTCTCGCCTGAGTCTGGCCAACGCAGTGCGCGCCGCAGTACTGGGTGGTGCACTGGCACTGGGCTGCGCCCCGATGATCGCCCTCGCCGCACCCGCCGGCAGTGCCAGCCAGCACTACAACATCCCGGCCGGCTCACTGAACGATGTGCTCAACCAGTTCGCCCGCCAGGCCGGCATCACGCTGTCGACCACCCCGCAAATGACCCAGGGCGTGCAATCCCCCGGCCTGCAAGGCAGCTACAGCACTGACCAGGCCCTGCGCCAACTGCTCAATGGCAGCGGCCTGGAGGCGGTCAGCCAGGATGGCAGCAGCTATGTGCTCAAGGTACTGCCACAGGATGCTGCGCTGTCGCTGCCGAGCACCGATGTGCGCGACTTTGCCCTGGGCAACGCCTTGGGCAGCATGGAAGGCTACAACGCCACCCACAGCCAGGTGGCGACCAAGACCAGTACGGCGCTGGTCGAGACCTCGCAGTCGGTGTCCGTGGTCACCCGCCAGCAGATCGACGACCAGGGCTCGCAGACCGTTGCGCAAGCCTTGCGCTACACCCCGGGGGTGCTGACCAACCCCTATGGCGCCACCCACCGCTACGACTACGTCGCGATGCGCGGCTTCAACGATGGATCGGTAGACAACATCTACCTGGACGGCTTGAAGTCCATGGGCGACAACGGCACCTACAGCTCCATGCAGGTGGACCCCTACTTCCTGGAGCGTATCGACATTCTCAAGGGCCCGTCCTCGGTGCTCTACGGGCGCAGTTCACCGGGTGGCCTGGTTGCACTGACCACCAAGAAGCCGCTGTTCGACCCCTACCACCAGGTCCAGGCCACTGTCGGCACCCAGGGCCAGCGCGGCGTGGGTTTCGATTTCAGCGGGCCGCTGGATGACGACAAACGTATCGCCTACCGCCTGACCGGCCTGGCAGACCAGTCCGATACCCAGTTCGATCACAACGAAGAAAAGCGCTACACCCTTGCCCCGGCAGTCAGCATCGACTTCAACGAAAACACCTCGCTGACCCTGCAGGCCTACCTGCAGAATGACCCGGACGGTGGCTACCACGGTGGCCTGCCGGCCGATGGCGCACTGCATCAACGCAATGGCCTGCGCTTCTCCGATCACTTCTTCGAAGGTGATACCGACATCGACCAATACAAGCGCAAGCAGCAGTCCTTCAGCTATCAGTTCGAACACCGCTTCAACGATGTCTTCACCGCACGGCAGAACTTCCGCTACCAGGATTCGAAAGTGACCATGGACCAAGCCTACGCCGCAGGCTGGACCAGCGACCCGACCAGCAACGAGCTTTTGCGGGCCTACACCGGCGGTGATGAGCGGCTGCACTCGTTCATTGTCGACAACATGCTCCAGGCTGAGTTTTTCACCGGGTCAGCCAAACACACCCTGTTGATGGGCGCTGACTACCAGCGGCGTAAAGCCTCGGTCGACTGGCGCTATGGCAAGGTCGACAGCATCAATGCCGACAACCCGCAGTACGGCAACGCCAACCTGCGCGATGTCGGCGAGGGCTACTACCTGCGCCGCCTGCAACAGACCGGCGTGTATGTTCAGGACCTGATCGAGCTGGACAAGTGGCGCTTGTCCCTGGGCATTCGCCAGGACTGGGTGAAGACCTCCGATGAAAGCCGCGATATCGCCGGTAGCCGCGTCACTGACGAGCGAACCAAGCTGACAGGTCGCGCAGGCGTGCTGTACCTGTTCGACAACGGTATTGCGCCGTACATCAGCTACTCGGAGTCGTTCAACCCCAATGGCGTGTCTGACCAGGATCGCAAGCCGTTGGCACCGACCGAGGGCACGCAGTGGGAGGCCGGGGTCAAGTATCAGCCGCCGGGGACTGACAACCTGTTTACCGCATCGGTGTTCCGTATCGACCAGGAGAACCTGGCGTCCAAGATGCCCCAGGAAGACTTCTACCGGGCCGTTGGTGCCGTGCGTTCGCAAGGCGTAGAGCTGGAAGCCCACGTGCAGGTCACGGACAACCTGAAGGTGGTCGGTGGCTACACCTTCACCGATATCGAGTACTCCAAATCGATGCCGAGCTTCCTCAGCACACCGGGCACGATCATCGAAAACAAGGGCAACTCGCCAACCCAGGCACCCAAGCAGATGTACTCGCTGTGGGCTGACTACGACTTCCGCCAGGGCATCCTCGACGGCCTGCGCGTCGGCGGTGGCGCACGTTATGTGGGCTACAGCTGGGTCGACGCGGAGAACACCATGAAGGTGCCCGCCTACACCATCGTTGATGCGTCGGTCGGTTACGACCTCGGCAAAGTCGGGCTCAAGGGCGTGGATGTCCGTCTCAACGCCAACAACCTGACCAACGAAAGCTATATCGCCTCCTGTGCCAGCCTTGGCTACTGCTATATGGGCGAAGAGCGAAATGTCAGTGCAACGGTCAGCTATCAATTCTGACCCCTCCCCGTGAATGGCAAAGCCAGCGCCTGAGTTCAGGTGCTGGCTTTGTCGCATCTGGCGACCTGATCTGGAATTCCGTTCATGCGAGCTCTCTACGTACTGCTGCACCGCTACATCGGTCTGGTGACCGCGATGTTCCTGGCCCTTGCGGGACTTACTGGCAGCATCCTGGCCTTCCACCATGAAATTGATGAATGGCTGAACCCGTCTTTCTACGAAGCCTCCGCTGAAGGTGTGCGTCAGCCACCTGGCAACCTTGTGGATAAGTTGCAAGTGCAGTACCCACGGCTGCAGGTCTGGTACATGGAGTACCCGAACGAGCCGGCGCACTCTGCGCTGCTGGCGATGGTGCCGCGCAACGATCCCGCCACCGGTGAAGCCTATGCCGAGAAGAACACGGTGTTCTATCTCGATCCGGTCACTGGGCAGACCCTGGGCCAGCGCTACTGGGGCGAGTGCTGTTTCTCCCGCGAGAACTTCATGCCGTTCATTCTTGAGTTGCACTACAGCCTGACCTTGCCGGGGAACTGGGGGCTGCTGCTGATGGGCGTGGTGGCGATTCTCTGGGTGGTGGACTGCATTATCTCGGTGCTGCTCACCCTGCCCCGCGGCAAACCGTTCTGGCGCAAGTGGAGCACGGCCTGGAAGATCAAGGGCGGGCATGCCTATCGACTCAACATGGATATCCACAGGGCCAGCGGGCTGTGGCTGTGGCTTCTGTTATTGCCGGTCGCCATCAGCAGCGTGGCGATGAACTTGCCGGCCCAGGTGTTCAAGCCGGCCGTGTCGCTGTTCTCCCCCGTGCAACCCAGCGTCTATGAGGCCCGTGGCAGCCTGCCCAAGGAAGCGCTGGGGCAAACCCTGCTGACGTATCAACAGGCCTATGAGCTGGCCAAGGAGGAAGGCAGGCGACTAGGGCTGACAGCGGCGATCGGTGAGCTCTATTACAGCTTTGAGTACAACTTCTACGGGGCGGGGTTCGGGCAACACGACACGGATGCCCACGGGAAGTCCTGGTTGTTCTTCCACGGTACGGATGGGCATCTGCTAGGCAAGGAGATTGCCGGAGAAGGGACGTTGGGAGAGCAGTTCTACCGGCTTCAGCTACCGATACACGGAGGCAGGATCATCGGTGTGACGGGCCAGGTGTTGATTGCGGTGTTAGGCGTTGTGATTGCCGTGCTGTCGGTGACAGGGGTCTACATCTGGTGGCGCAAGCTGCTGGCGCGACGTAGCAGCAAAGCCCGCAAGGCCTGAGTTAGAGACCCAGAAAAGACAAAACCCCTGTCTGCAAGGCAGACAGGGGTTTTGGAATTGAATCTTGACGATGACCTACTCTCACATGGGGAAACCCCACACTACCATCGGCGATGCATCGTTTCACTGCTGAGTTCGGGATGGGATCAGGTGGTTCCAATGCTCTATGGTCGTCAAGAAATTCTGTGTGCTGGTCCGTCGTCAAGCGACGTACCTGCGAATTCTTGATGCTTCTACATAAAGACAAAACCCCAACTGC
>NZ_JAMDGY010000002.1 GCF_028656955.1 Pseudomonas fontis
GGGGGGGTGGAGGAAGGAGGCTTGGCCGCGGGTGTATGCGGGTGGGTTGGTTTCGGTTTCGAAGGAGGAGTATTTACGCAATAGGCAAGATCAACATGAGGGGCATGATGGGCACCGATGCAGAAGAAAAGGGGGCATTATTGGGCTTTTCCTTTTGATTTATTGGATAAAAAAGGGGGGGCTGCCCATACTTTTGGTTTTTTTTGCGCCCAAAAAAGTAACCCGCCGTAAGGGCGGAAGGGGCCAATGGATAAGCTCACCCACCCAAAAAAAACCACCATCACCCCCGAGCCAACTCCTCGATACTGATCTCCCGCATCCGAAACTTCTGCACCTTCCCTGTAACCGTCATCGGAAACTCCTCGACAAAGCGGAAGTACCGCGGCGTCTTGAAGTGCGCAATGCGGCTCTTGCACCACAGTTGCAACTCTTCCCCGCTAGCACTGTGCCCCGGATGCAGCTTGACCCACGCCACAATCTCTTCACCGTAGCGATCATCGGGAATCCCGATCACCTGCACATCGGCCACCGCCGGGTGGGTGAAGAAGAACTCTTCCAACTCCCGTGGATAGATGTTCTCGCCACCGCGAATGATCATGTCCTTGTTGCGCCCGGCGATGCACACATACCCCTGCCCATCCATGCTTGCCAGGTCCCCGGTATGCATCCACCCCGCCGGATCAACCGCCTCGGCGGTGGCCGCCGGGTTGCCCCAATAGCCCAGCATCACGCTGTACCCCCGGGTACACAGCTCACCGATCTGCCCACGCGCCACGATGCAACCGTGCTCATCAACCACCTTGCTTTCCAACTGCGGCTGAGTCCGCCCCACCGTGGTCACGCGCAACTCCAAGCCATCATCCGGCCCAGTCTGCAGCGACACCGGGCTGGTCTCGGTCATCCCATAGGCAATCTGCACCTCAGCCATGTGCAACTCGCTGATCACCCGGCGCATCACCTCGATCGGACACGTTGCCCCGGCCATGATTCCGGTGCGCAGGCTGCTGAGGTCGTATTCGGCGCGCTGCGGCTGGTCGAGAATGGCGATGAACATGGTCGGCACGCCATACAGCGCCGTCGCGCGTTCCTCGGCGACGCAACCGAGGGTCAATACCGGGTCAAAGGCATCGCTGGGATAAATCATCGTGCTGCCATGGGTGACGCACCCAAGGTTGCCCATGACCATGCCGAAGCAGTGATACAACGGCACCGGGATGACCATGCGATCGTGCTCGGTCAAACCCAGGCTTTCGCCGACCATGTAGCCGTTGTTGAGGATGTTGTAGTGGCTGAGCGTCGCGCCCTTGGGGAAGCCGGTGGTGCCGGAGGTGTACTGGATGTTCACCGGCTGGTCGAATTGCAGGCTTTGCTGGAGGGCGTCGTAGCCCTCAAGCTCAATCGAATCGGCCATCTGCGCCAACGCATGCCAAGGCAAAAAGCCTGACGGCGGCTCGGCGTCCAGGCTGATCAACCCGCGCAACTCCGGAAGTCGCTCGCCATTGAGCTGGCCAGCCGCCTGCCCCGCGAGCTCTGGCAGCAGCTCGCCGATCATCGCGTGATAGTTGGAAGACTTGAAGGCACCCGCACAGATCAGCCATTTGCAACCGGACTGCTTGAGCACGTATTCCAGCTCACTGGTGCGATACGCCGGGTTGATGTTGACCAGGATGATCCCGACCTTGGCGCTGGCGAACTGGGCAATGCACCACTGCGCACAATTGGGCGCCCAGATGCCCAGGCGGTCGCCGGTCTTAAGGCCCAGGGCCATGAAGGCGCGGGCATGGCGGTCAACGCTGTCGGCCAGTTGGCGCCAGGTGTAGCGCTGCTGCTGGTGACGGACCACCAGCGCCTCACGTTCGGCAAAGCGTGCCACGGTAGCGTCGAAGGCCTGGCCAATGGTCATGGCCAACAATGGTTTGTCCTGACGGCCCTGGGTGTAACTGGGTTGATTCATGGCGATCCCTTTTTGTGTTTGTTCTGGGAGCTGATTCAAGCGCAGCTACTCTGGCGCAAAGTAACGTTAACGTAAAGGTCACGATGCGATTGACAGTTGTCGGGCCCAGGTTTACGTTAACGTCAAGGTGAAAAACTCTGTGGGAGCCGGCGTTGCCGGCGAAAAGGCCTACACCGCTCCCCCTCAATTCCAAGAACAATCGAACAGAAGGTGACAGCATGCGTTATCCCTCCCTGAACTTCGCCCTGGGCGAAACCATCGACATGCTGCGCGACCAGGTGCAAGCCTTTGTCGCGGCCGAGTTGGCCCCGCGCGCCGCGCAAATCGACCAGGACAACCTGTTCCCCGACGATATGTGGCGCAAGTTCGGCGACATGGGCCTGCTCGGTGTGACCGTCTCGGAAGAATATGGCGGCGCCGGCCTAGGCTACCTGGCCCACGTGATTGCCATGGAAGAAATCAGCCGTGGCTCGGCCTCGGTGGCCCTCTCCTACGGCGCCCATTCCAACCTCTGCGTCAACCAGATCAACCGCAACGGCAATGCTGCGCAGAAAGCCAAGTACCTGCCCAAGCTGATCAGCGGCGAGCACATCGGCGCCCTGGCCATGAGCGAGCCGAACGCCGGCTCCGACGTGGTCTCGATGAAGCTGCGCGCCGAGAAGCGCGGCGACCACTACGTGCTCAACGGCAGCAAGACCTGGATCACCAACGGCCCCGACGCCAACACCTACGTGATCTACGCCAAGACCGACCTGGAAAAAGGCCCGCACGGCATCACCGCCTTCATCGTCGAACGTGACTCGGCCGGCTTCAGCCGCGGCAGCAAATTCGACAAGCTGGGCATGCGCGGCTCGAACACCTGCGAGCTGTTCTTCGACAACGTCGAAGTGCCGGAAGAGAACATCCTCGGCCAGCTCAACGGCGGCGTGAAGGTGCTGATGAGCGGCCTGGACTACGAGCGCGTGGTATTGGCCGGTGGCCCGACCGGGATCATGCAGGCCTGCATGGACCTGATCGTGCCGTACATCCACGACCGCAAGCAGTTCGGCCAGAGCATCGGCGAGTTCCAACTGATCCAGGGCAAGGTCGCCGACATGTACACCCAGCTGAACGCCAGCCGCGCCTACCTGTACGCCGTGGCCCAGGCCTGTGACCGTGGCGAAACCACGCGCAAGGACGCCGCCGGGGTCATCCTCTACACCGCCGAACGTGCCACCCAGATGGGCCTGGAAGCGATCCAGATCCTAGGCGGCAATGGCTACATCAACGAGTTCCCGGCCGGGCGCCTGCTGCGCGATGCCAAACTCTACGAGATCGGCGCCGGCACCAGCGAAATCCGCCGGATGCTGATCGGCCGCGAACTGTTCAACGAAACCCGCTGAGCACAAGGAAAAGGCGCCCATGGCTATCCTGCATACCCAGCTCAACCCTCGCTCGGCAGACTTCACGCATAACAGCGCGGCCATGCTCGAACAGGTCCAGGCCCTGCGCACCCTGCTCGCCCAGGTGCACCAGGGCGGCGGGCCGAAAGCGCAAGAGCGGCACACCTCGCGCGGCAAGCTGCTGCCGCGCGAACGCATTGATCGCCTGCTCGACCCGGGCTCGCCCTTCCTTGAGATCGGCCAACTGGCCGCCCATGAAGTGTATGGCGAAGACGTACCGGCAGCCGGGGTGATTGCCGGGATCGGCCGGGTCGAGGGCGTCGAATGCATGATCGTGGCCAATGACGCCACGGTCAAAGGCGGCTCCTACTACCCGCTGACCGTGAAGAAACACCTGCGCGCCCAAGCCATCGCCCAGCAGAACCGCCTGCCATGCCTGTACCTGGTGGACTCGGGCGGCGCCAACCTGCCGCGTCAGGATGAAGTCTTCCCCGACCGTGAGCACTTCGGGCGGATCTTCTTCAACCAGGCCAACATGAGCGCCCTGGGCATTCCGCAGATTGCCGTGGTAATGGGTTCCTGCACTGCCGGTGGCGCCTACGTGCCAGCCATGGCCGACGAAGCGATCATGGTGCGCCAGCAGGCAACCATCTTCCTCGCCGGCCCGCCCCTGGTGAAGGCCGCCACTGGCGAAGTGGTCAGCGCCGAAGACCTCGGCGGCGCCGATGTGCACTGCAAGACCAGCGGCGTTGCCGACCACTATGCCGAGAACGACGAGCACGCCCTGGCCATCGCCCGCCGCTGCATCGCCAACCTCAACTGGCACAAGCAAGGTGAGTTGCAGCAACGCACGCCGATTGCCCCGCTGTATGCCGCGGACGAGCTGTACGGCGTGGTCCCGGCCGACGCCAAGCAACCTTTCGATGTACGCGAAGTGATTGCCCGCCTGGTCGATGGCTCGCTGTTCGATGAGTTCAAGGCTCTGTTCGGCACCACCCTGGTGTGCGGCTTCGCTCACCTGCACGGCTACCCCGTGGCCATCCTGGCCAATAACGGCATCCTGTTCGCCGAAGCGGCGCAAAAAGGCGCGCACTTCATCGAGCTGGCGTGCCAGCGCGGGATCCCGCTGCTGTTCCTGCAGAACATCACCGGCTTCATGGTCGGCCAGAAGTACGAAGCCGGCGGCATTGCCAAGCACGGCGCCAAGCTGGTGACAGCCGTGGCGTGCGCCAAGGTGCCGAAGTTCACCGTGATCATCGGCGGCAGCTTTGGCGCCGGCAACTACGGCATGTGCGGCCGCGCCTACGACCCACGTTTCCTGTGGATGTGGCCGAATGCGCGCATCGGCGTAATGGGCGCCGAACAGGCCGCCGGCGTACTGGCCCAGGTCAAGCGCGAGCAAAGCGAGCGCAGCGGGCAACCCTTCAGCAGCGACGACGAGGCGCGGCTCAAGCAACCGATCCTTGATCAGTACGAGCACCAGGGCCACCCCTACTACTCCAGCGCGCGGCTGTGGGATGACGGCGTCATCGACCCCGCGCAAACCCGCGAGATCCTTGGCCTGGCCCTCTCGGCAGCCCTCAACGCACCGATCGAACAAAGCCGTTTCGGCATTTTCCGGATGTGACCGATGAGCGACTTCTCTACCCTTGAACTGATCAGGGACCCCCGTGGTTTCGCCACCCTGTGGCTGAGCCGGGAAGCCAAGAACAACGCCTTCAACGCGCAGATGATCCGCGAACTGATCGTGGCCATCGACCAGCTCGGCAACGACGCCAGCCTGCGCTTCGTACTGCTGCGTGGGCGTGGCCGGCATTTCAGCGCCGGCGCGGACCTGGCCTGGATGCAACAGTCGGCCGAACTCGACTACAACACCAACCTGGATGACGCTCGCGAACTGGCCGAGTTGATGTACAACCTGGCCAAGTTCAAGGTGCCGACCCTGGCAGTGGTCCAGGGCGCAGCCTTTGGCGGGGCACTAGGGCTGATCAGTTGCTGCGACATGGCGATTGGCAGCGAAGATGCCCAGCTGTGCCTGTCGGAAGTACGCATTGGCCTGGCACCGGCGGTGATCAGCCCGTTCGTGGTGCAGGCCATGGGCGAACGCGCAGCACGGCGTTATGCCCTGACCGCCGAACGGTTCAGCGGAGTGCGTGCGCGTGAGCTGGGCCTGCTCTCTGAAGCCTATCCCGCCGCCGAGCTGGAGCAACAGGTCGAACAATGGATCGACAACCTGCTGCTCAACAGCCCGCAAGCCATGCGCGCCAGCAAGGAGCTGCTACGTGAAGTCGGGCACGGGGAACTGACCCCGGCCGTACGCCGCTACTGCGAGAACGCCATTGCCCGCATTCGCGTCAGCGCTGAAGGCCAGGAAGGCCTGCGTGCCTTCCTCGAAAAGCGCAAGCCAAGCTGGCTGACCCCCTCTTCGGACAAGGAGCCCCGCCCATGAGCCGTGCCGTGCTGACCACCCTGCTGGTCGCCAACCGTGGCGAGATCGCTTGCCGCGTCATGCGTACCGCCAAGGCCCTGGGCCTGACCACCGTCGCCGTGCACAGCGCCGTCGACCGCGACGCCCGCCACAGCCGCGAAGCCGATATCCGGGTCGACCTGGGCGGCGCCAAGGCGGCCGAGAGCTACCTGGACATCGCCAAGCTGATCGCTGCGGCCAAGGCCAGTGGCGCACAGGCCATTCACCCGGGCTACGGCTTCCTCTCGGAGAACGCAGGCTTTGCCAAGGCCATCGAAGACGCCGGGCTGATTTTCCTCGGCCCGCCCGCCTCCGCCATCCTGGCCATGGGCAGCAAGTCGGCTGCCAAGGCCTTGATGGAAACGGCCGGCGTCCCCTTGGTGCCGGGCTATCACGGCGAAGCCCAGGACGTTGAAACGTTCCGCGCTGCGGCTGAAAAGATCGGCTACCCCGTCCTGCTCAAGGCCACCGCCGGTGGCGGCGGCAAGGGCATGAAGGTGGTCGAGGAAGAAAGCCAGCTGGCCGAAGCACTGGCCTCGGCGCAGCGCGAGGCGTTGTCCTCGTTTGGCGACGCGCGGATGCTGGTGGAGAAGTACGTCCTCAAGCCACGCCATGTCGAAATCCAGGTATTTGCCGACCAGCAGGGCAACTGCCTGTACCTGAATGAACGCGACTGCTCGATCCAGAGACGTCACCAGAAAGTCGTCGAAGAAGCGCCGGCACCGGGTTTGAGCGCTGAACAACGGCGCGCCATGGGCGAGTCTGCCGTACGCGCCGCGCAAGCCATCGGTTATGTCGGCGCAGGCACGGTCGAGTTCCTGCTCGATGCGCGTGGCGAGTTCTTCTTCATGGAGATGAACACCCGCCTGCAAGTGGAGCACCCGGTGACCGAAGCCATTACCGGCCTCGACCTGGTTGCCTGGCAAATTCGCGTTGCCCGTGGCGAGGCGCTGCCGATCACCCAGGAGCAGGTTCCGCTCATAGGCCATGCCATCGAAGTGCGCTTGTACGCCGAAGACCCCGCCAACGACTTCCTGCCCGCCACCGGCCATCTGGCGCTTTATCGTGAATCGGCTGCCGGTGAAGGCCGCCGTGTGGACAGCGGCGTCAGTGAAGGCGACAGCGTCTCGCCGTTCTACGACCCGATGCTCGGCAAGCTGATTGCTTGGGGCGAAGACCGTGAACAAGCGCGCCTGCGTTTGCTGGCGATGCTCGACGAGTTTGCCATTGGCGGGCTGAAGACCAACATCGCGTTCCTGCGGCGGATTCTCGCGCACCCGGCCTTTGCCGCCGCCGAGCTGGATACCGGGTTTATCCCGCGCTATCAGGCGCAGTTGCTGCCAGCACCGCAGGCTTTGCCTGAACAGTTCTGGCAGGCCGCCGGTGAAGCGTTCATCCAGAGTGAGCCAACGCTGCAACGCAGCGACGATCCGGCGTCACCTTGGGCTGCACGTGAAGGTTTCCGGGCCGGTGTGCCGGCGCAGATCAGCGTGCACCTGAACTGCAATGGTCAGAACCAGGCGCTGGGGCTTACCCGGGCTGCCGCGTCGCCCTTCACGCTTGAGGGGGAGCAACTGGTCGTCGACAGCAACGGCATGCGCCGGCAACACCTGGCGATCCGCCGTGGGCAGACGCTGTACCTGCAATGGGAAGGCGAACTGCATGCCGTCACGGCCTACGACCCGATTGCCGAAGCCGATGCTGGGCATAGCCATCAAGGCGGCCTGAGTGCGCCTATGAACGGCAGCATTGTGCGCGTGTTGGTCGAGGTGGGTCAGCAGGTGGAGGCCGGTGCGCAACTGGTGGTGCTGGAGGCCATGAAGATGGAACACAGCATCCGCGCACCACAGGCCGGGACGGTCAAAGCGCTGTATTGCCAGGAAGGCGAGATGGTCAGTGAAGGCAGTGCCTTGGTTGAGCTGGAGGGTGCTGAGGGCTGATGGCCTCATCGCCGGCAAGGCCGGCTCCCACAAGGAGCGTGCCAATGCAGTTCCTGTGGGAGCCGGCCTTGCCGGCGATGCTGCATCAAGTGAACTTGATCAGTGCCTGGACAACCACCCCCAGCACCTCACCGTCCTCAGGCCAGGGCAACTTCGGATAAGTCGGATTCAACGGCCGCAGGTACCGCTGCCCACCCTCCTCTATCAACTGGCGAAACACCGCCGCCCCGCCCGGCAACTGCGCGATCACCAACTTGCCAGGCTCTGCCTGCAACCCGCTGTCGACCAGCACCAGCATGCCATCAGGAACACTCAGGCCGACCGGCGCGGTCATCGCATCGCCTTCCACGGGCAGCCAGTACGCCGTACCTTGCGCTGCGTAATCACACAGCTCGGCACGCGCCTGGTCCAAGGTCAGGTCGCTCCAGCCGCGCAGTGGGTAGCGGAACACCGGCTCAGCGTCAAAGTCGCTGGCATACGCCTGCGCAAGCTCCGCCACATCGCTGCTGGCGTTCATCTGCAAATGACCGATCCCCAGCACTACGAGGATCTCGTTCATCCGCTCAAGCGTGGGTTCGCGCTCTTTGCGCAGCCAATGGCCGACCGCACCCTGGGTGACCCCGATGCGCTCGGCAAGTTTTTCCTGCGTGAACTTCACTTCACGCATCCTGGATTTGACCAGGGCTATCCATTTATCCATCGCAGGCACGATACGGACTGCCCCCACACGCTCAATACACATACTGTAGTATTTAATTTGCAGTAATAAATACAGTACGTATTACCATGGCAAGCCACAAAAACAGCCGACCTACAGGGCCGTCATCATGAACCCATCTTCCTTCGATGAACTGGACAGCGACGCCGCACGTCGCGCACTGGATTTCTACCTCAACCCCGCACCCACAAAGCCCTGGGGGCTCACCGATGCACCACTGGTGATCGCCCGCACCGACCTCACCGCAGACCAAGCCGCCGGGTATGCCTCAACGCTGCTGCGCAGCGCCGCCACAACCGCGTTCCAGGCTGCCGATGGGCTCAATGGCGCACCCCAGGAGATGACCTACTCCGTGATGCACATGATCAACATGGCGCGGGCACTGCTTGAGCGCAGCATCACTGAACAGGCGAAATTCAATGACCTGATGCTGGCTGAGGCGCACTACGCAGCAGAGAACAAGGAATAAGAAGGCGGCTGGATTCAGCCAACAGACAGGCAGCCGAATAATTTTCGCGCATCAACGCAAAAATCATTTGACTTGAAAATGAGAACGATTACTATTGCAAACAACTGGTCGCAAGACTGGTTGGGTAACCTGAAAGCCCTTAGGTCGGACTCTCAGATTATCTCCTCATCAGGCTAATCACGGTTTTTGACCCGGCTTTTTGCCGGGTCTTTTTTTTTGGCTCTTCAGGCTAATGAAGGCGGGTGTTGCTTGAATGACGGCGATGATAGCAAAGGTATGTCGCAGAATGTAACCCTAGGTAACGTTCCTTTGCTGAAATAGCACTTGAGAATCAATCTCATGCAGACTAAGCTGTCGCAGCGTCAGGGAAGACGCCCCCTTTACCGCCTCGGCCGTTCCACCTCAGCAAGGAGCTTGTGCCATGACTCGTCTGTTGCTGCCCCTTGAACACCTCCCCGATTCCATCGAGCAAGACGACGACGCCTTGCTTTGGCGCCTGAACCGGCTGCCACGCCGGGTTCAGCAGGTCTTTCTGCTCAGCCGCCTTGATCAATTGCCCTTCGCCAGTATCGCCCAGCGCCTTGACCTCTCCTGCGCCGCCATCGAGCGCCACATGAACCAGGTACTGCAGGCTGCCCAGCAGGCCCGTACGCCGGTCAGCCGCGAGGCCTGCCTTTGGTATGTGCGCTTGCAGAGCCCGGATGTCACCGCCAGCGAGCGTATCGACTTCCGCCGCTGGCTGGATGCCGCCCCCGAGCACCTGCAAGCGTTCCACGACACCGAGTTGCGCTGGCGCACCCTGCTTGCACCGGCCCGCATGCTCGGCCATGGCCAGTGGTATCGCCAGCCTTGGGCGGCTGTTTCACTAGGTGGCTGTTCGGTCGCCGTCGGCCTTGGTCTGGCCGCATTGCTGGCGATCGGTTTCTGGTCGTGAGCCAGGCGTGTAGAGTGGGTGTCACAACAACTCTACAGGAGCCTGGCAATGACCGTGACGCTGTCCCCCCTGAGCATCGACTGTGCGTTCGACTCCGGCAACATCCTCATCCGTGACGTCAGCAATCCTGCCCAGGTCCGTTTGGCGATCCGCCCTGACACCCATAGCAACCATTTCCAGTGGTTCCACTTCAAGGCCAGCGGCCTGACCCCAGGGCAGACGCACCAGTTCAACCTGGAAAATGCCGGGGAGTCTTCCTACAACGCAGCCTGGCAGGGATATCAGGCGGTCGCCTCGTATGATCAGCAAACGTGGTTCCGCGTACCCAGCCAATTCGATGGCAAGGCGCTGCATTTCAGCCTCGAAGCCCGCGAGCCACAAGCTTGGTTCGCCTACTTCGAACCTTATCCACGCGCGCGCCACAACCAACTGATCGAACGTGCCGTGAGCCTGCCGAACGTCGCGCTGCTGGCGACCGGGCGCAGCGTCGAAGGTCGCGACATTCCCCTGTTGCGTGCAGGTGATGGTGCTGCTGGCAAACGCAAGATCTGGATCATCGCGCAGCAGCACCCCGGCGAGCACATGGCCGAATGGTTCATGGAAGGCGTGATTGATCGCCTGGAGCAGAACGATGAGACGGTTCAAGCGTTGCTGGAAAAAGCGGACCTCTACCTGATCCCCAACATGAACCCCGACGGAGCGTTCCACGGCCACCTGCGCACCAACTTCAAGGGCAAGGACCTCAACCGGGCCTGGCAGGATGCGAGTAGCGAACTGACGCCAGAGGTGCTCTTCGCGCAGCAGCAAATGAAGCTGCATGGCGTCGACCTGTTCCTCGATGCCCATGGTGACGAAGAAATTCCGCATGTATTCACAGCAGCCTGTGAAGGCAACCCGGGTTATACGCCGCGTATTGCCGAGCTTGAAGAGCGCTTTCGCAGCACCTTGTGCAGCGTTACCCAAGACTTCCAGACCAAGCATGGCTATGCACTGAGCAAGCCGGGCGAAGCCAACATGACCCTGGCGTGCAATGCGGTGGGCCAGGCGTATGACTGCCTGTCACTGACCCTGGAAATGCCGTTCAAAGACCATGACGATGCGCCGAACGCCGTTACCGGCTGGTCCGGGGCGCGCTCCAAGGCATTGGCCGGGGCTGTGCTGGAGACGTTTGAGAAGATGGCAGGCAACCTGCGCTGATGCTCGGGAATGGCCACCCTGCTTGCCCTGGAGGCCCTGCCGTTGAAGGTTGAGCGGGCGCGTACGCGGGTCTGGAGCAAAGTCAAAAGCGCCGTCTGACTGCAAGGCAACTGCCGCTAGCGTCTCAAGGGAATCTTGCCTGCATCAGGTAATCAATGAATACCCGCACCCGCAGCGGCAAATGCCGTGCGTGCGGGTAGATCAGCATGAACGGCCGTGAAGTCCCGCCAAACGCCGGCAACACCTCCAGCAATTCACCACTGTCCAGCTCGCGCTGCACGGTAAAGCGATAGGCCTGCATCAACCCAGCGCCACTTTTCACCAAGGTCGAGGTCGCCAGAAAGTCCCCCTGACAGGTGTAGTTCCCGCTTGTCTCCCGCTCCTGCAGGGCCTCCCCGTCTCGGAACGCCCACAGGGCCTTGCGCCCGGTGCTGGGGATGTCGAACTGGATACAGTCATGCCCGGCCAGGTCGTCCGGCGTATGCGGCATGCCCACCTGCGCCAGATAGGCCGGGGTCCCGACCACCACCAACTCGGCATCTTCCAGCCTGCGCGCCACCAGCCGCGAGTCCGTGGGTTCACGCCCGCGAATCGCCATATCGAACCCTTCCTCGAAAAAGTCGACGTTGCGGTTACTGACGTGAAGGTCCAACTGCACCTGCGGATAGCGCGCTCGAAACCCCGGCAACAGTGGCAACAGCCGGTAATGCGCATAGGGCGTGGGCGCACTGATGCGCAGCCGACCGGAAGGCGTCACCTGCCCACCGGTCGCCTCGCGCTCGGCATCCACCAACTGGGCCAATGCCTGTCGGCAGTGCGCGTAATAGCGCTGGCCTTCCTCGCTCAGGCGCATTTGCCGCGTGGTGCGCACAAACAGGCGCACGCCCAGGCGCTCCTCCAGACGCGCCACCGAGCGGCTGACCGCCGCCGGCGTTACCCCCGCCTGCGTAGCCGCCGCCGTAAAGCTGCCAGTTTCTGCCGCAAGGCAGAACAGCTCGATGCTACCCAATTGCAGATCGTCGAAATAGCGGGTCATGGCGGTCACATTGATTACATGGAGTATCAATTGAAATGCCATACGCCTCATTTTTCAACCACCAGTTGTTATCTATAGTGATCTCCATGCCGGGCACCCACCGCCCGTACCCTTGGAGAACCACCCCATGAGCACTGCAAAAACTGTCATCGTCACCGGCGCATCCAGCGGTTTGGGCTTCGCCATCGCCAAGGCCTACCTGGAGCGCGGCGACAACGTGGTCGGCAACGCCCGCACCATGGCGCGCCTTGAAGAAGCCGCAAGCAAACTGGGCAACCCGGCAAACCTGTTGCTGGTGGCTGGCGACATTGCCAAGCCGCAAACGGCGAAAGCACTGTTCGAGCAGGCCATCGCCGCGTTCGGCAAGGTCGATGTGCTGGTCAACAACGCCGGGATCTTCATTGCCAAACCGGTCGGTGACTACACCGAGGAAGACGTCGATGCAATTGTCTCGACCAACCTGAAGGGCTTCTTCTACCCCGCCCAAGCCGCGGCCGCACACATGAGCGCGCAGGGCAGCGGGCACATCATCAGCATTACCGCATCCATTGCCATGCAGCCGAACGTGAAGGTCCCCGCCCTGCTCCCGGTGCTGATCAAGGGCGGCCTGAACCACGCCGTGCGCGGCCTGGCGCTTGAGTTGGCGGCATCGGGCGTGAAGGTAAACGCGGTAGCCCCCGGCATCATCGACACGCCGCTGCACCCAAGCGATGCGCAAACCCAGGCCGCGCTGCGCAGCCTGGCCCCCAGCGGCAAGGTCGGCTCGCCGCAGGATGTGGTCGATGCAGTGCTATACCTGAGCGACACCTCGTTCGTGACCGGCACCATCCTGCCAGTCGACGGCGGCGCCACCAGCGGTACCTGGTAAACCATCACTCCAAGAGGAAAGCGTCATGCCTTACGTTCATATCCGCGTCACCGATGAAGGCGTCACCGCCGAGCAGAAACGCGAACTGATCGAAGCGACCACGGCGATGCTGGAACGCATCCTGAACAAGCCACCCGCCTCGACCTTCGTGGTGATTGAAGAGGTGCCGACGGACAACTGGGGGGCTGGCGGGGAAACCGTGACGGCGATACGGTTGCGAGAAAACAGTCGGACGCGTTAAGACAGGCACTGCAGTACCCCCTCTTCGCCAGGCAAACCCAATCCTCATGATAGAAGTGCCATCACGGATGATGGCATCATGCATGTTCAGTTTCGCCTGGCACGATCGCTCACCTTCAGCGCCCGCATCAGTCAACCCGTACCAAGGAACGTGTAAACAACATGAGTCAGGGACAAGATCAATCCAAAGCGGTGGCACTTTACACTTTTGGGGGCGTCATACTCGGCGGAGCACTGACCATCGCCGCGCAATACTTGATTACCTACCAAGGTATTGAAAGGCCCAAAATTGAATTGGAAACCAAGAGAGCCAATATCGAGGCACACAAACATGTTCTGGCACTCAGCCCCAGTACAAGCAGTTCATGTCATGCAACCAACATCGATAACTGGTCATGGAAGATCTCTTGCACGACCAAGAACGCGGGCCAGTATCCGGTGGATGTCACGCTCAGCGACATTCAGGTCACACTGTCCTCAGATACAACGGAAAAACGCTATCGCGCTGAAAGCGGATTCACCATCAACTACCCAAATGACAAGAAAACCTACCGCTCACAACCAGGCACTGAAGGCCAACTTTGGGCGTACGTAAACTTTGACAAGACACGCTACGCGGATGGCATAAAACGAACAGACCTGCTGGGTATCGCGAATATTGAAAGCGCTACCATTTCTTCAGTACAGGAATATGTCGCCAAACAGTTCCCTGAGCTGAAGCGTCTGGTGGCCGACACATCCACCTCCGGCGCAAATATCTACATCTCATTGCCGGTTCCAGTGGCTGAAAAAAAAGCAGTCGATTGAGACGCCCTGGGCTGGGGGATGACGTGGTACCCCACATCATCCCCCTGGAGGTCAGGACGCTTTCACGTGCAATACCGGAGTACGCGGTGGGATCCTGCGCTTGGAGCCGGTCGCCTCGTACGCCGCCGCAAACTTCAGCAGGTTCGAGTCATCATAGGCACGGCCGGCAAAGGTCAGGCCGATCGGCATGCCGATATCGGCCATCACGCCCATCGGTACGGTGACGGTCGGCACACCCAGGTGACGGATCGCCAGGTTGCCGTTGGCTACCCAGATACCGTTGCTCCAGGCGATGTCGGCCGACGCCGGGTTGACGTCGGCATCTGCCGGGCCAACGTCGGCAACGGTCGGGAACAGCACCGCATCGAGTTGCAGGTTGTCCATCCAGTCTTCCAGGTCGAGCTTGCGGGTCTGCTCCAGGCCGCGCAGGCCGTCCGGCACGGTGCTGATCTGGTCGTACGGGGTAATGCCCCGCTCGGCCATGCGCACGTACTCGTCCATGCCGGCTGCCAGGTCGCCCTCACGGTTAGGCAGCGTGCCTGGGTCATGCGGGAAGATGGCCGGGCCGTCGACGTCAACCAGGCGGTTGAGTTTCGGGTCGCCGTTGGCCTGCAGGAAATCGTCGAAGGCCCAGGCCGTCAGATCCCACAGTTCGTGGTGCTGGAACTCCTTGGAGACGATGCCGCGATTGAACACGGTCGGAGCACCCGGGCGGTCGCCTTCGCAGTTGGAGACCAGCGGGAAGTCGACGTCGATCACTTGTGCGCCAGCCGCTTCAAGCGCCTTGCGCGCGTCTTCCCACAGTGTGATCGCCGAAGCGCGGGTATTGATGCGCTGACCAGTCGGGCCACCGATGCCCGGGGCTTCCGAGGTGCCTGCTTGCAGGTCGGCATTGATATACATGCGCGGAATACCGAAACGCTTGCCCTTGAGCGACTCGGCGCTCACGGCCAGGTCCAGGTAGGACGCCGGACGCACCGAGGCGACGCTCGGGATCGGCACCCAAGGCTGCAGGCGCCACAGGTCACCGCGTTTATCCGGGTCTTCAGCCACGACCACATCGAGCACTTCGAGCAGGTCGGCCATGGTCCGCGCATACGGCACGACCACATCCATGGTCGGCGTCAGCGGCCAGTTGCCACGCACCGAAATCACCCCGCGCGAAGGCGTATAGGCGCACAGGCCGTTGTTCGAGGCCGGGCCACGACCGCTGGACCAGGTTTCTTCCGCCAGGCCGAAGGCCGAGAAGCTCGCCGCCGTCGCGGTGCCCGCGCCGTTGGAAGAGCCCGACGCAAAGGGCGCGGTCAGGTAATCGGCGTTGTACGGGCTTTCGGCGCGGCCGTAGACGCCGCGCTGCATACCGCCATTGGCCATCGGCGGCATATTGGTCTTGCCCAGGCAGATGGCACCGGCAGCGCGCAGGCGCTCGATGGTGAACGCATCACGGTAGGCCACCAGGTCCTTGAAGGCCGGGCTGCCGGAAGCAGCGGTAAGGCCCTTGACCAGGTAGCTGTCCTTGGCGGTATAGGGGATGCCGTCCAGCGGCCCGAGGGTTTCGCCCTTGGCCCGGCGGGCATCAGAGGCCTGCGCTTCCTTGAGCGCCTGCGGGTTGCGCACCACGACCGCGTTGAGGGCGGTGGCGGTTTCAGGGCCGTCATAGGCGTCGATACGGGCCAGGTACGCCTGAACCAGCTCGACCGCCGTCGTCTGACCGGACTCGAGCGCAGCGCGCAGCTCGGCAATGGAAACTTCGGTGACTTCGATCATGCTGCTACCGCCGACGACAGGTGGGAGAAGTGGTGAATATTTCCATCACCCTGGTGGTCGGGCGCATGGGCATCACTTTTCTTGGAATGGGTGTACATAGGGTTCTCATGACAAGGCAGGTTAAGCGCTGGGAGGATCCTACAAAGCCCGGCCTTTCTACGCAAGAAGCGTTTGGCTGAATATTCGCCGCGGGCCGATGACAGGTACTGTCGCAGGGCACGACTTGCCCAGCCATGGCGGGTTCCAGGGCTTTGCAGCGCCGCAAAGGCGTAATTTATTCTTGACACACCACCTCGCCGACAGCGTGCCTGCCCCCCGTATCCATGTCCGGTGTAGGCTGGGCCCTTTCGATATCTGCCGAGTGAAGGCACAATGCGCATCCTTTTTTGGCTGGCCTTGCCGGAGGCCTCGAAATGATCAAAACGCCGTACTACCTCATCGACAAACAAAAGCTGCTGAGCAACATGCAGAAGATTGCCTATGTGCGCGAGCACTCCGGGGCCAAGGCCCTGCTGGCACTCAAGTGCTTTGCCACCTGGTCGGTCTTCGACCTGATGCAGCAGTACATGGACGGCACCACGTCCTCGTCGCTCTACGAGCTCAAGCTCGGCCGCCAGAAGTTTGCCGGCGAAACCCACGCCTACAGCGTGGCCTGGGCCGACGACGAGATCGAGGAGATGATCGAGAACTGCGACAAGATCATCTTCAACTCCATCGGCCAGCTGCAACGCTACGCCGAAGCGACCACCGACAAGGTCCGTGGCCTGCGCGTCAACCCGCAAGTGAGCAGCTCCGACTACCTGCTGGCCGACCCGGCACGCCCGTTCAGCCGCCTGGGCGAATGGGACCCGGTGAAGATCGAACAGGTGATCGAGCAGATCTCCGGCTTCATGTTCCACAACAACTGCGAGAACGGCGACTTCGGCCTGTTCGACCAGATGCTCAACACCATCGAAGAGCGCTTTGGCGAACTGCTGCACAAGGTCGAGTGGGTCAGCCTCGGTGGCGGCATCCACTTCACCGGTGAAGACTACGCACTGGACGCCTTCTGCGCGCGCCTTAAAGGCTTCGCCGAAAAATACGGCGTACAGGTCTACCTGGAACCGGGCGAAGCGGCCATCACCCAGAGCGCCTCGCTGGAAGTCAGCGTGCTCGACACGCTGTACAACGGCAAGCACCTGGCCGTGGTCGACAGCTCCATCGAAGCACACATGCTCGACCTGCTGATCTATCGCCTGAACGCCAAGCTGGCACCGAGCGCGGGTGAACACACCTACATGGTGTGCGGCAAGTCCTGCCTGGCCGGAGACATCTTCGGCGAGTATCAATTTGATCGTCCGCTGGCCATCGGCGATCGGCTGTCGTTTGTTGACGCAGCTGGCTACACCATGGTCAAGAAAAACTGGTTCAACGGGCTGAAAATGCCATCCATCGTAGTGAAACAACTTGACGGTAGTGTCGAGGTGGTTCGTGAATTTGGGTTCGAAGACTACCTGTCCAGCCTCTCGTAAGCGGGCAGAAAGGAGAGATAAAGAAATTGAAGAAAAACGTTCTTATCATTGGTGCAGGAGGTGTCGCCAAGGTGGTGGCCCACAAGTGCGCGCAGCACAACGACGAACTCGGTCGGATTGCTATCGCGTCGCGCAACATCTCCAAATGCCAGGCCATCATCGACAGCGTCAAGGCCAAGGGTAGCCTCAAGCAACCCGCCGACATCAAGGCCTTCACGCTGAATGCGCTCGACGTCGAAGCGACCAAAGCGCTGATCCGCGAAACCGAATCGCAGATCGTCATCAACGTCGGTTCCGCGTTCCTCAACATGTCGGTGCTGCGTGCCTGCATCGATACCGGCGTGGCCTACCTGGACACCGCCATTCACGAAGAACCGGGCAAGGTCTGCGAGACGCCGCCGTGGTACGGCAACTACGAGTGGAAACACCTCGAAGAGTGTCAGCAGAAGAACGTCACCGCCATTCTCGGCGTAGGTTTCGACCCAGGTGTGGTCAATGCCTATGCGGCACTGGCCAAACAACAGTATTTCGACCGCATTGATTCGATCGACATTCTCGACGTCAATGCCGGTTCCCATGGCAAATATTTCGCCACCAATTTCGACCCGGAAATCAACTTCCGCGAATTCACCGGGCAGGTGTGGAGCTGGCAGAACAGCCAGTGGACCAGCAACACCATGTTCGAAGTCAAGCGTACCGATGACCTGCCGGTAGTGGGTTCGCAGAACCTGTACCTGACCGGTCACGATGAAGTGCATTCGCTGTCGAAGAACCTCGACGTGCCGAACGTGCGCTTCTGGATGAGCTTCGGCGAGCACTACATCAATGTGTTCACCGTCTTGAAAAACCTCGGCCTGCTTTCCGAGCAGCCGGTCAAGACTGCCGAAGGCCTGGAAGTGGTACCGTTGAAAGTGGTCAAGGCCGTGCTGCCGGACCCTTCCTCGCTGGCACCGGGCTACACCGGCAAGACCTGCATTGGTGACCTGGTCAAGGGCACCAAGGATGGCAAGCCGCGCGAAGTCTTCATCTACAACGTGGCCGACCACGAAGAAGCCTACGCCGAGACCGACAGCCAGGGTATTTCCTATACCGCTGGCGTACCGCCAGTGGCGGCGGCCTTGCTGGTAGCGCGTGGCGAGTGGGATGTGCAGCGCATGGTCAACGTCGAGGAGCTGCCAGCCGAGCCGTTCCTCAAGGCGCTGGACGTGATGGGCCTGCCAACCCGCGTCAAGGACGAGAACGGCGACCGTCCCTGGAACTGATGTAGCAACACCCGGGCGCCCCCTGAAGGGCGCCCTTCCCCTCCCCTGAACACCCCCCTTTCTTCAAACCTCTTCGCTGCGTCCGAGCCTGCGTCGTGTATGCGCTCGATGATGGGTCACCCTCGGGCTGTTTGCCCACCTTGCAGGCAAGCGAGGTAAGATGCCGTGCTTACCCTCCTACCAAGAGACCTTCATGGCCAACCAAGACATCACCTTCATTCCCGACCCGGATGCGGACTCCATTTCCTCGGACGTCGCCGGTTTCGCCGGCGTGCTGGTGTCCACGCAGATCCCGACCCGTCCCGATGGCAGCATCGAGCTGGGCGACATCACCCTGCAATGCGAATGCACCCTGCAGTCGCTGAAGGATGCACTGGAGCGCGCCGGCAGCTCCATGGACCGCGTGCTGCACCTGACCATCTACCTGACCGACATGGCTGATCGCCCGGCGTTCAACGAGGTGTACCAGCGCTTCTTTGCCAAGCCGTGGCCAGTACGTGCAGCGGTTGGCGTGGCTTCGCTGGCGTTTGAAGGCATGCGCGTGGAAGTGACGGCGATGGCGGCCAAGTAACACCGGCCACCACCCCAACACTTCCCCTTCTGTGGGAGCCGGCATTGCCGGCGATGACGACCGCATTGGCAACACCAATCGCCGGCAATGCCGGCTCCCACAGGGGTCAGTGCAAGGCTGTTGCCTGGGGGCAATTTCCACCACCGGGCAGCACACAGATGCCGGTCGGGCCAATCACGGCTACAATGCGCGCCTCAACCGTGACAAGCCTGACTAAAAAAACTATGTCCTTGCCCAAGCATCACCTGGAATTGCTCAGCCCTGCCCGCGATGTCGCCATCGCGCGCGAGGCCATCCTGCACGGCGCCGACGCCGTGTACATCGGCGGCCCAAGCTTCGGTGCACGCCACAACGCCTGCAACGAAGTAGGCGAAATTGCCGAGCTGGTGGAATTCGCCCGCCGCTACCATGCGCGCATCTTCACCACCATCAACACCATCCTGCACGACAACGAGCTGGAGCCAGCGCGCAAGCTGATCCACCAGTTGTACGACGCCGGCGTCGATGCGCTGATCGTCCAGGACCTGGGCGTGATGGAACTGGACATCCC
Source organism: Pseudomonas fontis (assembly GCF_028656955.1). Classification (GTDB taxonomy): domain Bacteria; phylum Pseudomonadota; class Gammaproteobacteria; order Pseudomonadales; family Pseudomonadaceae; genus Aquipseudomonas; species Aquipseudomonas fontis. The sequence goes on from NZ_JAMDGY010000002.1 coordinate 19,674, forward strand.
GCCAATCGAGCTGCACGCCAGCACCCAGACCGACATCCGTACCCTGGAGCGAGCGAAATTCCTCGACCAGGCCGGTTTCTCGCAGCTGGTACTGGCCCGCGAGCTGAACCTCCAGGAAATCCGCGCCATCGCCGATGAAACCGACGCAGCAGTCGAGTTCTTCATCCACGGCGCGCTGTGCGTGGCCTTCTCCGGCCAGTGCAACATTTCCCACGCACACACCGGGCGCAGCGCCAACCGTGGCGACTGCTCCCAGGCCTGCCGCCTGCCCTACACCCTGAAAGATGATCAGGGCCGCGTAGTGGCCTTCGAAAAGCACCTGCTGTCGATGAAGGACAACAACCAGAGCGCCAACATCCGCGCCCTGGTCGAAGCCGGCGTGCGTTCGTTCAAGATCGAAGGGCGCTACAAGGACATGGGCTACGTGAAGAACATCACGGCCTACTACCGTCAGCGCCTGGACGATGTGCTCGAAGGACGCCCGGACCTCGCCCGCGCCTCCAGCGGCCGTACTGCGCACTTCTTCGTGCCGGACCCGGACAAGACCTTCCACCGTGGCAGCACCGACTACTTCGTCACCGACCGCAAGATCGATATCGGCGCCTTCGACTCGCCAACCTTCACCGGCCTGCCGGTGGGCGTGATCGAGAAGGTCGGCAAGCGTGACATGCAGGTCGTGACCCATGAGCCGCTGTCCAACGGCGATGGCCTCAATGTGCTGGTCAAGCGTGAGGTCGTGGGTTTTCGCGCCAACATCGCCGAGCCAAAAGGCGAGTTCGAGGAAGACGGTGCCAAGCGCTACCGTTACCGCGTAGAACCCAATGAAATGCCGGCAGGCATGTACAACCTGCGCCCGAACCACGAGCTGAGCCGCAACCTGGACCACAACTGGCAGCAGGCCTTGCAGAAAACCTCCGCCGAGCGCCGGGTTGGCCTGACGTGGGACGCGCGCCTGCGCGAAGAGCGCCTGGAATTGACTGCCACCAGCGAAGAAGGCATCAGCGCCAGTGTTGCCCTGGACGGCCCGTTCGGTCCGGCCAACAAGCCGGAGCAGGCCCTGGAGCAACTGCACGACCTGCTCGGCCAGCTGGGTACCACGCAGTACCATGCCACCGATATCAAGCTGGATGCACCGCAGGCGTTCTTCATCCCCAACTCGCAGCTCAAGGCATTGCGCCGCGAAGTGATCGAAGCGCTGACCGCTGCACGAATTGCCGCACACCCTCGTGGTGCGCGCAAGGCCGAGACCAGCCCGCCGCCGGTGTACCCGGAATCGCACCTGTCGTTCCTGGCCAACGTGTACAACCAGAAGGCCCGCGACTTCTATCATCGCCATGGCGTGAAGCTGATCGATGCGGCGTTCGAGGCGCATGAAGAGACGGGTGAAGTGCCGGTGATGATCACCAAGCACTGCCTGCGCTTCTCCTTCAACCTGTGCCCGAAACAGGCCAAGGGCGTAACCGGTGTGCGTACCAAGGTGGCGCCGATGCAGCTGATTCACGGCGATGAAGTGCTGACCCTGAAGTTCGACTGCAAGCCGTGTGAAATGCACATCATCGGCAAGATGAAGGGGCATATCTTCAACTTGCCGCAGCCGGGTAGCGTGGTAGGCCATATCAGCCCTGAGGATCTGCTGAAAACCATCGTGCGGGCACCGCACTAACAGCAACTTGGCACGTTGTGGGAGCAGGCCTTGCCAGTTCCTACAAAGTGCCTATCTCACTGACAGCCCTGCTTTCCAAGCCTTGATCCGGGTCAAGCACCGCAACGCCTGAACGCTATAGCGTGAAGACTCTCATTCCAAGGATCCGGGAGTCTTCATGGCCAAGCCCTTCCCCATCAGCCCAAAACATCCCGAGCGCATCTGCTGGGGCTGTGACCGCTACTGCGCGGCCAGCTCCCTGGCCTGCGGCAATGGCGCGGACCGCACCATGCACCCCATCGAGATGATCGGCGATGATTGGTACCAGCATGGCGAATGGGGCTTCGAGCTGCCGATGACCACCGAGAAACCCTCGAAACAGTGACCCCAGCGTTTAGATGGCCTTGAGCAGGTCGCTCGCCTCGATCACCCGCGCATAATCCATCGCCAGATTGCTGAGGGACAGCGCATGCACGTCCTCAGCCGGCCACACGCGGCCATTGAGGTCGGCCTGATCATAGGTATAGGTGGTATCCGGGGGGACGATGACATCAAAGCCAAGGTTGCCGCCTGAGCGCGCCGTGGCTTCCAGTGAATTATTGGTAATGACGCCCACCATGACCAACTGACGAATACCGCGCACCCGCAGCCAACGCTCCAACCCTGTCGCGGCAAACGCATCCGGGACGTTCTTCTCCTGCACATGCTCATGCGCCAGCGGCGCAAGCGCCTCCTGGAACTCGCAACCAGCTTGACCGGGCCAGAACACCGAGCCCGGCGCGCGGGAAATATGCCGCACGTGAACGACGGGGCGATTCGAGGCTCGCCAACCGCTGAGCAACTGCCCGATACGCAGCTCGGCGCCCAAGTTGTTGCGTCGACCAAGCTGCGGCGACAGCATCCCTTTCTGCATATCGATAATGATGAGCGCGGCGTTGCTGTCCAGAGTTGTCATGGTGTGTCCGGTAAAGGGTGGTTTGGGGTTTCGCATCAAGATGACACTCACCCACTAGGGTAGCCGTGGGTTGGCCTGATCAGCGCACCCAGGGCTCAGGTGGCGCACTGCCGACGATCTTCAGCCACGGCCAGCGCGCCTGATAGCTCCTGGCCTTCTGCTCGAACAACGCAGGCTGATGATTGATCGGGTTGCTGCGCAACAACCCCAGTTCGGTATCGGCAAGCCCGAAGGGGGCATAAAGCGCCCCTGATTCAATCTCAAGACCAATGCAGGTGCCGGCGACCAGATAGCGGTCCACGCCATCTTTCGTCGATCGAAGTTGGGGATAGGGTTTGCCAAAACGCTGTTCATACCAGAGATGAACCCGCGCCTGATTCTTCACCTCGACGTTCACGCCCAGGTCGCGAAACAGCTGCTCAGCCGCCTTGATGACCTTGTCCTCGGCGTCCCAGGACAGATCGCGATCGTCGAAGTAGAACACGTCGTAGTCCTTGACGCCCCAGGCCAGCGGCAGGTCGGCCTGGTCATTCCACACCGCCTGGAACAGACAGCCTGCGGTGAGCATGCACTGGTTCAAGCCCAATGCCGGCAAGCGTGCAACGATCTCGGCATTGATCGGGTTGGCCATGGCCAGGGTTAGCAGACCTTCGGCAGTCATTGCCATATGCACTCCATGTGTCGAGCCCTGCGCAACTGCGCGTTCAAAGCAGCCGGAACAACGCTGCCGCAATGATGCCGGCGGCAATGGCCGGCAATGGTTTCTTGACCAGCAGCATGACGATGGCGGTGGTCAGCAGCGCCGCTCGGGCGCCATTGTCGCCATTGACCGCCAAGGGCGTCAGCACTGCCACCAGCACCGAGCCGGACATGGCGCTGATGAACTGTTGCGTGCGGTAGTTGATGGGCACGAACGACATCACGAAGATGCCGCCCCAGCGGGTCACCAGGGTGACCGCCGCCATGACCAGGATAATGATGAGCGTGCCGTGGCCGGCGGTTTCAATGTTCAACTTTTTTCTCCATCCACAGCGCGCCAAGGATGCCCCCGGCCAATGCGCCGACCACCACATGGCTGTTGGCGGGCAGGTACCAGTAGGCCAGCAGCGACGAGCTGGCCGCGACAACCCAGATCACCAGCATGCGCAGGTTCTTTTGCCCGCCGACCACCATGGCCAGCAGGAAGCAGCCCATGACCATGTCCAGGCCGAAGCTCACCGGGTTCTCGATTGCACTGCCAAAATACAGGCCCAGCCAGCTGCCCAATGCCCAGGCTGCCCACATCGCCAGCCCGCCCCCCAGCAGCAGGCCCAGACCCGACTTGCCGGCATTGAACGCTTGCATGGCCATGGCCCAGTTGGCGTCCGAGGCGACCAGCATCACGCCATAGCGCTTGGCCCGTGGCAGGTCGCGCAGCCATGGATAGAGCGTGGCCCCCATCAGCAGGTGACGGGCATTGATGGCAAATACCGTGACGATCAGTGGCACCAGCGGCACCTGCTCGCCCCACAGGTCGAGCGCGGCAAACTGTGAGGCACCGGCAAAGACCAGCGTACTCATGAGCAGGATCGATGCGCCGTCCAGCCCTTTCTGCGCCGCCGCAAGGCCGAAGGCCACGGCGAAGATCAGCACGAACACGGAAATCGGCAGCAGCTGCTTGAAACCAGCCAGCACCTCGTCCCATTTCAGCTCGAGTGAGCGGTTATCAACGGTAGGCAAAACGTAGGCTCCTTTATTTGCCGGCTATTTTGCAGGTACTGAGCAACGGCACAAAAGCTAATTTATGCTTTTTGCCATCTCAGCCGTTGCCGCCCACCCCAGCCCCGCATACACCGGTTTGCCCACCTCGGTGGCATGCAGCACGGCAAAGCCGATGCCGCGCTGTGCAAATTCCGCCTCCGCCAGCTTCATCAACGCCGAAGCCAGCCCCCGGCGCCGGTAGGCCGGCTCCACGAATACGTTCAATACGTAGCCGCGCTGCCCCTGGGTGGGGTGGGCCGGATGCGGTGGCCACTCGATGCTCATCAGGCCGATCGCAGCGGCCACTACATCGTCTTCCAACACAGCAAAACCGTAATAGCGGCCGTCGAGAAGTCGCTCACCCAGCCAAGGCCGAAAATGCTCGGTCATCACCTGCAGTGTCGCCGGATCACCACCCGCCTCAAGGAACATCGCTTCGCGGTGTTCACCAATCATCGCCTGGTCGCTCGGCGCCAGCCGACGCACCGTCAAGCCTGAGAAATCGATGTTGCCGGGGATCTCGTTCATTGCGTGCACCTGGGCGGAGCGACCGATGCTAGGTCCAGCGCCAGGAGAATGTTAGATACAGCTGGAGTGCAATCCGGTCATACAGACTCAGCCCCAGATCGCTGCCCCCTTTTGTGCACTCGCTTGTCATCACGGGCAAGTGAACCAAAAAGAGAGCGTATTCATGCCCGCACTGACACGCCACCGCCCTCGCCTGGGATAGGGTTCTGACGTATGTAGCCGCTGCCGCCAGGCTGCGCTGGAGTCCGCCAGGGCTCCCAAAGCGGCGCCTGCGTTGCAGGCGAGCGCAGCCTGACGGCAGCGGCTACAAAACTTTCAGCTCAACGCGTAGACATAGGCATCGACAGCTTCACCACTGGCCAACTGCACCGCGGTCAGCACCCGCTGATACTCGGCACCTTCGAACTCATCGAGCGAAGCCCAGTGCTGTTGGAAGTTTTCCGACTGCCTGCATCACCTGCTCGTGTCGCTGACTACATTTGGAGCGACTTGCGCAAGAACACCCGGGCAAAACCGTTTTCTGTCGCTCGATGCGTTTCCACATAGCCAAGCTTCTTGTAGAGCTCAACGTTCTCGGTCATCCGTTGGTGCGTGTACAGCTGGATGCTGTTGCAGCCGTTGCGCCGGGCGAAGTCTTCACTGAATGCCATGAGGGCCTTGCCCAGGCCCTGCCCTTTGCAGCGCGGCAACACCGCGATGTTGTCCAGGTGCAATACCTGGTTGTCCCGGTTGAGTACCAGCACGCCGAGAATGTCCGCATCACGGTCTATAACGAACACCTCGGCGTTGGCGATGAGGTCGCTGTAGTCCTCGAGCATCGGCCCGGGCTGCTTGCCGATGCGCGGGATGTAGGATGCATAGGCCTGCATCACCAGCGCAGTAATCTGCTCGGCATCGCGCGGGCCAGCCGGCCGAACAAGGGGAGCTGCTTGCATCCAATTGCCTCCTGTGTGGGAGCCGGCCTTGCCGGCGATGAGGCCGTGACTCCCACCTTTGCCAGCGCGGTCAGAACACCGGCGTGTACTTGACGCTGAACATCACGTTACGCGGGTCGCCGTAATAGTTGTTGTAGTCGATCGTGCTGTACGCCGGCTGATAGTACTTCTTGTCGAGCAAATTGTTCAGGTTGGCCGCCACGCTGACTTCATCGTTGACCTTGTACGCCACCCGCGCATCCCACACGGCATACCCCGGCAGGTCGAACACATGATCATACGATGAGGTCCCGGTCACCGCCGTGGTCCCCAGGCCAATCGAGGTACGGTTCCAGTCACCCGGCAAGGTGTAGTCCGCCCACAGCTTGAGCTGGTGTTTGGGCGTCCACGGGCTGAACACCTTGCCCTTGTAATCCCCGTCTTCCAGGTACTTGGTGGTGTTGTAGACATAACCCGCCATCACTTGCAGGCCACTCAGTACCTCACCGCTGACCTGTGCCTCCAGGCCCTGGCTGCGCACCTTGCCGGACGCTTTCGAGCAGTACCAGCCATCGCAACCCTTCGAGCCGCTGCGATCCAGCACCGCGCGGTGCTCCTGGTCATAGCGGAACAAGGCCACCGAGGCATTCACCGCGCCATCGAGCAGTTCGCCCTTCAAGCCCAGCTCATAGTTGCTGCCGGTAACCGGTTCAACGACCGAGCCGGTGGAGGTACGCGAAGTCTGCGGCTGGAACACGTCGGTGTAGCTGGTGTAGACCGACCACTGCTCGTTGAGCGCATACACCAGGCCGGCATACGGCGAGACCTTGCCATTGGTGCTGGTGCTGGATTCGTTCTGGTTGCTGTGATCGAAACGCTCGGCGTTGTAGGTGTAGTCATACCAACTGGTGCGCGCGCCCAGAATCAGCTTCAACGGCTCGGTGAGGTTGACCGACCAGCGCGAGTAGAAGCCCTTCTGCTCCACCTCATAACCGGTCAACTCACCACGGCTGCGGCTGGCCAGGTCATAGATGCTCGGCATCGGCCGATGGTGATCAACGTTGCTCCAGTCCGCCCCGAAGGTCGGCGCACGTGCCCAGCGATCGTCAGTCTCGATATGCGAGTAGTTGGCCCCCAGCAGGAAGGTCTGCTCGAAACCGAAGCCGGTGAACTGCCCATCCAGGTACAGGTCCAGGCCCTTGCTGTGGGTGGTGAAGTCGGTGCTCCAGTCGATGTAGGTGTTTTCCGTGGAGCCGTTGGTTTGCAAGGCATCCCACAACGCCTGGTAAGTGGCGCCGTTGTGCTCGCTCATGTACACGCCCGCAGCCTTCACCCGCCAGTTGTCGTCGAGGCGATAACTGGCATCGAGGTACACGCTGTTCTGGTCGTTGTTGGCGCGGTTCCAGTCGGCGCCGACGTATTTCGAACGCGACCAGTCGGGGTTGCTGCCATCGGCGTAGCGCGGCGTGCCGAGCATGGCCGGGCGCGAGTGGCCTTTCTGGTTGGCCATGCCGATACCCACGGTCAGGTCCGGGGTGAAGTCGTAGTCGAGGGCGCCGTATACCGTCTGGTTCCAGCCCCGCACGTAATCGATGAATGAACCGTTGTCGCTCTGGCTGACCACGGTACGCCCACGCAAGGTGCCACTTGCATTCAGCGGGCCGCCGGCATCCAGTTGCAGGCCATAGCGATCCCAGGAGCCGGCCTTGCCGGTCAGGCTGACGGTGGCTTTGTCCTGCCCGCGTTTGCGCACCAGGTTCATCGCCCCGCCTGGGCTGTCCCCGCCCTGCAACAGCGCAGCCGGGCCGCGCAGCACTTCGGCACGGTCATAGATGCTCAGGTCCTCGGTGAGGTAGCTGCCCAGCGAATAGGTGTTGCGCGGGATCGGCACGCCGTCGTACTGGATCGTGTCGATGCTGAAGCCGCGCGAGTAGATGAACAGCCCCGAGCCTGGCGACTTGGCGGCGGTCAGGCCGGGCGTGCGCTCGACCAGGTCGGAAATCGTCTCGGTGTTCTGGTCGTCCATCTGCTGGCGGGTCATCACTGTCACCGACTGCGGGATGTCCTTGAGCTTCTGCACGCCCTTGCCCAGGGTCACGGCGCCGGAGGTGTAGGAATGGCTACCTTCGGTGGTAGCCACTGGCAGGCGCCCAACGACCGTCGAACTCTCCAGTTCCAACGCCCCCTGACTGGGCTCGGCGGGCAACGCAATGAGGTACTGGCCATCCGCGGTGCGGCTCAACGTCAGGCCGCTGTTGGCGATCAGTTGACGCAGTGCCTGCTCTACGCTGAGCTGTTGATGCAACGCCGGCGCCCGGACAGCGCGGGTGGCATCAGTGTTGAATAGGATGCGGCTGTCAGTCTGTCGGGCCAGCGCGCTGATTGACTGGTCCAGCGACTGGGCCGGCAGGTCGAAGCGGTACTGCGCCTGTTCGGCATACAGCGGGCCGGCGGCCAGGAGGCTCATGCTCGCCAGGAGCAGCGGTTGGCGCAAGTGATGGACAAAGAACGTCATGGGAACCCTATCAAAGCCAGTGAGAATGCGTTTCATAGGGATTGGCGTTTGTCTTGAGTCGAACTTTGATGTCCCGCTGAAAATATTTTTTTCAGCGGCGTACATCCAGCGTCACCACGCCATTGTTTTCACGTTGCACGGTGACGGGGGCAAGGTGTGGCAGGCTGTCAATCAACTGCTCGACATTGCCCGCCGGGAACTGGCCGCTCAGCCGGTGCTGCCGAGCATCGGCGCCAGTCAAGCGGATCGGCGCGTCACGGTGACGCTGCAACTGCGCCACGACTACGTCCAGCGGCGTGCCGTCGAAATGCAACAAGTCACGGCGCCAGGCATCCAGCTCGCCGGGCTTGCTGGCTTCGACCGCCCCCAGCGCCTGACGGCTGGCCAGTAGCTGCTGGTTGGCCGTGAGCAACTGGCGAGTCGCGCCATTGTCCACTTCGACTGCGCCTTGCAGCACCGCCACCTGCACGCCACGCAAATCACTGCGCACATCGAACACCGTGCCGATATCGCGCACGCTGACGCCCTGGCTGCGCACAATGAACGGCGAGCGCTGGTGCACCACGCTGAACAGCCCTTCCCCATCGAGCAACTCGAACTGACGGCTGCGCAGGTGATGTTCGATGCGCAGCACACTGCCGGCGTCCAGCTCAACCACGCTGCCATCGTCGAGCTGCACCACTTCGCGCCCAGTGCTGGCGACCTGCACCTCGCGATAACCCAGGCTGGGGTCCGCCAGCCAGGCCCAGCCGGCCAGCACCAGCATCAGAGCAGTGCTCGACGCCTTGCGACGACGATTGGCCTGGCGCGCCGACTGCGCCTTGGCTTCCGCCAGCAACGCTTCCCGGCTGGGAATCAGGGCACGCAAGGATTCGGCGTAAGGCTCGAGGTCCTCCGACACGGGGACGGCTGGGCGCTGTTGCATGGGGGTCAAAGCTCCGGCTGCCAGCGTTGCGCGAGGGTACGCATGGCGCGCATGAAGTGCTGGGCAACCATGTTGACGGAAATCTCCAGTTCCTGGGCGATTTCCTGCTGGGTCATGCCATGGATGCGATGCAGCAGGAACACCTGGCGCTGGCGTGACGGCATCGCGTCGATCACCGCAAGCAAGGCGCGCAGACGCTGGTCGAATTCCAGGGCCCTGGCACCATCGATATCATCACGCTGCTGCTCGGCCCAGCCCAGCTGGCTTTGCACGTACAGCGTGCGGGTACTTTCGGCCCGACGTCGATCAATCGCCCGGTTGAGGGTGGCCCGGCGCAGGAAGGCGATAGGCAGGTTGATGGCGTTTAGTGGTGGTTTTTCCAGGATTTGCAGGCACACGTCGTGGACAACGTCGCGGGCGAAATGCTGGTTGGAAAAGCGTCGGCGAATATGCTCGACCAGATCGTCATAGTGCAAAGCCAAGGCTCGCAACAGATCATTTTCGGTCGACGGCATGATAACGCCCAATTGATAGTGAATCTCATTTATAACATGTTGTTTCCGAACATGGCAATTTGCTCGTTGATCGGCGGGGTGGTTGAAGCGGAGAATTGCCGCCCGGCCAGCACTGGGTGACTGCGTCCTTTGGCGGACCGACGGGAGTACAGATATGGATATTGATCGGGCGCTCGCTATCGAGGCTGCCGAGCGGGAGTACTTGCAGTCGCGGGTCGAGAACCTGCTTGGCGTTGACGGCAATCCTTTTGGCGCACGGGTGTTTCACAATGGCAGTTTCCCCTGCTTTGCCGTGAGCGCATCGCCTAGCCCGATGTTCAACCGGGTCTATGGCGACTACCAGCACGATGCCGCCGCCATCGTGGGCTTGCTGTCGCAGTCGGTAACGCCGCTGATTGCAGCACCCGCGTCACTGGAGCAAGGTGTTTGCCTGGCCGGCCGGCAGCTTGAACGCCTGAAAGGCTGGACCCACTTGCAGTTGGCTTGTGCTGTCGAGCACGCCGTAATCGACCAGCACGCCTTTGCCATCGAAGAAGTCAGCGCAGAAACGCTGCCTGCCTTTCTGGATATTCACGCAGCAGGCTTTCATACCAAGGCAGAGCAGCGCTTGTTGAATCGGGCTTCCTTCAGCTATCCGGCGTCGAACCAGCGCGCCAGAATCTACGTACTGAAAAGCGCAGGTGAAGTGGTCGCGGGTGCCGTGCTGTACCTTGCCAGCAACGGCGTTGCCTACCTCGGGACGGCAGCTACGCAGAAAAGCGCACGGGGCCTTGGTTACCATGGTGCGCTGATCAACCACCGTATCGAGCAGGCAAAGTTGCACGGTAGCCGGCTGATTGCTGCTACCGCCCTGGCCAACTCGCAAAGCCGCCGAAACCTGCAACGCGCCGGCCTGACGGTTTCACACGCACAAGCGCTGTACCGCCTCGCCGAAGATTAAGTTCGACCTCAGCAACCCATTACAGGAGTTTACGGATGCCCTTTTTACCCACGGAACATCAGGCCCTTCTCGCTCAAAAGGGCGTGGGCCCCGCCGTCATCGCAAGGCTCGAACAGATGGGTATCGACTCATTGGCGGTGCTCAGCACGGCCAATGTCGGCGATATCCTCAGTCAGGCCTCGGCAATTACCGGCTCGACCTGCTGGAAGAACAGCCCCCAGGCACGTGCGGCGATCAATGCGGCCATTGCGCTGGCCAAGGCCTGGCAAGGGGAAAAGGTCGGCGTATAGCGCACAGAGGCTGCCGGTGCTCTTGGAACGTGCTTATTCGTAGGGCCGGCCATCTTTATGGGTGAAACACCACCCACCATTTGCCCCCGTCACAGCTTGCAGATCGTCGCAGGGATACGTCACTTGATCGCCGAGACTGCGATCACCCACCTCAAGGACAATGCAGTCTTTGTCCGATCGATTCTCCAGATGATGTGCAAGCCCATTGCACGGGAATCCGGCAACCATTCCCGGCGCGAGTTGCACCGTGGCATAGCCCTGGAACAAGGTGGGGTGACCTTCCAGCACATAGATGAACTCGTCTTGGCGCGAATGTGCATGGTGAAGCGCCGACATGCTTCCAGGCGGGAGATGGACCAGGTTCACGCCAAAGTTCCTGATATTGAACAGATCACCCAGTGGGCGCTTTTTACGTCCCTGCATAAGGGATGCAAAGGGTTCAGGGTAGTTACTGGGGCGGGCCCTTTCGGGCGCATCGAGCGCATTGATGGGGTTTGGCTCTGGGGTGCCGATCATTTCAATCTCCTTTGCAACGGGCCATAGGGTTGGCCGCAACAGCCGCGCTAGGAAGGCTAGACAATTACAGGAGCTTTCACCGCCTGTGTCTGAAACAAGCGCTAACCAGTTGGGTGTCCGTTTTCTACACGGCCGCTTTGCTTGTACCCGCTACACGGTGTCATGGCGACCCACTGCTTGCCCGTGAATCAATGATTCTGCCCCCTTTGCACGCTTGGATTTTCAAACGCCAACTGGTAGCGTGCGCCACCTCGCTGTATTGCCCGATCCCTGTCGCTATTCATTGCGTGTCAAAAACAGACCTACGCGAGTACCCGCTGCCCTGTTCAAGGGCGCCGGCGCAGGATGCATCGGGCGATGCACAGTCATTCGCACATGGAGTTCACAATGACGCAAAACAGCACCGTGCTGTCCGGCATCCAGCTGGATCAATTCATGGACCGTCTTGAGGTCGAGCACCAGGAAAACGGTGCCGACTACCTGCTGGGCCAACTGCGCGCCCAGCCACTCAAGGCCGCCTCACTGGAATCTATCGATCGCCTGCACGTGCTGTGGGTCAATGCCGGTGACGCTGACGCGGCCAAGGCGGTACTGGCCGACGACGGCCAGGCCCTGATCGAGGCTACGCCTGCCGAGGCGCGCAACGAACTCAAGGTCAACCTGCTGATCTACCAACTGCGCCTGGGCAACTACCTCAAGGACGAGCCAAGCCTGCTGCAGGCGCTCGACACCTTGCAGCAATTGACCAACGAGCCGCTGCCGTTCGACATCGAGCAGTACCGGCGCTACCGCATATTCGACGATCTGCAACACACCACCCCCGACGTCGCCCTCAAAGCCATCGAGGTGCGTCACAGCCTGGCCTTGATCAACCCCGACCGTCACGCCCTGCGGGCCTGGGACGATGCCGATCAACAGCGGCGCCGGGCCCGGGTGCTGGCCAACCACGATCGTGACGAAGAAGCACGCGAAGCCGCGCTGGCGGCAATTGCCGCGTTGCGCACCGCCGGCGAGGATCAGGATGTCAACGGCAACGACTGGCTGTGGCTGGGCGATGCGCTGATCGACATCGTGCCGTTTCGCCTGGCAACGTTCGAGCAACCTGTGGTGCGCTTGATTGCCGAGTTGTCGCTGCCCCAGCGCCGCGAATGGGAAGTACGCCTGGCGCGCCTGGCGGCCCGCTCACGACAGGCCCAGGACGACTTGGCCGGCGCATTGAACATCTGTGAAGTGGCAACCCTGAGCCTGGAATCCAGCGGCGGTGACAACTTCGTTGACTTCCATCTGCCTTGGCTGCTCGAGAGCGGTCAGATCGACGAGGCTGGGCAACGTGCGTTCATGGAAATCTATGAAATGCGCGGCGAACTGTGGCCGGGCACGGCTTACTGGGTACACGAGCGCCTGCTTGATGCCGAGGACGCATCCGCATGGTGGCCGTTGTGCGTGATGCGTGCCTGTGACGATCAAGCGGTGCTGGAACGGTTCATTTCCGGCCTGCCTTGGCGTGATGAGTCGACGCCGCCTCAGGGCCCGCTGCTTGATGCACTGCAGGCCGCACGCGATGACCTTGGGCAAATCGACAACGTCTTCGCCCAGGCCCTTGCAGAAGCCCGACGCCGCGCGCCAAACCACCCGTGGATCACCCGCCTGATGGCGGTGCGTGAACGCCAGGCCGGGCGCATCGACGCCAGCACCGAGCTGGCGATGCTGCGCGAGGCCGTTTCGGCCGGCGACATGCAGGACAATCGCAGCGCCTTCAGCCTGTTCAGTGCGCATGCCAACGTATTCGGCATTCTCGATGCCCTGCGCCAACCTTTGCCGCCGATGGCCAGCGGCATGTACTACTACCAGTTCGCGACCAGCATCGACGACCTGGTCGAAGCGCACGTCGAGAATCTCTCGAGCGAGGAAGCGCAGCAGGCCTGGGCGCTGCTGTACGACGTTCAAAAGGCTGCCTACGAACACGGCCAGGCCCGGATGGAACAGTGTTTCGCCAGCGGCCACGGGCACCGCTTCGATGCCTGCGCGCACCTGTACTCGATGCTGTGCAACAACCTGGCGATCAACTACCGCTGCTACAACGACCAAGGCCTCTATGGCCAGGCCCTTGAGCTGCATACCCGCGGCATCGCCGCCAGCTCGTTCGCGGAACATTATCAGGGCATCCTTCACAACCGCATTCGGCTGGAGGACAACCCGGGCATCGTCGATGCCGCCGAACAGCTCTGGCACTACGCGGCCGACTATGGCTACAGCCGCCACGACCCGGAAGAATACTTGCAGGAAGTCACCCGCGCCTTGTACCACCTGGACCGTGAACGGGAGATTCCGATCTGGCTGGAGCGCATCCTCAAATGGCAGGAAGAGTGCGGGCTTAGCGACAAGGAGCTCGAGTACTCACCGCTGTTCGCGCGGATGAAAGTTGCCATGTACCTGTCGTACAGCCTGCCGGAGGCGGCCACCAGCCTCTGGCTGCGTTACGCACCGCACATCGACGAACGCGACGAGCCCTCTCTGCTGGGCTGCGCCGGCGATGTGCTCAAGGGCCTCGGGCGCAAGGAAGAAGCCCTGAAGTATTACCAACGGGCCATCCTGCGCAGTGACCCGAACAACGAGGTCGACCAGAACAACAATGAAGTCTTCCGCCAGGCCATCGCTGCGCTGCAGGCTTGGGACAAACCGACCGGCAAGGCTTGGTGGCAGATATGGAAGTGACGCCGGGGCTGCGCCAGTCCGGTTACGCCCCACGCAACGCACTCAATGCCGATCAGCTCAAGCGCGGCATTGCCGAGCGCAGCAAGGCGCGTGGTGATGCGCCAGAGGTGGGCAACTGGTTGCTCAACCATTTCTACCGTCATCTGGTTGGCAACTTCGAGCCTGCACGGCCGATCCTGACCCTGGAGCAGGCTGTCGAGGCACTCGGAAGCGAGCCGCCGTCATGGGTGGCCAGGCATTTGAGCGACGCCGGCAAGGATTCGCAGCAGGCGCTTGCGTTGCTGGTCTGGGTCGATCCGCTACAGGCGCCACTGCTGGCCCAGGAGGCCTTGCTGGTGGAGTTCCTCACCTCGCGCCAGGGCACGGCGCTGGCCGGCAAGCTCAACCGCATAAATTGCCCGCAGGCGCTGGCGTTGTGGCAAAAGGAACACGCGCAGATGGCTGCGCGGATCGACCAGGGCTGGTGCCAGAGCCAGCCCGAGGCCTTGCTTGCGCGGGTGACCAGCGCAGAGCACGTGTTGCAGGAGCTGCGCCCCGAGAGTGCCGTGCTGCGCGCGGAAATGGCCTTTGAAAGCTACGTGATGCGCCACTGCCTGGGCCAGTTCGCCGATCGCCGCGCCTTGACCGGCGGCTACGGCGAGCGCTATGCCGAAGCGGTGGAGCAGCGGCGCATGCGCCTGTTCAGCTTTCGCGACGGCCAGGGTATGCCACACATCACCATCAGCCTGATCGTCCAGGCCGACGGCAGCCTGACTGTCGAGCAGGTCAAGGGCAAGCAGAACCGCCCGCCGGTCGAGCGCTATTACCAGGACTTGCTGCAGTGTCTGAATGCCCTGGGTACCGACCAGCAGACCCCCGCCGACTGCATCGCCATCGGTATCGTGCGCACCGAAGCCGGCTGGCTGCGCATCGAAGAGGTCAACGACCCGACCGCCCAGACTCGCCTGGTGGCTCGATATCCGCAACTGTACGAGCGCCTTGATGCGCCTTCGGCCATGGTCGAATGGCTGGTGGCCGGGCGTCAGCCACAACAATTTCTGCAAGTTGCCCCGCAAGCGGTGTCGGTCAAGTACGCCACCCGGCATATTTTCAGCAAACGCATTGAGCGCCAGCCCAATGACCCGCTGTACCTGACCGAAGGTGTGCCGTGGCCGGACATGGCCTCGCCCCAGGCCGAGGAAATCCAGGCCTGGCAGGCCCGGGCAAGGTAAGGAGACCGGCATGTTTTTGCTTTTCGCAGTTGTAGTCTCAGCCTGGTTGTTGTGGCGAGCATTCAAACCTCGCAGCGCCAAGCCGCTGTTCAGCCAGCGCAAGCACTGGTCGCTGCTGCTGGCCAGGCCCATGGCCGATGCGATGGAAGTCGAGGGTTTCTACTCGCCGGCGTGTGATCACTTCACCGAGCAAGCGCAGACCATCCTGCGAGCAGCGTTGCTGCACCAGGCCGGGATCCGCAGCCATTGCAATGACGAGGCGGTGCGCTCGCACTTCAGCGCGACCCTCGAACGGCAATGGTTCAGCCTCGACCTGCAGGCGCTGGTCGCCGGCGATGAGCCGCGCGCAGCCATGGCCTTTGCCTGCACGCGGGTGGCGTTCCTGGTCCGTTGTGCGCTGCTGATGCGTTGGCTGGAGCCCGACCTCGCCTGGCGTGTGCTGCTGCTCAATGCGCAGCGGGCGCAGGACTGTTTCGACAGTTGGGAAGACTTTGGCACTGCCTACAAGCTGGGGCGTGAGCAGTGGGTTGCAGCGTTTCGCGTCGACTCGCTGGGCGAAGCGCTGCACGAGCAGCATCTGCGCCAGTTGCTGGCGCCCGGCAGCGGTGCCTGGGCCGATATACCCTGGCGTTCGCCAGCGGCGTTGAACCCGGTTTTGGCGGGGTAAGCGTGCTCCCCTCAGCAACGCTTCCTCAGCAGGAAATACATCTGTATATTCGAATATACGGTTTTTCGAATATACGAGCCCTTCCATGCCCCTGCCTCCCACCACCGTCTTCAAATGCCTAGGCGACGAAACCCGCGCCCGAATCATGTTGATGCTCAGCGCCGAAGGTGAGCTTTGTGTGTGCGAGCTGATCTGGGCGCTGGACGACAGCCAACCCAAAGTCTCACGCCACCTTGCCCAACTACGCGCTTGCGGCCTCCTGGAAGACCGCCGCCAAGGCCAATGGATCTACTACCGTCTTCACCCCGCCCTCCCGCAATGGGTCATCGAGGTGCTGCAGATAACCCGCGACGCGAATCTGCCATGGCTGACCCAGGACGCCCAGCGCCTGGCCTCCATGAGTGACCGCCCGGTACGCCAGGCCGCTTGCTGCTGACTTCCCCCACACACCCGAGCCCCATTCATGCTGATAGCCGCTTCGATATTTGTGCTGACCCTGGTGCTGGTCATCTGGCAACCCAAAGGCCTGGGGATCGGCTGGAGTGCCGCCGGCGGTGCGCTGCTGGCGCTGCTGAGCGGCGTTGTGCAATTGAGCGACATCCCCGTGGTGTGGCACATCGTCTGGAATGCCACCGCCACATTCATCGCGCTGATCATCATCAGCCTGTTGCTCGATGAAGCCGGTTTGTTCAAATGGGCTGCACTGCACATGGCGCGCTGGAGCAACGGTCACGGCGGCAAACTGTTCGTGCTCATGGTGCTGCTGGGCGCGATGGTTTCAGCATTGTTCGCCAATGACGGGGCGGCATTGATCCTCACGCCCATTGTCATCGCCATGCTGACCGCGCTGCGCTTTTCCCCGGCCGCTACCCTGGCCTTCGTCATGGCCGCCGGGTTCATCGCCGATACCGCCAGCTTGCCGCTGGTGGTGTCGAACCTGGTCAATATCGTCTCGGCGGACTTCTTTGATATCGGTTTCGGCGAGTACGCCTCGATCATGTGGCCGGTGAACCTGGTCAGCATCGCCGCCACCCTGGGCATGCTGTGGTGGTTCTTTCGCAAGGACATCCCTGCCCACTTCGACACCACGCTGCAAGCCCCTCGCGAAGCCATCCGCGATGTGCGTACCTTTATTGCCGGCTGGTGGGTGCTTGGGCTGCTGTTGCTCGGGCTGTTCACCCTGGAGCCTCTGGGTATTCCCGTGAGTGCCGTGTCTGCCTTGGGCGCCGTGATCCTGCTAGTGGTCGCAGGCCGCAGCCGGATTATCTCGACCCGACGCGTCATCAAGCACGCCCCCTGGCAGATCGTCGTGTTCTCTCTGGGGATGTACCTGGTCGTCTATGGGCTGCGCAACGCGGGGCTGACGCAACAACTGGCCGGGCTGCTGAACGGTTTCGCTGAACACGGTGTATGGGCGTCTGCCCTCGGCACCGGGGTGCTGGCCGCCCTGCTGTCGTCGGTCATGAACAACATGCCCAGCGTGCTCATCGGGGCACTGTCGATTGAGGCCACCCAAGCCTCCGGGGTCATTCAACAGGCAATGATCTATGCCAACGTGATCGGCTGCGACCTGGGCCCCAAGATCACCCCCATCGGCAGCCTGGCCACATTGCTGTGGCTGCACGTACTCGCGAGCAAGAATATCCGCATCAGTTGGGGGTATTACTTCAAAGTCGGCAGCCTGCTCACCTTGCCGATCTTGCTGGTCACCCTGGCCGCGCTAGCACTGCGCCTTTCAATCTAGGAGTTTTCAATGAACGTCCTGTTCATGTGCACCGCCAACAGCTGCCGCAGCGTGCTGTCGGAGGCGCTGTTCAATCACCTTGCGCCTGCCGGCATGACAGGGCTGAGCTCGGGCAGCTTCCCCAGCGGCCGTCTCAATGGTCGTGCATTGAGCACGCTAAGGGCCATGGGTGTCGCCACCGATGGCCTGTATAGCAAGGGGTCGGAGACTTTTTCAGCCTCGCCACCAGACATCGTTATCACCGTGTGCGACAAGGCCGCAGGTGAGCCCTGCCCGGTCTACTTCGGCCCGGCAATCAAAAGCCACTGGGGCTTGAGCGACCCTTCCGAGGTGACCGGCAGTGATGCCGACGTGCAAGCCGCTTTCGAGGCGACGATTGAACACATCAAAAAGCGCTTCGCGGCATTCTTTGCACTGGACCTGGCATCACTCGCTCCCACCGAACTCAAGGCAGCGCTGGATCGCATAGGCGAGCAATAAACGCTCCCTCCCCCTTATCGCAACGGCACATAGATATCCGTCTGCCACTGATCCTGCGGCGTCTCGGGATACACGCTGAGGTAGTGGAAGAACAGCGGGTGATCGCGCAGTTCTTCCCCACTGGCAGGCAGCCAGTCACGGTAGATGGGGTAGATCGTTTCGCCGATGTGATCCGGCGAGCCCATGTGCCGCACCACAACGCAACGCCCGCCGGGGATGACGATCTCATGCACGCCGAACGTATTCGCTGACACCGCCTCGTGGATCTCACCACCAATAGCAAAGCGGAAGTCTTGCGGCGGTGTTGTATCGGGGTTGTTGTACGGCACCCCGAACGTACGACTGGTTGCAACCGGCGACTGCCCACTGTGCATGCGCCACGCAATGAACTTTTGTACGTTTTCATCAACTTGCCCCGGTGGCCCGCAATGCTCCAGCGCTGCGACCCTTACCTCGGCAAAATCCACGATTCTTACTTGCATGATGACGCTCCTTGAGAAGTGAGGGATGGCGAACACCGTATTCCAGACCGTCCAACTCGGTTGCTGCCGGAACGCACTTGGCGTCATGCCGATTGCCCGCTTGAATGCCCGACAAAATGCCTCGGGGCTCTCAAAGCCGGCATCGATTGCCGCGTCCAGTACCGAGTAGTGCGCAATAGAGGCCAAGTGATGTGCCGAGCGACGCAGTCGCATCAGCTGTACATAGCGCGCCACGGGCACGCCGATGTACGCGGTGAACTGTCGATGGAAGTGAAACACCGAAAAGTTCGCAACATCACTCAACGCCTTCACCGACAAGTCACCCTCGAGGTTGGCCTCGATATAGGCCAGCACGGCGTTGAAACGCTTTAAGTAGGCGGCGTTGGTCGGCAGGTCGGTCACAGGGCAGAAGCTCCTACTGGAAGTACGGTGGACAACAGCATCGATCAAATCGGTGTACGTGCGCCTAGCCGGGTTTGCTCAAGGTACGCCAATGCACGACAGGGCGTTTGATGCGTATGAACCTTGGCTTTGGCGATGGGAGCAACGGCCACAGGTCGAAAGCCGTCAGCAAAGCAGGTAGTATTCAATGGCCTTGTGCCACTTTCCATGGAAGACGGCACTTCAATCAAAGCGCCCTACCCCGCTTTCTACCCGCGCCCCTGAAACGGTGACATGCAATGGATGCGAGCATTCAGAAGTTCGAACTCTACGGCCACTTCCTCGACACGCCGAAGAGCAAGGTTGATACAAACTCAGTCCGGCGAGCGTTCACGACGATTGCCTCGACCTGGTCCCGTAAAATCAACGCGGGCTTTCACGAGCTGTTTGCCAACCTGGATGCCCTCTATGAAGATGGCGACGACCTGGCCGACGAGATCCGCAAGCAGGCCATCGGCCAAAGTATCAAGTTCATTGTCGCCCACGGCATCTACGACATTGACGAAGCGCGGTTCTATGAAACGTTCATGCAGCGCTACGATTCATGGGATGAAGACTTCGGGGTATTGGCTGAACAATACGAAGCCATTGCCGAGCGCTCTTCCGACCTGGACGCCCATCGCACCAATCGCCGGCAAAGTCGCCGCCAATGGGTAGGCTACGGCACTGAAAAGGCGGTGTACGACGCCGATGCCAAGAACCTCCTATCCAATATCGGCCATGGCGTATTCAACCTGATGGCCAAAGGGGTCACCGCCATTGGCGACTCGCTGAAGAAAGACGAGATCTTCAAGAGCCCCACGACTGTCCGGGTATTCGTGGACGCGGCCGACAATCTCGTGACAGCGGCCTACCTGGCCACGCTCGATGCAATCAATGAAGAGTCACCCGGCACGTTGCACGGTTACTCGAATGACGAGATCAGAAAATCCAAGGCGATCACCGAAAACATTGAAAAAGGCATCATCCCCGAAGATGCCCTGGTGGTGTCAGCAATCAAGGCCATCAGTGTCTACCCCTACAACGAGACGATCTATCCGATCCTGCTGCGCAACTTTGGCGGCGATCAGGGGCGCCTTGACCAGGTGGTGGAATATTTCGGCATGGGCGACCTGCTCAGCGAAAAACAGGCACTGCTCCAGGCGCAACTGCGCCAATGCGACCTCAGCACAGTGGACAGCTTCAATGCCTGTCGCCCGGAACTTGAACGCTATGCGCAGTTCATTTGCCTTGAGCAGTTCGACGAGCAGTGTGCGCTGGTGATTGCCAAGATCGTTGCCCGCGAGAATCAGGCCGCCATGCAACCGGCCACTGCCCTCGCATTGACAGCTGCACCGCAAGAGCAACGCAGCGGCATGAGCGTAAAAACCGCCGCACATGGCCGCCTCTCCAACGCCGACCACAAGTTCTACGCCGCCCCGGATTTGCCGTCGAAGAAGATTCAGGCCTTCCTGGACAAGAACGGCCTGAGGGTCGCCAACGACCAGGTGGTATTCTTCTTCGATGAGACGGTCTTCGGCTCGGGCGACAAGGGCGTGCTGGTCGATCTGGACTACGTGTATGTCCAACTGCAGTTCAAGGAGGCGCACCGCGTAGCGCTTGGCGATATCGCGAACATCACCATCAGCGGCCTGCTGAACAAGAAACTGGCCATTGCCAAGCACGACGGCACCAAGGTCGACGTGGTGCTCACCCAAAGCAACAACGGCGCGAGCAGCCTGCGAGAGGCCATTCTCGGGCTGGTACGCTTGAAGTCGGCGTAACGGTCTACACACTGGCACGTCGTGATTCCGGGCAGCCGCTTCGCTGCGCGGAACCACGGCTGGGTCAAGCGGGGTGACTTGAGGTTGGCAGCAACGCGATCATTTGATCAAAGGCTGCGAGCGAATAGCGCCCCTCGCGGTTTTCCACGGCCGGCATTGCGGCTGGCAACTCGAATAGCACGCTTGCGGGGCGCACTTGCGCCATGGCCGAGTACCAACTCAAAAGTGCCTGTTGCAGGCGTACGTGCAGTTCAAAGTTGCCCCGACGCCGAGTCGTGTCGGCCTTGGCACGTTCACGCGCCAGCTGCGGATCGATGCGGCCAACGATGTAACAGTCGGCAAAACCGATACGCCCTTGGGCGATGGTTTCCCGTGTGGCGTCCAACTCTACTCGCCAGTCGTGCTCGCTTGCCTCGCCGATCTGCCACAGGGTCCAGATGTAGTGGAGTTTGAGCGGGTCACTGTCACACACCGCCCACGCCGATTGTGCCTCCATGGCCAGCGCCGCTTGCCAGCGGTCGACGTTTCGCTCGGCCCAAAACGTTGCGGTGCCGATGGGGTCCGCCGTCCGGTCTGGTACGTTTTCAAATCGTCCATGTTCCGCAACGACATGCTGCCCACCCTGCCTGGCGCACCACGTGGTTTTCCCGCAGGCACTGATACCTTCAACAACCACAATCATTGCGCTGACTACTCCGTTAATTAAGCAGCGCAGATTGTGCCAGAGCAGCCGCGCTACGGCGAAACAACAGACGCGGCAGGCCCTTCTGCACTGTGGAAAAATAGGCCAGGATCACCGAAGATCAGAAAAAGGCACTTCGCCCACCAGGATACGTACCCATTGCGCTACTCCCTTGTTGCAAACGGCACCCTGCAATCACCGCACAAACCCGAAGTGTCAGTCCCCTGGTGGAGCTTCAGCAAGACCGTACTGGCCGCAGCCGCCCTGACACTGGTGCGTGACGGCCTGATCAGGCTTGACGACGAAGTGCTCGAAGGCCCGTTTACACTGCGCCAACTGCTGCAACATCAAGCTGGGCTCGCCGACTATGGTGAGTTGCCCGAATACCATGCAGCCGTAGCCCAGGGTGAAACACCCTGGCCGGCAGATGAAATGCTGCAGCGCCTGGATGCCAACCGCCTGCGTTATGCCCCTGGCAGCGGTTGGCGATACTCGAATGTCGGCTATCTGTACGTGACGCGATTGCTTGAGCGCCTGACCCGCTTGCCGCTCGCGGACGTGTTGGAGGCGCGTGTATTCGCCCCGCTCGACATGACGGCCATTCGCCTCGCGACGACGTGCGCCGATCTTGAGACGGTACGCATGGGCGCAGATGCCGGCTATGACCCGCGTTGGGTCTATCACGGCCTGCTGGTTGGCCCGCTCTCGCAGGCAGCCCTGCTGCTGGATCGACTCTTGAGCGGAGCACTGCTCCCCCGCGCGCTGCTTGATGAGATGCACAGCACGCTGGCCCTGGGCGGCCCGATCCCCGGCCGGCCCTGGACGGTTCCCGGCTACGCACTCGGTTTGATGATCGGCACCGTGGACAGCGGGTTGACCTTGTGCGGGCACACCGGAAGCGGGCCGAACACTGTGGTCGCGATATACCGCAGTGTTCAGGGTAAGCACACGGCCACGTGTGCCGCATTCAGCGAAGGCGAAGATCAGGGCAAGGTGGAAACCCAAGCCCTGCTCCAACTCTCGCAGTCGCTGTTGCGCTAGCAGCCGGCTGCGGCCCTCAGGCCAATGCCGACTCCACAAACTCCAGGCGGTCTTGTCCGAAGAACATCTCGCCATCGACAAAGCAGGTTGGCGCGCCAAACACCCCGCGCTGCACGGCCTCGGTGGTGGCCACCTTCAGCGCCTCCTTGACCTCGGCATCGGCGACCAGCGCGATGAATTCCTGCGCTGAAAACCCGGCAGCCGCCAGTACCTGAGCCAGCACCTGGGGGTCTCCCAGGTTCTGCTGCTCGACCCACATACCATTGAACATCGCCGTCAGGTAGGCCTCGAAGCGCTGCGGATGCTTGAGCTGCATGCCAATCGCGCCGCGCATCAAGGTCAGCGTGTTGATCGGGAAATACCGGCTGAAGTGCAATGGCACTCCATAGCGGCTGGCGTAGCGTTGCAGGTCCACCAGCGAGTAGCGCGCCTTGGCCGGGATCGCCGCAGGCGATGCATTGCCGGTGACCTGGAATACGCCACCGAGCAGCATCGGGCGCCACACCATTTGCGCGTTGTGGCGCTCGCACAGTGCAGGCAATTGAGTCCAGGCCAGGTAGCTGGCCGGGCTGCCCAGGTCAAAGAAGCATTCGACAGTCTTGCTCATCGCGACAGGTTCCTTTTTGTTGTTATCGGAGAGGTGGCTTACCAGCGTTCCATCCACGGGCGCAGGTCGAGTTCGAAGGTCCAGGCATCGCGTGGCTGGGCATGCAGGAACCAGTAGCTGTCGGCGATATGCGCCGGGTCGAGAATGCCGTCCTGGTCCTTCAGCGCATAGCGCTCGGGGAAGCTGTCGCGGATGAATGCGGTGTCGATTGCCCCATCCACCACTACATGGGCAACGTGGATATTTCGCGGCCCCAGCTCGCGGGCCATGCTCTGCGCCAGGGCGCGAATGCCATGCTTGGCCCCGGCAAACGCGGCAAACCCGGCGGCACCGCGCAGGCCTGCGGTAGCACCGGTAAACAGGATGGTCCCGCGCTCACGGGTGACCATGCGCCGCGCCACCGCCTGGCCGGTGAGGAAGCCGGCAAAGCAGGCCATTTCCCAAATCTTGAAGTACTTGCGGGCCGTCTCGTCGAGAATGCTGCAGGGCACATTGGCGCCAATGTTGAAGACGAAGGCTTCAATCGGGCCGATGTTCGTCTCGATATCCTCGACCAGCGCCGCCACCTCGTCTTCCTTGCGCGCATCGGAGGCAAAACCGTACGCCCGACCGCCTTGGGCATGGATCTCGTCGAGCAGCGGCTGCAACTTGTCGGCACTGCGCCGCGTGACGCAGGCAATGTAGCCTTCGCGCGCAAAACGCTTGGCAATCGCCCCGCCTGTCGCATCCCCCGCGCCAACCACCAGCACGACCTTGTTGTTGTTCTGAGTCATAGCGTCGCCTTTTGGTAAACGATCATTTAGTAAACGAACGCTATGCTATGATTTTGTCTTCGTCAAGCCAGTGATTCAGAGGACCGTCGGCGTGCGCTACTCCACCACCCACAAGGAACAGACCCGCCAGAAGCTGGTTGAAAGCAGCGGCGCCATCGCCAAACAGGGCGGATTCTCGGCCACCGGCGTGGCCGGGCTGATGAAGGCCATCGGCCTGACCGGAGGCGCGTTCTACAACCATTTCCCGTCCAAGGACGACCTGTTCACCGAGGTCGTGCGCCATGAGCTGTCCAACAGCCAGATCGGCCTGTGCACGCGCCACGGTGCGCTGAGCCGGGAGAAACTCGAGCGCTGCCTGGACCAGTACCTGAACATGGCACACCTGCGTAACCCGGAGCATGGCTGTGCGATTCCCGCGCTCGGCGCCGAAGTGGCGCGGGCCGCGCAGCCAGTCAGAGAGGAGGCCGAACATTGGCTGCGGGCGTTGCAGGAGGTGTGGTCGCAGACACTGGACGACCCGCAACTGGCGTGGGCCCTGCTGTGCCAGTGTGTCGGTGCCTTGGTGGTCGCGCGGATGCTGGCGCATGAAACGAGCCAGGAAGAGGTGTTGCAGGCCAGCCGTGGGTTCCTGGCCAAGGCGCTGCATCCAGCGCCTTGAGCCCTGTGTTCAGCTCAGGTCGTTGCGACGATACAGGCTGAGGCCCAGCGCCAGTACGGCGAGCATGCCGGCGCAGCTGCGGTTGACCCACTGCATCACCCGCGCGGAGAAGCTGCGCATGGCATGCCGGCCGCCCAGGGCGTAGATCATCATCATGACGCAGTCGAGTACCGCCGTGGTCACGGCAAGAATCACGTACTGCTGGGCCACCGGCTGGTCCGGGCGAATGAACTGCGGCAGGAATGCGGAAAGGAACAGCAGGCCCTTGGGGTTGGACAAGCCGACCAGCAGTGCCCGCAGGAAGCTCGAACGACCAGTGACAGCAGCGCTCGAATGGGTAGTGGCAAGGGCTTGGGTCGGTGCCCGCCAGAGTACCCAGGCCAGGTACAGCAGGTAAGCTGCGCCCACCCATTTCACCAGGCTGAACAGTTGCTCGGACGCTTGCAGCAACGCACCCAGGCCACAGCCCACGGCGGCGATCAGGATCAGGTCGGAGACCATCGCCCCGGCCATGCCGAAGCCCGCTACACGCATGCCGTGGCTGGCGCCGTTGTTCAGCGCCAGCAGCATGGCCGGGCCGGGCGTTATCATCACCGCACTGGCGGCAATCACGTAAAGCAGAAAGGTCGAGGCGTCCATCAAGGGCCGTTCCAGAAATCGCAAAGCGCCAAGAATGCATGGCTTGGCGCGCTTGCTCAAGTGTTGCCACATGACAATTCGTCGGCCTTGAGGTGACGAACCCGTCTGGCGGTAGTCCAACCGTGATCCGCTCATCAAGGCGCTGCGAGTCGCCAGGAGTTCCATGTCAGTCGTTTCCCTGCCCCGTGTTGCGTTGTTGGGCCTTGCCCTCGGCCTGTCGCAAGCCGCCGTTGCGGGGTGCCCGGCAGACCCGCTGCAGGCGGCCTGCACGCAAGCCTTCAGCCCGGATCTGGGCACGCTGTTCGAAGATGTCAGCAAGATGGCTGCCAGTGGCCTGGCGGGTTGGTTGAAGTTGTCGCGGGATACCGCGGCGGCCGGCGAGGTGTTGCCGATTCCGCTGCATATCCGCGCGCAGTTGGAGGCGTACTACGACTTCCAGGTGCTGGATGCCGCGCGGTTCAAGGTGGGTGATCCGCAACAGATCGATGCGGCAACGGCGATGTTGCAGAACCCGGATGTGAGTGCGGTGACCTTGATCGACATCATCGTGTTCCGTTCGGCCGAGGACGCGCAGAACAATGTCGCGCTGTGGGCACATGAGTTGAAGCATGTGCAGCAGTATCAGGAATGGGGCATCGAGGAGTTTGCCGCGCGGTACACCCGCAACTACGAGGCCGTCGAGGCCCCGGCCTACGAGATCCAGGCGAAGGTGAGCAAGGCGCTGCGACTGGCGGGGCAGTGAAGGTAGCCGCTGCCGCCAGGCTGCGCTGGAGTCCGCAGGGCTCCCAAAAGCGGCGCCTGCTGCGCAGGCGAGCGCAGCCTCACGGCAGCGGCTACAAAAGCCAGGACCAGTCGGCTGGAAAACCTCAGCCGACACGCCGCAGCAACTAAACTTAAAGCCCTGCTGGCTTCTTTCAGGAGTGCACGCAATGGACGAGGTCAAACTCAACGCGTTCATGGGCAAACTGGTCGGCGACATGGGCGCTGCAGCCATGCTTGCCAATATCATCCTGGGTGACGAACTGGGCCTGTACAAGGCCATGGCGGACGGCCACCCCATCACCCCCGAGGCCCTGGCCAGCAAAACCGGCTGCAACGCCCGCCTGTTGCGCGAGTGGCTGAGCGCACAGGCCGCCTCGGGCTATGTCGAGCATCAAGACGGCACATTTCGCCTGCCCGAAGAACAGGCCATGGCCTTGGCGATCGAGGATTCACCGGTGTACGTCGCCGGCGGCGCCTCGGTGATTGCCGCGCTGTTCCACGACAAGGACAAATTAGTCGCCGCCATGCGCGGCGATGGCGCGCTGGCCTGGGGCGACCATCATCCCTGCATGTTCAGCGGTACCGAGCGGTTCTTCCGGCCGGGCTACCGCGCGCACCTGGTGAGCGAGTGGCTGCCGGCGCTGGACGGCGTGGTCGAGAAGTTGCGCGCTGGTGCGAATGTCGCGGATATCGGCTGCGGACATGGCGCGTCGACGGTGATCATGGCCCAGGCGTTTCCCGCCTCGCGGTTTGTCGGGTTCGACTATCACGCGCCATCGATAGCAACCGCCAACCAGCGCGCGCAGGATGCCGGGGTGGCGCAGCAGGTCAGCTTCCATCAGGGGAGTGCCAAGAACTACCCGGGCAATGACTATGACCTGGTCTGCTATTTCGACTGCCTGCACGACATGGGCGACCCGGTTGGCGCGGCCAGGCATGCGATGCAGTCGCTCAAGGAGGATGGCAGCGTGTTGCTGGTCGAGCCGTATGCCAATGACACCCTGGAGCAGAACATGACCCCGGTCGGGCGATTGTTCTATGCGGCGTCGACGTTTATCTGCACGCCCAATTCGTTATCGCAGGAAGTGGGGTTGGGGCTGGGTGCCCAGGCGGGTGAAGGGCGCTTGCGCAAGGTGTTTGAGGAGGCTGGGTTTACCCGGTTCCGCCGGGCCACGGAGACACCATTCAATCTGATCCTGGAAGCACGCAAGTGAAACTCGGTCTGTAGCCGCTGCCGTGAGGCTGCGCTGGAGTCCGCAGGGCTCCCAAAAGCGGCGCCTGCGCTGCAGGCGAGCGCAGCCTCACGGCAGCGGCTACAACCACATCGCATCCCACAGTGGATAATCACCAACTCGGGTCACCAACCCTGCGCGAATCGGGTTGTTCACGATGTAGCGGGCAATACACCTCACATCGTCTTCCTGACGAACCGCTTGGTCATGGTAGCCCTTCTGCCAGACCCGCCCTGTTTCTCCTCTAACTGAATTCAATGCCAGGCTGCTTCTGGACTTCACTTTGCGCATCACGGCGCCCAGGCTTGAACCCTGTAGCTGAAACAACCAGTGGAAGTGATCTGGCATCACCACCCAGGCCATGGATTGCACCTGCCTGCTCTCGTGCAATGACCTGAACTCCCTGACCAGCAACCGTCCACTCATCCAGTCGACGAATAGCGCCCTGCGTCGATCAGTAACGGCTGTCACCAGGTAAGCACGGCCCACCTCACTGACTCGCCCCGAATACAAACCATGTGCACGCTCTCGTGACATGACCTTTGCTTCCCTGCCTTTATTTTTGTTCAAGACTAGTGGGGTTGTGGCCACCTTCGGAGTGGGGTTATTTCGGGGTTTTGCGAGCTCGGTCTGTAGCCGCTGCCGTCAGGCTGCGCTGGAGTCCGCAGGGCTCCCCAAAGCGGCGCCTGCGCTGCAGGCGAGCGCAGCCTCACGGCAGCGGCTACGCTTAGCCAGATGCTCACCATCCAGAACCTGTACAAATCCTTCCCCACCGCCCAGGGCCCGCTGCCAGTCCTGCGCGGTGTCGACCTGCAATTGCCCCCTGCCACCAGCCTGGCCCTGATGGGCGAATCCGGCAGCGGCAAGAGCACCCTGCTCCACCTCATCGCCGGCCTCGAACAGCCCGACCAAGGCAGCATCCTCATCGACGGCCAGCCCCTGCACAGCCGCAGCGAAACCGAACGCGCGCGCTGGCGCCGCGAAAACATCGGCCTGGTGTTCCAGCAATACAACCTGATCAGCAGCCTCGACACCGCCAGCAACCTGTCCTTCCAGGCCCGCCTCGCCAATCGCCATGACCGCACCTGGAGCACCTACCTCGCCGAACGCCTGTGCCTGGCCCCGCTGCTGCAACGCTTCCCCGAACAACTCTCCGGCGGCCAGCAGCAACGCCTGGCCATCGGCCGCGCGCTCGCCGCCCGGCCAGCCCTGGTGCTCGCCGACGAACCCACCGGCAGCCTCGATGAAACCAGCAGCGAGATCGTCCTCGAACTGTTCTTGCAACTGGTCCACGAAGCTGGCAGCAGCCTGCTGATGGTGACCCACAGCACCCACCTCGCGACGCGCTTGAACCGCCGCCTGCAACTGCACCTGGGCCGCCTGCTCCCCGGTGACGCCTGATGCTGCGCCTGTGCCTGAGCGCGCTCCTCAGCCACTGGCGACGCCACCCCCTGCAAGGCATCAGCATCCTCACCGGCCTGTGGCTGGCGACCGCCCTGTGGACCGGCGTGCAGGCGCTGAACGATCAGGCCCGCGCTGACTATGCCCGGGCCAACGCCCTGCTGGCGGGGGCCGCGCAAACGCAGTTGGTTGCGCGCCAAGGCGAGCGTTTTGCGCAATCGGCCTACGTGCAACTGCGCCGCGCCGGCTGGCCGGTGTCGCCGGTATTGGAGGGTCGTTTGCGCTTTGCCGGGCGTGAACCGGTCAGCGTTCGCCTGCTTGGCATCGAGCCACTGTCACTGCCCGCAGACAGCTCGGTAGCCGGACAATCCACACAAGGCTTCGATCTGCTGCACTTCCTGACGCCACCCGGCCAGGCCTGGGTCGCCCCCGATACCTTGCAACGCCTCGGGCTCAAACCCGGCGACCAGCCCACCAGCGCAGACGGCCAACGCCTGCCGCCGTTGGCAGTACAAGCGCAACTCGCCCCCGGTGTAATGATCGTCGACATCGGCCAGGCACAGCGCCTGCTACAGGCGCCGGAACAACTGTCACGCCTGCTGCTGCCCAACGACTTCGCGCGCACCCTGCCCGCCCTGCCCGACAACCTGCGCACCCAGCTACAGCTGCAACCGGCCGCAGACAACGATGACCTGCAACACCTGACCGAGAGCTTCCACCTCAACCTTTCGGCCCTGGGTTTGCTGGCATTCCTGGTAGGCCTGTTCATCGTGCATGCGGCCATCGGACTGGCCCTGGAACAACGCCGGGGCCTGTTGCGTACCCTGCGAGCCTGCGGCGTCAGCCTACGGGCGCTGATCGGCGCACTGGCGCTCGAGCTGGGCCTGTTCGCCTTGATTGCCGGCTTGGCCGGCGTGCTCAGTGGCTACCTGTTGGCGAGCCTGTTGCTCGGCGATGTCGCCGCCAGCCTGCGCGGGCTGTACGGTGCGCAAGTTGCCGGGCACCTGAGCCTGTCCCCGCAATGGTGGCTGGCCGGGCTCGGCATCAGTCTGCTCGGGGCAGCCCTGGCCGGACTCAACAGCCTGCTGCGCTCCGCACAGTTGCCGCTGCTGGCGCTGGCCCAGGCACAAGCCTGGCGCCAGGCCCAAGCGCTCTGGCTACGCCGGCAAAGCGCACTGGCGATTGTCCTGTTGCTGATCGCGGCCGCTTGCTGGCGTTGGGGCGACAGCCTGCCCAGCGCCTTCGCCCTGCTCGCCAGCCTGCTGCCCGCCGCAGCGCTGGTCCTGCCCGCCCTGCTCGATGCGGCCCTGGCCCTGCTCAGCCGCCTCTGCAGCACGCCACTGAGCCAATGGTTCATCGCCGACAGCCGCCAACAGCTGCCGGCCCTGGCCCTGGCCTTGATGGCCTTGCTGCTGGCACTGGCCGCCAGTGTCGGCGTGGGCAGCATGACCGAAGGCTTTCGCCAGACCTTCCTCGGCTGGCTCGACCAGCGCCTGTCGGCCGAGCTCTACATCACCCCGCGCGATACCCGCCAAGGCCTGGCGATGCGCCGCTGGCTCGACGAGCAGCCTGGTGTCGAAGCGGTCCTGCCGCAGTGGCGACTGGAGTTGCGCCTGCAAGGCCTGCCGGTCCAGTTGCAAGGCATGCTCGACCACGACAGCTATCGCCAGCACTGGCCATTGCTGGAGCAGCAGCCGGATGCCTGGGCCAGCCTCGCCAGCGGTAAAGGCCTGATGCTCAGCGAACAGCTGGCCCGACGCCTGAAACTTCATCTAGGGGAACGCCTGGCCCTGCCCACGACGCCACCCTCGCCGGCTCTGCCCGTCGTCGCGCTGTATGCCGACTACGGCAACCCGAGGGGCCAACTGCTGCTCAATGATGAGCTGCTGCGCCGGCTCTGGCCGGGTGCCACGCTGAGTTCACTGAATGTCCGCCTGCCCGCCGAGCACGTCCCCGCACTCAAGGCGCAACTGCAATCACGTTATCGGCTCGACAGCACCCGGCTGGTTGATCAGGGCACGCTCAAGCGCTGGTCGGTCGAAGTGTTCGAACGCACCTTTGCCGCCACGGCGGCGCTCAACAGCCTGACCCTCAGCGTCGCCGGCGTGGCGCTGTTCATCAGCCTGCTGACCCTCGGCCAGAGCCGCCTGGGGCAACTGGCGCCACTCTGGGCGCTGGGCGTGACGCGCCGGCAACTGGCCTGGCTGTCACTGGGGCAAACCCTGATGCTCGCCGGGCTGACCGTGTTGCTGGCGATGCCGTTGGGCATCCTGCTGGCCTGGTGCCTGGTGGCGGTGGTCAATGTACAGGCGTTCGGCTGGCGCCTGCCGTTGCATGTGTTCCCAATGCAGTTGGCGCACTTGGCGTTGCTCGGGCTGTTTACCAGCCTGCTGGCAGCAGCCTGGCCGCTGTGGCAGCTGGCTCGACGGCAGCCCGCCGACTTGCTGAGGCAATTTGCCGATGAACGCTAAACCCGTGCTGATCCTGCTGGCTTTGCTGCTCGCCAGCTGCGACCCACCCGCACCGCCATCGACAGGTTTTGCCGGCCTTGGCCAGCAGGCCGGCGAGTTTGCCCAGGTCGAACGCGGCCATGGCTTGCAGTTCCCTGCCGATCACGGCGCCCACGATGGCTTTCGTATCGAGTGGTGGTATGTCACCGCCAACCTCACCGACAGCGACGGGCGCAGCTGGGGCGCACAGTGGACGCTGTTCCGTTCGGCCCTGCGCCCCGGCGGCGAACAGCAAGGCTGGGAAAGCCCCAATGTGTGGATGGGCCATGCCGCGCTCAGTGGCCCATTCGGTCACCAGTACAGCGAAACCCTGGCCCGGGGTGGCATTGGCCAGGCCGGCGTTGCCGTCAGCCCGTTCCACGCCTGGATCGACGATTGGACGCTGCGCAGCCTGGGCGGCGACGGCCTGCAGCAACTGGAAATGCACGCCACTGGCAAAGACTTCAACTACCGCCTGCAGCTGCGCAGCGACCGGCCCCTGGTACTACATGGCGACCAGGGCTACAGCGAGAAATCCGGGCAAGGCCAGGCGTCGTACTACTACAGCCAGCCGTTCTATCAGGTCAGTGGCGAGATCGAACGCGCCGGTCAGCGCTTCTCCGTCACCGGCCAGGCCTGGCTCGACCGCGAATGGAGCAGCCAGCCGCTGGCTGCCGGGCAATCCGGTTGGGACTGGTTTTCCCTGCACCTGGACAGCGGCGCAAAGCTGATGCTGTTCCAGGTCCGCCAGGAGAATGCGGCGCCTTACCGGGCCGGCACCTGGATCGCCGCCGACGGTCAGGCCACGCCGCTAAAGCCCGAGCAAATCACACTCACCCCGCTCGCCTGGACTCGCCTGGCAAATGGTCGGCGCGTACCGACCCACTGGCGCGTCGCGTTGAGCCAGCCCACCTTGACGGTCGAAATCCAGGCGCTGCTGCCGCAGGCCTGGATGGGCACACGCTTCCCGTACTGGGAGGGCCCGGTACGCATCAGCGGCGACAGCAACGGCCGGGGCTACCTGGAAATGACCGGCTATGCGCCTTGAAGCCCCACTCCTGGCGCCTTTGCGGCTATCCTTGGGTAGTCCTTGTCCCTTCTGGAAGCTCCCATGCCCAGCTCGCTCGCCCCCAGCCCTCGTGGCTGGTCGCTGTGGTGGAAACCTTTGGTGTTTCTGCTCGTCGCCATCATCGGCCTGTATTACGTCAAATGGTCCCCCTATTACCTGAAGTCCTTCATCGCCGCTGATCAGCACAGCATCGGCGCCTCGATCCTCAACGACCAGCAGACCGCACCGCTGGCCGCTGCGCTCGCCTATGCCCAGGTGTACTTCCTGGCGATCTGGAAAGCCGCCGTGCTCGGGGTGATCCTCGGCTCGCTGGTGCAGGTGCTGATCCCGCGTGACTGGCTGCTGCGGTTGTTCGGCAAGGCCGGTTTCGGCTCGACCCTGCGTGGTGGCCTGTTCGCCCTGCCGGGCATGATGTGCAGCTGCTGCGCCGCACCCGTGGTGGCCGGGCTGCGCAAGCAGAACGTATCGGTAGGCGCCGCACTGGCCTTCTGGATCGCCAACCCGGTGCTCAACCCGGCCACGCTGGTGTTCATGGGCTTTGTGCTGGGTTGGGAATTCAGCGCCCTGCGCCTGGTGGCCGGGGTGGTGCTGGTGTTCGGCGTGGCGCTGTTCGCCCAGCGTATCTCGCGCCCGGACGTGCTGCCGGAGCCTGCCGTCGAAGCCGCTAATGCCGCCATCGCGCCGGAACAGGGCAACCTGTTCGGCCGCTGGATGAAAACCCTCTGGCAACTGTTCTGGACCACCATCCCGATCTACGTGCTGGCCGTGTTGCTGCTGGGCGCCGCGCGGGTCTGGGTGTTCCCGCACGTGGACGGCGGCATGGGCGACGGCCTGATGTGGCTGATCCCACTGGCCATCGTCGGCACGCTGTTCGTGATCCCCACGGCGGCGGAAATCCCGATCGTGCAGACCCTGATGACCCTGGGCCTGGGCACCGCGCCTGCGGTGGCGCTGCTGATGACCCTGCCAAGCATCAGCCTGCCGTCGCTGCTGATGCTGCGCAAATCGTTCGATACCCGCGTACTGGTCTGGGTGGCGCTGCTGACCATGCTGGTGGGCGTGGCCAGCGGCCTCGTGGCGTTGCTGGTGCTTTAACCGCGAGACACCACGGGCTCAGGCGAGCCTGTGGTGGTGGCGCTGGCGCAGGTACGCCAGCACTTCAGCCTGATCGCCGGCGAACTCGATACGTTCGGCTTTGGCGTCGCGCTGGTAGACGTACATCGGGTCGTAGTACTCCTCCAGCAACACGCTGATCCACTCGCGATGGCCGTCCACTGCACCACGCACTTCCTGCGCTTGCAGGGCATTGTCCATGGCCGCAGCCAGACGCTGGAATCGCTCGCCGCCGAGCCGCTTGGCAATGCTCGACAGGCTCAGGCGCAGGCGCTCGGCAAACAGCGCAAAGCCCTCCTCGGTACCGTTGGCCTCGACAAAGCGTGCGCTCAGATCGACCACGTAGTCCTTGAGAATGCGCTCCACGCGGTTGTCGAAACTGTCTTCCAGCCACACCAGTGGCGCAGCCTTCATGCGCAGTTGCATGGACAGCGGCAACGACCGCCCGCCAATCAAGCGCCCTTCGTCTTCCAGCACGAACTGCTCGATTCCCTGCGCGCGCTTTTTCAGGAAGTCCACGGCCAGGTTGTTCTCGAAAGAGATCTGCGGCGGCTGTGGCGTGACCTGCTTGCCGAAGCTCGACCCGCGATGGTTGGCGTGCCCTTCAAGGTCCACGGCGTTGTCCAACTGCGCCAGGGCCTCTGTCTTACCGGTGCCAGTCATGCCACCGAGCAGAACCACGTCGCACTCGGCCATGGCCTGCTCATTGGTGTCGATCAGGAAGGTACGCAACGCCTTGTAGCCGCCGACCACGCGCGGGTAGGCAATACCGGCCTCATCCTTCAGCCATTGCTGGGTGATCTGCGAGCGCAGGCCACCACGGAAGCAATACAGGTAGCCCTGCGGGTTGGCCCGGGCGAACTGCGCCCAGGCCTCGATGCGGGCCTGCTTGATCGCGCCGCCGACCAGCGCATGGCCCAGCTCGATTGCGGCATGCTGGCCTTGCTGCTTGTAGGTGGTGCCGATCTGTTGGCGCTCGCTGTCGGTCATCAACGGCAGGTTGATCGACTGGGCGAACGCGCCCTTGTCGAACTCGACTGGGGCGCGTACGTCCATCAGGGGCAGATCGTTGAGAAAGAGTTCACGGAAATCAGTGCAGTCGCTGCGCATCAAAACACCTCGACTGCATGACGCTGTCGCTCGACCAGTTCGCCAATCGGCGACAGGTCGAGGCCCAGCGATGCAGCCATTTCGAGAAACGCCACCTGCCCTTCAGGCGCCACCGCCACCAGCAATCCACCACTGGTTTGCGGGTCGCACAACAGCAGTTTGTTGGCCTCGCTCAGGGGCGCAATGCGTTCGCCATAGCTGTCGAAATTGCGCAAGGTGCCGCCCGGCACGCAGCCTTCGGCAATGTAGTGGTCGACGCTGGCCAGGCGTGGCACTGCGGCGGCATCAAGGCGAGCACTGAGGCCGCTGCCATCGGCCATTTCCACCAGGTGGCCAAGCAGGCCGAAACCGGTGACATCGGTCATCGCCATGACCCCCGCCAGCTTGGCAAATTTGCTGCCGGCACGGTTGAGGGTGCACATCTGGTCGCGGGCCAGGCCCACGTCGGCGTCTCGCAGCAGGCCCTTTTTCTCGGCCGTGGTCAGCACGCCGCTGCCCAACGGCTTGGTCAGATAGAGCAGGCAACCGACTGTGCCGGTGTCGTTGCGCTTCATGTTGCGCTTGTCGACGATGCCGGTCACCGCCAGGCCGAAGATCGGCTCGGGGGCATCAATGGAGTGGCCACCGGCCAGGGGAATCCCCGCCTCGTCACACACCGCGCGCCCGCCACGAATCACTTCGCGGGCAATCTCCGGGGCCAGTACATTGACCGGCCAGCCGAGGATCGCGATGGCCATCAGCGGATCACCGCCCATGGCGTAGATGTCGCTGATGGCGTTGGTCGCGGCAATGCGCCCGAAATCGTAAGGGTCATCGACGATAGGCATGAAGAAGTCGGTGGTGGAGACCACGCCGCGCTCGTCATCAATGGCATAAACCGCCGCGTCATCGCGCGAGGCATTGCCGACCCACAGCTTGGGGTCGAGGTTCTGCGCTCCGCTGCCGGCGAGAATCACTTCAAGGACCTTGGGTGAAATCTTGCAGCCACAGCCAGCACCATGGCTGTACTGGGTAAGACGTATCGGTTCGCTCATGGTGGATTGCCCCCTGTTGTTCAGGGGGCCAGTCTAGCATCGAGTCAATCTTCGAGCGGCTTGGGTGGCGGCAGTGGCTTGGCAGGTTTGACCGGCTTGGCCGGTTTTCCGTCCTTGGCCGGCTTTTCTTCAGCACCGGCCTGGCTGGCCGCCTGCGAGGCGACCGTGGGCGGCTGGATGGCTTTTTCCTCAGCCGGCAGCTGGTCGACCGCATCAAAAATCTGCTTGAAGCTCACTGGCCCATCGCTCTCGATGCGCCGCGCCTCGCCGTCCTTGCCCACCAGGAAGACCCGCGTATCAGCCTTCTCAGCGGCTTTGCTGAGCTGGCGGATCAGGATCATGGTGTCTTTCTGTTCAAGGAACTTGTCGTCGCGTTTGCCGATGGTGCCGGCAACGCTGTAGAGCACCAGGTTGCGCTCGGCAAATTTGCTCTTGGTGTCCGGGTCTTTCAGGGCATCCTGCAAACCACGCAAGGTCGGGTCGGCAGTGCTGGGGACGATGACGATCAACGGGCGGGCCTTGCCCAGGTCCTGTTCCAGCGGCGAGGGGTCGACATTGCTGGGCGTGGCGGCGAACAGGGGGCCGGCAACAACCAGCAAACTGGCAAAGGTCAGTGACCGCACAAGCATGTGTATCTCCTTCTTGTTTCCTTTCCTCAAAGACTACGGATCAGCGCGAAAGATCCGAGGGGCGAGCCTAAACTACTGGTCCGGCTACCGGTTAATCACAAAGGTAACTTCCAGTTTCAGTGGCGACAGCGCACCTAAACTGGAGGATAGCTGATGGCTACCACCCTGCTTCCCGAACCTCTAGGTGAATTGCGATGCCGACTCTGGAGACCTTGCTGTTGCTGCTGGTCGTGCTGGCTGCGCTGGGTTGCGCGCTGGTCGGCGGGCTGTTTTTCGCTTTTTCCAACTTTGTCATGCAGGCCTTGGCGCGCGTGCCCGAGGCGGCCGGTATCGCCGCCATGCAGGCGATCAATATCAGCGTGCTCAACCGTCTGTTCCTGGGTATTTTCATGGGTACGGCGGTGTTGTGCGTGGCGTTGATCATCGTCGCCGCCAGCCGCTGGGCGGCCCCCGGCAGCCTTTGCCTGGCCCTGGCGGGCGGGCTGTACCTGCTCGGTAACCTGGGCGTGACGATGCTCTTCAACGTGCCCAAGAACGAGGCGCTGGCCCGCTTGGACGCAGCGGACCCAGGCGCGGCTACCTCAGCGGCTGGAGCCGCTGGAACCACGTGCGCACGGTCACCGCCCTGGCCGCCGCAGCGCTGCTGATGCTGGCCCTGACCCGGCTCTGATCAGCCGCGCAGGTCTTCGAAGAAGGCCTTTTTGCCATCGACCTGGGTCGAGGCGCGCGGCAGGTTGGCCGCATCGCCAGTGGGCGCTTCGACGTGCCAATAGCAGTGCTTCACGGCCCGGGTGATGGCCACATAGGCCAAGCGCAGCACTTCGTCCTTCTGCGCCGTGTCGAACGCCTCCGGGTCGGCACCACGCGCCAGTCCGGCCTGGCGGTAGACCTGGTTCTTGTACGGCGAGCGGGTCAAGTGCTGGCAGTCGCCAAGCATGAACACCGCATCGGCCTGCAGGCCCTTGGCGCTGTGATAGGTCAGCTGGCGGAAACGCCGCTGCCCGGCCGGCAGGCCCGCCTCGTGGTTGATCAAGGGTTGCAGATGTTCGGCAATGGCCGCTTTATCGCTGCTTTTTCGATACAACATCATCACCGACTCGCCACGCCGGTAGTGTTCCAGCAGCGTCTGCGCCAGCGCCGTTTCATCACGTTCCAGCACCTTCACCGGGACCATTTCCTCGGCAGCCGGGCCGCAGGCGCGGGCCTTCTTGCCGCTGATTGCCGGGGCCGATTTCACGATGTGCTCGGCCGCGTCGATGATGTGCTGGTGGCTGCGGTAGTTGTCCGACAGCATGACCTTGGTATTCGCCGGCGAGACGAACTCCTTGGTGAATTCCATGAAGTACTTCGGCGAACTGCCGCGCCAGCCGTAGATCGACTGCCAGTCATCCCCGACGCACAGCAGCGAGGAATGTTGCGCGGCCCGGCCTACATGCAATGCCGGGCCACGGCTGCGGATCTCGCGCAGGCAGGCGCGCAGCCACGAGACGATCTGCGGGGAGACGTCCTGGAACTCGTCGATCATCAAATGCGCGAGTGGGCGCAACAGCGGGTCCGGCAGCAGGCGCAGGTTTTCCGGGTTGTTCTCGCCGAACAGGGCGAACATGCGGTTGTAGCTCATGATCGGCGGCGACTGGCCCAGCAGGTGTGCCTCCAGGGCCTTCCAGTACAGGCTCAGGGCCTCGAAGAACTGCGCGTCGTTGTCGCCACTGGCAAAGCTCATGCGCCCAACGGCAGCACTTACATCCAGGCCCAGGTTTTCGATAAAGCCGGCAGCGGTGACAAAGGCATCGAGCAACGGCGCCGCCGCCAGCTCACCCTTGACCTTGTAATCAAAGCCCGGCCCCGCCACGGCGTCGCCCGCCAGCGAGCTGGTCAGGCGCTTGGCGGCAGCGTAGTTCTCCAGCCAGATCACCGGCTTGTCGCAGAACGCCTGGAACAGCGTGCGCTTGATCACCCATTCCGCCCACACCGGCAACTTGGCGCCGGGGCGTTTGTACTGCTGGTTTTCCCCCGGGTCGAAGCCCAGCACCACCCAGGCGTCGAGCTCGGCGATGTAGCCATGGAAGTGGAAGCGGCTGCCGTTGATCTCGACGGTTTCACGGTTCGGCTCGATGCCCTTGATCGGCCAGGCACCGGCGCGGAACCACAGGTCTTCGAGGGTATCGCAGAGTTCTTCATCGCGGCTGGCCGACAGCTGGGTCACCGCCATGCGCTTTTGTACGTCCGGGTGCTCACGGTCCAGCGCCTTGAGTTGCAGGGCTTCGCGGCGCAGCCCGCCGATCAGCTCGGCAAAGCGCGGGCTGGCGCGCAGCAGGTCGCGGTAGCACAGGTTCAGTTGCTGGCGCTGGGCGTCGTTGATACGCAGGTCGAACGGGTTGCTCTCGGCATTCGCCTCGGCGCCCAGCGGCAGGTCGCCGCCCAGCGTTTCGAACGCGCGCACCTGGCTGAACCCCGGCAGGCTGCGCACCAGCGGCAGGATCCGCGAATGGAAAGTGCGCACCAGCTCACGCGCCTGCATGGCATTCAGGCTCAGGTCCCACAGGCCGAAAACCTGGACCAGGCGCTGGATGAAGTCCTTGCGCGACTCACGGGTGAAGGTCACCACGGTCATGGCGTCCAGCTCATAGCCCAGGTAATGGCGCAGCAGCAGGATGCGCAACACCAGCGAGGTGGACTTGCCGGCCCCGGCCCCGGCGATCACGCAGGTCGACGGCGTGTCGCTGAAGATCATCTTCCACTGCGCGGCGCTGGGTTGTGAGTGGGCCGGCAGGCGCTGGGCGACGTCGGCCTTGAAGCGCTTTTTCAGCTCGGCGCTGAGCGGCAGGCGCCAGTCATCGAACAGGTTGTCGTCACACCCTGGCACGCCGTGTTCGTCAGGGCGGGTATCGCGGATCACCAGGACCTGGCGGCCCGCTTCATAGCCATCGATGCGCCCTTCTTCATAGCCTTCACGCAGGCCATCGACATGCCCGGTGCGCTGGCCGCTGGCATGGCCCTGGAACCACGAATCGCGATGCTGCGCCTGCAACCGGCTCAAGCCACGCCCGAGCAGGCGCGCCGCCAGGCGTTTATGCCAGGGCAACTGGGCAGGTGGATTCAATTCGAGGGACAGCTTGGGACGCTCTTCAGACACACCGACTCCGGGTTGTTCACTAGTCGCCGACCATGTTCGCTCCATCTCGGGCAAATCGCTAGCCGAATGCTTGCAGATCAGTTAATTAGGCGACGAAGCGAAGAAATCACTGCATATTAAATATCTACTAAACTGATTGTTATAAGCCGATATTTACGCTTTTTTTCGATGATACGCTGGAGGATCATTGGCCTCGTCAAGCAAATAGCCCGTCGTGCGACACGCTGAACAGAAGACCGCCACGACCCTGCCGAGGAGATGAGTTCATGCTGCAACTTCGCCCATTCAACACCCTGGGTCACGCCAACCATGGCTGGCTGGATGCCCACCACCATTTCTCGTTCGCCGAGTATCACGATCCACGGAGGATGAACTGGGGCAACCTGCGGGTCTGGAACGATGACCTGATCGCGGCCGGCGCCGGCTTCCCGCCGCACCCGCACCGCGACATGGAAATCATCACCTATGTTCGTGAAGGTGCGATTACCCACCAGGACAGCCTGGGCAACAAGGGCCGTACCGAAGCGGGCGATGTGCAGGTGATGAGTGCCGGCACCGGGGTTACCCACAGTGAGTACAACCTGGAGAACGTCGATACGCGGATCTTCCAGATCTGGATCATTCCAGAGCGCGGTGGCCTGGCGCCTTCGTGGGGGGTGCGTCCGTTCCCCAAAGGTGAACGAGGTGAAGGCTTCGTGACCCTGGCCAGTGGCCGTGAGGGTGATGGCGATGTGTTGGGTATCCGCGCTGATGCTCGGCTAGTGGCGGCAACGCTGCAGGCAGGGGAAAGTGCCGAGTACCGCCTGGATGCCGGGCGCCGGGCGTACCTGGTGCCGGCCAAGGGCGTGATCGAGGTGAACGGGTTGCGCGCAGAGGCTCGGGACGGGGTGGCGGTTGAAGACGAGCAGGTGCTCGTGGTGACCGCACTGGAAGAGAGTGAGATTGTGCTGGTTGATGTGGCGTAATCGAGGGCCCAATCGCCGGCAAGGCCGGCTCCCACAAGATCGCAATGCTGCACAGATCCTGTGGGAGCCGGCCTTGCCGGCGATGCTTTGGGCTTTTAGGCGATAGCGGCATCCACCAACGCCTGCGCCTCGCCCACCAGACGCTGCAAATGCGCCTCGTCGACAAAGCTTTCGGCGTAGATCTTGTAGATGTCTTCAGTGCCCGACGGACGCGCTGCGAACCAGCCGCTAGCCGTCATCACCTTCAAGCCGCCAATGGCCTGGTTGTTGCCCGGCGCATGGCTGAGAATCTGTTCAATCGGCTCGCCCGCCAGCTCGGTCGACTTGACCTGCTCCGGCGCCAGCTTGCCCAGCAAGGCTTTCTGTTGCGGCGTGGCCTTGGCATCAACCCGGGTAGCAAACGGCTTGCCGAGCTGCTCGCTCATTTTTTCGTAGGCCTGGTTCGGATCAAGGCCCGTACGCGCGGTCATTTCTGCCGCCAGCAAAGCCGGGATCAAGCCATCCTTGTCGGTGCTCCAGACGCTACCGTCCTTGCGCAGGAACGACGCCCCTGCACTCTCTTCCCCGCCAAAGCCCAGCGAGCCATCAAACAGGCCATCGGCGAAGAACTTGAAGCCTACCGGCACTTCATACAAGCGACGACCCAAACGCGCAGCCACCCGGTCGATCATGCCGCTGCTGACCACGGTCTTGCCCACCGCGGCATCAGCGCGCCACTGCGGACGGTTCTGGAACAGGTAGTCGATGCTGACCGCCAGGTAGTTGTTCGGCGCCATCAGGCCGCCCGACGGGGTGACGATGCCGTGACGGTCGTGGTCCGGGTCGCAGGCAAAGGCGACATCAAAGCGGTCGCGCAGGCCGATCAGGCCCTGCATCGCGTGCGGCGAAGACGGGTCCATGCGGATCTGGCCATCCCAGTCGACGCACATGAAGCGGTAGGTTGGATCAACCTCGGTGTTCACCACGTCCAGGTTCAGGCGATAGCGCTCGGCAATGGCTGGCCAGTAGTTCACCCCGGCACCGCCCAGCGGGTCGACACCCAGGCGCAGGCCCGCATTGCGGATGACGTCGAAGTCGATGACGTTTTCCAGGTCGGCCACATAGCTGTTCAGGTAGTCATGGCGATGCGTGGTGGCGGCCTTGAGCGCTTGCTCGTAGCCCATGCGTTTCACGCCCTTCAGGCCATCGGCGAGCAGTTCGTTGGCCTTGGCCTCGATCCACTTGGTGACATGGCTGTCGGCCGGGCCGCCATTGGGCGGGTTGTACTTGAAGCCACCGCCCTGCGGCGGGTTGTGCGACGGGGTAATCACCACGCCGTCGGCCAGGCCCGCTGTGCGGCCACGGTTGTAGCAGATGATCGCGTGGGAAATCGCCGGGGTCGGGGTGTATTCGTCATCCTTGGCCAGCATCACCTCGACGCCATTGGCCGCCAGCACTTCCAGCGCCGTGGCCGCTGCCGGGGTCGACAGGGCATGGGTGTCGATGCCGATGAACAGTGGGCCGTCGATCCCTTGCGCCTTGCGGTACAGGCAGATCGCCTGGCTGATGGCCAGGACGTGGTTTTCGTTGAAGCTCAGCTCGAAGGAAGTGCCACGGTGCCCGGAGGTACCGAATGCAACCCGCTGGGTGGCAACGGCCGCGTCGGGTTGACCCGTGTAATAGGCAGTCAACAGTCGTGGAACATCGACGAGTACGGACGCTGGTGCCGGTTTGCCCGCCAAAGGACTGAGCTTCATGCAAAACCTCAAAAATATTCAGGGTAACGAAAGTCGGGAGTTTACTGGCACTTCGACCGCATGGCGATGGGGTCGATCCCTGCGCCCACGACTATTTGTTTTGCGGTGCCCACCAGGCCGGGAACAGCCCCTGGACCTTGGCCTCGGCAAAGCGGTCGTCGATCAACAGCAGCGTGCCGCGATCCTCGGTACCGCGAATCACCCGCCCCGCCGCCTGAATGACCTTCTGTACCCCCGGATACAGGTAGGTATAGTCAAACCCGGCACTGAACAAGCGTGCCATGCGCTGCTTGAGCTGCTCGTTGACCGGGTTGACCTGGGGCAGCCCCAAGGTGGCGACAAACGCCCCGATCAAACGGCTACCCGGCAGGTCGACGCCCTCGGCAAAGGCCCCGCCCAGCACGGCAAAGCCGACGCCGCTGCCGCCCTCGGCGAAGCGCGCAAGAAAGGCCTCGCGTTGTGCTTCGTCCATGCCTGAGGTCTGCGACCACTGGACGATCTGCGGGTGCGCCTGGGCCAGCAACTGCGCCACCTGCTGCAAGTAATCAAAACTGCTGAAAAACGCCAGGTAGTTGCCCGGCTGCGCCGCGTATTGCTCGGCGATCAGCGCCACGATGGGCGCCAGGGAGGCCTGCCGGTGCTGGTAGCGCGTGGATACGCTGCGGATCACCCGCACCTGCAATTGTTCCGCACTAAAGGGCGAATCAACCTCAAGCCAGGCGTGATCGGCCGGCATGCCCAGCAAGTCGGCATAGTAGCGGCGCGGGCTGAGGGTGGCGGAAAACAGCGTCACGCTGCGCGCTGCGGCCAGTCGCGGGCCGACCAGAGGCGCCGGCACCACATTGCGCAGGCACAGGGTCGCCATGCTCCGCCGCCCTGCCCCTTCGCGCTTGCTGATGTCGAAAAGGAAATGCTCGTCGAACACTTCGCTCAGGCGAATGAACTGCACGGCGCTGAAAAAGAACTGCATCAGCTCCGGCTCCAGCCCCTCAGGTGTCTGGTTCATCTTGTCCTGGATCAGCCCGACACAACGCTGCAGCGCCTTGAGAAACGCCTGCGGCAGCTCGCTGGCCACGCAATACGGCGCCGACTGCTCCTTGTGCAAAGCATTCCACTGCCGGTTCAGGGTTTGCAGCGCGCTGGCCATGCCCGCAGGCGGGGCCTTGCGCAACGCCTGCAATTGCCATTGGTCGAGGCTGGCGCTGTACATCTGCCGGGCCCGGTCGACCAGGTTGTGTGCTTCGTCCACCAGCACCGCCAGCCGCCACTGCTGGGTCTGGGCCAGGCCGAACAGCAGGGCCGTCTGGTCGAAGTAATAGTTGTAGTCGGCCACCACCACGTCGACCCAGCGCGCCAGCTCCTGACCCAGGTAATAGGGGCAGACCTGATGGGTCAAGGCCACCTCTCGCACCTGCGCCTTGTCGAGCACCGCGATATGCATCGCCGCCTCACGGGCAGCCGGCAAGCGGTCATAGAAACCCTTGGCCAAGGGGCACCCCTCGCCATGGCAGGCGCTGCCCGGGTACTCGCAGGCCTTGTCGCGGGCGACCAGCTCCAGGCTGCGCAACACAAGTTGCGGGCTATGGCGCATCACCTGTTGGACAGCATCCAGCGCCAGTGCTCGCCCCGGGGTTTTCGCGGTCAGGAACAGTACTTTGTCCAACTGCTGCGGGGCCATCGCCTTGAGCAACGGGAACAAGGTGCCGAGGGTCTTGCCGATCCCGGTGGTGGCTTGCGCCATCAGGCAACGGCCGGTGCTGACCGCCTTGTAGACCGTTTCGGCCAGCTCACGCTGGCCCCGACGAAACGCCGCGTGGGGAAACGTCAGGGCCTGCAGGCCGCTGTTGCGCAGGGCCTGGCGCTGCATTTGCTGCTCGGCCCAATGCAGGAACACCTCACAGTGGCGGTTGAAGAACTGCTCCAGCTCAGCCGCCGAATGCCGGGCTTCGACCAGGGTTTCCTGCTCACTGTCGACATCGAGGTAGACCAGCGCCAGGTTGATCGCCTCAAGGCTGCGCTGCTGGCAGAGCAGCCAGCCGTAGATGCGCGCCTGCGCCCAATGCAACTGCCGGTGGTTGTCCGGCTGCCGGCTAAGGTCGCCACGGTGGGTCTTGATCTCTTCCAGGCGGTTGGCTGCGGGGTCGTAACCGTCTGCGCGGCCACATACGTGCAGGCTGGCGAAATGGCCTTCGAGCGCCACTTCGGCTTCATAGCCAGGCGCCCGTCGCGCGACCACTCGACGATGCCCGGCAATCCCCTCCTGGGCGGTTGGCGACGGGGTAAAACGCAGGTCGAGGTCACCGACCTTGGCAGTGAACTCGCACAGTGCCCGTACTGCGACCCGATAACTCATGGCGTCGGCG
The DNA here is from genome assembly GCF_028656955.1 of Pseudomonas fontis. Lineage (GTDB taxonomy): Bacteria > Pseudomonadota > Gammaproteobacteria > Pseudomonadales > Pseudomonadaceae > Aquipseudomonas > Aquipseudomonas fontis. Next base: position 64,096 of record NZ_JAMDGY010000002.1, read on the forward strand.
ACGCCCATTGCACATGGCAGACGTCCACCGGCAAACCATGCGCAGTACAGAACTCGATCCAGCGCAGCTGGTTGTCCTGCAAGCGGTCACCCGGGCCTTTGACTTCAATCATCCGGTAGCGCCGCTGCGCCGGCCAGAACTGGATGAGGTCAGGCATGCCGGCGCGGTTGGTCTGGATATCTTCCAGCAAGCGCTCGAAGCAGCGCTTGAGGTGCTCGGCCGGCAGGCAATCAAGCGCCTGCGCCAGCAACTCGGCGCTGAGCAACTCCCAAAACACGAACGGTGATTGCAGCCCGTACTTGGCCGTGAAGGTGTTCAGGATGGCCTGGCGATAACTGCCGTCGTCCAGCTGCTCCAGGCAGGCTGCGAACAAGGTGCTGCGCCGGGCATGAAAGCCGGCGTCATGCAGGTCCAGCGGCCCACTCTGGAACGGGTGGAAAAAGGCGCCGGGCAGCGGCGCGAAAATCGCCTCCCAGCACAGCAGGCCAAACAGGCTGTTGAACAGGGTGTTTTCCACGTAATGCACGGGGCCGTCGTCTGCTTCGAGATGCACTTTGACCGCATGTTCCACGCCCAGCGCCGCCAGTTCCTGCGGCAGGTTCAAGTCCAGCCGGTTGACCGCCACGGCCGCCCGTCGAGGCTGCACCGGGCCACCTTGCTTGCGCCGCAGCCGCGGCAAAATGCGCGCCAGTGCCTGCGCTTCGGCGGCGTTGCCCGGCGCCTGCTCGGCGGCAGACGCCAAGGCCAGCGCGGCCGGGTAATCACCACTACGCTCGAGCACACGGATATGCCGCTCACGTGCCTGAGGGTGACGGGTACGAGGATAGAGGCTCAACGCCAGGGGCCAGTCGCCCAGCCGCTCGCACTGCTGACCGAACTGGAACAACAGCCGATCACGCCGGCGTTCCAGCCAGGCGTTTTGGGTTTCCAGGCCATCCAGCCCGGCGAGCACCAGAACAACCGGCGCGCCTGCCGCCAGTTGCTCGGCAGCGCCGTGCAGGGCCATGCAGATATCCACGTCGCCGCGCGTGCGCAGGGCGCGGGAGTCGTCACTGAACGCCACCTGCTCATAGCGCAGCAGGCCAAGGTCGGAGAGCACGAACTCGGACCAGTCCTGATACAGGTTGCCAAAGAACAGCAACCGGAAACGGTCGCACATCGCCTGCAAGCGCAAGGCATAGACCGGCTCGCTGAAGGTCGGCCACCAGAGGTGCAAGGGCTGTACTTCGGTGCAACCAGCCTGCAACTGCTCGAACAGTTCGCCCTTGGCGGCACGCGGGCGCGCCAGGCGATCGGCAAAGCACAGGCTGATTTCATCCTTGCGCAATACCTGGAACAGCTGCGCCAGGCTCAAGGGGCATTGATCATCGACCCAGCCCTGGGCGACCAGAGGAACCAGGGCTGCCTGGGTGGCACCGATCTCGGCATACGCCAGCTTGCTCGCGCGAAACAGCACGCCCTTGCGCATGACCATGCGCACCAACAGCGCCTGCGCGGCCATCGGCAGGCCGCGAAACTGTTCGATAAAGGCCAGCTCTTGCGCATCCAGCAAGTCCGGGTAGCGCACCTCGATCCACTCCAGTACCTGGCGAAAGTTGTGCAGGTAATAGAACGGGTCGGCAACGGAATGGGCAATCACTGAAGGTTAACCAGGCGGCTCAAAACACTGGTTATACATACAGAAAAGCCCGATTGGCAACCACAGCGGATCAATGGTCGCTCGCTCAGTTGGCCAGGCTTCGCTGGTAGAGCATCTGCAAGGTCTCCAAGGGCAGCCCGCTGGTGTTCTCCAACCACTGGATGACCGGCGCCGATGCGGGCTTGGCCTGCAAGGCCTTGTGCAGCAGCGGCGTCGCCGCCAGCATCCCGGGAGCACAACGGTTGAGGAACACCGACAGGTTGCGGCCCTGATCCACAAACGGCGCAAACAACAGGCACACCAACTGGGTTTCGCTAAGGCCGTACGCCTGCCAGGCCAGGTCGCTTGCCAATTGCCGCTGGCGCTCGGCAGCGCCGTCGCCCTGCTGGCTGCGGGTGCTGTTCAACAGCGATGGCGGCATCGGCTTCAAGCGGGCCAACTGCAAGGACTGGCGCACATAGTCGTCTATACCGGCCTGATAACTGCGGCCCTCCACATACTCGGCCCGCAGCCCCTGAAAGTGTGCGACCAGCAGTGGGTTGACGCCCGCCGACTCGTTGTAGCCAAACGCCAGGTCATCAAAACGCAGGCCCAGCAGGCTGAGAAACAGGTCGCCCGTCCCGGGCTCCACACCAATCAGCAAGTCGTCGATATTCAGAAAACGCGGTGCCCGTGCAGGCGGCTCTGCGGTCTGCGTTGGCATAGGCTCGCCCAGTGTCTGGCTGTGCTGCTTGTTGCGCAGCATGGCAAAGCCCTGGAACATCGCCGCCGGAAACGCTTCGAGCGGGTGCTGGTTGAGCCCCCCCGCTTCGCGCAGCATACGCCGGCCCCAGGCCATGTAACGTTTGCGTTTGGGCTGCGGCACGGCATTGATCACGGCATCAACGCCGCCCTCCCACTGGCTACCCTGGCGGTACAACTCGACCAGGTCCAGGTAGCAGCGATTGAAGAAGGTCGCCCGCGCCTGCCCGGCCGTGAGGTGGCCAATTACCAGGGTATCGCGCCGCTCGGCTTGTTGCTGGTCGCGGGAAATCGCCTGGCGCACATCGAAATCGCGCAGCGTGCCGTTGTCGAGAATCAGCAGGTCCACCCGCGGGTCGTCATACAGCATCATGGCCGAGAACGCCCGGTCGATGTTGCCCAGCACGGTGCTGGAAGTGCCAGCCTGGGCGGTGGCAACTACCCGCAAACTGAACGTGCCGGGCGAGCGCGCGGCAATGCTCAGTTGCGCCGCACGCAGGAAGGCCAGGGCAATGGCGCTGGTTTGCCCGCCGCCGTAGGCCAGCATCACCTTGAAGCCGTCGATCCGCTCTGCGCCGCCGGCGGCCACCAGCAGGCGCTGGATCAGCAATTGAAGGGAGGCGCGCTGGGCCTGGGTAAAGCGCTCGAACAGACGCTGCAGCACCTGCTGGTAAACGTATTGCATCGCTTGCGAATGGATAGTGCCCATAGTGCTTCCCTGAAGTGACGATCACGAGGACAAATGGAAAGCGACCAGGCGAAAAGGGCTATTCGGATAATCGTG
>NZ_JAMDGY010000003.1 GCF_028656955.1 Pseudomonas fontis
CGCCTGAGCTTCAGCGAGCAAGCCGATGGCTGGCAGGCACAGTTTCGCAGCCCGGCCGAGCTGCAGGCTTTCTGGCAGGAGCAACCACTGCTTTGGCAAACATCGCTGGCCGACAGCAGCGAGCTGCCACGCCTGGGTGATGAAGCCCAGCGCAGCCTCGATCTGCAACAGGCCAGCCTGATCCGCGCGGTCCTGGTGCAACTGGCCGATGGCAGCCAGCGATTGCTGCTGGTGATCCATCACCTGGCCGTGGACGGCGTGTCGTGGCGCATCCTGCTGGAGGACCTGCAACGCGCTTACCGGCAGCTGGATGCCGGGCAAGCGCTGGCCCTTCCTGCCAAGACCAGCTCGGTCAAGGCCTGGGCTGAGCAACTGCAAACTTACGCCCGCAGCGAGGCGCTACAGGAGGAATTGGGGTACTGGCAGGCGCAATTGCACGGTGTGTCCGCCGCGCTTCCCGACGCCCGGCCTGGTGCCAACCTGCAAAAGCGTCACGCCCATAGCGTCTATACCCAGCTGGATGCCGGGCTTACCCGGGCATTGCTGCAAGAGGCCCCTGCGGCCTATCGCACCCAGGTCAACGATCTGTTGCTGACGGCGTTGGCGCGGGTGATCGCGCGCTGGACCGGTGAGGAGTCAGTGCTGGTGCAACTGGAGGGCCATGGTCGGGAAGAACTGTTCGACTCCATTGACCTGATCCGCAGTGTTGGCTGGTTCACCAGCCTGTTCCCGGCACGCCTCACACCACAGGCTCAGTTCGACGCGTCGATCAAACAGATCAAGGAACAGTTGCGCGCGATTCCGAACAAGGGCATGGGCTTCGCGGCGCTGCGCTACCTGGGGGATGACGCCAGTCGTGCAACCCTCAAGGCATTGCCGGTGCCACGCATCACCTTCAACTACCTGGGCCAGTTCGATGGAAGCTTTGAAGAGGCCGATGGCAGCCTGTTCCTGCCAAGCGGTGAAGGCACCGGGGCAGAGCAGGACGCCGAGGCTCCGCTGGGCAACTGGCTGACCCTCAATGGCCGGGTGTACGGCGGTGAGCTAAGCCTGGGCTGGACCTTCAGTCGCGAGCAATTCGACGTTGCAACCATCCAGGCCCTGGCCGACGACTACAGCCGTGAACTGCACGCGCTGGTCGAGCATTGCCTGGCACCACAGCACCAGGGCGTCACGCCATCGGACTTTGCTCTCGCGCGCCTGACCCAGGCACAACTGGACAACCTGCCGGTTGCTGCCGAGCAGATCGAGGACATCTACCCGCTGTCGCCGATGCAGCAGGGCATGCTGTTCCATACGCTCTACGAGCAAAGCGGCGGTGATTACCTCAACCAGATGCGCCTGGACGTCGAAGGGCTCGACCCCGAGCGCTTCCGTGCCGCCTGGCAGGCCGCGCTGGACGAGCAGGAAATCCTGCGCAGCGGCTTCGTCTGGGAAGGTGACCTGGCGCAGCCGGTGCAGGTGGTGCACAAACACCTGAGCGTACCGTTTACCTTGCACGATTGGCGAGGGCGCGCTGACCTCGACGCGGCGCTGTCGGCCCTGGCCGGTGCAGAGCTGGCCCGCGGCTTCGACCTGGCCGCAGCACCCTTGCTGCGTCTGGTATTGGTACAGACCGCCGACAACCGCCACCACCTGATCCATACCCACCACCACATTCTCATGGACGGCTGGAGCCAGTCGCAGTTGATGGGCGAGGTGTTGCAGCGCTACAACGGCACGCCGCTGCCGGCGCGCCAGGGCCGTTACCGCGATTACATCGCCTGGCTGCAGCGTCAGGATGCCAAGGTCGGCGAGATCTTCTGGAAGCAGCAACTGGCGGGTTTGCAGGAGCCGACCCGACTGGTCCAGGCCGTTGCCAACCTGATGCCGCGTGGTACCCAGGAAAAAGGCCATGGCGAATGGGCGCACGCACTGGACGCCGCGCAGACCCGTCGCCTTGGCGAGTTTGCCCGTCAGCAGAAAATCACCGTCAACACGCTGGTCCAGGCTGCCTGGCTGCTGTTGTTGCAGCGCTACACCGGCCAGGACTGCGTGGCCTTTGGTGCCACCGTTGCCGGTCGTCCGACCGAGCTCAAGGGGGTCGAGCAGCAGGTGGGCCTGTTCATCAACACCTTGCCGGTCGTCGCTGCCCCGCTGCCCCAGCAGACCGTTGGCCAGTGGCTGCAAGTGGTCCAGGCGCAGAACCTGGCCCTGCGCGAGTTTGAGCATACGCCGCTGTTTGATATCCAGCGCTGGGCCGGGCTGGGTGCCGAGGCCTTGTTCGACGCGATTCTGGTGTTCGAGAACTACCCGGTGGCCGATGCCCTGCAACAGCAGGCCCCGCAGGGTTTGAGTTTCTCGGGTATCGGCAACCACGAGCAGACCAACTACCCTCTTACCTTGTCGGTGAACCTGGGGCAGACGCTGTCACTGCACTACAGCTATGCGCGGATGAATTTCTCTGCGCCGATCATTGAACGCCTGGGCGCGCACTTGCACACGCTGCTGCTGGGCATGCTGGATGATCCGCAACAGTACCTCAGCGAGCTGAACTGGCTCAGTGCAGACGAATCGCGGCAGTTGCTGCAAGAGTGGAGCCAGGCGCCACTGGACTGCCCAAGCGAGCAGCGCGTGCACCAGCTGTTCGAACTTCAGGCCGCGCGCCAGCCGGATGCTCCGGCGCTGCTGTTTGCAGACCAGCAACTGAGCTATCGCCAGTTGAACGAGCAGGCCAACCGCCTGGCCCGGCATCTGGTTGCCCTGGGGGTCGGGCCGGAAGTGCTGGTGGGGATTGCCGCCGAGCGCGGGCTGGACATGATCGTCGGCTTGCTGGCCGTGCTCAAGGCCGGCGGTGGCTACGTACCGCTGGACCCGAAATACCCGCAGGACCGCCTGTTGTGCATGATCGAAGACAGCGGCGTCGCCTTGCTGCTCAGCCACAGCCATCTGCTGCCTGAACTGGCGGTGCCTGAAGGGCTGCCGGTACTCTGCCTGGACCAGCCGCGGGCCTGGCTGGACCTTGGCTGCGATGACCTGCCGAACCGCGCGCAGGCCGACAACCTGGCCTACGTCATGTTCACTTCCGGCTCTACCGGGCGGCCGAAGGGCGTCGGGATCAGCCAGTTGTCGCTGACTCGCCATGCGTTCGTGACGTTGGACTTCTTCGACCTCAAGGCCGACGACCGCGCCCTGCAATTCTCCACCTTCAACTTTGACGGTTTTGTCGAACAGCTCTACCCGGCGTTGATCTGCGGGGCCTCTGTGGTCTTGCGTGGGAGCGAGATCTGGGACAGCGAAACCTTCTACCGCGAACTGATCGACAAGCGCATCAGCGTGGTCGACCTGACCACGGCCTACTGGAACATGCTCGCCAAGGATTTCGCCGCCCACGGCCCACGCGACTATGGCGTGCTGCGTCAGGTGCACAGTGGTGGCGAAGCGATGCCGGTGGAAGGCCTGAGTGCTTGGCAGCAAGCTGGGCTGGCGCAGGTCCGCCTGCTCAATACCTACGGTCCGACCGAAGCGACCGTGACGGTCACCACCCTGGATTGCGGCGATTACGTCAACGGCATTCGGCCCTTGCCGCTGACCATGCCGATTGGCTCGGTGCTGCCGGGGCGCAGCATCTACCTGCTGGACGATAACGGCCAGCCCGCACCGGCTGGTGTAGTGGGTGAGCTGGTGATCGGTGGCGACATGCTCGCGCGTGGCTACTTCGGTCGTCCAGGCCTGACTGCCGAGCGCTTTCTGCCTGATCCGTTCGGCACGCCGGGCAGCCGCCTGTACCGTACCGGTGACCTGTCGCGCTATCAGGCCGATGGCGTCATCGACTACGTCGGGCGTATCGATCATCAGGTGAAGATTCGCGGTTTCCGTATCGAACTGGGTGAGATCGAGGCTCGCCTGGTTGAACACGACCAGGTACACGAGGCCGTGGTGCTGGCGCAGAAAGCCAGCAGCGGGCATCACCTGGTCGGTTATCTGGTGCCGCTCGAGGCTGGCCTGCATGCAGCCAGCGCCGAGCAGCAAGCGGCGCTGCGCGACAGCGTCAAGGCGTACCTGAAGGCGACCCTGCCGGACTACATGGTGCCAACCTACCTGATCCTGTTGGAGCGCCTGCCGCTGAGCCCCAATGGCAAGCTGGACCGCAAGTCACTGCCGGCCGCCGACGCAAGCCAGATGCAACAGGCCTACGTCGCCCCCAACAGTGCGCTGGAACACAGCCTGGCGGTGATCTGGCAGGACGTGCTGCGCCTCGAACAAGTCGGCATGACCGACAACTTCTTTGAGCTCGGTGGCGATTCGATCGTCTCGATCCAGGTGGTCAGCCGCGCACGGCAAGCCGGTATCGTCTTCACGCCCAAAGACTTGTTTGAACAGCAGACCATCGGCGCGCTTGCGCAGGTGATCGGCGTCAACGAGGCTGTGCAGCCTGATGCGCTGCAGACAGCCGAAGCAGCGTTGGCTGCGCTCAAGGCGCAGGTCGGTTTCTGGCAGCAACAATGGCAGCCGGCCGTCGATGCACTGGAGGAAACCGCACTGGAACCGGCGCACCTCAGCCGACGTGAACAGCTGAGCGCCACCCAGACCTGGCAACTGCTGGAGTTGGCGCCAGCGGCGTACCGTACGCAAACCCCGGACTTGCTGGTAATCGCACTCACCCGAGCGCTGGCGCGCCTCTGCGGCCAGCCGACGGTGCGCCTGGCGTTGCAGTCGCCGAGCGGGGCTTATGTACTGCGCCTGGCGGTCGAAGCGGACGTGGCGTGTTCGATCAGGCAGATCAAGGAGTCCCTGCGCGGGGTGCCGCAGCACGGTGCCGGTTATGCGGCGCTGAGCCAGCTGGACGATCCTCGGGTGCAGGCGTTCGCCAATCTGGCCTGGCCAGCCCTGGCCTTCAGCTTCGAGACGCAGGCCGACAGCACGCAGCATAAGGGGCTGCACTTGCAGACGTCGATCAGCGACGGGCAAATGCAGCTGGACTGGAGCCTGTCGGGTCGCTACGACGCCGCGACCCTCGCTGGCCTGGTCGATGCCTGGCACTGCGAACTCGACGGCCTCCTGCAACATTGCCTCGACCCTCACAACCAGGGCGTGACGCCGTCGGACTTCCCGCTGGCGAAACTGTCCCAGGCCGACCTCGACCGCCTGCCGGTTGCAGCGGTGGACATCGAGGATATCTACCCGCTGTCGCCGATGCAGGAAGGCATGCTGTTCCACAGCGTCAGCGACGATGAGACCGAGCTGTACATCAACCAGTCCAGCCTGACTATCGACGGCCTGGATGTACCGCGCCTGCGTGCGGCCTGGGCCTTCGTGACCGAACGTCATGCCATCCAGCGCAGCAGCTTCCATTGGCAGGGCGGGCTGGCCAAGCCGCTGCAAGTGGTACATCGCCAGGTCGAGCTGGATATCAGCGAAGTGGATTGGCGCGGTACCCCGGTAGATGCCCAGCGCATTGCCGAACTGGACCGAAGCGAGCGCCTGCGTGGTTTTGACCTGTGCGCTGCGCCGTTGCAACGGGTGCTGTTGGTACGCCTGAGCGACGAGCAGTACCAGATGATCTGGACCAGCCATCACATCCTGATGGACGGCTGGAGCAGCTCGCGGCTGTTCGGTGAGGTGTTGCAGCACTACGGCACGGGCGAGGTGAGCGGGCAGAGTGGCCGCTACCGCGACTTTATCGAATGGCTGGTCAACCAGGACCGTGACGACCTGGAGCGCTTCTGGAAAGCCCGCTTGCAACCGCTGGAAGAGCCCACCTTGCTCAGCCAGGCAGTACATCCGCGCCACGTTCAGGACCTGCCGGGCCACCAGGCCTTGTACTCGTACTGGGATGAAGTGCAGACCACACGCCTGCAGCAACACTGCCGACGCCTGCGCATCACCCTCAACACCCTGGTGCAGGGCGCCTGGCTGCTGGTGTTGCAGCGCTATACCGGGCAGCGCACGGTCACCTTCGGCGCGACCGTGGCCGGGCGCCCGGAAAGCCTGCCGGGTGCCGACAGCATGCTTGGCCTGTTCATCAACACCCTGCCGGTGATTCAGACGCTGCAGCCGAGCCAGCCGTTGGTGCAATGGTTGCGGGCGTTGCAGGCGTACAACCTGGAAATCCGCGATTACTCCCACGCCCCGCTGGCCGATGTGCAGCGCTGGTCGGGGGTCAGCGGCCAAGGCTTGTTCGACAGCATCATCGTGTTCGAGAACTACCCGATCGACGAGCGTCTGAATGAAGAGGTCGAGACCGGCCTGAGCTTCGGCCCGTCAGCCAACCATGGGGTCACCAACTTCCCGATGGACCTGGCGGTCAACCTCAGCGAAAAGCTGTGCATCGAGTACATGTACCTGCGCAACAGCTTCAGCCCAGCGGCGGTCGAAGCGATTCGCGGGTGCATGGAGCAGACCTTGTCGGCCATGCTCGATGCCCCGGCCGAGCTGCCGTTGGGCAATCTGCATCGGCTGTCGGACGAACAGCAGCAAGCGTTCCAGGATTGGAGCAGCACCCCGGCCGCCGTCCATGAAACGCTCGACCTGCCGCAACTGATCGCCCGGCATGCCCGTTCGCAACCCGAGGCCATTGCGGTGCGCTGCGCAAACGAGGTGCTGGACTACCAGACCCTTGAGCGCCGTGCCAACCAGCTGGCGCATGCCCTGATCGAACGTGGCGCAGGCCCGGAAGTGGTGATCGGTGTGGCCATGGAGCGTTCGGTTGACCTGCTGGTGGCGTTCCTCGCCGTGCACAAGAGCGGCGCTGCCTACGTGCCGCTGGATATCGACTATCCGCCAGAGCGCCTGGCCTACATGATCGAAGACTCGGCGATGAGCCTGCTGCTGACCCAGCATACGCTGCGTGAGCGGCTAGGCCTGTCGGCAGAACTGCCGGTGCTGGAGATCGACCGCTTTGACAGCCAGGACTATCCGCTGCACGCCCCGGCCAGTCGCTTGCTGGAGCATTCGCTGGCGTACCTGATCTACACCTCCGGCTCCACCGGGCGACCGAAAGGCGTGGCCGTGACCCATGGCCCGCTTACGGCACACTGCCAGGCGATTGCCCGGTTGTACGAGATGGACAATCAGACCCGCGAACTGCACTTCATGTCGTTCGCCTTTGACGGGGCCCATGAGCGCTGGCTGAGTACCTTGTACGCAGGTGGCACGCTGGTGGTGCGTGACAACGAGTTGTGGACGCCGGAGCAGACCTGCGCGGCCTTGCATCGCCATGGCATCACCATTGCCTGCTTCCCGCCGGCCTACCTCAAGCAACTGGCCGAGTTCGTCCAGGCCAGTGCCGAGCCGGCGCCTCCAGTGCGCATCTACTGCTTCGGCGGCGATGCGGTGCCGGAGCAGACCTATGAACAGGTCAAGGCGGCACTCAAGCCGGTGTACTTCACCAACGGCTACGGCCCGACGGAAACCGTGGTTACCCCGATGCTGTGGAAAGCCCCGCTGGCCGAACGTTGCGGGGCGGCATACGCACCCATCGGGCGGGCGGTGGGCGAGCGCTCGCTGTACGTCCTGGACGACAACCTGCAACCGCTGCCGCCGGGTTTTGCCGGCGAGCTGTATATCGGTGGTTATGGCGTGGCACGCGGTTACCATCGGCGCCCGGATATCAGCGCCGAGCGCTTTGTGCCGGACCCGTTTGGCGGCAGTGGCGGTCGCCTGTACCGCACCGGTGACCTGGTGCGCCTGCGCGAAGATGGCGTGATCGACTACGTTGGTCGTATCGATCATCAGGTCAAGGTGCGCGGGTTCCGCATCGAACTGGGCGAAGTCGAAGCCAGCCTGCGTCAGCAGGACGGCGTCAGCGATGCCTTGGTGATCGCACGGGAAAGCCCGTCGGGCAAGCAACTGATCGGCTATGTGGTCACCGCCGGCGGGCTTGAGTTGGGCCAGGGCCTGAAAGCTGCACTGCGCACCAACCTGCCCGAGTACATGGTGCCGGCGCAGATCGTCTGCCTGGCACGTTTCCCGGTCACCCCCAACGGCAAGCTGGACCGCAAGGCCCTGCCCGAGCCGCAATTCGATGCCGCCGCCTATGTGGCGCCGACGAACGAGCGTCAGCGCTGGCTGGCGGAAATCTGGGAGCAGGTGCTGCAGGTTGAGCAGGTCGGCATCACTGACAACTTCTTCGAACTGGGCGGCGACTCGATCCTGAGCCTGCAGGTGATCTCGCGGGTGCGCAACCACCCAACCCTGCAGATGGACCTGAAGCTGCGCGACCTGATGCGTTACCAGAGCATCGAGGCGTTGTTCGAACAGGGCGCGGGCAATGTGCGCAGCGAGGTCGAAGACCTGTCGCAACTGGCCAGCGAGGGATTGTTCAACCTGATTCCGATTCAGGAGTGGTTCTTCGCCCAGCCGATGAGCGAGCCGCATCACTTCAACCAGGCGCTGATGTTGCGCTCACGCCAGCCAATCGATGGCCTGGCGCTGGAGCAGGCGCTGCTGCATATCGTGCGTCATCACGATGCATTGCGCCTGCGCTTTCGTGAGCAGAACGGTCGCTGGTACCAGTACTACGAGACGCTGGAAGGGATCTGCGAGTGCATCTGGCATCGCCAGGTGACTGATGAAAAAGCCTTGAACGCGTTGGTCAACAGCGCCCAACGCAGCCTCAACCTGATCGACGGGCCGGTGTTCCGGGTGGTCAATGCGCAGTTGGACAACGGCGAAAGCCGCTTGATGATTGCCATTCACCACCTGGTGATCGACGGTGTTTCCTGGCGCATCCTGCTGCAAGACCTGCAAACGGCCTACGAGGCTTGCAGCCAGGGGCTTGAGCCGCAGTTGCCAATCCGCACCAGCAGTTTCCGCGCTTGGGCCGAGGGCCTGAAGGGGCATGTCGACACCTTGGCTGAGCGTGAGCTGGCCTATTGGCTGGAGCAACTGGAGCAGCCGAGCAAGGAACTGCCATGCGACAACCCGCGTGGCAAGAACCAGGTGCGCTTCGAGGCGAGCGCCCAGCTCAAGTTGTCGGAGCAGGACACCACGCGCCTGCTCAAGCAGGTGCCAGCGGTGTACCAGACCCAGATCAACGACGTTCTGCTGACGGCGCTGAGTCGCGTGTTGTGCCGTTGGAGCGAGGCCAGCTCGGTGCTGGTGCAGTTCGAAGGGCACGGTCGTGAAGACCTGTTCGAAGCGCTGGACCTGAGCCGAACCCTGGGCTGGTTCACCAGCATGTTCCCGTTGCGCTTGCAGCCGGGGCTGGGTGAGGACTTCGGCGCCTCGATCCAGGCGATTCAAGGGCAACTGGCGGCCGTACCGGACAAAGGGCTGGGCTATGGCGTGCTGCGCTACATGAGTGGTGCGCAGACCGCCGAACGTTTCCGCCATCTGCCCGAGGCGCGGGTGACTTTCAACTACCTCGGGCAGTTCGACCAGAGTTTCGATGAGCAGGCGCTATTGGTGCCGGCTGATGAGAGCCCGGGTGCCTGCTACAGCCCACAAGCTCAACTGGGTAACTGGCTTGAGATTACCGGGCAGGTGTTTGATGGCCAGCTGTCGTTGCGTTGCTTCTACAGCACGCGGCGTTACCGCGCGGCCACGGTGGAGACCTTGATGAACGCCTTCCAGGCCGAGCTGCTGGCGCTGATTGGCCACTGCCTGGAACAGGCGGTTGCGGTCTAGCCCTGCACAGCCCGGGTCGCGGCCTATCGCGACCCGGGCGTTTCCACTTTCAGGATAATCAAGATGACACTGCACCCCGACATTGGCGCATTTATCGATCTGGCCGAAGAGAGCCAGTTGCGCAAGCAACCGTTTTTTCATGAGATGGCTCCAGAGCAGGCACGCGAGGCGTTCGAACAGACCACGCGGCAATTGCAGTGGTCGGCACCCGCGAACCTGCACGTCGAGGCATTGGCTGCGCCGGCCCGAGACGGTGCCCGGATCCCCTTGCGCCTGTACCGGCCACAGCAGCGTGCTGCCGGCTTGAGCGGCCTGATTGTGTACTTCCATGGTGGCGGCTATGTGGTTGGTAGCCTGGACTCGCACGACGGTGTCTGCCGCGAGTTCTGCCAGCGCAGCGGCTACCCGGTGTTGTCGGTCGGCTACCGGCTGGCGCCGCAGCACAAGTTTCCGATGGCGTTGCACGATTGCAGCGACAGCCTGGCTTGGCTGAAGGCACAAGGTGCCGCGCTTGGCTTTGATCTGGAGCGTGTTGCATTGGTGGGTGACAGTGTTGGCGCGAGCCTGGCCACCGTGTTGTCGATCGAAGCGGCGCAGGCCGGTGACCAGGCGTTGATCACCCCCAAGGTTCAGCTGCTGTGCTATCCGATGACTGACGCTTCGCAGCGCAGCGCTTCGATGGAACTGTTTGCTGAAGGGTACTTTCTGGAAAGCGACACGCTGGAGTGGTTCTACACGCACTACGCACGCACGACCGAAGATCGCCTGGACTGGCGTTTCTCGCCATTGTTGGCCGATGAGGTGAAAGGGGCTGCCCCTGCGGTGGTCGTTGTTGCCGGGTTTGATCCGTTGCTGGACGAAGGCCTGGCTTATGCCAGGAAGCTGCGTGAGGAGGGTGTGGCCGTCGAGCTGATCGAGTATGCCGACCTGACCCATGACCTGCTGCGCCTGCGCACGGTGGTGCCGGAGATCGAGCAGGTGCACCAGGCGCTGGCTGAGGTTGTGCAGCGTTATCTGGGGTAGCGCCAGGGCAATACGAAAAAGCCCGAGGCATTGAATGCCTCGGGCTTTTTTTGTCTTGTGAGCGGGGGGGCCGCTGTGCGACCCATCGCCGGCAAGGCCGGCTCCCACAAAGGTGATGATGCACCCTTTACATTGTGGGAGCCGGCCTTGCCGGCGATGGGCTGCACTAGCAGCCCCAACAGCCTTTAGAACGTACCGCGCAGGGTCACCATGTAGTTGCGTGGTTCACCGTACCAGTTGCCGCGAACGCTACTGCCAATGGTCTGGTAGTAGTTCTTGTCGAACAGGTTGTTGGCGTTGAGTGCAGCTGTCCAGTGGTCGTCGATCTTGTACTCGACCAGACCGTTCCACACCGCATAGCCAGCCTGGATATAGGTGTACGGCGAGTTGGCCGGGCTCAGCGAACCATCGCCCAGACGGGTCTGCACGTTACCGGTCACGGAGTTGCGGCTCTGGATGTTGGCGCCTACACCGACTTTCCAGCGGTCCAGGTCACCCTGCAACTGATAGGTGGTGAAGAACTTGAACAGGTGCTTGGGCGTCTGGCTGCTCAGCGGCAGGCCGTCTTTGGTCGGGTCACCGGCTTTACGCTGTTCGTTGATGTTGTAGGTATAGCCCGCCGACATCTGCCAGCCCGGGGTCAGCTCACCGCTGATTTCAGTGTCCCAGCCGCGGCTGACGATTTCGCCGCCAGCGGTGTAGCAGCAGTTGTTGGTGGCGGTGTCTGCACTTTCGACCAGCACCGCTTCGTTCTCGCGCTTGGTGTAGTACACGGCGCTGGAGAAGTTCAGGCGACCGTCATAGAAGTCGCTCTTGACCCCGAACTCGTAGGTCTTGCCTTCCATCGGCTTGAGTTGGGTTTCGCCGAAGCTGAGGTAGTTGGTCTGCGGTTTGTAGATTTGCGCATAACTGGTGTACAGCGACCAGTTCTTGTCCAACTCGTAGATCAGGCCACCGTAGGGGGTGACGACCCCACTGGTCTTGCCGCCCAGGCCGAAGGTCGAGCCGAAGGCCGGTACCACGCTGACCTGCTCATCTTCGTAGTCGTTGTAACGGGCACCCACGATCAGCTTGAGCGGGTCAGCCAACTGCGCCTTGAGGGTGATGTAGCCACCGGTTTTCTTGGTGTCCCAGACTGGATACTCGTAGTACAGCGCGGGCTTGACCGGCTTGGGCATCGGGCCGATGTCGTCGCCGAACACATTCACCGGGGTACGTGGCGAGTTGAGGCTGTGGTCGGCGTAGTACTTGTGGATGTTCTCGTGGTCGGCGCCCACCAGCAATTCGTGCTGGCGGCCAAAGGCCTCGAAGGTACCGTGCAGGTTGGCACTGATCAGGTTCTGGACGTTCTCGAACTCACGCAGGGTGCGCGTGAAGTTGGTCCCGGTGCCGGTGTCGGGGTTAAGTGCACCCGTTACCTGGCCCAGGTCGTGGTGGGTGTCGTACTTGCTGAAGGTATAGCTGGCATCGGTGGTCCAGTTTTCGTTCAAGGCGTGTTCGACCTTGGCGAAACCTTCGATCTTCTCCGAATTGGCGCTCGACCAGTCGGCCGCCAGTGACTTGTCACGGGACAGGCCCAGGTCAGCACCGGTGCTGTAGCGTTGCAGGCCGTTGTCCCAGTAGCCGTCGATGTCGCGTTTTTCGTAGCTGCCGCCCACGGTCACCAGGGTGTCGGGGGTGACGTCGGCTTCGACTACGCCAAACCAGGATTGTTTGTCGCTGTTGGGGCCATCGTAAAAGTAGTCGCGGTTCTCGTAGGCAGCGGCGAAGCGCCCACGTAGCTTGCCGTCAAACCCCATTGGGCCGGTGACGTCCACTTCCTGGCGGTAGTTGTTCCAGCTGCCCGCCGAGGTGGCGAGCTTGACCTGGTTATGGTCCAGGGCACGCTTGCGCACCAGGTTGACCGTGCCGCCAGGTTCGCCGGTGCCGGAGTTCAGGCCGTCAGCGCCACGCAGGATCTCGACGTGGTCGTACTGGATCATGTCCGGCAGCGACTGGTAAGACTCTTCCCGCATGTTCGGCGGGCCACCATCGGTGGTCACGTTGGTGATCTTGAAACCGCGCGAGTAGATCTCGACATCGTTGTCGTTACCACCGACCAGGGTGATCCCGGTCGCCTGGTTCAGCACCTGGGTGACGCTGTGCAGGCCCTGGTCTTCGATGCGCTGTGAGCTGACTACCGAAACGCTCTGGGAAATATCGCGCAGCGCTTGCGGGGTCTTGCCACCGACCGAGACGGCGCCAGTGGTGTACGAGCCGGTGTTCTCGGTTTGCAGGCCCAATTGGGTGGCAGTGACCGAGGTGGAGTCCAAATTGATTTGGCTGCCAGTGGTGTTCAACGGGTTGATCAGGGTGACGTTGTTGCCTTCGACCCGGTAGGTGATCCCGGTGCCCTGAACCAGGCGACGCAAGGCTTCGACGCTGTCGATTTCGCCCTTGATGGCCTGGGTCTTGAAATTACGCACGGTATCCGGGCTGTAAAGAATCTGCAGGTTGGATTGCTGACCGAGTTCCTGCAGAGCGCTGGCCAGCGGCTGCGCCGGGATGTCCAGATTGACGACTTCTGCCTGCGCTTGCGCGCATCCCAAGGCGAAGGCAATGCCCAGGGCCAGCAAGGTGCGTTGTCTAGGTTTGGCGGTGTGGTGGGCCCCGGATACACGTACGTTATTGACCATTACTACTACCCGTTAAGTGTGTGCTGTCGTAATTGAGAATTGTTCTGATTGTTAAGACGCACGCCCCGCGCAAAACCGGATAACTTTTTTTGTGCGGGGCGTGAAATGGATCAGGCGAGCGCGCGGTCGCTGATCACTCGGCCGGCTTCCATGCGTACCAACTGGTCGGCCAGATCGAAGTAGCGATCGTCGTGGGAGATGACAATGATGGTTTTGCCCAGGCGTTTGAGGTCGGGCAACAGCTCGGTGTAGAAGATCCGGCGGAAGGTCGGGTCCTGGTCTGCGGCCCATTCGTCGAACACCAGCACCGGGCGTTTCTCCAGCCAGGCATTGACCAGGGCCAGCCGTTTGCGTTGGCCGGTGGACAGGTCGGTGGTGGTGAAGTTGCCGTCCTTGACGCTGACCTTGTGGGCGATCTCCAGGCGCTCGAGGTACTGGTTGGCATCCTCGGGTATCTGCTGGTCGCCCTGCACGACATCGTCAAACAGGTAGTAGTCGGCAAAGATGGTGGTGAATGACTGGCGATAATCATCGCGATTGAGTGCCGTGATTGGCTCGCCGTTGAGCAGGATCTCGCCTTCCTGGGGTGGGTACAGGCCCAGTAGCAGCTTGATCAGCGTGGTCTTGCCGCAGCCGTTCTCACCGACGATGAAGGTGATGTCGCCCTGTTCGATGCGCAGGTTGACCGGCCCCAGGCGGAACGGCGGCTTGTCATCCACCGAGGGGAAGCTGTAGGCCACGTTACGCAGTTCCAGGTGCTGTACCGGCTCCGGGTCGCGGCCATTGTCGCTGAGCAACAGGTGGGGTTCGGGGGAGGAGAACCGCTCGGAAAGCTCGGCGATACGGCGGAAGGCGATCTGTGCCCGGCTGACGATAGGCAGGGTGCCGACCAGATGCTCCAGCGGGCCCTTCATGTACAGCAGCACCAGCACGAAACCGCTCATTACCGTTTTGTCGGCACTCGGCCACAGCGACTGCAGGGTCAAGGCCAAGCCGATGACCACGAAGAACAGCATCGAACCAAAGGTCTTGGCCATCACGAAAATATTGATCGAGCGAATCTGCGTGTTGCAGATCTGCTCGGCGGTTTTTTCGATGCGGTCGGCAAACATGCGCTGGCGGCGCGGGCGATGAATGCGCAGCTCCTTGGCACCCTCGGCAATGGCGTTGTAGTGCTTTTGCAGTTCGTCCTCTGCGTCACGTGCAGCGAAGAAGCCCTTGATCCCGCGTGCCCGTGCCATGTACTGGACGGCGGTCCCCACCGCGATGGCCAGCAGCATGATCAGGAACATCGGCCAGGACAACACCGCCAGGTAACCCAGGCAGCCGAGGGTCACGGTGAGCGAGATGGCCAGGGGCGCAAAGGCAAAGGCGAAGTCACTGATGGTATCGACGTCGTGGGTCAGCACCGGGATCAGGCGATGGCTGCGGTAACGTTCGATCTGCTCGATGGGTGCCGACAGCACTTTCTCGCCCAGTTCCTTGCGCAGCTTGGCAATGATGTGCTGGCCCACATAGTTGGTGCCGATATCGGAGCAGATCGAACTGAGCAGCGCCAGCAGGCACAGCCCGGCGAAGGCGCCGACAACGGCTTGGGTCAAGCCGCTTTCGGCGTGCAGGGCATTGTTGGTGATGGCCAGCAGTGCGGTGACACTAAGGCCGCCGACCATGCCGAGCAGCACCGATACCGCGACAATCGGCCAGAAAGGTTTGAGCAGGGCGAACAGCTCGCTAAGCGCCCCGCGAGGTTGCTTGGTCATTGGAGTTCCCTGCTCAGGCACTGGTAAGGGCGACAGCATCGCGTGTGCCGGCCTTGGCGCGAGCCAGGCTCTGGTACAGCGATTGGCCGATTTCGGCGGCACGTGCCGGGAGCACTGACAACAGGGTGTCGCTCAGGCCGTGGGACGCTTCGCAGAAACCTTGCAGGTAGACCGCCGCTTGCAGCTCGGGGCTGGCCAGCGCGCGGTAGTTGCGGTCGACCACGTAGTCCTGCAGGTGCTGTTGCAGTGGTGCCAGCAGTTCACGGTGTGAACGGCGCTCGTACCCGGTAGCGAGGATGACCGCATCGTAGCGGTGGGTCTGCTGCTGGTCGGTGGCCAGGTCGCGCAGGGTCAGCTCGATGCCTTCGGGCGTGGCGACAGCGGCTTCGATCTGACGGCGGCAGAGCACGGCGTGACGGAACTGGTGGGAGACTTTCTGGCGATACAGAATGCCGTAGATGCGCTCGAGCAGGTCGATGTCCACCACTGAATAGTTGGTGTTGTGGTACTCCTCGATCAGCTTGGCGCGCTCGCCCTGCGGCTGGTTGAATACCAGGTCGGTGTAGTCGGGGGCGAAGACTTCGTTGACGAACGGGCTGTCGTCGGCCGGCTTGAGCGCAGAGGCGCGCAGGATCATGTCGACCTTGACCGATGGGTAGCTGTCATTGAGGTCAATGAAGGCTTCGGCAGCACTTTGCCCGGAACCGACGATGGCCACGCGCATTGGCTCACCCTTGGCGCACGGCAGCTGTTCCAGGCTGGCCAGGTATTGGGAGTGGTGGAATACCCGGGCATCAGCCTTGAAGGGGGCGAACACCTGGGGGATCTTCGGTGTGCCACCGCTACCGACCACGACGGAACGTGCCCGGCGGGTGTGCTCGTTGCCTTGGGTATCGCGTGAAATCACGCGCAGGTGCTCGATACGGCCGTTGTGCAACTCCGGCTCGATGCGCAGGACCTCCTCACCGTAGGCCGCCTGGGTCGCGAAATGATCGGCGGCCCAGCGCAGGTAGTCGTTGTACTCCAGGCGGCACGGGTAGAAAGTGCCGAGGTTGATGAAGTCGACCAGGCGCTTGTTCTGGTGCAGGTAGTTGACGAAGCTGTAGGGGCTGGTGGGATTGCGCAGCGATACCAGGTCCTTGAGGAAGGAAATCTGCAACTCGCTCTGGGTGGCCAGGGTGTTGCCGTGCCAGCGATAGTCGCTCTGCTTGTCAATGAACAGGGCGTCGAGGGCGTGGCCGTTGGTTTCAGCGAGCTCTTCCAGGGCAATGGCCAGGGCCAGGTTGGAAGGGCCGAAGCCGACGCCGATCAGGTCGTGGATTTTTTCGGAGGAATGGGACTGGCTCATGGTATCGGTTCCTTGGATGGTCGAGAGGGGGCACCCTTTAAAGGCACCCCGGATCCTGCGCAAGTACACCGATAGAACGAGCCGTCAGGCCGAGAATTTACCGATTTTGTTGGCTCAGAGCTCCCGTGCTACACGAAAGCCGATCCAGTCGCCACGGTTGTCCGGCAGGCTGGTGTTGCGGTTGCCCGAGCGGGAAAAGATCGGTGCTTCGCCCCAGTCGTTGCCGCGGATCTGCACGGTTTTGCAGTTGCCGGTCATCCAGGCGCTGCCATCGCTTGGCGCGCCTTGGTAACTTTCGTTCCAGCAATCGGCGACCCACTCGTAGACGTTGCCGTGCATGTCATAGACGCCAAAGGCGTTGGCCGGGAAGCTGCCGACCGGGGCGCTGTAGCTGAAACCGTCCTTGGGCCCATAGACGTTGGCATGCTGGCTGATTTCATATTCGGCGTTCGGGTCGAGCGGGAACGGGAAGGGGCCAGTGCTGCCGGCACGGGCGCCATACTCACGCTCGGCCTCGCTGAGCATGCGGTAATGGTTGCCGGTCTTCTTCGACAGCCAGGCGGCATAGTCCTGCACATCGTGATAGCTCATGCACACCGCAGGCTGCTTTGGGCCTTGCTTGTAGCGTGGCTTGCTGGCCTTGCATTCGCGGCCGGGGCGGGTGTCGCCGTCAGCAATGCGCGTGCCGGACTCGCGCAGGTAGGCATCCCATTCCCCGGCGGTTACCTGGAAGCGGCTAATGGCGAAGGGTTTGGCAAAGGTCACTGGGTGCAGTGGGCCCTCATCAGGCTGGCGTCCGACTTCGTCGTCGGGGGTGCCCATCATGAACGAACCGGCAGGCAGCACGACCATTTCCGGGCAGGCTGCCTTGCAGTCCTTGAATACGCTGCCGGGTTTGTCCTGGGTACTGGCCGCCTGGGCCGACAGGCTGAAGCCAGCGAGCAGTGCGGCGAGGCTGAGGTGATGCAGGATATGCGTCATAGCGGGGCCTTTTTTCAGAGTTTCTTGATCAGCAGGGCCATGGCCCGGTCGATTTCCTGTTCGTTGTTGAGCAGGCTCGGTGCGAAGCGGATGACCGGGCCGGCATCGCGCGCCACGGCGTCGACCATCACGCGGTTTTCTATGAGATAGGCGGCAATGGCATCCGGGTCGCGGTCCTTGATCCGGAAAAAGGTGAAGCCGGCCGAGTGTTCAGCGCTGCGCGGGGTCACCAACTGGATCGCATTGTGCTCGGTGAGACGTTGCTTGAGCGCGTCGTTGAGCTGGTGGATGCGTGCCTGAACGTCCGCTTTGCCCAACTGCAGGTGCAACTCGAAGGCCTTGCCCGTCGCCCAGCGGTGTTCGAAGGCGTGATAGCCACCGGGGGTCATGATGGTGGCGAAGTCTTCTTCCTGGGAGAAGGTGGCGAAGGTCGGTGTCAGGTGCTGCATCTTTTCGGAGGCTGCGCAGATGATCCCGGTACCCCGCGGGCCGAACATCCACTTATGTGTGCCGGCAATGAAGTAGTCGCATTTGAAGTCGGCAAACGACTGGTTCTCGACACCGAAGCCGTGAACGCCATCCACGACATAGATGATCCGTTCCTGCTCGCTGCGGTTGCGGTTGTGCTGGCGTACCAGCTCGCCGATTTCGCCGACCGGCAGTTTCACACCACTGCCCGAATGCACCCAGGTCATGCCCAGCACGCGGGTGTTGGGGCGGATGTTCTGGTCGATCGTGCTGAGCACTTGGTCGGTGGATACCTCCCAGGGGTTCTTGAACAGGCGCAGCTTGCGCACCTGCGTGCCCTGGCGCTGCTCGCGAAATGCCAGGCACTTGTTGGTCGAATAGTGCTCGTGCTCAGTGGTGAGGATTTCCTGGTTGGCACCGACCTGAAGGCCGCCATAGATCATGCCCAGGCCTTCAGTGGTACTGCCAGTCAGGGCTATTTGGCGTGGCTTGACCTCCAGGTAGCGGCCAGCCCACTCGCGTACTTCACCTTCGCGTTTCCACTCGTACTGGCTTTCCCAGTCCATGAGGCTGGCCGGGTTGCGGTCAAGTTCGGCACGGTAGTAGTCGATGGCGTCCTGCACGGGGCGCGGATGAGCCGTGACCAGAAAGTTGGCGAAGTGGGCAATGTTCGGGTCCAGCGGGAACAACTGACGCAGGTTCTGCCATTTGTTTGCGCCACTCAGGGCCGCCGGGGTGGCGGCGTGAGCCTGGGCGATCATCTGGCTGGCCAGGGGCAGGCCTGCGGCGAGAATCCCGGCCTGTTTGAGAAACGTACGGCGATCAGTCATATCAGGGCTCGGTCTGCTCAAGGCGTGAGGGTGGCGACGGGGTGGGCGGACTTTTGCACCTGTTCCCAAACGCGCAGGAAGTTGCCCGCCCAGAGTTTGCCGATATCGGCTTCGGAGTAGCCGCGGGTGAGCAGTTCGGCGGTGACATTGCGAATTTCGCTGACGTCCTTCCAGCCGGCCACGCCGCCGCCGTCGTTGAAGTCGGAGCTGATGCCGACGTGGTCGATGCCGATCTTTTTCACGGCATAGTCGATGGCGTCGCCGAGGTCCTTGAGGGTGGCCTTGGGTTCTTCGTCGATGATGCCGTAGAGGCTGCCGGCGTATTCGCCAAAGCGCGACTCGGGCCAGATGGCGATTACCGCATCGCCGGGCATCAGGGCGTTGGCCAGGCCTTGCAGGGGCTGCAGGTCGAAGCGTGCACGCAGGGCCTCGAGTTTTTCCAGGGTCGGCTTGCTCAGCGGCTTGAGATAGGTCGGGAAGCCGACGATCTGCACCACGCCGCCGCTGTCCTTGATCAGTTGCATTTCCTTGTCGCTGAGGTTGCGCGGGATGTCCACCAGGGCACGCGGGGCCGAGTGTGAGGCGACCATCGGGGTGCGGCTCAGGCGGGCGACGTCTTCCAGGGCCAGGGTCGACATCTGCGAGACATCGATGATCACTCCCAGGTCATTGAGGCGCTTGACCGCCTGCTCGCCCAGCGGTGACAGGCCGCCGAGGGCGTCGGCGGTGTCATTGAAGAAGGGCAGCGGGCGCGAGGAGTCGGCCCACACGTTGTTGCCGGTGTAGCTGAAGCCGAACATGCGCATGCCACGTGCGGTCCACAGGTCCAGCTGGGAGAGGTCGGTGCCCAGTGGGTAGGCATTGAGCATGCTGATGAAGATGGCGAACTTGCCCTCGCCGTGCAGGCGACGGAAGTCGGCCGGGGTATAGGCGATGCCGACCTGGTTGGGGAAGTCGCGGACCATGCCGCTGATGATCTTGTAGCGCACTTCCTGCTGGTGACGGGCTTCGTCGACGAAGCCTGGGGTAGGGCGGTGGGGGGCATTGGGGCCGTTCCATAGCTCGGGCCAGCCGAAGATCGTCAGGGCCGCGCCGGAGAGGCGGCCGCGATTGGCTTTGACCAGGTCGAACTGGCCGGGGCCGTCCTTGTCGAGTTCATGGCCGGCGCTGCCGAAGTCCAGCGGCACGGTAACGTGGCTGTCGAAGGACAGGATGTGCTCGTGCAGGGCGTCGGCTTGCTCGACGATCTTGCGCGGGTAGCCTGCATCACCCTTGAAGTACCAATAGCCGGCCACTGCGGCGCCCACGGACAGTGCAAGGGCAAGGGGCAGGCCGATATACAGGGCTTTGCGGGAACGGGTTCTGGTCATTGCCATCTCGGTCGCTGTGCTGAGTGGACCGACCAGCCTGCGGCGCGCAAACGCCAGGCAAAAGTCGGGTGTCAGGGGAGGGACGAGTGGGCTTGGGGGAAATTTATGCAATGGGGTTGGACACAGTCCCTGTGGGACTGGGCTGACGGGGGTCGAGCTGATGCAGTGCATTCTTCCGATTTTTCTGGCGCTGCGCGCCAGATCGCGGGACAAGGCCCGCTCCCACAGAGGTCTCTGCTCACCACCCGAAATGAAGTTGTACCCAAGTCCTGTGGGAGCGGGCCTAGTCCCGCGATCGAGTGCGCAGCGCTCGCAAAACTTGCTGGCGGGGATCGAGTTGGTGCACCGCATTCCTCTGATTTTGCTGGCGCTACGCGCCAGATCGCGGGACAAGGCCCGCTCCCACAGAGGTCTTTGCTCACCACCCGGAATGAAGTTGGACACAAGTCCTGTGGGAGCGGGCTGGTCCCGCGATCGAGTGCGCAGCGCTCGCAAAGCCTGCTGGCGGGGATCGGGCTGATACAGCGCATTCTTCCGATCTAGCTGGCGCTACGCGCCAGATCGCGGGACAAGGCCCGCTCCCACAGATGTCTTTGCTCACCACCCGAAATGAAGTTGTACCCAAGTCCTGTGGGAGCGGGCTGGTCCCGCGATCGAGTGCGCAGCGCTCGCAAAGCCTGCTGGCGGGGATCGGGCTGATACAGCGCATTCTTCCGATCTAGCTGGCGCTACGCGCCAGATCGCGGGACAAGGCCCGCTCCCACAGAGGTCTCCGCTCACCACCCGAAATGAAGTTGTACCCAAGTCCTGTGGGAGCGGGCTGGTCCCGCGATCGAGTGCGCAGCGCTCGCAAAGCCTGCTGGCGGGGGTCGAGCTGATGCAGCGCATTCTTCCGATTTTGCTGGCGCTGCGCGCCAGATCGCGGGACTAGCCCGCTCCCACAGAGGTCTCTGCTCACCACTCGAAATGAAGTTGTACCCAAGTCCTTTGGGAGCGGGCTGGTCCCGCGATCGAGTGCGCAGCGCTCGCAAAGCCTGCTGGCGGGGATCGAGTTGGTGCAGCGCATTCTTCCGATCTTGCTGGCGCTATGCGCCAGATCGCGGGACAAGGCCCGCTCCCACAGATGTCTTTGCTCACCACCCGAAATGAAGTTGTACCCAAGTCCTGTGGGAGCGGGCCTAGTCCCGCGATCGAGTGCGCAGCGCTCGCAAAGCCTGCTGGCGGGGATCGGGCTGATGCAGCGCATTCTTCCGATCTAGCTGGCGCTGCGCGCCAGATCGCGGGACAAGGCCCGCTCCCACAGAGGTCTCTGCTAGCCAGCCGAAGCCTCAAGTTCCGCGCCTATCAGTCGATACCGTAGGCAGACATTTAACATCAGGACGATCTTGATCATGGCAGACCTAACCCTATCTGCAGCCACCAGCGTGCACCTCGCACCCCGCCGCTCGGCAATCGATGCAGCCAACACCGAAAGCAGCGCCCCGGCGACCGTTGTCGCGAAGAAAGAGGAAGGCTTGCACATCGACATGTCCGCGCTGGGCACTGCCAAGAAAGAAGCCGATGCCAAGGCCGAGGAGGCCGAGAGCCAGGAGCCTGCGCACATCAAGCTATTGCGCGACCGGATCAAGGAGTTGCAAAAGCAGCTCGATGAAGCACAGAAGCGTTTGCAGGAAGCCTCGCAGGGCCCTGACGACCAGGCCAAAGCCACCCGTGTTGCTGCCGCCCAAGCCGCTGTCGCGACGATTTCCGGCGCGTTGCTGCAAGCGACCGCGCAACTGCTCAAGGCGCTGACTGAAACCGGCACCAGCAGCGCCGGCTCATCGCTCAACACCACCGCCTGAGGTCAGTTGCAACAGCCTGCCGTCGCGCAAGGCGCGGCAGGCTTGCCCCATCAGTCCTGTGGACGGTTCTGCGTCCGATCAGACTTGTAGCGCATGGCGACCGCCGGCGCTGGCTTGGTTGCACCGGTTTCCAGCCACTGGCGCATACGGGTCGCATCGGCGAAGTGGGTGTACTTGCCGAACGCATCGAGAATCACCATGGCCACCGGACGGTTGTCCATCTTCGTCAGCAGCACCAGGCAATGCCCGGCATCGTTGGTGAAGCCGGTCTTGGTCAGGCGGATATCCCAATTGCTCTTGTTGACCAGGTGGTCGGTGTTGCGAAAGCCCAGGGTGTAGTTGGGTTTGCGAAACGCCACGGTCTTCTCGCGGGTAGTGCTCAGTTCACTCAGCAACGGGTAGTTGCGCGCGGCCATCAACAGCTTGCTCAGGTCACGGGCGGTGGAGACGTTGCTGGTGGACAGGCCGGTAGGCTCGACATAGCGGGTGTGGCTCATGCCCAGGGCCTTGGCCTTGGCGTTCATCGCCTTGATGAAGGCCGGGTAACCGCCTGGGTAGTGATGGGCCAGGGTAGTGGCGGCGCGGTTCTCCGATGACATCAGGGTAATCAGCAGCATTTCGCGACGGCTCAGTTCGCTGCCCAGGCGCACGCGCGAGTAAATGCCCTTCATGTCCGGGTTCTGCGCGATGGTCACGGCCAGGCTCTCGTCCATCGACTGCTTGGCATCAAGCACGACCATGCCGGTCATCAACTTGGTGACCGAGGCAATCGGCACTACGCGGTCCGGGTTGTAGGAATACAGGACCTGGTTGGTCTGCAGATCGATCAACAGGGCGCTGCCGGAGGCCAGGTGCAACTTCGAGGGGTCGCGCTGAACCTGTGGCGCGGGTTGCGCAACAGCACTCGACGTGACGCTGGCGGTGCCAGTGAGCAACAGCAGCAAGCTGAGTATCGAAAGGGAGGTTTTCACGTTAGTGCTCACTAAGAATGGGTATGTCGTTGGCTGTGCAAGGATTTTTATTTTTCTAATCGTTGCATTTTATGAGTATGGACGAGCTTGTGTCGATTGCCCCGTATTCATTGGCCCATAAATGAAGAAAACTTAATCCTGTACCCATTTTGTACCCAGTTAGTTTGCTTGCTAAACGTTCCTTCCTTCGTTCAATTATTGGATGGCTGCCACTGGCTCAGCCAACTTCAGAAACGCCAGGTCGCGCCGCCACCAAGGATGTGCAGGGCACTGTTCTGATAGCTGCCCGAGAGCGTCGTGCCGGAACGCGCCTTGCTCTGGTCGACCTCCATGTCGCCCAGCCAGACCAGGGTATAGGCCAGGTGCAGGTCGAGCCCTTCCTCCAGCTGGTAGTTGACCCCGGTTGCAAAGCGCCAGGCCTCGCCCATGGGGTTGTCGACCGTGCGATTCTTGTCCTCCACGGCGGAGCTGTCGTAGCCCACGCCGAAACTCCAGCGCAATTGCCGCGTGGCCTGGTATTGCGCGCCAAGGGACACATGCCAGGTGTCCTTGTACTGGCGATCAACGCTGCGGCTGACATCGGCGGCGTCGGCATCCACCTCCACGCCGATGTTGCCGAACTCGCTCCAGTCCTGCCAGCCAAGGCTGCCAAGCAGCTTCCACTGCGGGTCGAGGTCGTGGGCAACACTGAGCAGCACCGTCTGCGGCACGCTCATGTCCAGTTCCAGGTCATCGGCGTCGAGGCGGTTCAACGCGGCATTGATGATCGGGTTGCTGATATTGCGCACGTTCGGCCGGTCCTTGAACTCCAGGTCGATCTTGCTGGTGTAGGCCAGGCCGATTTGCGTGCGTGGGCCTAGGTGGTAGAGCAGGCCGAGGTTCACTCCCATGCCGACGTCGGTGTCCTTGTATTCCAGCTGGCCGTCCGGGCGGTTTGCCAGGCCGAGCAGGTTGTTGTTGATGGCCATTTCAGTGCGGTAGTAGCCGTACATCAGGCGTGGGCCAATCCCCAGGGAAAGGTCGTCGGTAATCTTGTAGGCGTAGGTGGGTTGCAGCGATATGCCGATGATCGCGGTTTCCTGGCTGAAGTAACGTCCGGCCCAGTCATCGTCATAGTTAAGGGCCAAGCCGAAGTTGCCGTACATGCCAAAGCCGATGGCCGAGCGTTCGTCCAACTGGTGGGTGATGAAGGTGCTGGCGCCTGGCAGGTATTGCAGGGCATTGCCGCCTTCGTTGCCATCGAACTGGTTGTTGCCGTCACGGGAGAATTTGATGTCGCCGAGAATCACCTGGGCGTTGGCGCTGACTTGGGTACCGCGCAGCTCGGTGATTGCCGCAGGGTTGCTCATCAGCACGCTGGGGTCGCGGGCCAGGGCGGCGGCGCCGGCATTGGCCAGGCCATTGCCTTCCTGGCCGGCCTCGTAGATGAACAGGCCCCCGGCCCAGCTGTTGCCGGTCAGTAGGCTGAGTGCACAGGCCAGGCCTGATAGCTGACGTTGATAGGGTGCGCGACGAAGGTTGTGCATGAGGCTTCCTCCGGGTTGAACGGGGGCAATCCTTGAGGGGTGTGCTGTTCACCCTGCCAGGACGCCAGCAGCGCAGGCTGCGCTGCTGGCGTTGGCGCGGGGACTATGGCGCAGGGACTATGGCTCGGCGATGGTGAACCAGAAGTCGAACTTCTCGTACAAGGTCAGCATTTCCTTGAACTTGTCCTTGTTGCCTTCGATTTTCACGTCGCCGCTTTCGGTCAGGTTGCCCAACTTCAGTTTGCCCAGGGCAATATCGTCCAGGGTGGTGCGGTTCAGCGTCACGGTGCCATCGGCCTTGTCGTCATGCTTGTTCAGCGCGTAGTTCATCACGCCGTTTTTCACCGTCAGCAGGTATTTCTCCTTGGTGTCGGGGAACTCCAGGTTGTAGGTGTATTGCTTGTCGCCAACTTTCGGGCCGTTCAGGTGAATGGCCAGGAAGTCGAGGAACATCGGCGTGGTCATGCCACGGATGATGTCCGGCGAGGAGGTGTTGGGCGTGGCCACTTTCTTCACGCCTTCGCGCAGCTCTTGCGCACCAGACAGGTAGAAGTTGCGTGCTGGCCCCGACTCTGCCTGGTAGCCCATCTGCTCAAGGGCATCGGCTTCCAGCTTGCGGGCCTGCTCGTTGTCCGGGTTGGCGAAGACCACCTTGTTGCTGAGGGTGGCCGACCAGCGATAGTCGCCCTTGTCGTAGGCGTCCTTGGCGGACGTGAGCATCTTGTCAGCGCCAACCATCTCGACGTACTTCTTGGCCTCATCCACTGGAGGCAGCGGGTTGAGGGTCGCCGGGTTGCCGTCCCAGAAGCCCAGGTACAGTTGATAGGTGGCGCGCACGTTGTGCTTGAGGTCGCCATAGTAGCCACGGTTGTAGAACTCCTTGGCCAGGCTGTCGGGCAGGGTGAACTGCTCGGCGATCTCATGCATGGTCAGGCCCTGGTTGGCCATGCGCAGGGTCTGGTCGTTGATGTACTTGTACAGGTCACGCTGTTTTTCCAGGTGTTGCACGACGTTTGCCTGGCCCCATTGTGGCCAGTGGTGGCTGCCCATCGAGGCTTGTGCCTTGTCGCCCCACATGGCGATGGTTTCCGAGAGGGTGTCGGCCCACTTCTTCGCGCTGCGCACCTTGGCCCCACGCATGGTGAGGATGTTGTGCAGGGTATGGTTGCCGTCTTCGGCAAGGTCCAGCACCTTGAACTGCGGGAAGTAGAACAGCATCTCGGCGGGTGCCTCGGTGCCCGGCGCCATCTGGAACTCGATGTCGATGCCATCGACGGTGAGTTTCTCACCGGTCTTGCTGATCAGCTTGCTCGGTTCGAACAGGGTGATGGTGCCCGCTGCGGTGGTCAGGCCCAGGCCACCACCGACGTTGCCTTGCGGGTTTTTCGGCAACAGGTTGCCGTACATGTAGGAGGCGCGGCGGCTCATCACCGTGCCGGCGAACACGTTCTCGCTCACGGCCTCTTCCATGAAGCCTTCCGGTGCGATGACCGGGATCTTGCCGGAGCGCACATCCTTCTCGTCGACAATTGCGCGCAAGCCGGCGAAGTGGTCGACATGCGAGTGGGTGAAGATCACCGCTGCAATCGGCAGCTTCTCGACCTTGTCGTTGACCAGGTCCAGCGCGGCCTTGGCGGTTTCGGCCGAGGTCAGCGGGTCAATCACGATCCAGCCGGTCTTGCCGCGAACGAAGGTGACGTTGGCCAGGTCGATGTTGCGCACCTGGTAGATACCGTCGACCACTTTGAACAGCCCGCGAATCGCCAATATTTGCGATTGTCGCCACAGGCTCGGGTTGACGGTGGGCGGTGTAGGGCCTTCCTGCTTGAGGAAGTCGTATTGCGAGAGGTCGATCACGGTATTGCCGGCTTCACCCTTGATCACTGGGCTGGGCAGGTCGGCAATGAAGCCTTTTTTGGCGTCTTCGAAGTCTTGCTTGTTTGCGAAGGGTAGGTAGTCGGCAATCGCCTGGTTGGCCTTCTTGGTCGCCTCGGTGGCGTCGTTGGGAGCGGCGAAAACAGTGCAGCTGAAGAGCAGCGTGGTAATGGCGAGGGCGGAGCATTGCTTGTGCACGTGAGTGAGCATGCGAGTTCTCCAGTAAGGAAACTCCCTGGCAATACACGGCTCCAAGGTCGGTGGGTGTCAAAAGGCTCAAACGAGACTAGAACAGGATGCTCGAATACGCACAAATCAAAAGGGAATTACTTGCAAATTCAGGGTGGGAATCTTCGAAAAACCGGCAATTTGATGTGAGATTGCGCACAGAAATCGTGTGCGAAACGGGGCGTTTACAACAATTTATTTCTGGCGTTTGATGGCTGGCACAATGATTTCACCTCTAATAACTACCTGACCTCTCGGGCTTTTTTATTGGCTGGAAGTTGTGGTGAGGTGGAAATTAATCATATTGACCGCGGGCTGCGACCCGCACCCAAAAAAAAACCCGCCATAAAGGCGGGTCAAGGGGAGGTGTGCGGAGCAACGCACGATGAAACGAATATGTTGATCAGGCGCACAGGGCTCCGTGCTCGATGCGCCGGGCCAGCGCCTGGGCGGCTGACAGCGACGTCAGCGGTGCGCTAACCGCTTCACCGTCGCGAACCAGGTACCAGCAGGCCAGCAAGCCCATTTCGCGAAGAGCACTGGGGACGGCGCTGCCGATGACGGACATGATGTGGATAGTGGCCATTGGGATTCTCCCGGTGAGTCATGGCGCTACCTTACGTCGCTGCCCGTCATGTTTGAAATTAACGCTCTCGATAGTGCTCATTGACGCGATCAACTGATCACCAGCGTGGCGGTGGGCCGTAATACCCCCGTGGCGGGCCGTAGTAATGGCGGTAGTACGGTGGTGGCACGGGCGCATAACGCACCGGGTAGGGCTGGTAGTAGACCGGTGGCGGCGGAGCCTGCACGTACACCGGTGGTGGGCCGTAATAGACCGGCGGCGGGCTCTGCACGTAGACCGGGGGTGGGCTGTAGGCATTGGAAACGGCAGCACCCACCACGGCACCTACGACAGCGGCCCCGATGACCGGGCCGGGCCCATACCAACCGCCGCCGTGGGCAGAGGCTTGCCCGCAGACGGCCAGGGCACCGAGCAGCAGGGCAATGCTGGGGATGTTACGGTTCATGGAAACTCCTTACGTGTGCAACCCGACGCTGGTGTTTGCAATAAACCCGAGAGTTGGCGCGGGGATACCACTATGACCGTGCAAAACGGCGCAGTGACACGGGGGCTAGGTAAAGGTTGTGTAAGCCCCGATCAGCGGTCGTGGTTACGCTGGGTCATACTGCAACCGTGCCATCTTCAGGAGTAATTCATGACCCCCAGCAAAGACACCGTCCTGTGCATGTCCCTGGCCGGACGCCCCGGCACCTTCGGGGTGCGCTTTCACAATCACCTGTATCAGCAACTGGGGCTGGACTATTACTACAAGGCCATGACCACGGCCGACCTGCCGGCCGCTATAGCCGGTATCCGCGCGCTGGGCATTCGCGGTTGCGCGGTCTCCATGCCGTTCAAGGAGGCCTGCATGGCCCTGGTGGATGAGCTGGACCCGTCGGCGGCGGCCATCGAGTCGGTGAATACGCTGGTCAATACCGCTGGCCGCTTGAAGGCCTACAACACCGATTACCTGGCGGTGCGCCAGTTGCTTGTCGAGCACGCGCTGGACCTGGCACAGACCTTTGCCGTGCGCGGTAGCGGCGGAATGGCCAAGGCGGTCGCCAGTGCGTTTCGGGATGCCGGGTTTGCCAACGGCACGATCGTTGCGCGCAACGAGAAAGCCGGGCGCCAGTTGGCCGGGCAGTGTGGCTATGGCTGGCAGGCCGAACTGGGCAGCCTGCGCCCGGCCCTGTTGGTCAACGTCACGCCCATCGGCATGACAGGCGGCCCCGAAGCCGATCAGCTGGCGTTTGCCGCCGAGGCCATTGCCGCTGCGCAGACGGTGTTTGATGTGGTGGCAATGCCCGCGCGTACGCCGCTTATCCAGCAGGCCGAGGCCATGGGCAAGCCGGTGATCACCGGGCTTGAGGTGATTGCGCTGCAGGCACTGGAGCAATTCGTGTTGTACACCGGCGTGCGCCCGACAGCTGAGCAGGTGGCTGCGGCCGTCGCTTATGCCCGGGCGACATGAGGCCCGTGAACGTACCTCGTTGAGCCACATCAATACCTCCCTGCATACACCCAAGGAAGCATGGCTAATGGCGTTATAGTGGCGTTTAATGGCGTCACAAAACCGACATTGTTGGAGCCCTAGAAATGATGCGAGAAGGATCTCTGTCTGGCCCGCTGACCGCCAGCGGTCGCCCACAACGGTTCGAGGTGGGCGGGCGCTCGGGCGCAGCCTTGCAAAGCCTGGTGCTGGTGGTGCTGATGGCGGCCATGGCGTTTGCCGAGGTATCGATCTACCTGTGCCTGCCACTGGCCTTGCTGACCTTGTGGTTGCCGCACCTGCGCGCCAAGCCACAGCCCCAGCAACCCACGGGTGACCCCTTGGCGGAGCTGACCCGCGACCTGGCCCAGACCACCAGCCACAATGCCTTGTCCGCTGCCGGGGTGGCCTTTGCGGTGCGCCAGCTGGCCGAAAAACTGCAATCGCAACTGGGCTCTGCCGAGCAGATCGTCAGCAGCGCCGAGGTGATGATCGGCACCGAGAAAGCCATCTCCAGCCTCAGCCAACAGGCCCTGGTCGCGGCCCGCGAAGCCCATCAGAGCAGCGCGACGGGGCGCACGGTCCTGGCCGAGTCGATCCAGCGCATGCACCAACTGAGCGCCCGCGCCAGTGCCAGTCGCGAGCTGATCGAGGCGCTGCATCAGCGCAGTGAAGACATCGCCCGAGTCACGTTGGTGATCCAGACCATCGCCAGCCAGACCAACCTGCTGGCGCTCAATGCCGCCATCGAAGCCGCGCGCGCCGGCGATCACGGCCGTGGTTTTGCGGTGGTCGCCGATGAAGTGCGCGGGTTGGCCGGGCGCACGGCCACGGCCACCGAGGAAGTCGGGGTGATGGTCGCCGACATCCAGCAGCGCACTGCGCAAGTGGTCGAGCAGATCCGTGAGCTGTCCGATGACTTGCACAGCGGTGTCGACCAGGTGGAACACACCGGCGAGCAACTGGACAGCATTGCCGGGCTGGCGGCGGGAGTCGAGCAGCAGATTGGCGAGATCGCCGAGGGCACCGAGATCACCCGGGTCCAGCTTGACAGCCTGTTCCAGGCCGTGGCGCAAATGCGCGGCGATCTGGAGATCAGCGACCAGCAAACCCAGCGCCTGGCCCAGGCAGCGGTGCAAATGGAAGGGCAGGCAGAAAGCATTAGCGAGCGCCTGGCCGAAGTCGGCCTGGACGATTACCACCAGCGTGTCTACGACTTGGCCAAGCGTGGCGCCCAGCAGATTGCCGAGCAGTTCGAGCGTGACATCGAGCAGGGTCGCATCAATCAGGACGACCTGTTCGACCGCCAGTACCAGGCGTTGCCGGGCACTCGGCCGGCGCGTTTCCGCACCCGTTTCGACCAGTACACCGATCAGGTGCTGCCGTCTATTCAGGAGCCCCTGTTGCAAGAGCATGAAGGGCTGATCTTTGCCATCGCCTGTACCCAGCAGGGCTATGTGCCCACCCACAACAAGGCCTTCAATCAGCCGCTGACCGGTGACGAAGTGGCAGACACCGCGCACAACCGCAGCAAGCGCAAGTTTGATGATCGCACCGGCATCCGCTGTGGCAGCCATCAGCAGCCGGTGCTGTTGCAGACCTACACCCGCGACACCGGCGAGCTGATGCATGACCTGTCAGTGCCGATTCAGGTCAAGGGCCGCCATTGGGGTGGCTTGCGCCTGGGCTACAAACCGGAGCGCATCGCCAGCGCATAGGCGCCTTTGTTACCGCCAATGCAAAACAGCTATGCCGGGAATAGCTTTTTCTGCTCCCGGGCGAGCCGTATCATGCACATATCGTTAGGCTGCTAATGAAATTCCGGGAGGAGTCATGCAGAGCAAAGTCGATGTGGCGGTGATGATTGGCAGTGGCGTGCCACTGTCGCTTCGTGTCGTAGGCAAGCGAGTGTGCTGGGTGCTGCTGGTCAACGGCGAGCGGCGCGGCACGGCCTTCGCCAGCCGTGATGAAGCGCTGGAGTGCCGTGCCGCGTGGCTCGCCCACCTCAATGGCACGCAACCTGAGCAGGTGTCCCGGCAGGCAGTCTGAGGCCAATTTCCAGGGCGCGGGCGAGGGCACAGGCTTCATTGTGCGTGCGGCGAAAGCCGCGCACACGGCCACTGGGGTGTTCGATAATATGGAAGAATCCCCTGCCGGCGGGGATCACCAGATAACGCGGAAGTTGAATTTGGCCACTTTCTAGAGGAAATTCGGCCCTGGCTACTCGACGGGTTTCTGTGTTTTCGTGCATATTCGTACCCTTGTGCAGTGAGAGTGCTTACCCCAAAGCCCTACTGTCGCGGGCTTTCTTTCAGCTATCGCATTTTTTCGGCGGTTTTGCTGTCAGAAAAGGCGTTCCCAATAGAGGAATTCCGCTGAAAAGTTGCCGTAGGGCGTTAGCTGGCAAGGAACTCTGTATTTTCCTTCAGGCTCAGCTACCACTCGGCTCACGCTTTTCCTGCATTAATCCACTAGTCTTTCAGACTTATAAATTTGAATAGCCGACGTCTTCGCGCAGCCCAGCTGTTCGCGTGGCGATGGTGTGATACCGGTATCTGAGGAATTTTCATTGGCAGTCAGCAATCTGGATATGCACGCCCTTTTCGTGCTGGGCGATCTTCGGGCCAAATTGGTCAAACAGTTCCAATCGCGCTTTGTCTACATCGCCGAGCAAAGCCCGGAAGGCGTCTACTTCGCTGAAATCGACACCGAAGAGGCCCTGGTGGTCGATGACAAGCAACGTCTTGAACTGAAAGTTGGCGATCACTTCCGTGCCGCCGTGCTGCCCAGCCGAGAGGGTGGCAAGCTGGAAATCCGTTTTCGCGAGATCAAGCTGACCGTATATGGCCTGGGCGACTATGCCTTCGTTACCACGGCAGAGGGCGAGGGCATCGTGTTCCGCGAGGGCCAGGGCGTGGTCACGGTATTTGCGGCGCACCAGCAATTGCAGGAAGGCCTGAGCAAGACCCTCAAGGCGGTTACCGCGAAGGCCGCCAAATGGCGCAAGGGCGAGCTGACCTTCAAGGCCAGCGAGTGAGCAGCGACCGCGCCGGCTTCCATGCACAGCATCAAGCCCGTGCCGAGGCCCAGGCCCGCGAGTGGCTGGCGCAACGTACGTCGATGCAGGGCGCCTGGTTCAACTGGGTGGCGGCGCAGCTGTATCAGCTGAGCCCCGCCGAATATGCGGCCATGGTCCGTCGTGAGTTGGAGCGCCTGGCCGCAGTGCCTGCCTCGATCAATGGCCGCGATCGCGACCACTGCTGATTTCCGCGGGTACGTCATCCCCGGACATGCGCTTGCGAAACAGTGCCGCGCGGGCCAGCAGCAGGGTGGTCACCGGCACGGTGATCGCCAGCAGGATTGGAATCAGCCAGGCGTGGATCACCGGGGCCTGCTTGAGCCCTGAGAAGTACAGGATCGACGCCAGGGCCACGCACCAGGTGCCGATGGTCGAGGCCAGAGCCGGCGGGTGCATGCGCTGGAAGAAGTCCTTCAAGCGCAGCAGGCCGAGGGCGCCAGTCAGTGCAAACAGGCTGCTGAGCAGCAACAGGACGGCCGTGACCACTTCGAGCCACATCGGCAGTTGGTTGACTTCGTTCATTCGATGACCTCACCGCGCAGCAGGAACTTGGCCAGGGCAAACGAGCCGACAAAGCCGAACAGCGCGATCAGCAGCGCCCCCTCGAAATAGGTGTCGCTGGCGTAGCGAATGCCCAGCACCAGCATCATCAGCATGGCCAGGATGTACAGGTAGTCCAGGGCCAGCACCCGGTCTTGCGCCGATGGGCCACGGAACAGGCGAACCAGGGTCAGGGCCATGGCCACGGCGAAGATCAGCAGGCTGGCTAAAATGGCATTGGCGAGCAGGCCACTCATTCGAAAATCTCCATCAGCGGGCGTTCGTAGGTGTCCTTGAAGTGCTGGATGAATGGCGCGTCATCGTCCAGCTCGAACACGTGCAGCAGCAACGCGCTGCGGTCCAGGGCCAGCTCCGACCAGATGGTGCCCGGCACCACCGTGGTGATCATCGACAGGGCCGCGAGGCCATGCGCGTCACGCAGCTCCAGCGGGATGGTGACGAAGCGCGAGCGCGGCGGGTGACGATGCGCACGCCATACCCCTCGGGCAACCTGCAGGTTGGAAATCACCACATCGATGCCGACGCGTGCAATCAGGCGCAGGATCGTGCCAGGGCGGCGGATGCGTACCGGCAGCGGGCGCAGCGGGGCCATCAGGATCGGCGCCAGGAAGCCAAGCAGGGCACCGAGCAACAGGTTGCCGGGGCTGATCGACAGGTTCAGCACCAGCCACAACAGCCACAGCGACAGGGACAGCAGCGGGGCGGGGAACAATCGCTTCATGGCTGCACCTGCCCGGTAATGTTGAGGCTGGTCGGGCCGGGGATCGGCCGAGTGCTGATCACGGCGCTCACGTAGTGCTCCGGGTTCTTCAGGGCGGCGGCTGTGTCGTTGGTGTAGCGCAGCAGCGGCTCGGCCTGGATGCTGAGCAGGATGCACAGCCCCAGCAATACCACGATCGGGATGCACTCATTGCGGCGCAGCAGTGGCGAGGGGCGCTCCTGCGGTGTCCAGAAGCGCTGGATGCCAACGCGGGTCATGGCAATCAGCGAGGCCAGGCCGGACAGGATCAGCAGTGCCAACAAGGTCCAGCCTGCCAGCGACAGTGGCTGCTCAGGGGTAACGCCCAGGCCTTGCGGGTTGAACAGTGCGCTGATCAGGCTCAGCTTGCCGATAAAGCCCGACAGCGGCGGCATGCCGATGATCAGCAGGGCGCAGGCAATGAAGCTCAGGCCGAGGAAGGCCATGGTCCAGGGAATCACCTGGCCGATTACCGCCTTCTGTTCGTCATCGAGGTTGATGCCCTTGGGCGGTTGCAGCGACTCCAGTGGCGAAGGCAGTGCATCGCCATCGTCATCCAGCGGGATCTCATTGGCCGAGCGCGAGCGCTCGATCAGTTCAGCCAGCAGGAACAGCGCGCACAAGGCCAGGGTCGAGCTGACCAGATAGAACAGCGCCCCGGCGGTCAGTGCCGTCTGGCCGAAGCCGATGGCCGACAGCAGGATCCCGGCAGACACCAGGATGCTCAGGCTGGCCATGCGCTCCAGGCGCTGCGCGGCGAGCATCGACACCGCCGCCACCGCCAGCGTTGCCAGGCCGCCATACACCAGCCAGTCACCGCCGAAGAATGCCGACGCCCCCGCCTGCCCGGAGAACAGCAGGCTCCACAGGCGTAACACGGTGTAGAAGCCGACCTTGGTCATGATCGCGAACAGCGCCGCAACTGGCGCACTGGCGGCGGAATAAGCCGGCACCAGCCAGAAATTCAGCGGCCAGATCCCGGCCTTGGCCAGGAAGGCGATGGCCAGGATCGCTGCGCCGGCGTGGAGCAAGCCACGATCAGCTTCCGGTACCAGCGGGATTTTCAGCGCCAGGTCAGCCATGTTCAAGGTGCCGGTCACGCCATAGAGCATGGCTGCGCCTACCAGGAACAGCGACGACGCCACCAGGTTGATGGCGATGTAGTGCAGGCCGGCTTTCACCCGCGCCCGGCCCGAGCCGTGCAGGACCATGCCGTAGGAGGCGGCCAGCATGACTTCGAAGAACACGAACAGGTTGAACAGGTCTGCGGTCAGGAAGGCGCCATACAGGCCCATCAGCTGGATCTGGAACAGCGCATGGAAGCTGGCGCCGGCTCGGTCCCAACGGGCCAGGGCAAACAGCAGGGCGCTGACGCCGACCACGCCGGTCAGCACCAGCATCAGCGCTGACAGCCGGTCGACCACCAGCACGATGCCGAACGGCGCCGGCCAGTTACCGGGCAGGTAGACCCCAATCGCACTGGCCTGGCCCTGATCCTGGACCCACACCAGCAAGGCCACGGCGATGCCCAGCCCGAGCAGGCTCGACAGCAGGTTGATCCTGGCCTTGAGCGGACGATGCTTCTCGCCCAGCAACATCATGATCGAGGCCGTGAGCAGTGGCAGCAGGATCGGCGCGATGATCAGTTGGTTCATCACGCTCATTCGCTGGTCTCCCGGCCATCAACATGGTCGGTGCCGGTCAGGCCGCGCGAGGCCAGCATGACTACGAGGAACAGCGCGGTCATGGCGAAGCTGATGACGATCGCCGTCAGCACTAGCGCCTGGGGCAGCGGGTCGGTGTAGTTGAGCAGGTCTTGTGGCACGCCCTCCTTGATGATCGGCTCCTTGCCGATGAACAGGCTGCCCATGCTGAAGATGAACAGGTTGACCCCGTAGGACAGCAGGCACAGGCCCATGATCACCTGGTAGGTCCGTGGCCGCAGTACCAGCCAGACCCCCGAGGCGGCGAGTACGCCGATGGCAATTGCAATCACTTCTTCCATCACGCGGCTCCTGTGCGGGTGGGTCTGGCCTGGCCGCTTGGGCGATGGCTACGCACTGACTGGTGAGCCAGGGCGGTCAATATCAGCAAGGTCGAGCCGACGACGACGGTGAACACGCCGATGTCGAAGAACAACGCGCTGGCCACGTGCACATCGCCGAGCAGCGGCAGGTGCAGGTGGGCGGTATGGGTGGTCAGGAACGGGTAGCCGAACAGCAGCGCGCCGGCGCCGGTCAGGGTCGCGCAGAGCAGGCCGGTGCCCATCCAGCGCAGTGGCCGCAGGCTCATCTGGGCCTCGACCCACTGGGTGCCGGCAACCATGTACTGCAGGATGAACGCGACCGACATCACCAGGCCTGCGACAAAGCCGCCGCCCGGCTGGTTGTGACCGCGCATGAACAGGTACATCGACACCACCAGGGCGATCGGCAGCAGCAGGCGCACCAGCGCGGCGGGCACCATCATGAAGCCCAGGGCCGTGTCGGCAGCGTTGCGCGGGTTGACCAGGTCGGTGACCAGGTCCGGTGCCAGCAGGCGTTGCTGGGCCGGCAGCTGGATGCTTTCTTTCGGTGGGCGGAAGCGTCGCAGCAGTGCGAACACGGTGAGCGCCACGGCCGCCAGTACGGTGATTTCACCCAGGGTGTCGAAGCCGCGGAAGTCCACCAGCATGACGTTGACCACATTGCTGCCGCCGCCTTCCGGCATGGCGCGGCTGAGGTAGAACGTCGAGATGTCGTTGGGGGTCTGGCGCGTCAGCATCGCGTAGGACAGCACGGCCATGCCACCGCCGACCAGTACCGCCAGCACCAGGTCGCGCAAGCGTCGCAGGCGGGCGTTCTCCTGGCTGCCGGGCAGCGGGGAGACGCCTTCGATACGCCGCGGCAGCCAGCGCAGGCCGAGCAGGATCAGCACGGTGGTGACCACTTCCACGACCAACTGGGTCAAGGCCAGGTCTGGTGCGGAGAACCACACGAAGGTGATACAGGTCATCAGGCCGCAGACGCTGACCATGGTCAGGGCCGCAAGCCGGTGGTACTTGGCTTGCCAGGCCGCGCCCAGGGCGCAGGCAATGGCGATCAGCCAGAGCATCACGAAGACCCCGGAGCCCGGGATTTTCGGCCGCTCGCCCCAGCTCACGCCGCTGTGCAGCAAGGGCAGCAGGCCGGCCAGGAAGGCCGCCAGCACCAGCATGAACAGTTGCTTCTGCAAGCGTCGGGTGGTCAGGGTGCGTTCGAGGCGACGGCCCATGCGCATCAGCAGCACCTGGCCGTGTTCGAACAGGCGCTTGCCATTGAAGCGCTCGATAATCGGCGGGTAGCTGAAGCGGCCGAGCTTGAGCTGCTTGCGCAGTGCAAGGTAGAGCAGGATGCCGCCGGTCATGGCGATCAGGCTCATGATCAGCGGGGCGTTCCAGCCGTGCCAGATGGCCAGGCTGTACTCGGGCAGGGTGCCGCCGACCACGGGCAGTGCCGCCGCCGCCAGCAGCGGGCCGACCGATTGCGCTGGGAAAATACCGACCACCAGGCAGGTCAGCACCAGCAGCTCGACCGGCGCACGCATCCAGCGCGGCGGCTCATGCGGGGTATGCGGCAGGTCGGTGGCTGGCGGGCCGAAGAACACATCGACGGTGAAGCGCAGCGCATAGGCCACGCTGAAGGTGCCGGCGAGGGTGGCGATCACCGGCAGCGCCGTTTCGACCCAGGCCGTGGAGCTGATGAACACGGTTTCGGCGAAGAACATTTCCTTGGACAGGAAGCCGTTCATCAATGGCACGCCGGCCATCGCGGCACTGGCCACCATCGCCAGGGTGGCGGTGAACGGGATCAGCCGGAACAGGCCGCTGAGTTTGCGAATGTCACGGGTGCCGCTTTCGTGGTCGATGATCCCCGCAGCCATGAACAGCGAGGCCTTGAAGGTGGCGTGGTTGAGGATGTGGAACACCGCCGCCACCGCCGCCAGCGGGCTGTTCAAGCCCAGCAGCAAGGTGATCAGGCCCAGGTGGCTGATGGTTGAATAAGCCAGCAGGCCCTTGAGGTCGTTCTGGAACATTGCCGCATAGGCACCCAGCAACAGGGTGCAGGCACCTGCGCCGCCGACAATCCAGAACCATTCTTCGCTACCGGCCAAAGACGGCCAGAGCCGGGCCAGCAGGAACACCCCGGCCTTGACCATGGTCGCCGAGTGCAGGTACGCCGAGACGGGGGTGGGGGCGGCCATGGCATGGGGCAGCCAGAAGTGGAACGGGAACTGTGCGCTCTTGGTCAGCGCGCCGAGCAGGATCAATGGCAGCAGTACCGGGTACAGGGCATGACTGCGGATCAGATCACCCGCCGCCAGGACCTTGTCCAGGTCATAGCTGCCCACGACATGGCCGAGCAGCAGTACCCCCGCCAGCAGGCACAAGCCACCGGCACCGGTGACCATCAATGCCATGTAGGCGCCGCGCCGGGCATCGGCGCGGTGGTGCCAGTAGCCGATCAGCAGGAACGAGAACAGGCTGGTCAGTTCCCAGAAGAACACGATCTGTATGAGGTTGCCGGAGATCACCAGGCCCAGCATGGCGCCCATGAAGGCCAGGAAGAATGCGAAGAAGCGCGGCACCGGGTCTTGCGGGGACATGTAGTAGCGGGCGTACAGCGATACCAGCGTACCGATGCCCAGCACCAGCAGCGAGAACAGCCAGGCGAACCCGTCCATGCGCAGGACAAAGTTCAGGCCCAGGCTCGGCAGCCAGAGGATCTCTTCGCGGATCACGCCGCCATCGGCGATCTGCGGGTACAACAAAGCCACCTGAACCGTTCCGACCAGGGCGACGAGGCCCGCCAATAGCGATTCGGTGTTACGTGCGTTGTGCGGCAGGACCGCCGCCAGACAGCTGCCAACAAATGGCAGAAGCAGTAGAACTATCAATGACATAGATTTCTAATCTGCAGAGGTTTGTAAGGGATCATACGTGGCGCCCCGACGATCACCAACCCGCAAGCTGTGCCAGAATCCTACAAGGGCGCTCCAATAAAGCATTTTTTTATAACAGTTTCTTACAGTAGACCCAGCATCGCGCGGGTCAATCAGCCCGCCTCGCGTTCTTCCCGTGCGGGTTCGGCGCCAGTCTCCTGGGCTTCTCGGCGTTTGATCCTCAATTCGCTGACAATCACCGCCACGACGATCAAGACGCCTCCGAGCAAGGCCACGCCCGGAAGGCGCTCCCCGGCGATCCGCCCGACGATTCCAGCCCAGACCGGCTCACCGGCATAGATCAGCGTAGCCCGCGTTGGCGAAACCGATTTCTGTGCCCAGTTCATGGCCACCTGAATCACAGCGCTCATGGCGCCCAGGCCCAGGGCGCTGAGGGCCAGCAGCCAGGAAAACTCCGGCAGGCGCTCCTGGGTCGGGACCACCATCAGGAACGCCAATGCCGAGGCCGTGGCCAGTTGCACCACGGTCACCCGGCGTACATCGACCTTGCCGGCGTAGCGGCTGATCAGGATGATTTCGGCAGCAATCGCCACGGCGCTCACCAGCGTGGCGACCTCGCCGGGGCTGAAGTGGATGGCGCCACCGCTGGGCCCGGCCAGCAGCATCAGGCCGGCGAAGGCCAGGCCGATGCCCAGGCTTGGCATCAACCCCGGCCGGCGCCCCAGTACCAGCCATTGCAGCAGCGGTACGAACGGAACGTACAGGGCGGTGATGAAGGCTGACTGGCTGCTGCTGATGGTTTGCAGGCCGACCGTCTGCAGGCCATAGCCGAGCATGATCGATACGCCGATCACCACGCCGGCCTTGAGCTCAAGCAGGGTCAGGCCCGGCAGCGAGCGTGCGCAGACCAGGGCGACAAACAACGCGGCTGCGGCAAAGCGCAGGCCGACGAAGAACATCGGGCCGCTGACGGTCATGACGTTGTGCACCAGCAGGAAGGTTCCGCCCCAGAGCATGGTGATAAACACCAGCACCAGTTCGGCCTTGCTCAGGCGAAAGGACAGGGAGGGGCGTTCGCTCGAATTCGTTGGGGTCATGGCCTTGCACGCAGGGAGAGGTCGACGCACAATGCGCCAAAGTGGGCAGTATACTGCGCACCCCCTACCAGTGAGCAATATAGTGCACAAAGATTCCAGCCAACGTGCTTCGGTGCTGCAACATGTCAGCCAGAATATTCGCCGTCTGCGCCATGCGGCGCAGTTGAGCCAGACTGCTTTGGCAGAGAAGTCGGGGGTCAGCCGGCGGATGCTGGTGGCCATCGAGGCGGGGGAAAAGAATGTCAGCCTGACCACGTTGGACCTGATTGCCGAGGCGCTCGATGTGGCGTTCAGCGACTTGATCCAGGCCCCCGACAACCGCGACCCGAGCCGTATCAACGAGCTGGCCTGGACGGGGGTGCATCCGGGGAGCAGGGCGGTGTTGCTGGCCAGCTCCCAGGCAACCCGGGAAGTGGAGCTGTGGGAGTGGCGCCTGGAGCCTGGCGAGGTGTACTCGGCGGACGCCGATGCCGCTGGCTGGAGCGAGCAGATCTACGTGTTCGAGGGCAGCATGACGTTGCTGATCGAGGACCGGGAATATCGCCTGGCCGCGGGCGATTTCCATAGTTTTGCCAGTGACCGGGCGCATGCCTATCGCAATGAGGGTGAAGTGGTGGTGCGCTTTGTGCGCAATGTGGTGATCTGAAAGCATCGCGGGGCGAGTCGGGTCGCCGTAACGCCGCTCCCACAAGGTGATGGTGTGCTTCCTGTGGGAGCTACTGTCTTGCACAACTTTGTAGCCGCTGCCGAGAGGCCGCGCTGGAGCCCGCCAGGGCTCCCAAAGGCGGCGCCTGCTGTGCAGGCGAGCGCAGCCTGACGGCAGCGGCTACGTGGGAGCGGCGTTGCGGCGACCCGGCTCGTCCCGCGATGGGGCCTTCAAGCTGCCAGCCATTCTTCTGCAGACACCACCGATGCATAAGCAAAC
Organism: Pseudomonas fontis; assembly: GCF_028656955.1. Lineage (GTDB taxonomy): Bacteria > Pseudomonadota > Gammaproteobacteria > Pseudomonadales > Pseudomonadaceae > Aquipseudomonas > Aquipseudomonas fontis. The sequence continues at coordinate 39,881 of NZ_JAMDGY010000003.1, forward strand.
GCCAGCGCCGCCATAAACGCCGCATGCACCTGTGCAGCCGGCACCGTGACGCCATTGAACTCCAGGTCGCGGGTGGCGCAGGCGTCGTGCACGACCCTGACGGCATAGCCAAAGTCCGCGGCCGCGCGGGTGGCGGCATCCACGCACATATGGCTCATGCTGCCGACCACGGTCAGTTCGGTAATCCCGTGCTCATCCAGCAGCGCCTTGAGCTCAGTATCGAGGAAGGAATTGACCTTGTGCTTGAGCACGACCGGCTCACCGCGCAGGTTGGCCGCCTTGGGGTGAATCTGCGCGCCTTCTGACCCGGGCACAAAAAATGGTGCATCCAGCGATTCGAATTCATGCCGGATATGCACCACCAGCTCACCTTTCTCACGCGTTGCGGCAATGACCCTGGCCGCTTTGTCCGCCGCCGCATCGGCGCCGCTGAGGGGCCACTTGCCGCCGGGGAAGTAGTCGTTCTGGATGTCGATGACGATCAGTGCATGCGTGCTCATGGCGCTTTCCTTTCAACAGGGGGAGTAGTTGTGGCGTGGTGATAGTTATAGGCTTGTAGGCCGCGCTTGAAGATTGGCGCGACCGACAAAATGGCGGGAAAAACTGACAATGGACGCACGCGGTGAAATCGTCGAAATCGGCATCCTGGTCTACCCCGGTGCGCAAATGGCCGCGGTGTACGGGCTGACCGACCTGTTTGCCGTGGCCAATCGCATGGCGCAGGACCTGGGCGCGAAGGAGGCGCCGGTATTGCGAGTGTGTCACTGGAGCGAGCAAGACGGTCACGCGTTGGCGGTCACCTACGACAGCCTCACGCGGGAGGGCTACCAGCCACGGGTGATGATCATCCCGCCGAGCCTTACCCAGGCACCAACCCCCGAGCTGATGGCGCGTTTTCGAGATGATTTGCGCCAGTGGCACGCCGAGGGCGCGTTGCTCGCTTCGGTCTGCGTGGGGGTGTTCTTCATCGCCGCCTGCGGGCTGCTCGATGGCCGCTCGGCCACCACCCACTGGAACTTTGCCCAATCACTCGCCGAGCAATACCCGCGCGTCAAGGTAGAGGCCAACCTGCCGGTGTTGGTCGACGGCGACATCATGACCTCCGCCGGGCTGATGGCCTGGACCGACGTGGGCCTGAAGCTGGTCGAGCGCTTCCAGGGGGCGACCCTGGCAGCCGAAACCGCGCGCTTTCTGGCGGTCGATCATGTAGCGGTGCAAGCGCGCCCCGGCAGCCTCTTTGCGCCTCGGCTGGACCACGGCGATGAGGCGGTGCTGAAGGTGCAGCACTGGCTGCAGAGCACTGGCGCGCGGGATGTCAGCATTGGCGCCATGGCCGATTGCGCGGGGCTGGAGGAGCGGACCTTCCTGCGCCGTTTTCGCAGTGCCACCGGGCTCAAGCCCACCGAGTACTGCCAGCAGGTGCGCGTGGGGCGTGCCTGCCGAATGCTTGAATTCACCCGGCGCAGCATCGAGCAGATCGCCTGGGGCGTGGGTTATCAAGATCCTGGCGCGTTTCGCAAGGTGTTCGCCAAGGTAACCGGCCTGGCGCCCAGTGACTACCGCAGGCGTTTTGCCGTTGGCGAAGCCGCTGCCCAAGGGTAGGGCATTGCCTCAGGGCTCGTTTCCGGGCTCAAGCAATTGTGCGCCGGGCCCCTGTTCGGCGAGCTGATCATGGTGGTTGCGCAGCGGGCAACTCTGCATGGACAGGCAACCGCAGCCAATGCAGCCATCCAGTTGATCGCGCAGCATCAGCATTTTCTCGATGCGTCGATCCAGGTCTTCGCGCCATTGCTCTGACAGCCGTTGCCAATCAGCGGCACTCGGTGCCCGGTCGGTCGGCAGGCTTTGCAGTGCAGCGTGAATGGTCGCCAGCGGGATGCCCAGCCGTTGGGCAATCTTGATCACGGCCACGCGGCGCAACACTTCACGCGGATAGCGGCGCTGATTGCCGGTGTTGCGGGTGCTGTGGATCAGCCCCTTGCTCTCATAAAAGTGCAGCGCCGTCACGGCTACCCCGCTGCGCGCGGCCAGTTGCCCGACGCTAAGCACCTTGTCTGCACGCAGTGTGCGCTGCTCCATGGGAAAAACCTCTTGACCTCTACTTAACTAGAGGTTTTACCCTGCCTGCCATTGCACCGCAAGTGCTCGGACAACGGGAGACTCTTCATGTCGGCGGCAAAAAACAGCCTGTGCTTCAACCAGCTTATTGAATTCCAAGTGCCGGCCTCGCTACAGCGGGCATTGGCAAACGCCCTGGCCAGTCGCAGTGAACGCATGGCGTTCGAGCACAGTGGCCTGGTCGGCGCGAGTATCCAGGCCAGCGACGATGGCAGCCGGGTACTCCAGTATCTGCAATGGCAGTCGCGCGCAGCCTGGGAGGCGGCAAGCAGCAACTTCGACCAGGAGCCCTTCCTCGAGTTGTTGCACACCTACCAGGCCAAGGGCGTGAACTTCGCGGCATTCCAGACCCTCAGCAGCCTGTCGCGCAGTGCCGAGCAAGGCCTGCACTGCCAGGTGAAGGTGCTGTAGTTAGGAGTACCAGGGGGAATGGTGGGGGTAGCGGTCCAGCCGCGCACCAATCACCATCTCGCTGACCCAGCTGCTGAGGATGCTGCTGTAGGCCTTCTGGCTGCGATCAGTAGACAGCCCATGGTCTGCTCCATCGACAATCCGATGGGTCAGGGAGTGTGCGCTGATGAAGGCCGAGCGGTAACTCATCAGGGTGCTGTGCGGGACATAGTCGTCCTGTTCGGACTCCACCAGCAGTACATCACCGGTGAATTGCGCGCAGGCGCCCAAGGCGCGGTTGTCGCCCGGGCCCAGGGCCATCAGCCGATACTGGGACAAGCGCTGGCGGTCCAGTGCCTGCTTGGGCGACGTCCATTCGTCGTCCCAATACAGCGCAGGAACGCGCAGGGCGAGCCATTTCACCGCGCGCAGCCGGGTGAGCAGGGTGGCCAGGTAGCCGCCATAGCTGCTGCCAATCACCGCAATCGAGCGGGTGTCTACCGCCGGATGGCTAACCAGGCAGTCATAGGCCGCCAGTAGATCAGCAAGGTTCTGCTCGCGGGTAACACTGCGGCGCTGGCTCTCGGTTTTTTCATGACCGCGCAGGTCGAAGGTCATGCACACGCAACCCAACCCGGTGATGTGTTTGGCCCGCGCTAGGTCGCGCTGCTGGCTACCGCCCCAGCCGTGCACGAAGAGAATGCCGGGGACTTTCGGGTTGGGGCTGAGCAAGGTGGCGGCGATGCTTTCGCCGTCCACCGTGATGTCGAGGGTTTCGCTATGGATGGTCATAGTCGCGGACCCTGGCGTACTTGGTGAGGCGTCCGATTTCACTGTCATCCCCCTGATAGAAAAGTGTCGCATCGGCCGGCAGTACCGGGTCGCCGAATACTTCGTGGGTCGAGGCGCGGATACGCTGCAGGGCCGGGTCATCGGCGAATGCCTGCAAGGCGAGGACTTCTGCGCTGCTGGCGCCGCCGATCCGCCAGGATTGTTCCAGTACACCGCTACGCACCTTGCCATCGGCTGTCTGGCCACGGGCTACGTCATAGTTGCGACGTGAGGCGACAAAGCCGGGGAAGGCGGCGAAGGCGGCGGCTTCATAGGTGCAGGCCTGGGTGATGGCCAGACGCTGGGCTTGCTCCAATTCAAGCTGAAGGAGGGCGTCGTAACCACCGCGCACCAGCACCAGGCTGGAGCCGCCGTAAACCGACACCCCAGCGTGGTCCTGGGTGAGGCTTTGGGTGCCGTAGTAGCTGCAGGTGATCCCGGCAACCTGCACCTGGCCAACGCTGAAGGTTTCCACGGCATCGAGGTTTTCTTCCAGTACCAGCCCCCAGAGGGCTATTTCGGCCTCGTCGACTTCGCCGAGAGCGCTTTGCAGCTCGCTGGCCGAATGGATTTCCAGTTGCCCACGCCCCGCCGTGGCGCGCACCGGCTTGAGGCGCAATGGGCCGTCACGAAGCAGCAGTGCAGCAGCAGCCACGGCATCATCAAGGCTGAACACGGTGTAGCCGCGCAATAGCGCATCACTGGCCAGGCGCGCAAAATCATCCGTCCAGCCCTGGGGGCAGCGCGCCTTGGCGGGCAGCGGGTGAGAAATCGCCTTGGTGGCCATGTAGGGCTGCGCGACCAGGCCGCCAAAGAAGTCTGCCGGCGAACGAATCCCGAGGGCCTGATATTTTGCCGGGTCGATCAGCGTGTCGGTTGGCAGATAGTAGTGATTGTCCCGCGGCGCCGATGGCGTTGGCAGCACGGGGATGTGCAGCAGTTGCGCGAGGCGCTGGGCCAGCTTCTGGTGCACCAGGCGTTCGTGCTCTGGGGTGTGCTCGCGCGTGTCCAGCAGGACAACGCCGTGCTTGCGGTCGGTTGAACGCGGCATGAGGCAGTCTCCAGGGCGGGGTTCATACCTGATCTGAAGGGCAGGTTGCCTGGAAGTTCAGCGAACACGGCGCGGCATCGGCCAAATGGTTACAACCTGCCGGGGTGTCGGCAGTTGCCCATGGCTGATACCTGCTCCATTATCAGCGATCAAGAATAATGGCAGCCGTGGTAGCAGGAGTGAGGATGAACAGTCAGCCAACAACGCAGGATGCGGTGAGTGTGCGTCTGGTACAGATGCGCGAAGTGATGAAGCGGGAGGGTGTCGATGCGCTGTTGGTGCCGTCGGCCGACCCGCACCTGTCGGAATACCTCCCGGGCTACTGGCAGGGGCGCCAATGGCTTTCAGGTTTCCAGGGCTCGGTAGGCACCTTGGTGCTGACCGCTGATTTTGCCGGGCTCTGGGCCGACAGCCGTTATTGGGAGCAGGCAGAAAAAGAGCTGGCGGGTAGCGGCATCGAATTGGTCAAACTGCTGCCAGGGCAGCCGGGTCCGCTTGATTGGCTGGCTGAGCAGACTCCCGCCGGTGGTGCGGTTGCCGTGGATGGTGCGGTCATGGCAGTTGCCTCTGCACGTCAGTTGGGGGCAAAACTTGCGGCGCGCGATGTGCGCCTGGTCACCGACAAGGACCTGCTCGCACAGATCTGGCACGACCGCCCGGCCTTGCCGCTGAACCCGGTCTACGAGCACCTGCCGCCCCAGGCAACCGTCAGTCGCGCCGACAAACTCGCCGCTGTGCGCCAGGCCATGCAGGAGAAGGGCGCCGACTGGCACTTCCTGGCCACGCTGGATGACATTGCATGGCTGTTGAACCTGCGTGGCAGTGACGTTTCCTATAACCCGGTGTTCGTCGCCTTTGCCCTGATTGGCCGGGCCTCGGCAACTCTCTTCGTTGCGCCAAGTAAAGTGGACGCATCCCTGCGCGGCGTGTTGGCGGCTGATGGCATCGAGCTGCGCGACTATGTCGAGGTGGGCGGCGCATTGGCAGCCATCGAACCTGGCGCTCGTGTGCTGGTCGATCCGGCACGGGTGACCAGTGGCTTGCTGGATAACCTGGCGGGCGAGGTGCAGTTGGTTGAAGCCATCAACCCGAGCACCTTTGCCAAGTCGCGCAAGAGTGAGGCGGACCTTGCCCACATCCGCCGTGCCATGGAGCAGGATGGCGCAGCGTTGTGCGAATTCTTCACCTGGTTCGAGTCGGCAGTGGGCCAGGAAACCATCACCGAAGTCGACATCGACCTGCACCTGAGTGCTGCGCGTGCCCGGCGCCCGGACTTTGTATCACTCAGTTTTGCGACCATCGCGGCATTCAATGGCAACGGCGCGATGCCGCACTATCGCGCGACCGATGAATCCCATGCGGTAATCGAGGGTGATGGCCTGCTGTTGATCGACTCTGGCGGGCAGTACCTGGGCGGGACTACGGACGTCACCAGGATGGTGCCGATCGGTTCACCCACCCTGGAGCAGAAGCAGGATTGCACCAGGGTGCTCAAGGGTGTCATCGCCTTGTCACGGGCGCGCTTCCCGCGTGGGATTCTCTCGCCTCTGCTCGATGCGATTGCCCGCGCGCCGCTGTGGGCTGAACATGTGGATTACGGTCATGGCACAGGTCATGGCGTCGGTTACTTCATGAACGTACATGAAGGGCCGCAAGTGATTGCCTACCAGGCAGCCGCCGCACCGCAAACGGCGATGCAGGCGGGGATGATCACGTCGATCGAGCCTGGCACCTATCGCCCTGGGCAGTGGGGTGTACGCATCGAGAACCTGGTATTCAACCGTGAGTCAGGCAAAAGCGCCTTTGGCGATTTCCTGGAGTTCGAGACCTTGACGCTGTGCCCGATCGATACGCGCTGCCTGCTGCCGGCACTGTTGAGTGTTGATGAGCGCGAATGGCTCAATACCTACCACGCAACCGTACGGGCGCGCCTGTCGCCGCTGCTGAGCGGTGCTGCGCTGGCTTGGCTGGATACCCGCACGGCGGCGATCTAGCGGGAAGGTCAGGCAACAGTAATAAAGAAGGGCAACCCCAGGGTTGCCCTTCTTTATTACGTAATTACTTGCAGATGATGATCATGCTGCGGCTGGTGTAACCCGCTGGGTTAAGGCCGAAGGGGTAATCCCCGGGTTCGTCGTCATCTTCGCCGGATTTGGCGATGACCTTGTAGCCTTTGCTGCCGCAGGAGCTGGCAGCCTTGGTGTAGCACTGGTTCCAAGAAGAGGACAGGCCCGAGCAGTTGATGTGCAGGCCTTTCTTGCCGCGTTTGACCTCGGTCTTGGCAGTCGCCGCACAACCGGCAATGGCCAGAATGGCTAGGATGAGCAAAATTCGTTTCATTCCTGTCCTTAATACGTGTCCGGGTCTGTTGCCCGGTTTTCAGTTGCGTTGCGCCTTCCTGGTGCCTGGTGCGTCCTTGTCGTATTTAAAAACTTCAAGATTGACTTAGGGTTACAGCTTAAAGCAGCTGCACGAAGCGGCACAATCGCTGAACAGGTATTAAATGAAAATATTTCTCATCTTAGTCAGCGGCCACCAGTGGCGGACGTTCGCGGCGCATGGATAACGTAGCACCGATTGAGGCAGTAATGATGGCGGCAATGGCCATCCACTGCGCGAACGTCAGCACTTCATTGAGAAATAGCAGGCCGGACAGGGCGCCGAAGGCCGGTTCGATGCTCATCAGGGTGCCGAAGGTGCGCGTAGGCATGCGGGTCAGCGCCACCATCTCCAGGCTGTAGGGCAGGGCGGTGGAGAGAATCGCAACGCCCAGGGCAACCGGGATCAACGAAGCGGTGAGCAATGCACTGCCTGCATGGGCAATGCCGATTGGCGTTACCAGCAGCGCGGCGATCATGACGCCCAGCGCGGCGGTCTGGATGCCGTTTTCGGCGCCGGCCTTTTGCCCATATAGAATGTACAGCGCCCAGCACACGCCAGCGCCCAGGGCATAGCCGGCACCTTCCAGGTCGATGCCGCTGCCGGTCTGGCCGATGGGGATCAACAGGAGCAAGCCGATGACGGCCAAGCCGATCCAGAAGAAGTCGATTGGCCGGCGCGACGCGTAGAGGGCGACTGCCAGCGGGCCGGTGAATTCCAGCGCTACGGCCACGCCCAGTGGAACGGTGCGCAGGGACATATAAAAGAGCAGGTTCATGCCGCCCAGTGCCAGGCCATAGATGACCACGGTCTTCAGGGTGCTGGCAGTGAGGCGCGCGCGCCAGGGGCGCAGGATCACCAGCATGATGATGCTGGCGAAGATCAGTCGCAGGGTTGTGGTGCCCTGCGCGCCGACGACTGGGAACATGCTTTTGGCCAGGGAGGCGCCAGACTGGATCGAGGCCATTGCAATGAGCAGCAGGCCGATCGGGAACAGGGTCGCGGCCAGGCTGCGGGGTTGGACGTTCATTGTTGTTTTACGTTCCTTATATAGAAGAAGGCATTCATGGCAGGGCTATGATGCTCAAGTGCGCGAAAGTGAGCAATATAGTGCGCAATTTTCTTTTTATGATGGTTTTGCTAATTAACCCTTGACGCTCGATTTAATCTCTCTATAATTCGCCCCACTTCCGGCGTAGTCGGAACAGAAAACTCCTTGAAACTCAATGAGTTAGATGTTCCAGGTAGTGCCGGGATGCTTCGATCGAAAGATCGACAGCGGTGAAAAAGGCAGTTGACAGCAACGATAAGTTCTGTAGAATTCGCCTCCCGCTGACGAGAGATCGTAGCGAGTTAAGCGCTTGAAGTTAAACAGGAAATTCTGAAAGACTTCAAAATAAACGCTTGACAGGCTCTGGGGAAAGCGTAGAATGCGCGCCTCGGTTGAGACGAAAGATTCTTAACCAACCGCTCTTTAACAACTGAATCAAGCAATTCGTGTGGGTGCTTGTGAGCTCAGACTGATAGTCAAAAAGATTATCAGC
>NZ_JAMDGY010000004.1 GCF_028656955.1 Pseudomonas fontis
CAAGCCTGCGTTCATGGTCAGACTGGTCCAGTGCGGTTGCCGGCTTTGCTCGCGCTTTGCGCCAGATCGCGGGACAAGGCCCGCTCCCACAATGACTCTGTGCAAGACAGTTGCTCCCACAGTGCAACCCGCTGCTGCCAGGGTCACGCGTTTTTCCTGCGACCAGTTGAACTGTGGGAGCGGGCCTTGTCCCGCGATCGAGTGCGCAGCGCTCGCCAAGCCTGCGTTCATGGTCAATCTGACTCAGCGCGGTTGCCGGCTTTGCTCGCGCTTTGCGCCAGATCGCGGGGCAAGGCCCGCTCCCACAACGACCCTGTGCAAGACAGTTGCTCCCACAGTGCAACCCGCTGCTGCCAGGGTCACGCGTTTTTCCTGCGACCAGTTGAACTGTGGGAGCGGGCCTTGTCCCGCGATCGAGTGCGCAGCGCTCGCCAAGCCTGCGTTCATGGTCAATCTGACTCAGCGCGGTTGCCGGCTTTGCTCGCGCTTTGCGCCAGATCGCGGGGCAAGGCCCGCTCCCACAACGACCCTGTGTAAGACAGTTGCTCCCACAGTGCAACCCGCTGCTGGCCAGGGTCTCGCGTTTTTCCTGCGACCACCCG
>NZ_JAMDGY010000005.1 GCF_028656955.1 Pseudomonas fontis
TGACCTGTGAGCAGGCCTATACTGCCCTGATTGAACAGCCAGGCGGTGCGGATGAAAGACCTTGAGGAGAAAATGGCAAATGGTGAATCGCTGATGCAGCAGGCGCTTGAGGCGATGCGCCGCTACCACGAGGCCCGTGACTCCATTACACCCGCTGAAGAGGTCGAGCGCCTACGTCTTGAGGCAGAGTCTCTTATGCAGGCTGTCGGGGACTATCAGCAAGGTGCACTGGGCGGTCCAACGGCAACCCGCCACTAGCCCCGCATGCCATTGGCTGGGCCTTGCCCAGTGTTCTCATCTGCAAGGCCTGTAGGTCTTTCGACAGCGCCTCATTCATCTCAACCAGCTTGGCGATGTTCTGTCGCGCCTTCACCAGTTCGTGGGTCAGGTATTCAGCTTCATTGGTGACCAGAACGACCTGGTGCTTCCACATCTCCAGCAAAGTGGGGGCGCCGAGATCGAAGTCATCATCGTCGACGAGGGGCATGGCAATCTCCGAAATTGTACTGTTCGGATATACAGTATATGGCTCGTAGAAATTCTGCGCGCTGAGGCGACGAACTGCACTGCGGAGGAGGATTGTTTTTTACTCGGCAGGACGCCGAAAAGAGGGCACATTCTTGGGCCAATTTTTGGGCCAATGCATGCGTTTTGGTGCGTTCAGGAGAGGCTGAAACCCCCGGAAACATTGCACTCTATACCGCCCAATACCCCCATTTTTTTTGCATGGTGATATTTGCTGTGGAGATCAAAGGGCTTACCTATCAATAACTTACGGAACGCTTTCACGGCTCCGGACCAATTCCGGACCAATCTGGAGTTTTTCAAGCTCCTGCCAGTCGCTGGACGAGTTGATCCAACGCGCATATGTCGATAAGAGCATCTGCACGCTATGCCCAAGCTGTTGGGCGATAAAGGCGGGGTTGAGACCAGACATTGAGCATATTGTCGCATACGTGTGACGGCAGTTGTATGGCTTCCGATAGCGAATCCCCAGTTTGGCGAGGATCGGTGGCCACTGGTGGTGCAGGTCGGAGGTCTGCTTGACGTGCTCGGCATTCTGCAAAGGGGGGGGATGTAGGGTGTTTCGGCAAGCAGAAGGGCGAATTCTCCGGTAAGGACGCTGCACTGTTGGCCGAGTGCATCGTGCACAAACTGCTGCATGCCCAGCTCAAGCCGCGTCATTGGAACGCTCTTGTGGCCGAGTACAGCACACATCGCGGCAAGAGGATCGATTCAATCGGGCGCCTGGTTTCGGTGGTGCAGAGCTCGGCGCCGTTGCGCTTCACTCAGCAAGCTGTATTGGTCCGGGCGGTACCGCAGCAGGCCAAGGAATTTCAGCTTTAACTGTAGCCAGGACAGCCCTCGGGTAGGTCTGGATGTGGATAGTCGGGTAGTGCGGGCAGGCGGTAGGGGCCGTCGCGCATGCTTACAAGGTTTGTCCAGCTCAGTTCGAGGCCTATGCCTTCGCTGTAGTTTTTCCGCGTCTATGCTTGTAGCCCAAATCAAAGGAGGACCTATGCAATGGAAGCAGCTGGGTTTAACAAACTGTCCAAGTCGACCCCCTTCAGTGGGTTAGTGGGTACCGCTGGCCTTGGCAACTGCATTGCCGTTGTTGGCTTCAATACCTCTAATGAGACAATGGCTATTGCTCATTACGACACGTTGAATTGCGTGACTGCCCATGAGGCCTCATGGTCATGGAATGAAGCATCGCTCACGAAGTTCCGCGATTGGTTCGTCAGTGAGACCCGGGCAACCCAATTCGTGGTTGGCCTTGGCTTGGTTTGGTTCAATACTGCTGAGGCCTCAGGTAAGAAGAACCCTCAAGGCTACCCCTTGACTGATGTTCGCCGCTTTGAACTCATCAGGCTAATCATCAAGGTGTTTAATCATGAGCCAACTAAAGCAGGCGCTTGCTTTACCTGCACGGTGGTAAAAGGAGCGATAATCCTGAGCGCTTATCCGGGTCAGGAAATCATGCCTGTAGGCTGGGCTCACATGGGCCTTGATATTCCCTACGACGAATTAAGAGTGGAATGAATCGATGTCTTGTACGCATAGCACTGAGTGCTACGGGTGTCGCCAGTGGGTGTGCCCATATCTATCAGGGTTGCGCATTCACTACGACGGCAGAGAGACGAAGCCAGTCCGACAGTTGATCGAGGCAGCGCTCGGCGCGCTGATCGTGATGGTGGTTGGCCTGACCGTGAAAGCGTTCGGGTTCAGCATTGCGTGGTCGATTGCCACTGCCTCGTTCATCGGCATCCTCGGCGTTGAGCAGGCCCGCCAGCTCGGTAAGCGCTGGGCTGAACGCAAGGCGGATGAACTGTAGTCCACGCCACAAATTCAAGGGGGGCGGTTCGTGGCGCGACATGTGGTTGCCACAGATGCAAAAAGCAAGTGTAAGGTGTTCGGGACGAACCTAGATTATCTCTGCGAAAGGAGGTGACGATGAGTGTTCCAATCCTTACCAAGATGCATATCAATGGGTATGACGTGCTCAGCGTGAATAACGGCCCCTGGAAGGTCTGCACCAATGCTGACCGGCTTGGCTCCTTCCACTCACGGGAAGAGGCCTTTGCCTTTGCCGCAGCGCTGCCTACTCGGGTGGTGCGATCCAGGCGGCATGCAAATACGTAGTAGTCAGCGGTGACGCTCAAATCGGCCTCGGCAAACGCTGGGGCTTTTTTATGTCTGGGTAATTTATGAACAACGTAACCCGCCTACGGCACGTGCTCCTCAACCGTATCCGTCCGGGCAATACACCTTACTGGCCCGTCATTCCTGGCCTTTCAAGCGGAGTTTCTATGCGACCGCTATGCCACAGTATTAACGTTAAATTTTCGCCCGCAAAATGGATGCGGCTCTACTCACCCGTAACACTACCCTTGAAAGCGCGAGTTGGTCTTCCAAGACTGACCGAGGATGACATATGATCTTGGTCAGTTATTCCTTCGAGTATTTCTTCAATGATAAAACGCTGCACTATGCTTGACCATGATGGTTGGCTGCCCCTCCGTGTTGCTCTGTGGCCTGATTCCTCCTCGAACAATGAGAATGACAAACGGGCAATACTGAACGCACCAGAGCGCTATGTGGTACTTATCTTCGTTAATGAACATGGCAATACTCTAGGTTTTGCCGAGGCGTCGATCCGGGTGGACTATGTCAACGGTACCAGCTCATCGCCTGTGGCCTTTCTCGAAGGCCTGTATGTCCGACCCGCTAGTCGGAGCCAAGGCATAGCGCGGCAACTCGTGGCGGAAATCCAACACTGGGCCGAAGAAATGGGCTGCACCGAACTGGCCTCGGATGCGCTACTGAATAACCAAGGAAGCCACGCCATGCATGAGGCATTGGGCTTCACAGAGACCGAGCGAGTGGTTTATTTTTTGAAGCCGTTGGGGGCTATCAAGACGTAGTAGTGGGCACATGATCAGCATTCGGTTGTCAGCGGTAATCTAGGCGAAAATCAAGGCACATTCGCCGAACACACGTTGCCAGATTAAACAGGCGCCCACCGATGCGGCAGTAGTTGGGTAATTTCACTCGCACGCTGCGTCGGCAGTCGCGTTAGGACGTCCTTCAAATAAGCATACGGATCATGCCCATTCAGTCGCGCCGATTGGATCAAACTCATAATCGCCGCCGCTCGTTTGCCGCTGCGCAACGACCCTGCAAAGAGCCAGTTCTTGCGTCCAAGAGCCCAAGGTCGTATCTGGTTCTCGGCCCAATTGTTGTCAATGGGTACGGCCCCGTCATCAAGGTAGCGCGACAACGCTGTCCAGCGTTTCAGGCTGTAATCCATTGCTCTGCTGATGGCTGAGCCTTCGGGCACGAGGTTACGCTGGGCGCTCATCCAGGCATGTAGCATGTCCATCACCGGGACGGCTTTTTCTTGCCGTATTCGGCGCCGTAAATCCGGCTCCAAGTCGCGGACTTCGCTTTCGATTTCGTACAACAACTGGATATAGCGCAGGGCTTGCTCAGCAAGCGTGCTTTTATTCGTAGCGTGCAGTTCGAAGAACTTACGCCGTGCATGGGCCATGCAGCCGATTTCGGTAGCGCCAAGTTCGAAGCTGGCCTTGTAGCCACCAAAATCATCGCAGACCAACTTGCCTTTCCAGCCTTGCAGGAAGTTGCGAGCATGCTCTCCAACACGGCTGGGGCTGAAGTCATAAACCACCGCTGTCACGTCCGAGAACTGGCTGGTGACGTAGGCCCAAACATAGGAACGGTGAGTTTTCTTTGTTCCCGGCATGAGCATTTGCACGGGTGTTTCATCGGCATGAATGACCTGCTGCCCGAGCACCACGTCGCGCAGCGCATCGACCAGCGGCTGCAACTGAGCCCCAGTCACGCCAACCCATTGAGCCAAGGTTGAGCGTGGAATCGCCAGGCTCGCTCGACCGAAGATCGACTCTTGACGGTAAAGCGGCAGGTGGTCGGCAAACTTGGCGATCATCACGTGGGCCAGCAGCCCGGCGGTTGGGATGCCCTTATCGATGATCTGCGCCGGAACGGGTGCCTGGATCAGCGTTTCGCAGTCATTGCAGACCCATTTGCCACGCACATGGCGTTCGACGGTAAACACGCCGGGAGTGTAGTCCAGCTTCTCGCTGACGTCCTCGCCGATGCGCTTGAGGGCGCAGCCGCATGGGCAGTGAGTGTTATCCGGTTCGTGATGGATCAACGCGCGAGGAAACTCAGCCGGCAATGCAGTGCGCTTGGGCTTCTGCTTGTTCTCGGTCGCCGCTGGCACTGTTTGCAAGGCTTGAAGCTCTGCTTCAATCGCTGCGATATCAGTATCTATCAGGTCAACGAGCAAACTGGCCTGCTCAGAATTCATCTGCTCGCTGCGCTTGGCAAACTTCAAACGTTTGAGCTGCGCGATCTCGAAGGTCAGCCTCTCGATCAGTGTCTGATCGCGGTTGATCTTCTTGCCCATGGTTTCGACCGTCTTACCCATTGTTTCGACTTGCGAGAGCAACTGCGCAGCTAAGGCACGCAGTTGGTCGGGAGTCATTTGGTCGAGATTGGGCGAAGAAGTCATGCGCCGGATTTTGCCAGAGCAGTCGCTTCGCGGCGATAGACCTATAGGCTAGTGGCAGCCGTTAAAGCAGTATGATCGAGCCGCCGGAGCCTGCGCGTTGCCATGGCAGACCCAGCACCAATGCCTGAAGTTTCTCGGTATCCAGTTCCACTTCGGAGCCATGGCGAATACCAGGCCAGTGAAACTTGCCTAGGTTCAAGCGGCGCGCCGCCAGCCATATTCCGAAGCCGTCATGCACCAGCACTTTCATGCGATTGGCGCGGCGATTGGCTAACAGATAGGCACAGTGCGGCTGCGCCGCACCGAATACCGCAATCACCTTGGCTAACGCCGTATCGGTGCCTGCGCGCATGTCCATAGGCTCGGTGGCGAGCCAGATGGAGTCGATACGAATCATCGCAGAAGGCCTCGAAGAAAGGTCGCGCAGGCAGCAGCACTTTCAGTGGGCCAGTTCACTGTGACGGTGCCGCGCGAGTGCTGTATTTCAACGCAGATATTCGATGATGATGCGTGGGACTTTGCCCCGGTCAGCGGCACGGGCAACGGAATAAATGCAGGTTGCAGCGCTGTGCTTTTCTGCGCTTGTAGGCGAATCCATTTGTGGACGAGGTTTGCATTGAGGTTATGGCTGAGCGCGGCGCTGGCAATCGAAGCGCCGGGCTGGGCACACTCTTGAATGACTTGGGCTTTGAAGGACTTGGAATAGGAACGGCGTGTTGGCTGCATGAAGTACCCGCTTATAAGGCTAGAACTGGTGCCCACTTAAATTTAAGTGCACACCATGTCTTGGCTTTGCGGAGCTGGGTAGATGATTTGGCCAGACGCATACCCTCAACCAGCTTGGCGGTGAAGAACACGAACTCGAAGCAGACTGCGTAGCTACTGCTCGGCCAGTGGGGGCAGATACCTATTACCGGCGTGGGCAGCCAATTTTGAACGTCCGAATGGACAGCGCTTCGTTTCTCGCGTCCTTTTCGTTTTGGTTCTTCATTGTGAAGGTGCCGTCTTGAGAGCTGCGAAGCATGATGGCGTTGTTGCGATCAATTTCGCTGAAAAGGTGAGCACACTCAACTGCTTTTGCCTCGGGTGAGGCGGGGGCAGGAGCATTCTCTACATCGAGTACGTACTGAGATTTTTCATGAGCACAACCAGCGAGAGCGGAAAGTGCCAAAATTGCTGCGATCTTCTTCATGTGATTTCCATATCATTCGAGTTCGGCATAGCCGTTTCAATGGAGCGTCTTAACCCTGCGACTTTCGCCGATTCTGATTCGGTCCAAAGCCCGGTTTAATCCATCCAATGCGTCCAGGAGGGCTTTTGCTTCGACCTCCCGGCCATCCCCCCAAAGGCGTTCAGCCAGTTTGTTGAGGGCCTGGATGGATCGTTCGATATCGGCAGCACTTGCTGCCTTGGCATCCGCCGGCTGTTTCTTAGGCATTCAGTAAAACTTCAGCATGGCCTGCACCATGACCTGGGGATTGAGGTGCGATAGCTCAGTGAGAGTGGTGACGCAGCTTTTGGTTCGGTTTGGTTCGGTGCATGGCAGTTTCCTGCAAGCGCTTGAGGGTAAAGGACCAGGCTCTGTAAGAAAAGAGATGTCGCAAACATCGCATGGAACAGGCCAGCTTCTGGCGCGTCCACCCGGCAACCTCCAACTGCTTGGCGATCACACAGGATGCACTGAACCTATCAATGTTCAAGCAAACAAGGCTCGCCTGCAATACTCCACGTACGTGCCGATGCTCGGGTCATTTCAGAATAAAGTCGTCTAGTTTCTGCAAAGAGTTGGTAGCCATTCGAGCGTGTAGTTGGCACAGTTCCTGATGATTCTCGATTTCTTCCGGAGTAGGGTTGGGGATCCTCTTCATGCCTAGGGAGCCAAGGACTTCAGCTTGTCGTTCGATCTTCCTTAGTAGTGCTCGAACCTTGGCTGGGTCTGTTCCAGGATAAGCATGCATTGCATCGGAAAGGGCGGCCGTATACTGGGCGTATAGCGGCAAGGCATCACATTCCAGCAGCATTCCGAGCATCGGGCCTGAGGAATCAACGATATTCCTGATGGACTCTTTCTCGCTCTCTGAAGGTGCCGCTGTTGCTGTGGCGGTCAACAACGTCAGCACTGCGAGTAGATGCATCATGGCCATTCCCCGTTTCGTTTCCCACAATATAGCCAACGAACGGAGGTGGCAGCAGACCGGCCTACACTGCCAGCAAGGTGCGCTGAGTGGTACAACCGCGGAGCGAGCCCCCGATAGGCAAGCGCCGGTGAAAGACACAAACTCAAAGGCCCTCTTTTCTGTTGCCAAACGCTTCGAAGGGGCAATAGCGCTCCCTGCCCGCGGAGCAAGCTGTAGAATCGCCAAAGGTTTATTAACGAATTGAAGAGGTTAGAGTGAGAGGTCTAGAGAAATTTTTGTCGCAACGTTTCTTGTTCACGATGATTTTCATCGCGCTGGGCTCCTATGCTTACAGTGCCGAGCTCGTGGGCTTTTCAGGGATGTTGATCATCATGATGCTGCCGAACATCGTCTTCACAATCATCCGGATCAAAAACCAGCGCAAGGCCAAGCAGTCGCAGTGAGCTGCAGGCTGAGGGAGTAATGAAACTCCTTATAGGAAAAGAGCCCGCAACGGGAAAAAGGCAAGGTCGGCCTTTGTTGAGTTGAGCACCCAATAGTCAAACAAGGTGCGTGGTGGTGGGCTCCCGGGTAACCGATATATGCTTCAATACTCCGCCAGGGACTGGCAATTTTTGTTAAGGAGAACATCCATGTTTGCTGTTGGTCTATCACTACTCGCCGTCGGCCTGGGTACCTCCAGCCCCGGCTTGTGGGTTCCCGGCGCAGTCTTCATGACCATCGGTTTCACCCAGCGAGCCAAGCGCTGATGATGTTGAGCGACCTGACATTCACCAGCAAGGACAAGCAAATGGCATCAAGGATCGAACTATCGTGGGACGTCAAAGAGGCTGATCACCAGGCCATTCTGAAGCCCTTGCGGGCCTACAACGTGGCCAACGGCGGAGCGCCCGCGCATGAGAACTTCGCACTGCTGCTGCGCGACTCTGCGAGCAATGAAGTCATTGGTGGCCTGCACGGCGCAATTGCTTACCAGTGGATGCATATCGAGCACTTGTTCGTTCCCGAGCAGGTTCGCGGCCAAGGCACCGGCTCGCAATTAATGAAGATGGCTGAAGATGTCGCTCGGCAAAAAGCCTGCATCGGCATTTGGCTAGATACCTCCAGTTTCCAGGCGCCGCACTTCTATCAGAAACTTGGGTTCAGCGAGTTCGGGAAAATTACCGACTATCCGCCAGGGCACTCACTGCACTTTTTCCAGAAGCGCTTGAACTGAAGCAGCGTGGTCTGGTACCCGCCCTCAAGCTATCGATGCAACACAAAGGATGAGTCATGAGCAGGGCGCTGTGTGTCACATTGAGTCTGACTATTGTCGTTTCATCACTCGCAGGTTGCTCCACCTCGCCAGTCAAGCAAGGCATCGTCGAAGGGCCGCAGGTATTTGGCTATACCTTGAATCAGCCTCTGAGCAACGACGAACTCAAAGTCTTTACCAACACCAGGGCCGTACCGTATGGCCGGGATGCCACGATTTACAAGCGCGACGATGGCCAGGGCGGGGTGTTGCAGGTGTTCCTCGATCGTAACAATCGCCCCCTGCTGATCGGCGAGATAAGCCGAAGCTTCGCCACCCGGGATGAATGCGTGGCCGCACTTGAAGCAAAGCTGCCTGAACTCCAGGAACGCATTCTCCACCACAACCGTACGACTCGCGCGAACGAAGGGCGCGACTATGAGCCGGGGGAGCGGTATGTGCGCATGAGCGACGACGGCTGCGTCGTTAGCCAGGGCAAGCAGCCCGAAGCCTACCAATACACACTGAACGTTGCCGCAGAAGTAGCGACTGCCAAACCCAAGAGAGGTTTTGGAGATTCGTTCAAGGATGCCTACAACGGCTTCTGGTTCGGGGTCTTCGTGGTTGCCATGTTGCCTTTCGTGCTGGTCGGCGCGGCCGTCAGTGCTGCTACGGACTGACCAAGGCGGCGTAGACACTGGCTTTGCGCCGTCCGTCTGGCCGGCAGGTGGCTTCGATTACCCCATCTAGACTTCCGTGTGCTGTACGGATATCCCACTCATACGGAGATGAGTCATGTCAACCTCAGTACAGCAACTGAAAGACCAAGACCCTCGGCGCACCTTTACGGCCGAGCTGCAACAAGCCCTGCAAGAGTTCACCTACCTCGGCAACGGACGTTGCGATGTGAAAGGCAAGGAAGGTGAGCGCGCCGGCAACAACTTCGTCGGCTCGCAGGTGCAGCAGTACAAGTCCTACCAGTTGGTCGCAGCAGCCGGGTCCGGCACCTTCATGGTGCGTCTGGACTACAAGGGTGGCAGTGACAAGAACCTGAACTACGTCACGGTCACCACCACCGCCAGCGGAGAAACCTTCAACATCCGCAGCGTCTCGATGAACAACCTGCAAGGGTTGTTCCCCGCCGGTAAAAGCTCGAGCAACCTGGACTTTTATGTCTATGGTCGTCCCTGATCGCCGGGCATGGTAGCCCTGGTGTGACAAGCTCCGGTCGCTTCGGTGGCCGGGGTTTAGTGACCGCAGCGAGTACCCGGCATTGACCTTGGCTTCGCACTTCCTTATATAGGCGCCCTGGCAAACACGCTGCTGACAGGAGCCGCCCCATGCACGATGACCTCGATATCCACGAACCCGAGCACGACCACCTGCTTGACCACGAATTCGACGAAGGCTACGAGCTGGCCGAAGACGAGGTCAACCCGTTGTTTGATGACAGCGATGACGAAGAGGAATACGGCCTGGATGTGCTGGACGATGAAGACCACGACGATCATGACGACGACTGAGCACGCTTAGTCGTTCATCAGTTCGGCTATGCCCCGGGTGATGTGTTCAAGGTTGTTGTCCACGGTGCTCAGGGCCACCCGCACGCTTTGCGCCACATCGGTCGAGCCGTGCTGCTCGACCCATTTCGACAGTGCTTCGACGGCGCCGGCAAGGGCTACCTGGTTTTCGTTGAGCTTGAACAGCACCGAAGGGATGAGCTCATGCGTCGCCATGGCAGGGGCCTCCTGGGCGAGAGGAAAACGAGGTGTGAGCAGCCGCTGTCAACGGAAGCGCGGTAGTGGTCGCTCCAGCGTCAGTGAGGTCAGGGTCTTTTTCACCAGCACTTCATCGGCTTCAACGGCCTTGAGGCTGTCGCGGATCTTGCCGGCGACCGGCCTGTCGCCCTGGCTGTCGATCCAGTCAGCGATTTCCTTGCAGGCGAAAGCCAGCCGATCCTGGCGTTGGTTGATCAGGCTGAGCAGTTCGGTGAGTTGTTTATCGGACATGGCGTATTCCTCCCGTAGGCGAAAATAAGTGTAGCAGGGCCCGCCAGAACAGCCCGCTGACCGGCTGTCAGTCGGCCTTGGCCCGCACGATCCGGCCATCCTTGATTTCGTCGGCATAGGCCTTGAGCTTGTCCGAGTCCTTGTACAGGCGGTTCATCAGATGCAGCACGGCGACAACGTCGACGTCCTTGATGCGTTCGGCCAGCTTGCTGATCTCGCCTGCGGTGCGCTCCAGGTTACTGGCCACCGCCTTGAGGTCGCGCTTGAGTTCGATGGAAGACTTCTTGATGGCCATGGGCGGTTCCGCAGGTACGTTAAAGCGGCGAGTCTAACAGGCCAACCGGGGTATCCGTTCGACCTGGGTCAACCTTTGAAGGTCTTGCGGAACCATTCATCGAGCATGGCCTTTTCGGCAAACAGCCGGTCGCTGCTGGTTTGCCGGCCAGGGCGTTGCAGGTAGAACTTGTCATCGACACGAGCATCCGCCTGGCGCAGCATCTGGCCGTCTTGCAGCAGTACATAGTGCAGGTCGATACTCGGCCAGGTGATATCACGCATGAAACGCACACTGTAGGCATTCGGCTGCCAGGGCTCGTAGCGGCCTGCCAGGTCGATATCGCGAATGTCGATCTGCAGGGCCTGGCCTGCTGGCAGGTAGCGGCTGGCGAGTTTTTCCAGCTCGGCGCTGAGTTGCTTCATGACATAGGGATCGGCGCCGCGTTCGTAGCCTGCGCTGTTCAGGCTGGCATCGCGAAATTTTTCGGGGTGGATGTAGTCGACCTTCACCGGCGCTTCGGCGGTCGGTTGTGCCATGCTGTTGAAGGCCAGCAAGGCCAGGGCGGCAAGAGCCAGGGCAGGGCGCATGATTGAACTCCAGGCGCAAATGGGCGCGAGTTGCGGCATGGCATTTATTGTACGCCTGCGCATCAGCACCCGTGAAAGGAGGATGCAATGAACACCATGCTGCAGGTAGCGGCCAACACGCGCGGGCGTGATCTGGCGGTAGGCGATGTGCATGGGCATTTTACGCGGTTGCAGCACACGCTGGATGCGGTGGGTTTCGACCCGGCGGTGGATCGCCTGTTCAGCGTCGGCGACCTGGTAGACCGAGGGCCGGAATGCGAGCAGGTGCTGGCCTGGCTTGATCAGCCGTGGCTGGTGGCGGTGCAGGGTAACCATGAAGGCCTGGCGGTTGCGCATGTGCGCGGCCAGTGGCTGGACCTGGGCATGTACCGGACTGCGGGTGGTGGCTGGTTCCTCGATCTGCCGGCTGAGCAGCAGTTGCGCTATGTTGAACGTTTTGAACGGATTCCCTTGGCTGTCGAGCTGGAAACGGCGCTGGGGCCTGTGGGGCTGTTGCATGCGGATTGTCCGTTTGCCGACTGGCGACGACTGCGTGAGATGTTGCGGGCACCGACGCTGGAAGCCAAGGTTCAGGAAGTCTGCCAATGGTCGCGCCGGCGGGTGCAGCATGACGACGAGACCCACGTCGCGGGGCTGCGGGCCCTGGTGGTCGGGCATACGCCGTTAGCTGAGGTGAAAGTGCTGGGCAATGTCTGGCATATCGATACGGGCGGGTGGGCGAGCGGGCATTTCACCTTGCTGGATCTGGGTACGTTGGAGGTTGTGGCGCCCTGATCTGGAGTCTACCGGGCTCATTGCAGAAGGAACTGTTCAGCATGCTCACGGTAGTAATTTCGGACGGTTGGTGGAGCCCTTTGTGGGAGGGGGACAAGGCCCGCTCCCACAAAAAACACTGCCGTACAGCTTAGTAACTCAAGCGCAGCCCCAGATTGGCCCCAACACGCTCCTGCTGACGTGCATCCAGGTTGGTGCTGTAGTCGATGCCGGCATGCACGCTGAAATTCGCGTTGATCTGCGCCACCAGGCCAGTGCCGACGTCCATTGAGGTCGTGCGGTAGTCAGTCTTGATCTGGTCGACATTATCAAACGTCAAGGTGTCGCGGCCGCCATCGCCGTGCCAGACGTTGGCCTGCAAGTACGGCTGCAGTGGCACGCTAGCCGACTTGAACTTGCCTTCCAGGCGCACACCAAGACGCCCGGTCAGCTCGGTCTGCGCGTCATAGCTGACATGGGCGACGCTGTCGTTGGCGCTGTCCAGCGAGACCTTTTGCGCAATGATCTGCGCCTGCGGCTCCAAGCTCCACTCAGGTGACAGGGCAAAGGGGTAGCCCACTTCCAGCGAGCCGGTCCAGGCGTGCCCATCCAGGTCCAACTTGGCGCCACGATCAGAGCGCGCCCGGCCGTCCAGGCTCGAATGCTGCACCACGGCATCCACGTACCAGCGCTGCGGGCCGATCAGGGTCCAGTAGGCGCCGACGCTGTCACTGTCGATCCTCAGGTCGCCCACAGAGGTGTCCTGGGTGCCAAGGGCAAAGCCTTTTACATCGCCGTCGATCCTGCCGTGCCCGAGATAAACGCCGACATGCTGGCGATAGCCACTGTCGCTGAGCCAGGCGTACAGGTCCTGGCCGACCTTGAAACCGTACAGGTTGCCATCCAGGCTTGGGCTGACCGTACCCGACCAGCTTTGATGGAAACTGCTGCCGTAGGCCTGGCCCCAACTGGCCGACACCGCGCCGGTTTCCTGCAGCAAGTCTTGATCGCCCTGACGCTGGTGGAATGTGCCCAATGCACTGCGGGCGACCAGTGCTGCCGCGCGCGGTGCGGCGGCATAAACGGCCACTTCCGGGCGGTACAGCGGGATGCTCTTGCCTGCAACGGCCTGAGGCAGCGCGGGCTGATTGGGTGCGGGCGCAGCGACCGGGACGCTGACAGCCGGTGGCACGACTGGTTGTGGCTGGTCCGCCGGTGGCAGCGCGACCGGCGCCACCACGGTAGAGCGCAGGTACCAGCTGTTTTCACTGCCCGCCGTGACCCCACCCTTGAACAGGCGATAGTCAAAGGCTCCGGCTGAGAGGGTTTGGGTCTGCACAAAGGCGCCATTGCTGCTGGTGGCGCCATTGGCGGCTTCGACCACTTGAATGCCGTTCTGGCTGGTCAGCGCGCCTGCACCTTTCAGGTTGTTGATCGTCAGGTTGGTGGTTCCGGAAATCGCGCCCTGGTTGACTACCAGTCTGTCCGAAGCCGCACCGTCACCTGCCAGCACACTGTTGAGTTTCAGGGTGCCGCTGTTGCCCGTGTAATTGCCATTGATGGTCAGGCGCCCCTGGGCATCGTTGCCGCCAGTGAGGTCTATCGTCCCCGCGTTGGTCACCGTCACGTGTTGCCCGGCAACTGCTGACGTAATGCTGCCGCTGCGTGACGAGATTGTGCTTTGGCCATCCACGGAAAGTATCCCGGTACCCGAGGCTGAATCACCGAGTACGAGTGGATCATTCAGGTCGAACTTCGAGCCTTTGATCAGGGCAATGTTTTCCCAGCCGGTATAACGCGCTGCGACACTGGTCGTGGTTTGGTCGAACACCAGTGTGTCATTGCCAGTATCGCCATTGATCAACGCAGTCGAACTCAACTGGGTTTCGCTAAGGCCAGTCAGTGTCGCCTGGTCATCACCAATGCCCATCTGCACCAGCCCATGGATCAGCCCGCCAGTGTTCCAGTTGAAGACGTCATTGCCGGCGCTGAGCAGGATATTGCCGCCAATGTCGCCGCCGGTAACCGTGACAATGTCCACGCCGCCGCTGGTGCTGATGTTACCGCCGATCTTGCTCGCGCCGCTGACCGTAATGGTGTCGTTGCCGAACCCCGTCACCAGGTTGCCGATGATCGTGCCGCCGCTCATGTTGTAGATGTTGTTATCCAGCTTCATGTCGACGCGGCCAATGCTGCCGCCAGTTTGTGTCGCGACGTCTCCGTCTTCAAAGGCACCGACAATGGTTCCGCTCTCCATCAGGAACGTATCCCGGCCATCCCCTTGGGCCAGGGACTGCACCGTGCCACCGAACATTTTGAAGTCGTCGATCAGCGGTGTCTGGACGATGGCGCCCAGGCTGTCGCCAGGGTTGACCACCAGGTTGTCAGCCACAGAGGCCAGGGGAAGGGCACTGAGAACCACAATGAGTGAGGCGCGCATCGGGCAGACTCCATATCCACACAGGTCGGCGACCACAGCCGTTCCAGTACCCTGCTAGCACTGGATGGGTCTTGCCTGACAGATATAGAGCAATTGGAAATATCGACAACTGGCATAAATACCAGTTGGCAGATTGCCTGGAGTCGAGTAGACGACCCTCAGTCGCGGTACACCACCTGCACCAGGTGATAGCCGAATTTGCTCTTGATAGGGCCGTGTACGGTGCGCACCGGCTTCTTGAAAATCACCTGGTCGATGGCGCCGACCATCTGCCCTGGACGCACTTCGCCCAGGTCGCCACCGCGTTTGCCGGACGGGCAGGTGGAGTATTTCTTGGCCAACACGTCGAATGCTTCACCCTTGGCGATGCGTTGCTTGAGCTGTTCAGCCTCTTCGGCGGTCTTGACCAGGATGTGACGGGCCTGTGCTTTCATCAGGTGGGTGCCTCGGCAGTGCGCGGAAAACGGCGGATTATGCCTGATCGTGCGGCACGATGTGCGCATGAAAATGCCCCAGCACCGATAGGCACCGGGGCACCTGACACAGGTTACTCCACGCTGGCCTGCTTCACCTCGGTAGACGCCGACCAGATGCGGTAGCGCACCTCGATGTCTTTCGGGGCGTAGACCACGATGGGCAGCTTGCTGTTGTAGCGCAGCAGGAAACCATCGCCGACAACTGGCACGAAGGCCTTGGTTTTGCTGTTGTCGGGGCAGCCCATCAAGGTAGTCATGGGGCCGACGACCTTGTCCAGGCGGTAGTAGTTGTAGCCCCGGCCTTCGAGGGTTTTCTCTTCGAGCTTGCCGCCAAGGCGCTGCTTGTTGCAGTCCACTTCAAGTTGCTTGCCGGCCAGGATCTCGACCTTGAAGGCATACTCGTCGGTTTGCGGCGGCAAGTGGATCACCTGGCGCTTGAAGCCTTTGTCGGCTTCAGGGTAGGGGGCAACATCCTTGAGGCTGGCCGCCTGGCTGTGGGCGGCAACGGCCAGCGACAGGGTGAACAGGGCGGTCAGGGTAATAGGGCGCATGAAGGCTCCTTGCTGATGAAAATAAGGTCCGAAGCCAGCCAGGATTCAAGCGCCCGTTGCCTGGGGGGTTACTGGGCGAGCCAGCCACCGTCGATGTTCCAGGCGGCGCCGCGAACCTGGCTACCGGCTTCGCTGCACAGGAACAATACCAGCTCACCCAGGTGTTGCGGGGTGACGAAGGCCAGGGACGGCTGCTTTTCTGCAAGCAGATCTTGCTGTGCTTGCTGTGGGTCAACGCCTGTGGCGATGCGATCGTCGATCTGTTTCTGTACCAGCGGGGTCATCACCCAGCCGGGGCAGATGGCATTGCAGGTGATCTGGCTGGTGGCGGTTTCCAGGCCAACCACCTTGGTCAGGCCGATCACGCCGTGCTTGGCTGCCACATAGGCGGCCTTGCCCACCGAGCCAACCTGGCCGTGCACCGAGGCGATATTGATGATCCGCCCCCAGTTGCGTTGGTGCATGCCAGGCAGGGCCAGGCGGGTGCTGTGGAACACGGCCGAAAGGTTCAGGGCGATGATCGCGTCCCAGCGCTCGACCGGGAATTGCTCGACCGGTGCGACATGCTGGATGCCAGCATTGTTGACCAGGATATCGACGCCGCCGAACTCGCGCTCGGCGTAGCTGAACAGCTCGGCCAACTGTTCGATGCTGCTCAGGTCCGCCGGGTGGTGGCCGACCCGGGTGCCGTGGCGGCCGACCTCGGCCAGCGCTGTGCTGGCATCGCCAAAGCCGTTCAGGATGACATCGGCACCGGCCTGCGCCAGGGCCTGGGCGATACCCAGGCCAATGCCGCTGGTGGACCCGGTAACCAGGGCGACTTTTCCAGTGAGGTTCATGGGCAGCTCCTTAAACGATGCCAGTAGCGTAGAAAGTAGCGATCACCACGAAGACCGCCAGGGTTTTGATCAGGGTGATGCCGAAAATATCCTTGTAGGCTTCGCGGTGGGTCAGCCCGGTCACGGCCAGCAAGGTGATCACCGCGCCGTTGTGCGGCAGGGTATCCATGCCGCCACTGGCCATCGCAGCCACGCGGTGCAGGACTTCCAGCGGAATATTGGCGGCGTGGGCGGCGGCGATGAAGCTGTCGGCCATGGCCGCCAATGCGATGCTCATGCCGCCGGAGGCCGAACCGGTGATCCCCGCCAACAGGGTGACGGTGATGGCTTCGTTGACCAGCGGGTTGGGGATGCTGCGCAGTGCATCGGCCAGCACCAGGAAGCCGGGCAGCGAGGCGATGACGGCACCAAAGCCATATTCGGAAGCGGTGTTCATCGCGGCCAGCAAGGCGCCGCTGACCGCACTTTTGCTGCCTTCGGCCAAGCGTGTGCGGATCACCCCGAAGGCGCTGACCAGCACCAGCAAAATCCCCAGCAGCAAGGCTGCTTCCACTGCCCATATGGCGGTGAGCTTGGCGATATCGGTCTGTACCGGTGCGCTCAGGCCAGGCAGGCTGAGGCTGTGGGTCTTGCCATACCACTGCGGGATCCAGTGGGTGAACAGCAGGTTCATCACCCCCACCAGAATCAGCGGCGACAGGGCCAGCCACGGGTTGGGCAGCTTCAGGTCGGGAGCCGTCTCGGGCTCGTTGCGCAGCTCTGTGCCATAGCCTTCACCGGCGCGCAGGGCTTTGTTGCGTTGGCGTTGCAGGTAGAGCATGCCGGTGCAGAACACGAAGATCGTGCCGATCAGCCCCAGCCAGGGCGCTGCCCAGGCCGTGGTGTTGAAGAAGGTGCTGGGGATGATGTTCTGGATTTGCGGCGTACCGGGCAGGGCATCCATGGTGAAGGAGAACGCGCCCAGGGCGATGGTCGCCGGGATCAGGCGCTTGGGGATGTTGCTCTGGCGGAACATCTCGGCGGCAAACGGGTACACCGCGAACACCACCACGAACAGCGACACGCCGCCGTAGGTGAGCAGCGCACACACCAGCACGATCACCAGCATGGCCTGGCGGGTGCCGAGCAGGCGAATGGCGGCGGCGACGATGGAGCGGGAGAAGCCGGACAACTCGATCAGCTTACCGAACACGGCGCCGAGCAGGAAGACCGGGAAGTAGAGCTTGATGAAACCGACCATTTTTTCCATGAACACCCCGGTAAAGGCGGGGGCGACAGCGGAGGGGTCGGTCAGCAGGACCGCGCCGAGGGCGGCGATCGGGGCGAAGAGGATAACGCTATAACCACGGTAAGCAGCCAGCATCAGCAGCGCGAGGGCTGCCAGGGCGATGATTACACTCATCGAGTGTCTCCTTGGGTGAATCTTGTTTTTGTTGGGTTGCAGGAGATAGCGGGAATCGTGCCAATTTTATAAGTTGTTGATATTTAAATGATTTATATGATTTTCTCAAAATGATCCTGCAATAAGTCTCAATTTGTAGACAACTAACCCCTGTGGGAGCCGGCCTTGCCGGCGATGAGGCCAGTAAAATCAGCGACCGATTTGCGGTCGATCGCTGGCAAAGCCAGCTCCCACAGGGCGTGTCAGTGTTTGGATTGGTTCTGTCTTGAATATGAGATTCAAGTCTCTCTATAGAGACTTTATTCCAAGCGCGACTAACTTCTTGTACAAGGTAGACCGCCCCAAACCCAGTTCCCGCGCCGCCTCGGGCACATTCCCCGCACAACGTGCCAGGGCGCTCTCCAGCAACTGCCGTTCAAATGCCTCGCAAGCTTCTCTATAACTTTGCTGCGTGGCTTCCACCGCCAAAGGGCTCAACGGCCCCAGCGCCACCTGAATATCCGCACTGCTCAAACGCACCTGCTCCGCCAGCAACGTCGCCCGCTCCAGCACATTGCGCAATTCACGAATGTTCCCCGGCCAGGCGTGACGCCCGAGCAACGCCTGCGCTTCGTCCTCCAGCTCATGCCGGCTGCCCAACTCCTCCAGAATCGCCTCGCTCAGCGCCGGCAAATCATCCAGCCGTTCCCGCAGCGGCGGCACATGGATAGGCAATACATTCAGGCGGTAATACAGGTCTGCGCGAAACTCGCCACGGGCCATGGCCGCCGCCAGGTCCTTGGACGTGGCGGCAATCACCCGCACGTCGCTGCGCAGCATCTGGTTGGAGCCGACTGGCTCGTACTCCTTCTCCTGCAACACCCGCAACAGCTTGCTCTGCAAGGCCAGCGGCATATCGCCGATTTCGTCGAGGAACAGCGTGCCGCCTTCGGCGATCTGCAACTTGCCGGCCCGGCCTTTGCGATCCGCCCCGGTAAACGCGCCCGGCGCCGTGCCGAAGAACTCCGCCTCAAGCAGGGTTTCCGGGATCGCCGCGCTGTTGATGCTGACAAACGCCTTGTGCGCCCGTGGCGACGCCGCGTGAATTGCATGGGCGAGCAGTTCCTTGCCGGTCCCTGTCTCGCCCAGCAACAACACCGGCGAATCGCTGCTTGCGCCGCGCCTGGCCCGGCGTTTCACCTCAAGGCTCGCGGCACTGGTGCCAATGAACTGGGCAAAGCTGTATTTAGCTTGACGAGCGCGCAGCAACGAACGGGTCGAGGCCAGTTCCTGCTGCATGCTCGCGTAGCGCTTGAGTAGTGGTGACAGGCTGCGCAACTCATCGAACAAGGCAAAGCCGATGGCGCCGATCAGGCTGCCAGCATCGTCATGGATCGGCAGGCGCATCACCACCAGCGGGTCTTTTGGCGTGTCGAGCATGTCCAGCAGGATCGGCTGCCCCTGGGTCACCACCTCGCGCATCAGGCTGCCGGGGATCACGCTTTCGCAGGGCTGGCCGATGGCCGCGCTGGCATCCACCAGGCCGAAACGCTTGGCATAGCGCTCGTTGATCCAGACGATGCGCGCATCGCGGTCGACGATCACCGTGCCTTCGCTCGATTGCTCGATGATTTTGAACAGCGAGCGGATTGCCAGCAGGCTGACCCGTTGATAGTCCTTGAGGCTGTCGCTGTCGTGCATGGGCCACTCCGCCGAGGTAAGGGCTGCGATTATGCCCGGATCAGGCGCGCGGATCGAAGGCCTCGCGCAAGGCATCACCAATGAACACCAGCAGCGAGAGAATCAGTGCCAGGGCAAAAAACGCGGTAAAGCCCAGCCAGGGCGCTTGCAGGTTCTGCTTGCCCTGGTTGACCAGTTCACCCAGCGAGGCACTGCCGGCCGGCATGCCGAAGCCCAGAAAGTCCAGGGCGGTCAGGGTCGAAATCGCTCCCGTGAGAATGAACGGCAGGTAGGTCAAGGTGGCATTCATGGCATTGGGCAGGATGTGCCGCAGGATCACCAGGCGATCCGGCAGCCCCAGCGCGCGGGCCGCTTGCACGTATTCGAGGTTGCGCCCACGCAGGAACTCCGCACGCACCACATCGACCAGGGCCAGCCAGGAAAACAGCGCCATGATCCCCAGCAGCCACCAGAAATTCGGCTCGACAAAGCCGCTGAGGATGATCAACAGGTACAGCACCGGCAGCCCGGACCATACCTCCATCAGCCGCTGGCCCATCAAGTCGATCCAGCCACCGTGGTAGCCCTGCAGCGCCCCGGCTGTGACGCCGATCAGCGTCGAGATGACCGTGAGCGCCAAGGCAAATAGGATGGAAATGCGCGTGCCATACAGCACCCTGGCCAGCACGTCGCGGCCCTGATCGTCCGTGCCCAGCCAGTTGCTGGCCGTGGGTGGGCTGGGCGTGGGCACGCGCAAATCATAGTTGGGCGTGTCGGCACTGAACGGGATCGGTGCAAACAGCATCCAGCCGCCTTGATCGGCGATCAGCTTGCGCACGTAATCGCTGCGGTAGTCTGGCTGGAACGGCAACTGGCCGCCGAACTCCTGCTCGGTGTAGCGCTTGAGCGCCGGGAAATACAGGCTGTCCTGGTAGCCAAGCAGCAGCGGCTTGTCGTTGGCAATCAGCTCTGCGCCCAGGCTCAGCAGCATCAGCAGGCCGAATGCCCACAGCGAATACCAGCCGCGACGGTTCTTGCGAAAGCGCGCGAAACGTCGACGGGATACGGGCGACAGGGCGAACATCAGTGCCCCCTTGAGTCGAAGTCGATGCGCGGGTCGACCAGGGTGTAGCAGAGGTCGCCGATCAGGCGGATCAACAAGCCGAACAGGGTGAAGATGAACAGCGTACCGAACACCACGGGGTAGTCACGGGAAACCGCCGCTTCGTAGCTCATGCGGCCCAGGCCATCGAGGGAGAAGATCACCTCGATCAGCAGCGAGCCGGCAAAGAACACGGTGATCAGGGCCTGGGGAATCCCGGCCACCACCAGCAACATGGCGTTGCGGAACACATGCCCGTACAGCACCCGCCGCTCGCTCAGGCCCTTGGCACGCGCGGTGACCACGTACTGGCGGGTGATTTCATTGAGGAAGGCGTTCTTGGTCAGCAGGGTGAGGGTGGCAAAGCCGCCAATCACCAGGGCGCCAACCGGCAACACCAGGTGCCAGAAATAGTCGGCGACCTTGCCCAGCAGGCTCAGCTCGGCGAAGTTCTCCGAGACCAGCCCGCGCACCGGGAACCAGTTCAGCGAGGTGCCGCCGGCGAACAGCACGATCAGCAGCAGGGCGAAGAGGAACGCCGGCAAGGCGTAGCCGATCACGATCAGCGTGCTGCTCCAGGCATCGAACAGGCTGCCGTGGCGCACCGCCTTGCGAATGCCCAGCGGGATCGACACCAGGTAGGTGATCAGGGTCGCCCAGATGCCCAGCGAGAAGGTCACTGGCAGCTTTTGCAGAATCAGGTCGGTGACCTTGGCCCCGCGAAAGAAGCTGTTGCCGAAATCCAGGCGGGCATAGCTGGTCAGCATCAGCCATAGGCGCTCGGGGGCTGACTTGTCGAAACCGTATTGCTGCTTGATGGTTTCCAGCAGTTTCGGGTCCAGGCCGCGCGTTGCCCGTGAGCCGCCACCCACAGTCTCCGCACTTGCGCCGGGCGCGCCACCACCGATGCCTTGCAGGTGTGCAATCGCTTGTTCCACCGGGCCACCGGGGGCGGATTGGACGATGGCGAAATTCACCAGCAGGATGATCAGCAGGGTCGGGATGATCAGCAGCAGGCGCCGCAGGATATACGCGGTCATGGCCGCTGCCTCAGGCGCTCGGCCATTTCTGCGTTGGTCAGTGCGCTGGGGCTGATTTCCCACCACGTGTCCAGGCCCGGGTCATTGGCGGCCTCGGTCTTCGGCCGGCCGAAGCGGTTCCACCAGGCGCTGGAGGTGCCGGGTGGGTAGTAGTTGGGGATCCAGTAGTAGTTCCATTGCAGCACGCGGTCCAGGGCGTGGGCGTAGCGCAGCATATCAGCCTGGGTAGCCGCTTTGACCAGGCCGTCGAGCAGGCTGTCGACGGCGGGGTTGCGCAGTGCCATGTAGTTGTTCGAACCGGGGTCGTCAGCGGCGGCCGAACCGAAGTAGCTGTACAGCTCCAGGCCTGGCGCGGCGGTGACCGGGTAACCGGTGACGATCAAGTCATAGTCGCGGGCCATCAGCCGGTTGACGTACTGGGCCGAGTCGACTTTGCGGATGTCCAGGGTAATGCCGATCTGCGCCAGCGTGCGTTTCCAGGGCAGCAGCAGGCGCTCCATGCCGCTCTGGCCGTTGAGGAAGGTGAAGGCCAGTGGCTCGCCCTGGGCGTTGACCAGGTGATCGCCCTCAGGCTGCCAGCCGGCCGCTTGCAACAGGGCCAGGGCTTGCAGCTGCTTGTCGCGGATGATCCCCGAGCCGTCGGTACGCGGCGCTTCGAACACCTGGGTGAAGACCTCGCCCGGCACTTGCCCGCGCAACGGCTCCAGGATCGCCAGTTCAGCGGCATCCGGCAGGGCGCGGGCGGCCAGTTCGGTGTTGGAGAAGAAGCTCTGCTGGCGGATGTACAGGTCGCGCATCATCTGCCGGTTGCTCCACTCGAAATCCCACAGCAGGCCCAGCGCCTGGCGCACGCGACGGTCCTGGAACACTGGCCGTTGCAGGTTGAACACAAAGCCCTGTGCCGGCTGCGGTGCTTCACGGGCCAGTTGCGCGCGTTGCAGGCGGCCGTCATCCAGCGCTGGGCCGTTGTAGCCGATGGTGTAGCCGGTGGCGGAGAATTCGCGGTTGTAGTCGTAGCCACCGCCGCGCAGCACCTGGCGGGCGACCTCGGTGTTGCCGAAGTACTCGATGCGCAGCTGGTCGAAGTTGTAGCGGCCGCGGTTCACCGGCAGGTCTTT
Source organism: Pseudomonas fontis (assembly GCF_028656955.1). GTDB lineage: Bacteria > Pseudomonadota > Gammaproteobacteria > Pseudomonadales > Pseudomonadaceae > Aquipseudomonas > Aquipseudomonas fontis. The sequence goes on from NZ_JAMDGY010000005.1 coordinate 22,682, forward strand.
GGCCCACCAGTCGCGGTTGCGTTCAAAGGTGATGCTGCGGCCGTTGTCGATCCGCGCCACCCGGTAGGGGCCGTTGCCCAACGGGGCCTCGAAACCGCCGCCGTTGGCGAAGTCGCGGGTTTTCCACCAGTGCTCGGGCAGCACCGGCAGGGTGGCCAGGTCCAGTGCCAGGGTGCGGTTGAGGTTGTTCTTGAAGTCGAAGCGTACCTGGCGGGGCGACTCGACGACCACCTCGGCGACATCGGCGAACTGGCTGCGGTACTTGAGGTCGCCTTCGCGCAGCAGCAGTTGGTAGGTGTAGCGCACGTCTTCGGCGCGCACCGGTTGGCCATCGTCAAAGCGCGCGCGTGGGTCGAGGTAGAAGCGCAGCGACAGGCCGTCGGCGCTGCGTTCGATCTTCTCGGCGATCAGCCCGTAGACCGTGTAGGGCTCATCCAGGGAGCGCACGGCCAGTGGCGAGTAGACCCAGCCATCGACTTCGCTGACGCCGATGCCTTTGTCTATATAAGGAAGCACATGGTCGAACTGGCCGATCTCGATGGCCGAGCGGCGCAGGCTGCCGCCTTTCGGGGCATTCGGGTTGGTGTAGTCGAAGTGCTGGAAACTGGCGGGGTAGCGGGGTGGTTCGCCGTAGACGGTGAGGGCGTGGGAGGGGGCGGCGAACAGGGGGGTATGAGGTAGGAGCAGGCAGACAAGCAGGAGGTTTCTTGCAAACTTCATCGCTGGCAAGGCCAGCTCCCACAGGTAGCGTGACGGGTAGATGTCACTGTGGGAGCCGGCCTTGCCGGCGATGCGTTTCAAGACAAATCAGTCCTGGCGGCTGGTCACTTCCAGCAGGTGGTAACCGAACTGGGTTTTCACCGGGCCTTGCACCACGTTGATTGGCGCGCTGAACACCACGGTGTCGAATTCCTTGACCATCTGGCCTGGACCGAACGAACCCAGGTCACCGCCTTGGCGGCTGGATGGGCAGGTGGAATTGGCCTTGGCAACTTCGGCAAAATCGGCGCCGCCTTCGATCTGGGTCTTCAGTTCGTTGCACTTGTCTTCAGTGGCAACGAGGATGTGACGGGCGGTAGCTTTGGCCATGATAAGGCTCCTGATTGAGTAAAAAGCAGAGCCTAGCGCAGCGCGCTGGCCGCGTCACGCAACAGTTGCTCGGTGCCTGCCCAACCCAGGCAGCCATCGGTGATCGACACGCCGTACTCCAGCGCGCCCTTGCCCAGTGCCTGGCAGCCTTCGAACAGGTTGCTTTCCAGCATCATGCCGACAATCGAACGGTCGCCAGCCAGGCGCTGCTGCAACACGGCGTCGAACACCGCCGGTTGGCGCAGCGGGTCTTTGCCGCTGTTGGCATGGCTGCAATCGACCATGATTCGCGCTGCAATCCCGCCCTTGGCCAAGCCCTGGCGCGCCTGCTCGATGCTCGCTGCATCGTAGTTCGGGCCCTTGTGGCCGCCGCGCAATACCAGGTGGGTGTCCGGGTTGCCCAAGGTTTCGACGATGGCCGGGTGGCCCTGGGCATCCAGGCCAAAATGCCGGTGCGGATGGGCCGCGCTGCGAATCGCGTCGCAAGCGATACCGACGCCCCCGTCGGTGCCGTTCTTGAAACCGACCGGCAGGCCAAGGCCACTGACCATCTCGCGGTGGATCTGCGACTCGGTGGTGCGCGCGCCAATCGCGGCCCAGCCCAGCACGTCATCGAAGTAGCCGGCGGCCATCGGCTGCAGCAACTCGGTTGCGACTGGCAGGCCGAGCTTGAGCATGTCGATCATCAGCTCGCGAGACAGCGCGATGCCGGTTTGCATGTCATCGCTGCCATCAAGGAACGGATCGTAGGCCAGGCCTTTCCAGCCAACGGTGGTGCGTGGTTTTTCGACGTAGGCACGCATTACCAGCAACAACTGGTCATCCACCTGTTTGGACAGGCTGGCCAGGCGTTCGGCGTATTCGAGGGCGGCGCGCGGGTCGTGCAACGAGCAAGGGCCGACGATCACCAGCAGGCGCGAATCACGGCCTTCGAGGATGGCCTTGACGGCCTGGCGTTGCTGCTGGACCAGGGCGGCGAGGGCGCTGGAAAGGGGCAATTGCTGCTTGAGTTGCAGCGGGCTTGGCAGGCGCAGGCTGACCGAAGTGTTGGCCGCTGCGGTGTGTTGCTGGGTCAGGGGCAGAGCTTGGGCGGACGCGTTCATGTTCGGGTTTCCTGGGGCGGAAGGCGGGGTCTGGCCCGCGGCTTCGGCCCTATCGAGGTGTTCGATTTCTTGACTGTGTGTGGTTGCCACCTGAAACGGACCGATCGGAGGCGGCTGGCTGGCCCGAACGGCAATGGCTAAATCGCCAGGTAAAGGGTTGGTAACGGTAAGAAGTGGCGTAGTTCATGTTCAATTCCTCAATACGTGTCAGTTGTGTACAGCGCCAAAAAACAAAACCCCCGGTCGGGGTGGGCCGACCGGGGGTTTGAGTATTCTCGTTTTCGGCGGCCCCTTGTGAGTGGGCGCCGTTGAGGGTATCAGCGGCGCCTTTGGCTAAACCAATACCCAAAATAGAAGCCAGCCGGTGCAACGGTCGCGCACTCGGCCACAGCCACAGGGCGCGCAAGGCGACCGGTGTTGCAAGCGTGAGTGTGGGTGATGTGCGACATGCTGTTGCTCCAGTTGAATGCGACCGAGCTTACTGCACGGGGCATTGCGGTTTCAATGGTTAATTTCCATTGCGCCGATCATTCATGACTATCGTCGCAGGTAGGCACTGAAGTCGATGTCGCCGGCACTGAGGATCGCCTGCACCCGGTTGTGCACATTGAGTTTGCGCAAAATCGCCGAGACATGCGCCTTGACCGTGGTTTCGGCGATGTCGAGGTGGTAGGCGATCTGCTTGTTCGATTCGCCCTTGGTCATGCGTTCGAGCACCAGCAATTGCTTGCGCGTCAGGGCCTGGAGCAGCTCCGGGGCGAAACCCTGGGTTTCGCTGTGGGTGCGCCGGCCGCTGCTTTTTTGCGTGCGGATGATGTCGGGCGGCAGGTACACGTTGCCGTTGAGGATCTGCTCGATCGCCTCGGTCATCTGCGCGCGCGGCGAGGATTTGGTGATGAAGCCGACCGCACCGTAGGTGATGGCTTGCAGCACCACCTGCTTGTCCTGTTCCGCCGAGACGATCACCACCGGAATGGTCGGCGCCTCGTTGCGCAGGTTGATCAGGCCGCCCAGGCCATGCATGCCGGGCATGTTCAGGTCGAGCAGGATAAGGTCCAGGTCGTCATGCTCGCCGGTAACGGCCAGGGCGCTGTCGAGGTCGGCGGTTTCCATCACTTCGCTGCCGGGGAAGCCGTCGCTGATCACGTTGTGGATGGCTTCGCGAAACAGTGGGTGGTCGTCGGCGATCAGAATCTTGTACATGGCTTTGCACCTTATTGTTGTGGGTATGGCCGCAAGGCAAGTGCGATTCAGGGGAAGGTTTCCGGGGTGGCCAGGGTGACCGGCAGCCCGGCGCCTTCCCAGGCGTCCAGGCCGTCACGGTACCAGTACAGGCGGGTATAGCCCAGTGCGGCGGCGCGCTTGACCGCGTTCCAGCTCAACCAGCAATCGGCGCGGCAGTAGAACACCAGCGGGCGTTGCCGGTCGCCGTTGCTCAGGCGTTGCAGGTGACGTGCGAAATAGCCGGCCCAGTCAGCGTTCAGCACACCATCGCCGGTATTGGCCAGCCAGTGGCTGCCGGGCAGGTTGGCGTGCGCTTCGCTGTCGATGAAGCGGCCATTGAGCCATTGGCGCTTGTAGACGTCGATCAGCAGTGGGGGCGGTTGCTGTTGCAACAGGGTTTGCACGGTTGCGGTGTCAATCGTATCGCCGGCATCGGATTGGGCCGGTGTAGGGCTGCGATAGAGGCCCAGGCGATACCCGTCGCTGGAAAACAGCGGCGTTTGCCCAAGGGCAGTGGCGGCCAGTGACGTACACAGCGTCAGGCAGGCAAGGGCGGACAGGGCGCGCGGCAGCATGGTCGGCAGTCTCATTTTTGTTATGCCGGTATTACAGGCCAGTGTTGGCGCTTTGGGAATGCGACCATCGACAGCAAAAGCGCTACTAAAGTACTGGCTGCATGGGGGGCGCGGCGCTCTAGCATGGCGTATTGATGAATACAGGAGTTATTCGACCATGGCCATTTTGCTGGTTGATGATCACCCGATGATGCGCCTGGGGCTGTCCTTCGCCTTGAGCAGTGGCCTGGAAGGGGTGCCGATCCGCGAGGCGAGTACCGGCGAGGAAGCGTTGCAGCAGGTACAGCTGGAGATCCCCGGGCTGGTCATCATGGACTTTGACCTGCCGGGCATCAGCGGCCTGGAAACCACACGGCGCCTACGTCAGCGCCTGCCGCAGTTGCGTGTGCTGTTTTTCAGCGAACATGCCGAAACGGGCCTGGTGCGCCAGGCGCTGGAGGCGGGGGCTTGTGGTTTTCTGTCCAAGGCGGCGCCGGCGCTGGTGATGGTTGAGGCGGTGCGCCGAGTGCTGGCCGGGCATGCCTACATCGAGCAGGCGCTGGCGACCCAGCTGGCTTGCCAGCCACAGGTCGGCCAGGGGCTGACGCCGCGCGAGGCGGAGATCTTCCTGATGCTGGCCAAGGGCATGCCGACCCGGCAGATCGCCGACTACCTGTGCATCAGCAGCAAGACAGTGTCCAACTACCTGACCTTGCTCAAGAGCAAATTGCAGGTGAGTTCCCATGCGGAGCTGGTGCATTTGGCGATTGAGGCGGGGTTGTTGCGTATTGCTGCCTAGTACTGGCTGCCTCATCGCCGGCAAGGCCGGCTCACAGGGTTGTTTGTTGCATCGGTAAGTGCGTCAGTCCCAGGTTTTCGGGCAGCCGTTGCAGCCATCCATGTTGCTGTCCTGGAAGTTGGCGTAGTGCTGACGGCTGCCGCGCAGGTCGGCTTGCTCCAGGTTGCTTTCACCAAACTTGGCTTCCTGCAGATTGGCATCGGCCAGGTTGGCGCCCTTGAGGTCGGCCTTGCTCAGCCAGGTCATCTCCAGGTCCGCAGCCTGCAGGTTGGTGTTGTGCAGCTTGGCGCCCGAGAGGCGGGCAAACTCCAGGTAGGCGGCGCTGAGGTTGGCGTCATTGAAGTTCGCGCCTTGGGCAAACATGCCCCAGCCTTGTACGGCAATCAAGCTGGCACCACTGAGGTTGGCCAGGCGCAGGTTGCTTTGTTGCAGGCTTGCGCGGGTCAGGTTGGCGCCGCGTAGATCGGCTTTTTCCAGGTTGGCCAAGTCCAGTCGCGCATGGCGCAGGTTGGCCCCGCGCAGGTCGGCACCGGCCAGGTTCATCTTGCGCAGGTCCTGGTTGCTCAGGTCGGCGTTTTGCAGCTTGGCATTCGGGCATTGGCTTTCGGCCTGGATGATGCAGCCGTTGAGGGTGAGCGGGGTGTCGTCGCCGAGGTCGTTGCTGGTGGCGAAGGCAGGTGGAAGCGCTATGGCGAAAATGAGCGGGAGGTACTTCATGAAGACTCCTTTGGCTGTCAGGAAGTTATCGCCGGCAAGGCCGGCTCCCTCAATGAGCAGGGTTGCAAAAGTGCTGTTTCCTGTGGGAGCCGGCCTTGCCGGCGATGGGTGCCGCAAGGCACCCCGGGGTCACATCAACGCTGTGCCGTCTTGGTATCCCACGCCGGGATCTTGAATACCCAGAACGACCCGCCCTGTGCTACCGGCTTGGTCAGCTCGGCCATGTCGCCGCCCCACAGCGGCACCGCGCCGCCGTAACCGACCGTGACGCCGATGTACTGCTCGCCATCCTGTTCCCAGGTGACCGGCGGCGAGACGATGCCGCTGCCGGTCTGGAACTTCCACAGCTCCTCACCCGTCTTGGCGTTGAACGCCTTGAAGAAGCCATCGCCGGTGCCGGTGAACACCAGGTTGCCCTTGGTCGCCAGCACCCCGGCCCACAACGGCAGACGCTCCTTGTGCTCCCAGACCATCTTGCCGGTGGCCGGGTCCATCGCCCGCAGCGAGCCGACGTGGTCCTCGTACATGCGCTTGATACGGAAGCCCATGCCCAGGTACGCCGAGCCCTTCTTGTAGTTCACCTCTTCGGTCCAGTACTCCTCCTTCCACTGGTTGGATGGCACATAGAACAGCCCGGTATCCTGGCTGTAGGCCATCGGGTTCCAGTTCTTGCCACCGAGGAACGGCGGCGAGACTTCCACCGGCTTGCCCTTGGTTTGCCCAGGTTCCGGTTTGGCCGGACGCTGGCCTGGGTTTTCCACCGGGCGCCCGGTGTTGAGGTCGATATGGCTGGCCCAGGTGATGTTGTCGGCGAACGGGAAGGCGTTCTTCAGCTTGCCGTTGGTGCGGTCAACCACGTAGAAGAAGCCGTTGCGGTCGGCATGCGCGGTGGCCTTGAACTGCTTGCCGTCCTTGTCCTTGTAGTCGAACAGCACCAGCTCGTTGTTGCCGGAGAAGTCCCAGGCATCGTTCGGGGTGTGCTGGTAGAACCACTTCACTTCACCGGTGGTGGCATCGACGCCGACCTGGCCGGAGGTGTAGAGGCTGTCCCATTCATGCGGGTTGCCATCCTTGGCGGTACGCGCCCAGGTGTTCCACGGGCCGGGGTTGCCGGCGCCGACGATGATGGTGTTGGTCTCGGCATCAAAGCTTGCGCTCTGCCACGGTGCACCACCGCCGTGGCTCCAGGCTTCGACCTTGCCGGTTTCGGTGGTCGGGTCGTTCGGCCAGGACGGCGCCTTGACGTCGCCGGTGGTGGTCGAGTCCTTGCCATTCAGGCGGCCCATGTGGCCTTCGACAAACGGGCGCATCCACACTTCATCACCGGTTTCCGGGTCGCGCGCATACAACTGGCCGACCACGCCGAATTCATCGCCGGAGCTGCCGTGAATCAGCATGACCTTGCCGCTCTTCTGGTCTTTCACGATGGTTGGCGCGCCGGTCATGGTGTAGCCGGCGCTGTGATCGCCGAACTTCTTGTTCCACACCACCTTGCCGGTGTCCTTGTTCAGGGCAATGACGCGGGCATCCAGGGTGCCGAAGTAGATCTTGTCGCCATAAATGGCAGCGCCACGGTTGACCACGTCGCAGCACGGGCGAATGTTGTCCGGCAGGCGGTGGTTGTAGGTCCACAGGCGCTTGCCGGTCTTGGCGTCGAGGGCGAACACCCGCGAGTAGGAGCCGGTGACGTAGATCACGCCGTCATTGATGATTGCCTGGGACTCCTGGCCGCGCTGCTTTTCATCACCGAAGGAATACGACCAGGCCGGAGTCAGCTTGAACACGTTCTGATCGTTCACCTGGGCCAGCGGGCTCCAGCGCTGGGCGTTGGTGCCCATGCCGTACTGCAGCACGTTCTGCGTGCTCAGGTGATCGTTGGCAATGTCCTCCCAGGTCACCGGCTTGGCCTGGCTGGCAGGTGCCAGCGCCAGGGTGCCGACCAGCAGTACGGTCTGCACGGCGAGAGACAGGGGGGAAAGCGCAGCGGGTAACGTTCTTATTGTCATGGTGGGTGATCCAGGTGTGGTTTTGGCCTGCCTAGACTGGAACGTCGCTGCCTGCACAGATACGGAAAAACTCCCGCCTTTGCCGGGAAAACTTCCCAGGTCGGGCATGATTTGGCACTGCTCCACAAGCGCTACTACCAAGGGAGGAGGGCGCGGCCACCAAAGCAGCATGGGGGCGTTTGCACGGGCTTTCTAAGATGCCGGCACAACCTTTCGCCAGAGAGGTTTTCGCGTGCAGACAAGTAGCCGAGGGCAGAACAATGACAATCAAGAAAAACGCCTGGATAAGCGCCGTGCTGGTCAGCGGCCTGATGAGTACCGGGGCGGCATTCGCTCATGGCAACGTGACACCGACCGCGGTAAACACCGGCGGCCTGGAAAAGCTGGGTGAGGAGTGGCGCACCGAGAACCCTTACCGCAACGGCAAGAATCACGACGAGGCGGTGTCCATCGGCGCCTCGGCCTACAACCAGAACTGCGCGGCCTGCCATGGCCTGGAAGCCAAGTCCGGCGGCATCGCCCCGGACCTGCGCCTGCTGGACGAGGGCGTCAACGGTGATGAATGGTTCGTCGAGCGCGTGCGCAATGGCGCGGTGCGCGATGGTCGGGTGTACATGCCGAAGATGGCCGACTACCTGAGCCAGGAAGCGCTCTGGGCGGTACGCACCTACCTGGACAGCGTGCACGTCGAGGAGTGATGCCATGGGCCGGGTGCCGCTGCTGCTCGCCATGCTGTTGTGCGCCCCGGCCTTTGCCGTGGACCCGGGCCCGGACCCGGTGCCCTCGGTGATGTGGGAGTTCTATCGCCAGCAATGGCTGATGGATGCCCCGTATCAGTTCGATGCGCGGGTGCGGGTGATCGCCCCGCCATTTGCCGAGGATGCCCGCCAAGTGCCGTTGCAGGTGGATGCCCGGGCGCTACCGGGCACGGTGCAGCGGATACTGGTCTGGGCCGAGCTCAACCCTTTGCCGAAGATCGTCGACTTTCAGCCCGGCCCGCAGGTGTTGCCGTGGCTGGCGGTGCGCATTCGCATCGAGCAAGCGACTGCGCTGCGTGCGGCGGTGCTTACCGATGATGGTATCTGGCATGTCGGCTCGACCCTGATCGATGCCGCTGGTGGCGGCTGCACCGCCCCCAGCGTGGTGCGCAGCGAGGCAGGCTGGGAGGAGCGTCTGGGCCAGGTGCTTGGCGCTCGCTTCCCTCGGGAGGATTTCAGCCGCTTGCGCCTGGAGGTGTCGCACCCCATGGACAACGGCCTGGTGGGTGGCGTGCCGGAGTTCTATATCGAGCATGCCGAGTTGCGTGACGCACAGGGGCAGGTACTGGCGACGCTGGAGCTGTTCCCGGCGGTCAGCGAGAACCCGAACCTGTCGTTCGACCTGCGCCGCGCCGAAGCGCTGCGCCTGAGTTTGCGCGACAACAACGGCAATACGTTCGATGCGGCAATCGACTAGGGGGCAGACATGCGGGCACTGTTGCTGGTGATGCTGGTGGTCAGCCTGCCGAGCCAGGCGGACCTTGAGTACCGCCTGGCCCCGCGCCAGGTTGCGCCGGACACTTATGTATTTGAAGGCAGCACGGAGAATTTCTCCCGGGCCAATGGCGGCAATATCGTCAATACCGGGTTTATCGTCACTGAAGCGGGGGTGGTGGTGATCGATACCGGGCCATCGCTGCGCTATGGCCGGGCGATGCGCCAGGCCATCGGGCTGGTGACGGACAAGCCGGTGGTACAGGTGCTGCTGACCCACCATCACCCGGACCATGCATTGGGCAGCCAGGCGTTTGCCGATGTGCCGATTGCGGCGCTCAGTGCCACGCGCGAGCTACTGGGGGAAGAGGGCGATGCGTTGGCGGAGAACCTGTACCGCCTGGTCGGCGACTGGATGCGTGGCACGCAGGTGCGCTTGCCGGATCAGGCGCTTGAGCCTGGGGTGCGAGTGTTCGGATCGCATTCGCTGCGCTTGATGGCGTTCAGCGGGCATAGCGGGGCGGACCTGGCGATACTGGATGAGCGGACCGGGGTGCTGTTTGCGGGGGATCTGTTGTTTTACCAGCGTGCGCTGACTACGCCGCACAGCCCGGGGCTGGCGGTTTGGCGCAAGCAGCTTGAGCAGTTGCAGGCGACGCCGTGGCAAGTGCTGGTGGCGGGGCATGGGCCAGTGGCTCGCGACGCCAAGCCGTTTGTGCAGATGCTGGACTACCTGGGGTGGCTGGACGGTTTGCTGCGTGAGAGCGCGCAAGCGGGGCTGGAGATGAACGAGGTGATTGCCACGCCGATTCCGCCTCGGTTCGCGGCGATCAGCTTGACCCGGTATGAGTTGATTCGCAGTGTGAGCCATCTGTATCCGCAGTATGAGCAGGCGGTGATGGCTCGGGTTGATCGCTGAATGTGCGGGCCTTATCGCCGGCAAGGCCGGCTCCCACAGGAATATTGATATGCAGTGAAATCACCTGTGGGAGCAACCGTCTTGCCTTGACCTCTGTGGGAGCTGGCCTTGCCAGCGATGACTCCCCCGCCGATTTGGATCAGATCGGGTAGTGCTTCAACTCCCGCGCAATCAACATCCGCTGGATCTCGCTCGACCCCTCATAAATCTGGGTAATCCGCGCATCCCGGTAGTAGCGCTCCACCGGGTAATCCTCCAGATAGCCATAGCCACCATGCACCTGAATCGCCTTCGAGCACACCCGCTCAGCCATTTCCGAGGCAAACAGCTTGGCCTGCGAGGCCTCGCTCAGGCAGGGCTTGCCGGCACTGCGCAAACGCGCGGCATGCAGGATCAGCAAGCGTGCGGCGTTGATCTGCATCTGCATGTCGGCGAGCATGTTGGCGATGCTCTGGTGCTCGTTGATCGGCTTGCCGAACTGGATACGGTCGCGCGAATACACCAGCGCCGCCTCAAACGCCGCACGGGCAATGCCCAATGCCTGGGCCGCAATGCCAATCCGCCCGCCCTCAAGGTTGGACAGGGCAATCGCCAGCCCCTTGCCACGCTCGCCGAGCATGTTGGCCGCCGGGATGCGGCAATTGTTCAGGGTCACGGCACAGGTATCCGACGCGCGAATGCCCATCTTGTGCTCGCTGCGGTCCACCACGAAGCCTTCGTTCTCGGTAGGTACCAGGAACGCCGAGATGCCTTTCTTGCCCAACTCCGGGTCGGTCACCGCGAACACGATGGCCAGCCCCGCACGCCGTGCGTTGCTAACAAACTGCTTGGCGCCATTGATCACCCAGTGGTCACCCTGCAATTCAGCCCGCGTGCGCAAGTTGTGCGCTTCTGAGCCAGCCTGCGGTTCGGTCAGGCAGAAGCAGCCGATCACCTCGCCACTGGCCAGGCGCGCGAGCCAGGTCTGTTGCTGTTCATCATTGCCATAGGCGAGCAGCGGGCCACAACCCACTGAGTTGTGGATGCTCATCAACGCGCCGGTGGCGCCATCACCCGCCGCGATCTCCTCGACGGCCAGGGCATAGGCCACATAGTCGGTATAGCTGCCGCCCCATTGCTCGGGCACCACCATGCCAAGCAGGCCCAGTTCGCCCATCTTGCGCACCACGCCATCGTCGATCCAGCCGGCCTTTTCCCAGGCCTGGGCGTGCGGGGCGATCTCGCCACGGGCGAAATCCCGGGCCATGTCGCGGATCATGATCTGTTCTTCGCTCAGTTCCAGGTCTTGCATGTGCGTACTCCGACCTTCACAGGCCTTCGAAGAATTGGTCCACCCGTGCACGGCTCAGGCCGGCAACGGTGGCGGGGTTCCAGCGCGGTTGCTTGTCCTTGTCGATCAACAGGGCACGCACGCCTTCGATCAGGTCGCCATGCTCGAACCACTGCTGGTCCAGGTGCAGTTCCATCGCAAAGCACTGCTCCAGGCTCAGGTGACGACCGCGGCGCAGCAGCTCCAGGGTCACCGCCAGCGCCAGCGGCGAGCGGGTTTCCAGCAGGTCGGCGGTTTTCAGTGCCCATTCATGGCTGTCGGCGACAGTGACGGCGCGCAGTTGCTCGATCACGCTGGCGATGTCCGGCAGGCCGAAGAAGTGGTCAATGGCCGGGCGCAAGGCGGCCAGCGGCGGGTTGTCGAGGGTCTGGGTGCCGAGCTTGGCCAGCAGGCCTTGCAGGTCCTTGAGCGGATATTCGCCCCAGTTCAGGCTGTCGAGGCGCTCATCCAGCTTGGCCAGCAAGCTGCTGTCGACAAACCAGTCTGCCAGCCCGCAATACAGCGCATCGGCGGCTTGGACCTGGACACCGGTGACGCCAAGGTAGGTGCCCAGTTCACCGGGAATGTGCGAAAGGAAATAACTGCCGCCGACATCCGGGAAGTAGCCGATGCCGACTTCCGGCATGGCCAGGCGGCTGCGCTCGGTGACCACGCGCAGGTCGGCGCCCTGGGCCAGGCCCATGCCGCCACCCAGGGTAAAACCGTCCATCAACGCCACTACCGGCTTGCGGTAATGGTGGATGAGCTGGTCGAGGGCGTATTCCTCGATGAAGAAGTCGCGGTGCAGGCTGGTGCCACTTTTATAGCTGTCGTACAGCGAGCGGATATCGCCGCCGGCGCAGAAGCCCTTGGGGCCTTCGCCACGCAGTACCACGGCATGGATGTTCGCGTCGCCCGCCCAGGTGTCCAGCTGCCGATGCAGATGGCGGACCATGTCGAGGGTCAGGGCATTGAGGCCGGCGGGGCGGTTGAGGGTCAAGTGACCGATATGGTTGCGGACTTCGGCCAATACATCTGGCGCGGTCGCGTCCGTTGCGGCCGAAGTAGTAGCGTGCGCGGTCATCGCTGTCTCCCTGCTTTGTTATTGATTTTCCACATGAATTAACACGGTGTGGAGATGGGTTCAAGGATCGTCCGGATCGTATCAGTGCAAATTTGCCCAATACAATCAGCAAAACTGCAGGTGCTGCCTGCATTTTTGCATGACGAGCTCGGTCCTTCGCACCGGGTCTTGCCACTTTAGCCTTGTGACACCGCCGGGCAAGGGATTAGTTCCCTTGCCCGGCGTGGTGCTGCGCCACGCCAAAGCAGCAGGGGGTTGCGGCCAACGCAGCGTAGGGCTCGAGCGTGCGGCTTTCGATAATCGCCTCCGACAACCGTCCCCCCGTTTGCGGAGAGCGTCATGCACAACAATAACAATGCCAAGACCCGTTTCCTGCCCCTGCTGATCAGCGCCACCGCCCTGGGTTTGAGCCCGCTGGCCGAGGCCGAGATCATGCTGTACGACAAGGACCAGACGACCTTTTCCACCGATGGCTATATCAACGCCTTCTATGTGAACAGCGACGTCGACCGCGCGGGTGAGCAGTACGACCGGCGCCAGTCGCGGGTGAAGATGGGCTTTCTGCCCAACTACCTGGGTTTCAACATGACCCGCCAGGTCGATGACCTCAAGCTGGGCGCGCGTGCGTCGTTCTGGGTGACGATCAACGACAGTGAAACCAACGGCACCGACACGGCCATCGATGTGCGCCAGTTCTACGGCACGGTGGCCAACCCGGGCTGGGGTGAAGTGCTGATCGGCAAGGATTTCGGCCTGTTTGCCCGCTCCAACATCCTCCTCGACGAGTTGCTGGCAGGCTATGGCCAGGTCAGCGATACCCTGGGCCTGGTCGACGGCGGCGGGGTGTCGTTCGGCAATATCGGCAGCGGTTACCCGTATCCGTTCCCGACTTCGCAGATCACCTACCGGACCCCGGTGATGGACGGGCTGCGGGTCGCCGTGGGGATCATGGACCCGGTCGATACCAACGATGACAGTGCAGTGGGCAAGGCTTACCAGAAGAACCCGCGTACCGAGAGCGAGATCACCTACCAGTTCGACCTGGGTGGAGCGCAGATCTACAGCTGGTTGAACGGCAGCTACCAGACTTCGGAGAACACCGACAACACGGTGGACTCGGTGACCTCCAAGGGCCTGGGTTATGGCGTGCAGGCGAAGCTGGGTGGGTTGTCGCTGACCGGGTCGGGCTTTACCGCCAAGGGCATCAACCCGTTCTTTACCAACAATGCCGGGGAGGCGACCCTGCGTGAGGTGGACAGCACCGGTTATCTGCTGCAGGGCTCGTACAAGGTCGGCAAGAACCGCGTGGCGTTGTCCTATGGCAAGACCAAGGATGACGGCAATGGCGCGGTGAACACCGGGGCGGATTACCAGACGCGAGGGATCGCGTTGTTTCATGACATCAATGACAACCTGAAGCTGGTGGCCGAGTACAACCAGTTCGAGATCGACGGGCATGAGGGGGACAGCCAGAACGAGGATACCGATACCTTCGCAGTGGGGGCGGTGTTGACCTGGTAGGGGCTGAGGCTTGTGGTAGCCCAATCGCGGGACCAGCCCGCTCCCACAATGGGAGGCAACAGTGTTCCCTGTGGGAGCGGGCTGGTCCCGCGATTGAGCCCCCACCGATCTACAACCATTGCCACCCAAACCCGCTACCCAAGTAGCATTCGGGCAAACCGGCAATCTCCCTAAACTGCGTGCATCCGATCCCGCCCCGCGAGAAGCCGTCATGCCGCATTCCCCCGCCGAGGGCATCATCAGCGCGGTGTCCCGGGCCAGCGCTGCCGAAGCCGCTGCCCAGGACCTCGCCGCCCAGTTGTTGCACCCGCACCTGGGCTTCGTGCTGTTCTTCTGTTCCGCCGAATACGACCTGCCAGCCCTGGCCCAGGCACTGCAACAGAGCTTTGGCGGCATACGCCTGGCCGGCTGCACCAGCGCTGGCGAGATCAGCCCCGCAGGCTATGGCCGTGGCGGCATCACGGCACTGGGCTTCGACCACCGGCATTTCTCGATTGCCGCCGAACTTATCGCACCCATGCACGACTTCAGCCTGATCGACGCCCAGCAATGCGTGGAGCGCCTGATCGGCACCTGCCGCAGCAACACCCTGGCACCCATCAAGGGCCACAGCTTCGCCCTGACCCTGCTTGACGGCCTGTCCAGCCGCGAGGAAATGCTCCTCGCCGCACTCAGCGCCGCCCTCGGCGATATCCCGCATTTCGGTGGCTCAGCCGGGGACGACAACTACCTCAACCACACCCACGTCTACTACGACGGGCACTTTCACAGCAGCGCGGCAGTGGTCTTGCTGGTCAACACCTGGCTCGATTTCGAGGTGTTCACCACCCACCACATCCAGCCACGCGAAGAGAAACTGGTGGTCACCCGCGCCGACCGGGCCAGCCGCCGGGTCTATGAACTCAACGCCGAACCCGCCGCCGAAGAATACGCGCAACTGATCGGCGTACCGCTGGACGCGCTCGATCACCGGGTGTTCGCTGCCCACCCGCTGGCCGTGCGCATCAACGAGCGCTACTACGTGCGGGCCATCCAGCAGGTGCACGACGACCTCAGCCTGAGCTTCTACTGCGCAGTGGAAAACGGCATCGTCCTCACCGCCATGCGCCCGGGGCCCTTGCTGCCCAACCTTGACGCATTGTTCGACGGCTTGCGCCAACGCCTCGGTCCCTTGCAGATGACCATCGGCTGCGACTGTTTCCTGCGCCGCCTGGAGCTGGAAAGTGGTGCGCAACTGGATGCGGTCGGCGCGTTCCTGCGCCAACAACCGGTGGTCGGTTTCAACTCCTACGGAGAGCAGTTCAATGGCATGCACATCAACCAGACCTTCACCGGCGTTGCCATCGCCCACCCCCGCAGCCGTCGTGGCGCTTGAGCCCGAGGCACTGATCGCCCAGCTGCTGCACGACAAGCACAAGCTTGAGCGGATCAACGCGGCGCTGATCGAACGCCTGGAGTCCGGCGCCGCGCGCCCGGACGATTCCTACGCGGCCTTCCAGTATTCCGTGGTGCTGGCCGAGCAGGTGCGCGAACGCACCGACGCGCTGAACCAGGCCATGGCCGAACTCAAGGCCAGCAATCATTTGCTCAGTGACGCCCGCCTGCGCGCAGAAACCGCGCACCAGCACCTGGTCGATGCCATCGAGAGCATTTCCGATGCCTTCGTGCTGTTCGACCAGGACCTGCGCATCGTCCTGTTCAACCAGCGTTTCAAGGCATTCTGGGCCAACAGCCGCATCCGCATCATCGCCGGCATGCGCCTGTCCGAGGTCAAGCGGCTGATGCAGAGCTCCGGCCCGTTCAGCGAGGAACAACGCGGGCACAGCGATGAACACCTGCTGTACCGCCTGCGCAATGGTCGTTGGCTGCAGGTCAGCGAACGGCCCACCCATGGCGGCGGGCGGGTGATGCTGTTCACCGACATCACCGAGGTCAAGCTCAGCGAAACCCAGCGCCGCGAGCAGGCGGTGGCGCAAAAATCGCATCTGTTGCAACGCGCGGTAGACAACCTGTCCCAGGGGGTGGCGATGGTCAACGCCGACGGGGTGCTGGAGCTGTGGAACCGCCGCTTCCTCGAGCTCAGCGGCCTGGCGCCGATTGCCGCCCACCGCCCGTTTGCCGAGGTCATCGCCGACAGCGAGCTGGCCTTGCTGACTCCCGCCAGCCGCAACGACAACGGGCGTGCCATCCATGAACTGGAACAGCGCCTGTACGACGGCCGAGTCCTGGAAATTCGCACCCATGCCTTGCCCACCGGCGGCTTCGTCAACACCTTCACCGATATCACCGAGCGCTACCAGCATGCCAAGGCCTTGAGCGAGAGCGAACGCTGGATCCGCCTGATCACTGACCATGTCCCGGCCCTGATCGCCTACCTCAACGCCGAGCTGGTCTACGAGTTCACCAACAAGGTGTACGAGCAGTGGTACTGCTGGCCCAGCGCGATGATGCTTGGCCAGCGCCTGAGTGAAGTGCACAGCCCCGAACACTACCGCCGTCTTGAAGGCTATATCGAGCAGGCCTTGGCCGGGGAGAGCGTGACCTTCGAGTTTGCCGAGACCAACGCCCACGGCGAGCAGCGCTACATGCTGCGCTCCTATGTGCCGAACCGCCTGGCCAGCGGGGAAGTGGTGGGGATCTTCGTGTTGATCCGCGATATCACCGAGCGTCGGCGTACCGCCGAGGCCCTGCATCAGGCGTACCAGCACCTGGAAGTGCGGGTACGCGAGCGTACGGCCGAGCTTACCCAGCTTAATCAGCAACTGCGCGACGCCAAGCACGAGGCCGAACGGGCCAACCTGTCGAAAACCAAGTTCCTTGCCGCCGTCAGCCATGACCTGCTGCAACCGCTGAATGCCGCGCGGCTGTTCACCAGCGCCCTGCAGGAGCAGCAATCGGCCAACCCTGCACTGGTGCGCAATGTCAGCAATTCGCTGGACGATGTCGAAAGCCTGTTGGGTACGCTGGTGGACATTTCCAAGCTGGATGCCGGGGTGATCAAGGCCGAGCAGACCCGTTTCGCCGCCAGCGACCTGCTCGACAACCTTGCCGCCGAGTACGCGCGGGCCGCCGCTGGCGAAGGCTTGCAGCTGGTCTATGTGCCGAGCAGCCTGTGGGTGCACAGCGACATCCAGCTACTGGCGCGGATCCTGCGCAACCTGCTGAGCAATGCCATCCGCTACACCCCGCGTGGCCGGGTGCTGCTGGGCTGTCGCCGGCGCGGGGCGCAGGTGTGGATCGAGGTGTGGGACACCGGCATCGGCATTGCGCCGGACAAATGCGAAGAGGTGTTCCAGGAGTTCAAGCGCGGTGATGTGCAGCGCCCTGATCAGGACCGTGGCCTGGGCCTGGGGTTGGCCATCGTCGACAAGATCGCCGGTATTTTGCAGCACCGGGTAAGTCTGCGCTCGACACCGGGCCAAGGCTCGGTGTTCGCAATCGAGGTGCCACGCAGTGAGCCGCTGACGCAGGTCCAGATCCCGGCAGCTGAGCCGCTGCTGCTGATGGAGCGCCTGGAAGGCGCACGGATCTGGGTGCTGGATAACGATGCGGCGATCTGCGAAGGCATGCGCACCCTGCTGGAGCAGTGGGGCTGCGAGGTGGTCACCGCGCTGAGCGAGCAGGACCTGGCCCGGCAGGTGGCCACCGACCGGGCGCAGGCGGACCTGCTGATCGTTGATTACCACCTGGACAACGGCCGCAATGGCGTGGAAGCGGTGACCGCGATCAATGCTCGGCGGGCGTCACCCTTGCCGGCCTTGATGATCACCGCCAACTACAGCAACGAACTGCGCCAGCAGGTACGGGCGCTGGGCCATGCGTTGCTGCACAAGCCGGTGCGGCCGATGAAGCTCAAGGCCGCCATCAGCCACTTGCTCGGCAGCGAACTCAGCGCGCCAGGCGCCCACTGACGAAGTGCGCGACATCGTTGTAGCCAGGGGTCGAGGCGTGGCCGGGGGCTACCAGCGAGTCGATGAAGGCTTCGTCCTCGGCGGTGATCTTCACTTCCAGCGCGCCGCTGTAGGTGTCCCATTGCGCCTCGGTGCGCGGGCCGACGATGGCCGAGCTGATGTGCTGGTTGTTGAGGACCCAGGCAATCGCGAACTCGACCATGCCGACGCCTTTGTCGGCGGTGTAGGCGTGGATCTTCTGGGCGATTTCCAGTGACTCCGGGCGCCATTCGGTTTCCAGAATGCGCTTGTCCTGGCGGCCGGCACGGCTGTTGGCGTCGGGGGTGGCATTGGGCGCGTACTTGCCGCTGAGCACGCCACGGGCCAGGGGGCTGAACGGCACGATGCCGAGGCCGTGGTGGGCGGCGGCGGTGAACTGCTCGGGTTCGGCCTGGCGGTTGACGATGTTGTACAGCGGCTGGCTGACCACCGGCTTGGCGATGCCCAGGCGTTCGGCCAGGTTGCAGATTTCGGCGATACGCCAGCCGCGGAAGTTGGACACGCCCCAGTGGCGGATCTTGCCTTGGCGCAGCAGGTCGCCGATGGCCGATACGCTGACTTCCAGCGGGGTGCTGTGGTCTTCGCGGTGCAGGTAGTAGATGTCGAGGTAGTCGGTGCCCAGGCGGGTCAGGCTGGCCTCGATGGCGTTGAAGATATGTTTGCGGCCCAGGCCGCTGCGGTTGGGCAGGCCGTCGAGGGGGCCGAAGCCGACCTTGGAGGCGAGGATCCAGTCCTGGCGGTTGCGGGCGATGGCTTCGCCGACGATTTCTTCGGAGCGCCCACCGTTGTAGACGTCAGCGGTATCGATGAAATTGATGCCCTGGCCCCAGGCCTTGTCGATGATGCGCAGCGAGTCTTCGCTGCTGGTCTGTTCGCCGAACATCATGCTGCCCAGGGTGAGGGCGGAAACCTGCAGACCACTGCGGCCCAGCGGACGGTAGATCATGATCGGTAATCCCTTCGCGGTTTGGATCCGATCTGTTTTACACAGTTATCCGAGGGTTGAAAAGCATCGCCGGCAAGGCCGGCTCCCACAGAATTGATACCAGTGAGTACTGGTTTGTGTGGGAGCCGGCCTTGCCGGCGATTGGCTCGACGCGGTCCTCGTCAGTTTGCAGTAACCGCCGCACCCGCCCGCGCCCGCGAAACCCGCAGTGCCACCAGGCTACCCACCACGATCAACCCCGCCAGCGAATACAGCGCCGCGTCGGTCGAACCGGTCTGGTCCTTGATGAAGCCCACCAGGTAAGGGCTGAGGAAACCGGCCATCTGCCCAACCGAGTTGATGATCGCCAGGCCCGCCACAGCGGTGCCGGCACCCAGCAGCGCCGTCGGCATTGGCCAGAACATTGGCAGGCCGGTCAGCGCACCCATGGTCGCGATGGTCAGGCCGGCAATCGCGATGACCGGGTTATGCGCGAAGTTCACCGCGATCAGCAGGCCAATGGCGCCCATCAGCATTGGCACTACCAAGTGCCAGCGACGCTCGTTGCGCAGGTCTGCCGAACGCCCGACCAGCAGCATGAACACGCCTGCCAGCAGGTACGGGATCGCACTCAGCCAGCCGATCAGCAGGGCATCGTTGAAGCCCATGTTCTTGATGATCGACGGCAGCCAGAAGTTGATCGCGTAGACACCGCTCTGGATACAGAAGTAGATGAAGCCGAAGGTCCAGATCATCGGGTTGGTGAACACCGACAGCAGCTTGTCGCTGACTTGCTTGGGCTTGCCTTCGGCGTCCTTGCGCAGGTCAAAGGCCACTGCATCGCGCTCGGCCTGGGTCAGCCAGCTGGCCTTGGCAAAGCCGTCGCTGAGCAGGAACACCGCCATGCAGCCCAGTACCACGGTCGGCAGGCCCTGGATCAGGAACATCCACTGCCAGCCGGCCAGGCCACCTTGGCCGGCGGCGAAGTGGTTGAGGATCCAGCCGGAGAACGGCCCGCCGAGCAGGCCAGAAACCGGGATGGCCGACATGAACAGGGCCATGATGCGACCACGGCGGTCAGCCGGGAACCACTGCGAGAGGTACAGCACGATGCCGGGGAAGAAGCCGGCTTCCGCTGCGCCAGTGAACAGCCGCAGTACATAGAACTCGGTTGGCGTGGTGACGAACAGCAGGCAGGTCGACAGCGTGCCCCAGGTGATCATCATCAGGGCAATCCAGCGGCGTGGCCCGAAGCGGTTCAGCGCCAGGTTGCTGGGTAGGCCGCAGAGCACGTAGCCGATGAAGAAGATACCGGCACCGAGGCCGTAGATGGTTTCGCTGAATTTCAGCGCGTCGAGCATCTGCAGCTTGGCAAAGCCGACGTTGACGCGGTCCAGGTAGTTGAACAGGTAGCAGACGAAGATGAACGGGATCAACCGCCAGGTGATGCGCCGGTACAGCGCATTGCGGTCGACGTCGTGGCCTTGGTCAGGGGCAGGGCTGTATGACATGATTCTCTCTCTGTTGTTATGGTTATCGCGGCAATCTGCATCGTGGCAGTGCTGCGATGAGTCTCGGCGAGCGCGTGGCGGCTGTCTTTGTGCTTTTGCACAGGTTTTTCGCCAGCCTGCTGTGCCCCGGACCAACCTGTTGACCTCAAGGAAACCCGCATGTTCGAACTGGACCATGACCTGGCACAGGACATCGTCGACCGGGCGATGGCCATTCTGCCTTATAACGTCAACGTCATGGATAGCCAGGGCCTGATTCTGGGCAGTGGCGAGGCGCAGCGTATCAACACCCGCCACGAGGGCGCGCAGCTCGTGTTGGCCAATGGGCGGATTGTCGAGATCGACGGCGAGGCGGCCAAGTGCCTCAAGGGCGTGCAGCCTGGGGTCAACCTGCCATTGCTGCTCGACGGGCGCCTGATCGGCGTACTAGGCATTACCGGCGAGCCCGAACAGTTGCGCACCTATGCCGAGCTGGTACGCATGACTGCCGAGATGCTGTTGGCCCAGCGCTACCTGCAAGTCGAGCAGCAATGGCGGCGTCAGCGCTGTGATGACCTGCTGGCGTTGTTGCTCGGTGGCAGCGGCGACTCGCCGCGTTTGGTGGATGAAGCGCGGCAGTTGGGGCTCAAGCCGGACCTGGCGCGCATTCCGTGCTTGTTCGAGCTGGGCGAAGGGCCGGGCGCCGAGCCACTGGCGGCCTGGCTGATGACCCGTTACCCGGAAAGCTGGTGCGTCAGCCCGGCGCGGCAGTCGCTGCTGTGGTGCCGGCCGCAGGGCATGGCGCTGGATGAACAGCGTTTGCTGGAGAAGCTGCACGGGCAGGGCTGGCAAGTGCAGCGCCTGGCGGTGGCGGGTGCGGCGGAAGGAGTGGAGCAGTTGCGCCGTGGCTATCGGCGGGTTCGCGATCTTTTGGCGTATGGGCGGGAAGTGCTGCCGCGTGAGCGCTTGCTGACCTTGTCCCGTTATCGGTTGCCGGCGCTGCTGTGGCGGCATCGGCATGACGATGCGCTGGATGAACTGCTGGAGCCGTTGCAGCGGGTGCGGGCCAAGGATGCCAGTGGGCAGTTGTTGGCGACCTTGCGTGCGTGGTGTGCCAATGACGGGCAAAGCCAGGCCTGCGCCGAGGCGCTGGGGATCCACCGCAACAGCCTGCGTTATCGGCTGGAGCGCATTGCTGAACTGAGCGGGGTTGATCCGTTGCGCCTGGAAGGGATGCTGAGTTTGTACCTGGCCTTGCAGTTGTTGCCGCCGGAGCAGTGAGTGGCTATGCGGGCCCTATCGCCGGCAAGGCCGGCTCCCACGGGTTCACTCTGTCACTGATACCTGTGGGAGCTGGCCTTGCCAGCGATGAGGCCACCACTGCCAAACATGGCAAATGACCAAACAACCCGCCGCCAACTTGTGCATCCGACCGATGGCCGCCGCTGTGCTCTACTGGCAGCATGCTGCTCATCTGGAGAGGAGTACACCCATGAAAATCGTCATCGCCCCCGACTCGTTCAAGGACAGCCTCAGCGCCGAAGGCGTCGCCGCTGCCATTGCCCTGGGGCTGGCCGATGCATTGCCGCAGGCGCAGTTGGTCTGCTGCCCAATGGCCGACGGTGGCGAAGGCACCATGGAGGCCATCGTCGCCGCCTGTGCCGGTGAACAACGCAGCCTGCCAGTCAGCGGGCCACTAGGCGTGACCACCCAGGCCCAATGGGGCTGGCTCGCCGAATCGCGCACCGCGATCATCGAGATGGCCCAGGCCAGCGGCCTGCAACTGCTCACCCTGGAGCAACGCGACGCCTGCCGCAGC
This sequence comes from Pseudomonas fontis, assembly GCF_028656955.1. GTDB lineage: Bacteria > Pseudomonadota > Gammaproteobacteria > Pseudomonadales > Pseudomonadaceae > Aquipseudomonas > Aquipseudomonas fontis. The sequence goes on from NZ_JAMDGY010000005.1 coordinate 44,663, forward strand.
AGCACCCACGGCACCGGCCAACTGATCAGCGCGGCGCTGGACGCCGGCGCCCAGCGGATCATCCTGGCCATCGGCGGCAGCGCCACCAACGATGGCGGCAGCGGCATGCTCCGCGCCCTGGGCCTGCAACTGTTCGACGCGCAAGGCGCAGCCCTGCCCGAAGGTGGCCTGGCCCTGGCCAAACTGGCCCGCATCGACGCCAGCGGCCTGGACCCGCGCCTGGCCCAGGTGAGCGTTGAAGTCGCCGCCGACGTCGACAACCCGCTGTGCGGCAGCAATGGCGCTTCGGCGATCTTCGGCCCGCAAAAAGGCGCCACTCCCGAGCAGGTCAAGCTGCTGGACAAGGCGCTGGAACACTTCGCCGACCACTGCGCCGAACTGCTGGGCGACGACGTACGCGCCTTCCCCGGCTGCGGTGCGGCGGGCGGCATGGGCTTTGCCGCCAAGGCCTTCCTCGCGGCACGCTTTCGCCCGGGGATTGAAGTGGTGGCCGAGCTGGCCGGGCTGGAAGACGCGGTACGCGACGCCGACCTGGTAATCACCGGTGAAGGCCGTTTCGACGCCCAGACCCTGCGCGGCAAGACCCCCTTCGGCGTTGCACGGGTGGCGCAGCGCCACGGTGTGCCGGTGATCGTCATCGCCGGGACCCTGGGCGAAGGCTACGAGGCCCTGTATGCCCACGGCATCGATGCAGCATTCGCCGTTACCAGCGGCCCGATGAGCCTGCAACAGGCCTGCGCCCAGGCCCCGGCACTGCTGCGCGCGCGGGCGCGGGACATTGCCGGTGTCTGGCGCACGGCACTGGCATCGCGCTAATCCCACTGCCTTTACGGCGCTGCCCTCCGACAGCGCCGCCCCTTCCAACTGTTGCCCAGCCAACAGTTATCAAACACAAATGCCGATTTGAAACAGCCCGGCAAAACCGCACAAACCCCTCTAGCCCAATAGATACAGGCAATCTGGCGATTGGCACGATCGCTGCAATTGTCCAAGGGAGATTGACTATACCAATAGAAACTCGCCTATTTTAATCAGGTGGGGAGCAAGACCTTGAAACGCGTGCCTTTGGCAGTACCCGCAACAACCGGACGTTCATTATTGTTGGCCAGCCGAGAACTGCGATTGGCCGCCGTAGGCAGCGCACTGCTCAGCCTTGCACCCCAGGCGTGGGCCGCAGGGGAGGCCAGCGAAAAGCGCCTGGAAACGGTCACCGTACAAGCCGCCAAAGCCACCCCGGCACAGGCCGCACAGGCCGAACTCGATGGTGTGCCCGGCGGCACCAGCCTGGTCACCCAGGCCGAGGTGGAAAAAGGCCGCTCGGCGACCCTCGAAGACACCCTGGCATTCCAGCCCGGCGTGTACGCCCAGGCCGCCGGCGGCAACGATGCAATCAAGATTTCCATCCGTGGCTCGGGGGCCAACACCTCACCCGGGTATTTTCGCGAGGGCACCAAGTTCCTCTTCGACGGCCTGGCCCTGACCGGTGCAGGCGGTACCCCGTACGAGCTGCTCGACACCCAGGGCCTGAACTTCACCGAAGTGCTGCGCGGGGCCAACGCCTTTGAATACGGCGCCTTGTCGCTGGGCGGGGCAATCAACTTCGTGACCCAGTCCGGGCTTACCGCGCCCGGCAGTCGGGTCAAGCTTGAAGGTGGCAGTTTCGGCTGGCAGAAGCAGACCCTCAGCAGCGGCGGCGCCGAAGGCAATGCCGACTACTTCGTCAGCATCGACAACTCCCGGCGCGATGGCTACCAGGACTTCACCCTGGCCAAGGCCCAGGGCGTGGTCGGCAACTTCGGCTACCGCTTCAGTCCCAAACTGGAAACCCGGCTGTTCGTGCGCTACCGCGAGGAGTACCACGAGAACTCGGCGACCCTGACCCGCGAGCAGATCAAGCACAACCCCAAGCAGAGCAACGCCGCCACCGAAGGCGCCCGCGCCGATTCGACCAAGCGCGGTTCAACCTGGGTCGGCAGCAAGACCACCTATACCTTCGACGACGACGCGACCCTGGTCGCCGGGCTGGTCTACCACAACTACCCGCAGATCCTCAGCCGCCAGAGCAGCATCAACCCCAACTACTGGGACTGGCGCGACATCAACTATTCGCTCAAGTACAACCGCCAGGACGAACTGTTCGGCCTGCCCAGCAATACCTCGATCGGCTGGAGCAGCACCGAGCACATCCGTTCCGGGGTGCGCACCTATAGAGGTGACAAGGACCTTGGCGTGCTACAGAAGCAGGTCGAGTACGACGGCTCGTTCGACCATGTGTTCACCCTCGGCAACGAGCTGGGCCTGACCGACAACCTGTACCTGAACACCGGGCTCTCGGCCATCGAGATCAAGCGTGACATCAACGTCACCTACAGCGACCGGCCCAACACCAGCGGGCTGTCCAACCACTACCAATATGACGAGTGGAAACTCGCGCCGCGTATCGGCGTGCGCTATTACCTGACCCCGGACATCCAGCTGTTCGCCAACGCCAGCCGCTCGATTGATCCGCCCAGTTCCTGGTCCAGCTCCGGCTCCGGGATCACCAGCAACTACGCCAAGCCCCTGTTGCCGCAAAGCGCCAATACCGTCGAGTTCGGCATTCGCGGCAAGGCCGGGATCTTCGACGGCAGCCTGGCACTGTACAAGTCCTGGGTGAAGAACGAGCTGCTGACGGTCCAGGTGCTGGCGGCCACGCCGACTTCGGCGGCGGTCAATTCCACTTCCAACGCCACCCCCACCGTGCACCAGGGCATCGAAGCCGGCCTGAGCACCCGTTTGTGGGAGCGCGACAACGGCGACGTGCTGACCTGGCGCCAGACCTACACCCTCAACGACTTCCACTACGAGAACGACCCGCTGTTCAACAAGAACGAATTGCCGGGCCTGCCCAAGCATGTCTACCAGGGTGAGTTGAACTACCAGTACGCCAACGGCTTCTACGCTGGGGTCAATCTGCGCACGGTGTCGAGCACGGCGGTGGACTACGCCAACACCTTCTATGCGCCGTCCTACACGCTGTGGGGGGCACGCTTTGGTTACGACGACCCGAGCCGTACCTGGCAGGTGTACCTGGACCTGAAGAACCTCACCGACCAGCACTACGTGACCGCCGTGTCGCCGGTCTACAACGCCAACGGCCTGGACACGGCGTCGTTGTACCCCGGTGACGGCTTTGGTGCATTCACCGGCATCACCTACAACTTCTGAGCCAGCGAGGCGGCCACCGGTATGCCGTGACGGGTGCCGGTGGCAGCGGGAGAGCGACATGAACCACTTATCAAGGCTGGCCCGCCTGGCGCTGCTGGGCGCGGCGTTGCTGCTCGCTGCCTGCAAACCACCGGCCAGCGTGCAGGGCGCGGCCGTGCAAGCGGACGGCGCACAGGCCGACGGCACGCTGCGCTATGCCGCCAACGACTACCGTGAAGCGGCGCCGGGTCGACCGGGCGGCACCTTGCGGATGTCCACGGCGTCCGACACCACCACGTTCGACGTGCATTCGATTTCCCATGGCAATGTGCAATGGCTCGGGCGGATCCTGTTTGACTGCCTGGTGTACCAGGACGAGCGGGGCAATATCTCGCCCTGGCTGGCCAAGTCATGGGACATCTCGCCCGACGGCAAGACCTACACCTTCCACCTGCGCGATGACGTGACCTTCAGCGACGGCGAGAAATTCAACGCCCGCGCGGTGCAGATCAACCTTGAGCACATGCGCGACCCGGCGACCAAGTCACCGCTGGCGGCTGCCTATATCGCCCCGTATGTGGACGGCCGGGTGGTCGATGAATACACCTTCGAAGCGCACCTGCGCGAGCCGTATTCGCCGTTCCTCGACGTGCTCGCGCAATCGTGGCTGAGCATGATCTCGCCCCGGCAGATCCTCGAGGCGCCGAAAACCATCGCCCAGCAACCCATAGGCTCCGGCCCGTTCGTGCTGGAGCAATACACCCGCGACCAGGGCGCAACCTTCGTCAAGCGCCAAGGCTACAACTGGGCGCCCAGCGTTACCGGGCATGTCGGTGAGGCCTACCTGGATCGCCTGGAACTGAGCATCGTGCCCGAGCCGATGATCCGCTTCAGCACCCTGGAGGCGCGCCAGTCGGACTTCACCCTCGATGCCCCGGCGCAGAACGCCCAGGCCATCCGCGCCAACCCTGACCTGCAGATGCGCAGCCGGGTGCGCAAGGCCAACCCGTTTCGCAGCCTGACCTTCAACGTCGAGCGCTTTCCGTTCGAGGATGTCCGCGTACGCCGCGCCGTGGCCCGTGCCATCGATCGTGAAGGCATCGCCTGGATCGCCGGCTTCGGCGAGTTCTTGCCCAAGGGTGACTTCCTCGCCGCCAACACCGGCTACTACGACCCGGCATTCAAGGATGCTCTGGGCTACGACGTGGACGCGGCCAACCGCCTGCTCGATGAAGCCGGCTGGGCCCAGCGCGACCCTCAGGGCTACCGCCTCAAGGATGGCAAACGCCTGGCGGCGCAGTTGCTGATCTACGAGTCCGGGGTGTTCCCCGGCAGCATCGCGGTGGCCATCCAGGCGGACCTGAAGAAGATCGGCTTCGCCATGGACATCGACCTGCTGCCCCTGGCGCAGATCACCGAGCGCCGCTATGCCAGCAACTTCGATGCAATCGCCGGCGGCTATTGGCACACCAATACCCCGGACGGGCTGTTCATCCTCTATCACAGCCAGTCGATCAGTACGCCGACGTTCATCGGGCAGAACGTCGGGCGCCTGCGCGATGCGGCGCTGGACCAGGCACTTAGCGCTGCGCGCCAGGCCCACGACCCGGCCGAGCTGGCCCGGCAATACCGCATTGCCCAGCAACGCCTGGTGGAAACCGTACCCGCCGTGCCGGTGTTCGAAAGCCATGTGCTGGTGGCGTACCGCAACGCGGTCAAGGGCGTGATTTTCGACACCTCGCACAACACCCCGTTCTTCACCAGCGTCTGGCTTGACCAGGAGGCCCAATGAATCGTGCATGGCTGGTACTGCGCCGCCTGTTGTCTGGCATCGGCGTGCTGTGGGGGGCGGCAACCCTGACTTTCCTGGCAATCAACCTGAGTGCCGGCGACCCGGCGCTGGCCATCCTCGGCGGGCCGGAGTCCTCGCCCAGCGCCGAACTGATTGCCCAGGTGCGCGCCGAATACGGCCTCGACCAGCCCTTGCTGGTGCAGTACGGCCAGTACCTGGGCCGTCTGGCCCAGGCGGACCTTGGCGAGTCCTACCGGTTGCGCGTGCCGGTCAGCCAGGTGATCGGCGGGCAGTTGGGCGCCACGCTGCAACTCTCGCTGGCGGCAGCGGCGCTGGCCTTGCTGCTGTCGGTGCTGGTGGCGGTGCTGACCGCCAACCGCGCACCGTGGGTACGCGCGCTGGCCTCGGGCAGCGAACTGGTGCTGTCCTCGGCGCCTTCCTTCGTGATTGGCCTGGTTTTGCTGCTGGTCTTTTCGTTCGGCTGGCACGTGCTGCCGCCGTCCGGCTCCAGCGGTTGGCGCGCGTTGATCCTGCCAAGCCTCGCGCTGGCCTTGCCGCTGGCGGCGGTTCTGACCCAGGTGCTGCGCCAGGAGCTGGAATCGACCCTCGAGCAACCCTTTATCGCCATGGCCCGCGCTCGCGGCCTGTCGGAAACCGGCGTGCGCCTCAAGCATGCCCTGCGCCACGCCCTGGTGCCGCTGGTGACCTTGTCCGGCTTCGTGTTCGCCAGCCTGCTGGGCGGCGCGGTGGTGGTCGAGTTGCTGTTTGCCCGCCAGGGCATTGGCCGGCTGATGCTTGAGGCGGCAATCAACAAGGACATGCCGATGCTGCTGGGCATCACGCTGCTGGCTGCAGCGATCTATGTGGTCGTCAATTTCCTGGTCGACCTGATCAATCACTGGGTAGACCCACGCAGCAATGCCGTGTGAGCCCCGTCACGTACAAGGACCTGTCATGACCCAAGCAAGCTACGGCGCGCTGCACGCGCGCTTCGAACCGCTATTCGAACAGATTGCCAGCGGGGCGGTGGCCCGTGAGCAGCAGCGGGAACTGGCCTTCGAGGCCGTCAATGCGCTGCGCGCCGCAGGCTTCACGGCGTTGCGCGTGCCCCAGGCGCACCAGGGCGAGGGCGTCAGCCTGCCGGTGTTGTTCCGCCTGCTGATCGATCTGGCCCAGGCCGATTCCAACCTGCCGCAGATCATTCGCGCGCATTTCGGCTTTGTCGAGGGTCGGTTGTCCAGCAAGGATGCCGCCTCGCAGGATTACTGGTTCGGCAAAGTCGTCGCCGGGCAGCTGTGGGGCGCGGCGATGGCCGAGCGCAGCGACAGCAGCACCAACTCGGTCACCCTCAGCGCGGCCGACCCGCAGCAGCCGCAGGCCGGCTGGTTGCTGGACGGGGAAAAGTACTACTGCACCGGGGCGATCTATGCCGATTGGGTCGCCGCCGTGGCCATGCACGACAAGGACTTCGTCAGCGTGGTGGTGGCAGTCGATGCCCCGGGCGTGACCCGCGAGGACGACTGGGACGGCTTCGGCCAGCGCCTGAGCGGCAGTGGCACGACCCGCTTCGCCCAGGTGGCGGTGCCACCGGCGCACGTGTTGCGCCGTTTCAAACCGGGCGAACTGCGCGCCGAGTCGTACCTGTCGTCGTTCTACCAGCTGTTCCACCTGGCCACCCTGGCCGGCATTGCCCGCGCGGTCCTGGACGATGCGACGGCGTTCGTCCAGGGACGCACCCGCGCCTTCGGCGTACCGGGGCAATCGAGCCCCAAGGACGACCCGTTGGTACAGCGGGTGATCGGACGCCTGTCGAGCCTGGCCTACGCCACTGAGACCCTGGTACTTGGCGCAGCTGAAGTGCTGGAGGGCGTGCACCAGGCCGAGCTGGCCGGCAGCGCGAGCGAAGCCGACTACGTCGAGGCGGATATCCGCACCTACCAGGCGCAGCAGATCGTCCTGGAGCAGGTATTGGAGGCCACCACCTTGCTGTTCGAAGTCGGCGGCGCCTCGGCCACCAGCCAGGCCCGGCGCCTCGACCGGCATTGGCGCAATGCCCGCACGCTGGCCTCGCACAACCCGGCGATCTACCGCGAACAGGCGCTGGGCAACTACTACCTCAACGGCATCAGCCCCGGCGCTGCCTGGCGCACCCTGCACGGGCAGGCCGGCGAGCAGAGTGGTGTCCGTGATGAAGCCAGTGCCGTATGAGCCTTTGAGAGGAACGACGATGAATACCCCAGACGCACAGATGAGCATCGGCATGAACATCCTCGGCTTCGGCGCCCACGCCGGGGCCTGGCGCAAGGCGGAAGTACCCGCAGACGCCTACCTGGATGTGGCGTACTACCAGAACATCGCGCGGATTTCCGAGCGTGGCTGCCTGGACGCGATCTTTCTCGCCGACGGCCCAGCGTTGGGCGCCGATATCGCCCGGCACCCGGCGGGGCGATTGGAACCCACGGTGTTGTTGACGGCCGTGGCCCTGGCCACCCGGCATATCGGCGTGATCGCCACCGCGTCCAGCACCTACAACGAGCCCTTCAATCTGGCCCGGCGCTTCAGCTCGCTCGACCATATCAGCGGCGGTCGCGCCGCCTGGAACGTGGTGACCAACGCCACTGATGCCGCCGCGCAGAACTTCGGCCTGGCCGGCGCGCCCTTGCATGTGGACCGCTATGCCCGCGCCGACGAGTTTATCGACGTGACCCTGAAGCTCTGGGACAGCTGGGAAGACGACGCGGTCATCGCCGACACCCGCCAGGGCCGTTTTGCCGACCCAAGCAAGGTCCATAGCATCGATTTCGTTGGCGAGCACTTTTCAGTCAAGGGCCCGCTGAACCTGCCGCGCTCGCCGCAGGGGCGGCCGGTATTGGTCCAGGCCGGCTCTTCAGAGGGCGGCAAGGCGCTGGGTTCGCGCTATGCCGATGCGATCTTCACCACCCAGACCACCCTGGTCGATGGCCAGGCCTTCTACCGCGAAATGAAGCAGCGTGCGCAACAGTGGGGGCGCAACCCTGAACACCTGAAAATCATGCCTGGCCTGTCCACCGTGATCGGCAGTACCGAAGCTGAAGCTCATGCGCGTTTCGACGAGCTGAATGCCTATTACGGTGAGCAAGGCTTGCTCCAGCAGGTCGCGGCGCGGGTAGGGCTGGTGGAAAGTGAACTCGATCCGGACGCCCAACTGCCGTGGGACAAGATCGGCCCGGTCAGTGCGTTCGAACGGGGCTCGCATGGCTTCCTTGAAGCCCAGTTGAACCTGGCGCGGCGCGAGAACCTGACCCTGCGCGAGCTGTCGCGGCGGATTCTGGTCGGTCATCGCCTGTTGGTCGGCACCCCTGAGCAAGTGGCAGACACCCTGGAGCACTGGTTCCGCAATGGCGCGGCGGATGGCTTCAACATCATGCCGGACATGTTCCCCTCGGGGGTCGAGGTGTTCGTCGATGAGGTAGTGCCCTTGTTGCAGCAGCGCGGGGTGTTCCGTCGCGAGTACCGCGGCAGCACCTTGCGTGATCACCTGGGGCTGCCATACCCGGCCAGCCAATATCAGCGCGCAGCGCAGGCCGTCTGAAATGACTGAACTCACCCTAGGTAACCCGAGCCTGAAGCCGGGAAGCGAAACGCTGTTCGTCGCGCACCGTGCGTGGCAGTTGCGCCCTGGCCTGACGTTGGCGGCGCTGTTCGTGCTGCTGTTGCTGGTGGCGGCGTTGCAACCGGGCTGGCTGATCAGCGGCGATCCGCTCGACGCCAACGCCCGCCAGGCCTTCCGCGCGCCGGACAGCGTGCATTGGCTGGGCACCGACGAGAACGGCCGGGACATCCTCGTGCGGCTGGTGCATGCGGTGCGCCCATCCTTGTTGCTGGGGCTGGCAGCCACTGCCATCGGCCTGCTCATCGGCACCGTCTTCGGCCTGCTCGCAGGCCTTGGCCCGCGCTGGCTGGACGGTGCGGTGATGCGCCTGGTGGACGTGCTGCTGGCGTTTCCCGACCTGTTGCTGGCCCTGGTGGTAATCACCTTTTTCGGCCAGGGGCTGTTCAACACCATCATTGCCGTGGGCATCGCCAGTGTGCCGCGCTACGCCCGGCTGGTGCGTGCGCAAACCCTGGTGGTGCGCAACGCCGGCTATGTCGAAGCGGCCACCACCCTCGGGCTGCGCCGCCGCGCGGTGATCGCCCGGCACGTGCTGCCCAACGCGATCAAGCCGGTGTTGATCCTCGCCACCATCGGCATTGGCGGCAACATCATTGCCGGTGCGGCACTGAGCTTTCTCGGCTTCGGCGCGCCGCCACCGGTGCCGGAGTGGGGCGGGATGCTCGCCATCGGCCGCAATTACCTGGGCAATGCCTGGTGGCTGGTGGCCTGGCCGGCCCTGGCGATCACCTTGACCGTGGTTTCGATCACCGCCATCGGCCGCGAACTGCTGCGCCGCAACGAAGGGAAGCGCCCATGAGCCTGACACTGCAACCTGAAGAACCATTGATCGATGTACGCGACCTGCACGTGCACTTCGCCAATCAGCCGGCGGCAACGCTCAAGGGGATTTCCTTTGAGTTGCGCCGGGGTGAATGCCTGGCGCTGGTCGGCGAGTCCGGCTCGGGCAAGAGCGTGACCTCGTGCACCCTGGCCGGGCTGACCGGCGCCGGGGCGCAGGTCCAGGCGAGCCGGCTGGCCTTTGCCGGGCAGGATCTGCGGCGTTTCGATGAGCGTACCTGGCGCAGCGTGCGCGGGGCACAGATCGGCTTCGTGATGCAGGACGCGCTCGGCTCACTCGACCCGCTGCGCCCGGTCGGCAAGGAGATTGCCGAACCGCTGCAACTGCACACGACACTCAACCGTGCCGAACGTCAGGCCCGGGTGCTGGAACTGCTGCGTGCCGTCGGTGTGCCGGAGCCTGAACTGCGTGCCCGGCAATATCCGTATCAGCTGTCGGGTGGGCTGCGCCAGCGGGCGCTGATTGCCTCGGCGATCGCCTGCAACCCGCGCCTGCTGATCGCCGACGAACCCACCACTGCGCTGGACGCCACGGTGCAGGCACAGGTGATGAGCCTGCTGGAGTCGCTGCGCAGCGAGCGCACCGCGATGCTCATCGTCAGCCACGACCTGGCGGTGGTCTCACGCCTGGCCAACCGCGTGGCGGTGATGCACAACGGGGTGATCGTCGAGCAGGGCAGCGTCGAGCAGGTGCTGCATGATCCACAGCACCCCTACACCCAATACCTGCTGCAGGCGGGCCGGGCGGTGCACTTCCAACGCAAGCCCGCGACAGCGCGCCCGGTGTTGTCGGCGGTGGCTGCAAGCAGCGGTGTCGCTTCGCCGCCGTTGTTGCAGGTGCGCAACCTGAGCAAAGCCTTCAAGGGCCCCGACGGGCAACGGCGCACGGTGGTCAACGGGGTGTCGCTGCAATTGCAGCGCGGCAAGACGCTGGGCATCGTCGGTGAGTCGGGGTCCGGCAAGACCACCCTGACGCGAATGATCCTCGGCCTGGAAACCCCCGACAGCGGCGATATCCAGATCAAGGGCCAGCCCTGGCTGCAGCTGTCCGACGCCCAACGCCGCGAGCTGCGTCGCAGCATCCAGGTGGTGTTCCAGGACCCGCTCAGTTCGTTCGATCCGCGCTACACCGTGCAACGGGTGTTGTTCGAGGCATTGCAGGTCGCCGGGCATCTGCGCGGTGACTGGTTGCCCCGCGCCAGGGAACTGCTCGGCCTGGTGCGCCTGGACGCCGCCTTGCTGGGCCGGCGCCCGATCGAACTGTCGGGTGGCCAGCGCCAACGCATCGCCATTGCCCGCGCGCTGGCGGCCGGGCCGCAGATCCTGGTCTGCGACGAGCCGGTTTCGGCGCTGGATGTGTCGGTGCAGGCGCAGATCCTCGAACTGCTCGACGACCTCAAGCAGCGCCTCGGGCTGGCCTGCCTGTTCATCTCCCATGACCTGGGGGTGATCAACCATGTCAGCGACGACGTGCTGGTGATGAAGGACGGCGTGGCGGTGGAGGCCGGCAGCGTACGGGAGGTGTTCGATCACCCGCAGCACCCTTACACCCAGGCCTTGCTCGATGCCATTCCACACCTGGAAAGCGGTCGGCGCATGGCCTTCGAATTTCTCAAGCTGGCGATATAAGGAAGCTCCATGTCCGTGCACACACTTCACCGCAACCTTGAGCAACTGTTGCCTTTGATCGCCGAAGGGGCGGCGCGCCGCGAACGTGAGCGCGAGCTGCCGTTCGAGGCGATCCGCCAGCTTGCCGAAGCGGGGCTGTACACCTGCCGCATCCCGCTGGCCGAAGGCGGTCCCGGTGGCTCGGTCAGCGATGTCATCGGCCTGCTGCTGCGCATCGCCTCGGTGGATTCCAACGTGGCCCAGGCAATGCGCCCCGGCTTTGGCTTTATCGAAGGGCTGCTGGCCTCGCGCGCCGAGAATGCCGCGCAGGAGCGTGAACGCTGGTTCGCCCGTTACCTCGAGGGCGCGGTGCTGGGCAATGCTGGCTGGGAGGTCGGCGGCGCGAATGGCGCGATCAGTGCCCGCATCGTCGCCGAGGGCGAGCATTTTCGCGCCACCGGCAGCAAGTACTACAGCACTGGCGCGCTGTATGCCGACTGGATCAGCGCGGTGGCCCTGGACGAGCACGATCAGCCGGTGTCCTTTGTGTTGCCGCGCGAGCGCGCGGGGCTGGAGCTGGTCGACGACTTCGACGCCATGGGCCAGCGCCTGACCGCCAGCGGCACGACGCGGCTGAACAGCGTGCAGGTGTTTGCCGACGAAATCCGCCCGCGTACCGTGGAGGAGGGCAAGCGCACGATTGTCACGCCCTTCCTGCAGTTGTTCCTGGCCACGGTCGAGGCCGGCATAGCGCGCAATGCGCTGGACGATGCGGTGCGCTTTGCCCGTGAGCATGCCCGGCCGATCAAGCACAGCAGCGCCGCGTTGTCGGTGGACGACCCCTACGTGCAACTGAGCGTGGGCGAGATCGCGGCGCGGGCCTTTACCGCCGAGGCCGTGGTGCTCAAGGCCGCCACTGCGATTGATCGGGCCTGGGCCGCCGACCTGGACCCGGCGCTGGTCGATCAGGCGGCCATTGACGTCGCCCAGGCGCAGTTCATTGCCGCGGAGTCGGCGCTCAAGGCTGCCGAACTGCTGTTCGATGTGGGCGGCGCCTCGACCACCGGACGCAGCCACAATCTCGATCGACACTGGCGCAATGCGCGCACGGTGGCCAACCACAACCCCCGCCAGTGGAAGGCTGCCGCTGTCGGGGCATGGCAGCTCAAAGGCACGCCACCGCCGACCTCGGGGTTGTTCTGAGTGACGCTGCCAGCTGCGATTCCCGTGCTTGAGTCCCGTTCACGCCGGGTGCCGATGATCATTGGCTGTGCGCTGTGCATGGAGCTGATCGACGCCACGGCGGTGATGACCGCCTTGCCGCAGATGGCCAGCGATTTCGCCGCGCCCAGCGTGCGGATGAACCTGGTGGTGTCGCTGTACATGCTGGCCACGGCGGTGTTTGTGCCGGTCAGTGGCTGGGCGGCGGACCGTTTTGGGCCAAAGCGCCTGTTCCAGCTGGCCATCGTGCTGTTCATCCTGGCGTCGCTGGCGTGCGCGGCGTCCACCTCGCTATTGCAGCTGTGCCTTGCGCGCATCCTGCAGGGGGCCGCCGGGGCCATGATGGTGCCGGTGGGGCAGGTGTTGCTGCTGCGCTGGTCGCCTCGCCAGGATTTGCTGCGCAATCTTTCGTACCTGACGATTCCGGCACTGGTCGGGCCGATGATCGGCCCGCCACTGGGTGGGGTGCTGGTGACCTTTGCCTCGTGGCACTGGATATTCCTGATCAATGTGCCGATTGGCGTATTGGGGTTGCTGCTGGTGCAGCGCCATGTGCCGGCCTTTGCGGGGGTGGTGGGTGAGCGCCTGGATTGGCGCGGCTTTGTGTTCAGCGGGGTGGGCCTGGGGGCGATGGTGTTCGGCTTCGAGGCGCTGGGGCATCGCCTGCTGCCTTTGCCCTGGGTGTTTGCGCTGCTGGTTGCCGGGGGGCTGAGTGCTGCACTTTATATATGGCATGCCAGGCGCTGCGCGCGGCCGTTGCTGGACCTGTCGTTGCTGCGCATCCCCAGTTTTGCCGTGAGCTTTTGGGGTGGCAACCTGATGCGTTTGGGTACGGCGTCCGGGCCGTTCCTGCTGGTGTTGCTGTTCCAGCTGTGCTTTGGCTTCAGCGCGCTGGTCGCCGGGTTGCTGACCCTGGCTGGTGGTGCAGGGGCATTTTTGATGAAGCTGCTGGCGGTGCGCGTGGTACGTCGCTTCGGCATGCGCCGCACCTTGGTGGTGAACGCGTTGTTCACCGGATTGAGCTTCATGGGCTGTGCGTTGTTCGACGCGGATACGCCGTACTGGGTGATCGTGCTGGTGCTATTTGGTGGTGCGATCATTCGTTCGTTGCAGTTCAGTACCTTGGGCGGGCTGACCTATGCCGACGTGCCGGCGCAACTGAGCAGCCGTGCCAGCAGCCTGCAAGCGATGACCGTGCAGTTGAGCATGAGCTTGTCGGTGGGGTTGGCGGCCACGTTGCTCGGTGGGTTGATGAGCCTGCGTGGGCATGAACGCCTGGAGGCCAGTGATGTGGCGTGGGTCATCGTGCTGTGCGGGCTGATGTGCATGGCGTCGGGATTGTTGTTCCGGCGCTTGAGCCCTGATGCCGGGCGGGATGTGTATGGGCCCGCTTTGTGAGCGCTTTGCGCTCAATCGCCGGCAAGGCCGGCTCCCACAGAGTACTCAGTGCAGCGCAACCACCTGTGGGCCGGCCTTGCCGGCGATGGGGCCTGAATGGCTAGCAACGACCTCGGCAGCCGATCGCCGGCAACGTTGGTGCCTACAAATACGGAAGCTTCACGCTTGATCGCGGGGGTGTGGGAGCCGGCCTTGCCGGCGATGGGGCCCTTTATATCGATAGATTCAATACCCGCTCACCTTGGGTAAAAGCCACCGTCTGACGCTTGTTCACCGCCAACTCGCCAATCTTGATCAACCGCGTGCGCGTCACATTGCGGCTCAGCCCCAACAGGTTCGCGGTATGCACCTGGTTGTAGTGGCTGAAGCGATAGGCCGCGCGCAACAACGCATCCTCGACTTTCTCGTGCAGCGCCCCCGCCTGCTCCTCGAACAGCTTCTGAAACGCCCGCGCCAACAGCGCCTGCGCAGAATCATCGACCGCCGGGCCATCGTCCTGACGCTCGATACGCAGGTTCGACAGGCGCAGGTCGTCCTGCTCGATCACCCCGTTGCGGCAGATCAGCAAGGTATGGTGAATCACGTTCTCCAGCTCACGGATATTCCCCGGCCAGCTGTAGCTGCGCAGCTTCTGCTCGGCGCCCGCGCTCAGCACAATCGGGCCATAGCCCAGGCGCTGGCTGTAGGTGGCAATGAAATGCCGGGTCAGCGGCAGAATATCCCCCGGCCGCTCGCGCAGCGGCACCAGCTCCAGGCTGACCACGTCCAGGCGGTAATACAAGTCCTCGCGAAAATGCCCGGCGTTGATTGCCCGCTCCAGCTGCACGTTGGTCGCGGCCAACACCCGCACATCGATGGGGATGCTCTTGCGCGAGCCCAGGCGCACCACTTCGCGCTCCTGCAACACGCGCAACAGCTTGACCTGGATCGGCATCGGCAAGTCGCCGATCTCGTCGAGGAACAGCGTGCCGCCGTTGGCTTCCTCGAACCAGCCGGCCTTGGCCGCGAGGGCGCCGGTAAAGGCGCCTTTCTCATGGCCGAACAGCTCCGCCTCCACCAGCGACTCGGAGAACGCACCGCAGTTCACCGCCACGAACGGCTTGTCGCGGCGCCCGCTGAGGTTGTGGATATGGCGCGCCACCAGCTCTTTGCCGGTGCCGGTCTCGCCAATGATCAGCACGCTGGCTTCGCTCGGCGCGACTTGCCGCAGGTGGGCAAGCAGGGCCTGGGATTTCGGGTCTTCGAAGACCTGCGCCGTGGCGCGGATCGACGTCGCCAATGCGGGCGAGGGCGGTAAGGTCAGCAATTGCATGGCAGTCACACTAGGAATAGAAAGTCGGAGTCGGCAGGCGCTGGTTCAAGGCCCAGTCACCCAGTTCATGCAGCTTGTAGTCGAGTGGGTCGTGCAGGCTCTGGGTGCGCAGGTTGCGCCAGTGCCGGTCAAGGCCGACTGACGCCTGGGTGGCCCGCGCGCCGGTGACCTCGAACACCTTGCTGCAGATTTCCAGGCCGTCACGGCTGGCCGCGACCTTGGCCGTGGCAATCGCAATTGCCACCTCGCCGCGCTGTTCGGCGCTCAGTTGCGCGCCTTTGGCCCAGGCATGGTCCAGCGCTTGCGCGGCCTGTTCGACGAGCAAACGGGCACCCTGCAGGCGTACCCAGAAGTCGCCGTAGTGGCCAAGCACGTAAGGGTCTTCGGTGTTGTGCGCGGCGCTGGACTTGAACCAGCGACGGGCTTCGTTGCGGGTATAACCGCGCGCTTCCTCAAAGGCCCCCTCGGCAATGCCGAGGAAGATATTGGCGAAGTGCAGTTGCGCAATCAGCGGCCGCAGGCAGGCGAACGGCGTGCTCAAGGGGCCCGGGTCGAGCAGCAGGTCGCTTTCCTCGACCCGTACCCGTTCGAACGTGGCGCTGCCACTGTCGGTCTGGCGCTGGCCCATGTTGTTCCAGTCATCGTGCAAGGTGATCCCGGTGCGCCCGCTGGGGATCGCAGCGATCAACAACTTGCCGCCAGCGCCTTCATCAACGGCCGAGGCGATCAGCATTTCCGAATCGGTGGCCCCGGAGCAGAAGCTCTTCTTGCCGGAAAATTCGCGCCAGCTGCCGTGGTCCTTGACCACGGTGCGGGTGTCCAGCGGGTTCAGGGCATTGCCCCAGAACCAATGTTTGCGTGCAGTCAGCTCGAACCAGGGCTGCCATTGCTCGGGCGTGGCGAACAAGCGCACGGTGGCGAGCATCAGGTGATGAAAGCCGAAGACATGGGCGATGGAGCTGTCGACTCGCGCAAATTCACGGACCACCGCGAAGGTTTCGCGCCAGGTAGCGCCGTGGCCGCCGAACTGGGTGGGAATGCTCAGGGCCAACAGACCGCTGCTGCGCAAGGCGTCGCGCTCGGCCTTGGGCGTGCCGCCCAGGCGTTCGCGCTCGACCACGTTGCGGGCAAATTCGCTGGCCAGCTCCCGTGCAATCTGCAACGGGTCGGAAGGTGTGGTGTGCAATGCAGGCTCCTCAGGCGCTTTTGCGCAGTGACAGGGTGGCCGCGCCCAGCACCGGGGCGGCGCGCTCGGCCGCCAGGCGAATGCGCGCTTGCAGCAGTTCGCTGCTGACCTGGTAGTTGTGGAAATCGCTCTCGGTGGCGTAGACGCCAATCGGCAGTGTCAGCGCCTGGAAGAAGCTGAACAGCGGGCGCAACTGGTGGTCGAGCACCAGCGCATGGCGTTCACTGCCCCCGGTGGCAGCGAGCAGTACCGGGGTGTCGATCAGGCCGTTGATGTCGACCAGGTCGAACAGGTGCTTGAGCAGGCCTGGGTAGGCGCCGCGATAGACCGGCGTGGCGACGATCAGCAAGTCCGCAGACTCGATGGCCAGCAGCTCGTCTTCAACATTGGCCGGCAGTTCCTGACGCGACAGGGCGCCACCCAGCGGGCGGGCGATATCGGTCAGCTCGATGACATGGGCGTTGAGCGGCAGGTGCGTGGCCAGTTCGGCGACGATGGCTTCGGCGAGTACCAGGGTGCGAGACGGGCGATAGGCACCGCCGGAAACGACAACGACGTTCAATGGATGAGGCATGGTGACTTCCTTGGCTGTTGATCAGCAGGCAGTGGAGGATGACTCTGCCTGGAGCAAGACCTGTACCAATCTGTAATGCACTGTTTTTACGCGGATTTAATTTTCATCCGGGGTGCGTAGCTGTACCGGATCTGCTGTTTCTGTTGCTTTGCTGTTGCCCTGGCAACAGTTGCTGGGGCAACACTTGGCGCTTCTCATCAATGCTATGTGATCTAAGAAAGAAGAAATAAATAACTTTTAGGAATTTAGATAAGCCGATTCCAATATTCCTTAATCGAATATAAATGGCTGTATTTATTCTTTTCAATTTAGTGATGGTGGATGCACTCTGCGATCCATGCACTGAGCGACAGTGCACCTCTTCAGGCAAATAGGAGCAGCACATGACCATCAAGGCGATCAACGTACGCAATCAGTTCAAGGGCACGATCAAGGAGATCATTGAAGGGCCGGTGGTGTCTGAGATTGATGTGCAGACCCCGGCGGGGATTGTCACCTCGGTGATTACCACGCGTTCGGTGCATGAGCTGGAGCTGCGCATTGGCAGCGAGGTGATTGCCTTCGTGAAATCGACCGAGGTGTCGATTGCCAAGCTGTGATTGAGCTGATGCTTTATTGGCAACGACACTGTGGGAGCGGGACTAGCCCGCTCCCACACAACACCCGTCATGGGATTGCCTGTTCAGCGTGGTGCTGTAGGCAGCTGCCGCGCCAACTTACTCGTCTGGCACCTGGCCAAGCAAATTGGAGGCACGGCTGCCCAGCAGGGAGCCGGCCTGGAAATAGCCCATCACCGTACTCACGCTGCGGTGCTCGGTCATTGCCATGACTTCACCTAAAGGTACGCCCTGACGCCCGGCCTCGGTGACGAAGCCCGAGCGCAGGCTATGCGCGGCCCAATCGCCCTCAAGGCCTGCCAGTTCGGCGCGACGCTTGACGATCCTCGCGACCTGGTCACCGCACAGCCCGGCACTGCTGATGCGACCCCCTTTGTACAGGCGGCGAAACAGCGGGCCTTGACTCTCTGGCATCACCGCCAGCCAGGCATTCAGCGCGTGTGCGGCCGGCCCCTGCAACGGTTTCTCTCGCCGCTCCCCACTGGTGTTGGTCTTCGTTGCGCCAAGCGCGTACAGCCAGGTGTCGACATCCAGCCGTCGCAGGTCCTCGATCTGCAGACCAATCACTTCCGAGCGGCGTCGGCCGCCACCACTCCAGGCCAGCAACAGCAGGGCGCGATCGCGCACCCCACGTACACCATCCGTGCACGTGGCGAGCATCGCCTGTAACGGCTCCAAAACCACGGCGGTCTTCTTGCGGCGTGTCACGCCTTGGCGCGCCTGGGCCTTGTGGGCCTCACGCAGCAGGGTTTTCACCGCTGGCTGTTCGACGGGGTTGTCCCACCGCTGGAGTCGGTGCCACTTGGCGAGCACCGCCAGGCGGTGACTGACCGTGCTGAAGGCCAGGGCGCCGGGCTTGCCCTTGACCCCGGCAGCAACCAGCACGGCATCAAATTCTGCGGGCAATAGATGAGTCCAGCCGTCGGCGCCATCCGGACGCGCCAGATGATCGACGATGAATTGCACCGCGACCTCCGGCGGTAGCGCGCCGTCCCCAAGCGAGCGCTGGTAGCGCAGTTGCAGCCAGGCCGCCCAGTAGGCGAGGGCGCTGCGGTAGCTGCGCACCGTATTGGCCGCCGTGCCAGCGGCAATGAAAGCTTCAGCAGCGGCGCGCGTGCTTTCTGCCAAGCCATGCAGGGCCAGCGGCGCTGTTAACGTCATTTCAACTGGATATGTATTATTCATTACGTTCAACGTATTATTAATTCAATTATCAAATTATAAGGTCGGATAAGATTTAATTATCAAGGTCTGCTT
>NZ_JAMDGY010000006.1 GCF_028656955.1 Pseudomonas fontis
GGGCAAGACGGTATCTACGGATGCTCAGTTGCATCACCGCGACCTCACGGGCACACAAATTGCTCACCCTCTCCCCAGCCCAACAGCCGGACGTCGAGCATGCTGCATTCCCACCTCACCACCCTCAACGCGGTTTCCCTGGTTCTGCAGGCCTTCCAGGCCCACGGCCAGGCCGCCGAGGAGCTGCTCGACGGCAGCGGCATCTGCCCAGCCGACCTGGGCCGCGCCGACTCGCGCATCACCACCCACCAGGAAATGCTGGTGTGCGCCAACGCCGTCGCACGGCGCCGTGAAGTCGGCCTGGAACTGGGCCAGCGCATGCACGTTTCCTCCTACGGCATGCTCGGTTACGCCCTGCTCTCCAGTGCCACCTTAGGTGACGCTTTGCGCCTGGCCATGCAATACCCCGCGCTACTGGGAACACTTTTCCACCTGCGCCTGATCGACGACGGGGAGCGGGTCTGGTTCAGCGCCAGCGAATACCACCAGGAGCCGGAGCTTGCAGCCTTCAATGCCGAGTTCTGCCTGACCTCGCTCAAAGTCATCTGCGATGACCTGCTCGGCCAGCCACTGGCCCTGCTGGCCGCCCGCTTCGCCCACCCAACCCCGGATTACCACGCGCTCTACAGCGCCAGCTTCCCCTGCCCGCTGCGCTTCGAAGCCGCCGACAACGCCTTCGCCTTCGACCGCCGCTGGCTCGACCACCCGCTGCCCCTGGCCGACCAGGTCACCCACCGGGCAATGAGCGAGCGCTGCCGCAAACAGAACCTGGAGTTCACCGGCCGCCAGGCCTGGCTGGGGCGCATTCGCCAACTGCTGCTCGAACAGCTCGACGCCGCCCCCGGCCTGGATGGCCTGGCCCGGCAGATGAACTGCTCCTCACGCACCCTGCGCCGCCATTTGCAGGCCATGGGCAGCAGTTATCAACAGCTGCTCGACGAGCTACGCTTTGAACGCGCCAAGCAACTGCTGGGCGAAGACCAGTTACCGATCTACCGGATTGCCGAGCTGCTGGGTTTCAGTGAAACCGCCAGCTTCCGCCACGCGTTCATGCGCTGGAGTGGGGTCGCCCCCAGCCATTTCCGCGCCTGATAGGCTTAGTTGCACCGCCAAGGGGCGAAATGCGGACACGCAGGCTGGCCACATCGATCCCCTTTTGGCCGTTTCCGCCGTTCTGCTTGCCGTGCGTGCCGCCAACAATGGACAGACGCCAGTGAACCTTCCGGAGAACAACAATGCTGACGATCTATTCCGATGACCACCGCCTGCACCACGGCCGCTGCGAGCTGATCGACGGGCAGCTGATGCCCTGCTTCGAAATGCCTTCGCGCGCCGACCACGTTCTGGATCGGGTAAAAACCCGTGAACTGGGCCCGATCAGCGGCCCGACCGATTTTGGCCGTGCGCCCCTGCTGCGCGTGCACAGCGCCGACTACCTGAACTTCTTCGAAGGGGCCTGGGCGCGCTGGGCCGAACTTGGCCATGACGGCGACCTGCTGCCCTTCACCTGGCCAGCACGCACCCTGCGCAGCGTGAAACCGACCGGCCTGCACGGCGAGCTGGGCTATTACAGCTTCGACGCCGGTGCACCGATCACCGCCGGCACCTGGCAGGCCGCCTACAGCGCCGCGCAGGTCGCCCTGACCGCCCAGGCCGCCGTGCAGGCCGGCGCCCACAGCGCCTTTGCCCTGTGCCGCCCGCCGGGGCACCACGCGGCCAGCGATGTCATGGGAGGCTATTGCTACCTGAACAACGCCGCGATTGCTGCCCAGGCCTTCCTCGACCAGGGCCACAAGAAGGTCGCCATCCTCGACGTCGACTACCACCACGGCAACGGCACCCAGGAAATCTTCTACGCGCGCAGCGATGTGTTCTTCGCCTCGATCCATGGCGACCCGCAGGCCGAGTTCCCGTTCTTCCTCGGCTATGCCGACGAAAAAGGTGAAGGCGCAGGCCTGGGCTGCAACATCAACTACCCGCTCGCGGCCGGCAGCGACTGGGCCACCTGGAGCGCGGCCCTGGACGACGCCTGCCAGCGTATCGCCGCCTACGCCCCCGACGTGCTGGTGGTGTCGCTGGGCGTGGACACCTTCAAGGACGACCCGATCTCGCAATTCAAGCTCGACAGCCCGGACTACCTGCTGATGGGCGAACGCATCGCCCGCCTGGGCACGCCGACCCTGTTCGTCATGGAAGGCGGCTATGCGGTGGAAGAAATCGGCATCAACGCCGTGAACGTACTCGAAGGTTTCGAACGCACCCAACAGGAAGCTCAAGCATGACCCGACTCAAGCGTCTGCTCGCCCCGCTGCTGTGTACCAGCCTGCTCGCCGCCGCTAGCCTCCAGGCTGCCGAACAGCGCACGCTGCGTGTGTACAACTGGTTCGACTACATCACCCCGCAAACCCTCACCGACTTCCAGAAGGACTCCCAGGTCAAGCTGATCTACGACATCTTCGACACCAACGAAGCACTGGAAGCCAAGCTGCTCACCGGCAACTCCGGCTACGACGTGGTGGTGCCTTCGAACGTGTTCCTCGCCAAGCAGATCGAGGCCGGGGTATTCCAGCCGCTGGACCGCAGCAAACTGCCGAACTGGCAGCACCTGGACCCCAAGCTGATGAAGCTGATCGAGGCGAACGACCCGGGCAACAAGTTCGCCGTGCCGTACATGTATGGCACCGTGCTGATCGGCTTCAACCCGCAGAAGGTCAAGGCAGTGCTTGGCGACAACGCCCCGGTGGACAGTTGGGACCTGATCTTCAAGGAAGAGAACATCAGCAAGCTCAAGCAGTGCGGCGTGGCCCTGCTCGATTCGCCGTCGGAGATCCTGCCGATTGCCCTGCAATACCTGGGGCTGCCGCCCAACAGCGACAAGCCGGCTGACTACGCGAAAGCCCAAGCGCTGATGATGAAGATCCGCCCAAGCATCACCTACTTCCACTCCTCCAAGTACATGGCCGACATCGCCAATGGCGATATTTGCGTCGCCGTGGGCTACTCCGGCAGCTTCTCCCAGGCAGCCAACCGCGCTGCCGAGGCGAAGAACGGCGTGGTGGTGGACATGCGCCTGCCCAAGGAAGGCGCACCGATCTGGTTCGACATGCTGGCCATCCCCAAAGGCGCGGCCAACCCTGAAGACGCCCACACCTTCATCAACTACCTGCTGCAACCGAAGGTGATCGCGCCGATCAGCGACTTTGTCGGCTACCCGAACCCGAACAAGGACGCCACCGAGCTGGTGACCCCGGCGATCCGCAACAACCCCAACCTGTACCCGACCGAAGAGGCGATGGCCAAGCTCTACACCCTCAAGCCACTGCCGCGTGATGCCGAGCGCGCTCGCACCCGCGCCTGGACCACGATCAAGTCCGGCAAATAAGAGCTACTCGCGCCAGGCCCGCCCCAGGCGTGCCAGCGCATCGGCAATCTCGGCTTCGGCCACGGCGGCGAAGCCGAGCACCAGGCCGGCACGGTTATCCACAGGGGTATCCGAGTCCGGCAGCCAGTAGTCGCTCAGGGCATTGAGCTCTACGCCCACGGCTGTCGCACGGGCGATCAGTTCCTGCTCACGCGCATGGTTATCCACATCGACCTTCAGGTGCAGCCCCGCCGCCACTTCCGGCAGGCTGCCCAGCCCCGCAATGTCCTGCGGCCAGCCCGCCTGCACGGCATTGCGTCGGCTCAGGGCGGCGCGCCGCATGCGCCGGATATGCCGCTGGAAATGCCCCTTGGCCATGAACTGCGCCATGACCGCCTGGGTCCCCACCTCCGAATGGCGCACTGCCAGCGCCCGACACTGGGAAAACGGTTGCACCAGTTGCCGTGGCAACACCAGATAGCCCAGGCGCAGCGCCGGGAAGGCGATCTTGCCGAACGTGCCGACGTACAACACCCGCCCACTGCGGTCGAGCGCGGCCAGAGGCGCCAGCGGTGCGCCGCTGTAACGGTACTCGCCGTCGTAGTCGTCCTCGATGATCCAGCTGCCATTGCGCTCGGCCCAGGCCAGCAGTTCAAGGCGCCGTGCCAGGCTCATGGTGACCCCGGTCGGGTACTGGTGCGAGGGCGTGACATAACTCAGCCGGCAGTTCGCCAAGCCGTTCAAGGCGGCGCAATCCAGCCCGTCGTGATCCACCGCAACGCCCTGCACCGTCGCACCGGTCAGGGCAAAGGCATTACCGGCGGCGCGGTACCCAGGATTTTCCACCGCCACCAGGTCACCCGGCTCCAGTAGCAGCTGTGCACAAAGGCTAATTGCCTGCTGTGCACCACTGGTGATCACAATTTGTTCAGCGGTACAGGCAAGCCCGCGCGAACGGCGCAGGTAAGTGGCGATCAGTTCACGTAGCGGCAACTCACCGGCCGGGTCGCCATAACCGAGCGCGGCTGGGTCCGGGTTGCGCCAGAAACCCGCTTGCAGCTTGGCCCAGACGTCAAAAGGGAACAGATCGAAAGCCGGCAAACCGACCCTGAAAGCCCGTGGGGCGCCCGTTCTGGGTGCAGGCAAATGGTGCTTTTCCAGCCTGCCCAGCGGGCCATTGTGGATAACTTTACTGGATGAATCCTCAGTATTTTCCACTGATTTTGTGGATAACCCTGTGGAAAAACCCAGGGATAACCCTGTGGACAGTTTTGTGGATAATTTTGGTAGCTGGCTTACATAAGTCCCATCGCCCACCCGACTTTCGATGAAGCCTTCGGCGTACAACTGGTCGTAGGCGCGCACCACGCTGTTGCGCGACAGTGCCAGCGCGGCGGCCATGTCACGGCTGGCCGGCAGGCGCGTGCCGCTGCTCAGCCGCCCGTCCAGCACCCGTACGCGCAGCGCCTGATAGAGCTGGCGGCTCAAGCCCTGGCGTCGGTCCAGAACTATCCCGGTAGGGTCGAATGACAAGGTGAAAGGACGCTCGCTCACGGTATTGGACCTATTAAATAAGCCGGAAATGGCTCTTAACATGAGCCAATAGCCTGCCCTAGGATGGGCCCATTGGACAAGGACCACACCACCATGCACATCGCCGCCGCCAACCGCGAAGACGACCTTCAGCGCCTGCACGAACAGATCACTCAAACCCGCCTGGCCATCCTGGTGACCCACAACGAGCAGGGCCTGCAAGCTACTCACCTGCCGGTACTGCTGGACCCGCAGCAAGGTGCCAAAGGCACATTGCTGGGCCACCTGGCGCGGGCCAACAAGCAGTGGCAGGCACTGGCCGAAGGCGCCGAGGCCATGCTGGTGTTCGCCGGTGCCGATGCCTATGTCAGCCCAGGCTTCTACCCGAGCAAGCTGGAAGAACCGAGGACCGTCCCCACCTGGAACTACGTGGCCGTGCACGCCTATGGCCGCGCCGAGGTGTTTCACGATGCCGAACGCCTGCTGGATATCGTCAGCCGCCTGAGCGATCGCCATGAAGCCGGCCGCGCCACGCCCTGGTCGGTGGGCGATGCGCCCGCCGACTATATTGCCAGCATGCTCCGCGCCATCGTCGGCTTCAGCCTACCCATCGAGCGCCTGCAAGGCTCACGCAAACTCAGCCAGAACCGTTCGGCCGTCGATGTCGAAGGCGTGCGTGCGGGCCTGGCGAACAGCCCCGATCCGCTGGACAACCAATTGGCCGCCTTGATGCGCCAACCTTGAAGGAACCTGCCATGCCGACCGTTACGATCCGCCCGGTAACCGCCGACGACCACAGCGCCTGGCTGCCCCTGTGGCAGGCGTATCAACGCTTCTACGAAACCCGCATTGCCGATGAGGTCAGCGCCGTTGCCTGGCAGCGCATGCTCGACGCCAACGAGCCGACCAACGCGGCGCTGGCCTGGGTCGATGGCAAGTCAGTGGGGATGGTTCACTGGATCTACCACCGCTCCAACTGGTCGGTGGAAAACTCCTGCTACCTGCAAGACCTGTATGTCGACGGCAACCAGCGCGGGCTAGGGATTGGCCGGCAGTTGATCGAGCACGTCTACGCTGTGGCCAAGGCCGCTGGCTGCGCCAAGGTGCACTGGTTGACCCACGAGACCAATGCCACGGCCATCACGCTGTATGAGCAAGTAGCCGAGCGGCCAGGTTTCATCCAGTTCCGCAAACCGTTGATTTGAATCCAGGAGCCGACCATGAGCAGCCCACTGAACTGGCACCCGGCCAAAGCCCCCCAGGCGACACCGTTGGTGGGGCGATTCATTCGCCTGGAAAAACTCGACCCACGCCGTGATCGCGAGGATCTCTGGGAGATCTACCAAGGCCCCAGCGCAGACCTGGCACTGTGGGACTACCTGCCCTACGGCCCCTTCGTCGAGCGCGAAGACTTCGACCATTGGCTCGACAGCAACGCGGCCAGCACTGACCCGTTGTTCTACAGCGTGATCGACCTTGCCAGCGGCCAGACCCAGGGCATCCTCAGCCTGATGTCGATCGCGCCGGCCCATGGCCGGATCGAGATCGGCCATATCGCCTTCGGCGGCGCCATGCAGCGCACCCCCAAGGGCAGCGAAGCGGTGTACCTGCTGGGCAAGCTGGCGTTCGCCCTGGGCAATCGGCGCCTGGAATGGAAGTGCAACAATGCCAATGCACGCTCCAAGCGCGCGGCAGAACGGTTTGGCTTCAGCTTCGAGGGGGTGTTCCGCCAACACATGGTGATCAAGGACCACAACCGCGACACGGCCTGGTATTCGATCATGGATGACGAATGGCCGGCGATTGCGGCGGGGTTTGAGCGCTGGCTGGCGGCGGACAATCAGGCGGCTGAGGGGCAGGTGCGTACGCTTGAGGCTTGCCGGGCAGATTGAACCCCACAATCCACTGTGGGAGCTGGCCTTGCCAGCGATTGATTGAGCAGCAATCACAGGATTTTTTGCTGACAGTGAGGGCCTCATCGCCGGCAAGGCCGGCTCCCACAGAGTTTAGAAAACACCCTTCGTAGCACCAGTATGCGGCCATAAAAAAAGGGGGCATACGCCCCCAGAGGTTAACCGCTTGTAGATGAGGGCTGTGTTCAGCCCTCGATCTCGATCAGGATCTCACCCGGGTTGACCCGGTCGCCCTTGGCCACGTGAATCGCGGTGACCTTGCCGGCAATCGCTGCCTGCACTTCGGTCTCCATCTTCATCGCCTCGGTAATCAGCACCGGCTGGCCGGCCTTGACCACATCGCCTTCCTTGACCAGCACATCAACGATGTTGCCCGGCATGGTGGTGCTGACATGGCCCGGCTCGCTGGCCTGCTTGCGCTTGCTGCTGCCACCGCCAACAAACTCGTTCAGCGGCTCGAATACCACCTCTTCCGGCATGCCATCGATAGACAGGTAGAAGTGACGCTTGCCTTCGGCCTTCACCCCAACGCCGGTGATGTCGACGCGGTAGGTTTCGCCGTGCACGTCGATGACGAACTCGGTCGGCACACCCTCACCACCAGCCGACGCCACCGCGCCCGCTTCCGGAATCGGCAGCAGTACTTCCGGGGTCAGGGTGCCGGCTTCACGCTCCTCGAGGAACTTGCGCCCGATGTCCGGGAACATGGCAAAGGTCAGCACGTCTTCTTCCGACTTGGCCAGGTTGCCGATATCGGCACGCAGCTTGGTCATTTCCGGCTTGAGCAAGTCGGCCGGGCGCACATCGATCACCTCTTCGCTGCCGATGGCCTGGCGACGCAGCTGCTCGTTGACCACACCCGGGGCCTTGCCGTAGCCACCTTGCAGGTACAGCTTCACTTCGTTGGTGATGGTCTTGTAGCGCTCGCCGGCCAGCACGTTGAAGAACGCCTGGGTGCCGACGATCTGCGAGGTCGGCGTGACCAGCGGCGGGAAGCCGAGGTCTTCACGCACCCGCGGGATCTCCGCCAGCACTTCGTTCATGCGGTTCAGCGCACCCTGCTCCTTGAGCTGGTTGGCCAGGTTGGAAATCATCCCGCCCGGCACCTGGTTCACTTGCACGCGGGTGTCGACGGCGGTGAATTCGCTTTCGAACTGGTGGTACTTCTTGCGCACGGCGTAGAAGTACAGGCCGATTTCCTGCAACAGCTCCAGGTTCAGGCCGGTGTCGAATTCGCTGCCCTTGAGCGCCGCGACCATCGACTCGGTGCCCGGGTGGCTGGTGCCCCAGGCGAAGCTGGAGATGGCCGTGTCGATATGGTCGGCGCCATTTTCGATGGCCTTGAGCTGGCACATGGCGGCCAGGCCGGCCGTGTCATGGGAGTGGATGAACACCGGCAGCGACTGCTCGGCCTTCAGCGCCTTGACCAGTTGACCAGTGGCGAACGGGGTCAGCAGGCCGGCCATGTCCTTGATCGCGACCGAGTCGCAACCCATGGCTTCCATCTGCTTGGCCTGGGCCACGAAGGCCTCGATGGTGTGCACCGGGCTGGTGGTATAGGCGATGGTGCCCTGGGCGTGCTTGCCGGCAGCCTTCACTGCTTCGATGGCCACGCGCAGGTTGCGCACGTCGTTCATTGCATCAAAGATGCGGAACACGTCGATGCCGTTGACCGCCGCCTTGGCGACGAAGGCCTTGACCACATCGTCGCTGTAATGGCGGTAGCCCAGCAGGTTCTGGCCACGCAGGAGCATCTGCAGGCGGGTATTGGGCAAGGCGGCGCGCAGCTTGCGCAGGCGCTCCCACGGGTCTTCCTTGAGGAAGCGCACGCAGGCATCGAAGGTCGCCCCGCCCCAGACTTCCAGCGACCAGTAGCCGACCTTGTCGAGCTTGTCGCAGATCGGCAGCATGTCGTCGGTGCGCATGCGGGTGGCCAGCAGGGACTGGTGGGCGTCGCGCAGGATTGTGTCGGTTACGAAAATTTTCTTGGACATTATGGGTTCCTCACAGGCCTGCGTGGGCGGCAATGGCGGCGGCGATGGCCAGGGCCAGCTCTTCGGGTTTGCGCTTGATCGAGTAGTTGGTCAGTTCCGGGTGGCTTTCGACGAAGCTGGTGTTGAACTGACCACTGCGGAATTCCGGGTTGCGCAGGATTTCCTGGTAGTACGCGGCGGTGGTCTTCACGCCTTGCAGACGCATGTCGTCCAGGGCCCGCAGGCCACGGTCCATGGCTTCTTCCCAGGTCAACGCCCAGACCACCAGCTTCAGGCACATGGAGTCGTAGAACGGCGGAATGGTGTAGCCGGTGTAGATCGCCGTGTCGGTACGCACGCCCGGGCCGCCGGGGGCGTAGTAGCGAGTGATCTTGCCGAAGCTGGGCAGGAAGTTGTTTTTCGGGTCTTCGGCGTTGATCCGGAACTGCAGGGCAAAGCCACGGTGCTGGATGTCTTCCTGCTTGACCGACAGCGGCAGGCCCGACGCAATGCGGATCTGTTCACGCACGATGTCGATGCCGGTGATTTCTTCGGTGATGGTGTGTTCCACCTGCACCCGGGTGTTCATCTCCATGAAGTACACCTCGCCATCGGCGAGCAGGAACTCCACGGTGCCGGCGTTTTCATAGCCGACCGCCTTGGCTGCACGCACCGACAGGTCGCCAATATAGGCGCGCTGTTCCGGGGTCAGTTGCGGGCTTGGGGCGATCTCGATGAGCTTCTGGTTGCGGCGCTGGATCGAGCAGTCGCGCTCGAACAGGTGCACCACGTTGCCGAAGCTGTCACCGAGGATCTGCGCCTCGATATGCTTGGGATTGACGATGCATTTTTCCAGGAAGACTTCCGCTGAACCAAAGGCCTTGGTGGCTTCGGAAATCACCCGCGGGAAGGCCTGTTCCAGTTCTTCACGGCTGTTGCAGCGACGAATGCCACGGCCGCCCCCCCCCGAGGTGGCCTTGAGCATGACCGGGTAACCGATGCGGTCACCCTCGACCAGGGCCTCATGGATATCGGCAACGTTGCCTTCGGTGCCCGGCGTGACCGGCACACCGGCCTTGATCATGCTGCGACGGGCTTCGGTCTTGTCGCCCATGCGGCGAATGACCTCGGCAGAAGGACCAATGAACTTGATCCCGCGTTCGGCGCAGATGTCCGCCAGCTCGGCGTTTTCCGACAGGAACCCATAACCGGGATGCAGCGCATCACAACCGGTTTCCACCGCCAGGTTGACCAGCTTGCGCGGGTTCAGGTAACCGGCCAGCGGTTCGGCACCAATGCTGTGGGCCTCATCGGCACGCTTGACGTGCAAGGCATGGCGGTCGGCGTCGGAATAGATCGCCACCGAACGGATGCCCATCTCGGCGCAGGCACGCACGATCCGAACTGCAATTTCACCCCGGTTGGCGATCAGGATTTTTTTTATCACTTGGACTCTTCCCAAAGCCGATGGAACAGACGATCCGGCGATGCCGGTCGGCGCGTGACCAGACGTTGCTAGCCAGTCGCACAATCACCCTAGCGCTGTACGTGAATAAATAAAAATCAATATTTGTTAGAGGCACCATTAACAAAAGCTTATAGTGCGGTTACAAGGTATTGCCAGAGCCCGGAAAAAAATGCGTAAGTCATTGATGCGTATGACATTGCGTCAATTGCAGATCTTCAATGAAGTGTGTGATTTACGTTCGTACAGCCGCGCGGCGCAAGAGATGGCGCTGACGCAACCCGCCGTTAGTCTACAGATCCGCCAACTCGAAGAACTGGTCGGTCAGCCGTTGTTCGAGTACGTCGGCAAGAAACTCTACCTCACCGAAGCCGCCGAAGCGCTGCAACGCGCCAGCCGGGACATCTTCGGCCGCCTCGAAAGCCTCGACATGCAGCTCTCGGACATGCAGGGCTCGTTGCAGGGGCAATTGAAGCTGGCGGTGGAGTCGAGCGCCAAATACTTCGTGCCGCACCTGTTTGCCGCGTTCAAGAAGCAGCACCCTGAGGTCAACCTGACGCTCACCGTGGTCAACCGCGCCCAGGCCATCCGCCGTCTCTCCGACAACCGCGACGACCTGATCATCATGTCCATGGTGCCGCAGGACATGGGCCTTGAGTTCCTGCCGTTCCTGAACAACCCGATTGTCGCCGTGGCGCCGCCGGATCACCCGCTGTGCAAACTGGAAAGCCTGCGCCTGCAAGACCTGGAGCCGCATACCCTGCTGGTGCGCGAGCAAGGCTCAGGCACGCGCAAGGCCTGCGAGGAGTACTTCAAGGAAAAGCGCGTGCACTTCACCCAGACGCTGGAGGTGGCGTCTGCCGATGCCCAGCGCGAGTGTGTGATTGCCGGGCTTGGCATCGCCCTGCTGACCCGCCACGCGCTGAACCTGGAGCTGGCAACCGGCATGCTTCGCGAGCTACCCGTGGAGGAGTTGCCGCTGTACCGCAGCTGGTGCGTGGTGCAATCCAAGGCCAAGCGGCAATCGCCGGTGGCCTTGGCGTTCCTTGCGTTCATCCGCAGTGAACGGACGCAGATCAGCGCGCTTGTGGAGCGTTTTTCGGGGACCCTGCCGCCGATACCTGCCACACACTGATGGCTTGCAGGTCGGGGTAGTCGGCGATTTCCAGCAGCAGGCGGCGCTGCTCGGAGTAGGACTCGATCGCGCGGCGGTATTCCATGCGGCGCTGATCTTTTTCATGCTGTTTGCGGGATTTGGCGTTGGGTTGATACGAGCCATCGAATTCACGAGCCATTGCATGTCTCCCTGATCGAGTTCGGGAGTTTCAGCCTGACGATGGAGAATTACGATTTGGCGGCGCGCGGGTGACAAAATGGTGAAACCTTGGTGAGCCTCACCAAGGTTTCAGTCATCCATCGCCTTGATCGACTTGGGCGACAGGCGCAGGCTGCGCAAGCTGCGCTTCACGCTCTTGAGGTGGTTGACCAGGCTCGGGCCACGGGCCATGGCCACGCCCATTGCCAGCACGTCGATCACCACCAGGTGGGCGATACGCGAGGTCAGCGGGGTGTAGATCTCGGTGTCTTCATGCACGTCGATGGCCAGGTTGACCGTCGACAGCTCGGCCAGCGGGGTCTGGCTCGGGCACAGGGTGATCAGGGTAGCGCCGCTCTCACGCACCAGGTTGGCGGTGATCAGCAGGTCCTTGGAGCGCCCCGACTGGGAAATGCAGATGGCCACATCGCCAGGCTTCAGGGTGACCGCCGACATCGCCTGCATGTGCGGGTCGGAATACGCCGCCGCCGTCAGCAACAGGCGGAAGAACTTGTGCTGGGCATCTGCCGCCACTGCACCGGACGCACCGAAACCATAGAACTCGACACGCTGCGCCGAGGCCATGGCCGTGACGGCGCGTTGCAGGGCCTGGGCATCGAGGTGCTCACGCACTTCCATCAGGGTGTGCAGGGTGGTGTCGAAGATCTTCAGGCTGTAGTCGGCAACCGAGTCGTCTTCATGGATGGCGAACTGGCCGAAACTCGCGCCGGCCGCCAGGCTCTGCGCCAGCTTGAGCTTGAGGTCCTGGAACCCGGTACAGCCGATCGCCCGGCAAAAACGCACGATGGTCGGCTCGCTGATCCCGACGCTGTGCGCCAGGTCGGCCATGGAGCTATGCATGACGGCCGCTGGATCAAGCAGTACGTGGTCGGCAACCTTCAGTTCCGACTTGCGTAGCAGATGGCGCGACTGGGCGATGTGTTGCAACAGATTCAAGGGCAGGACTCGGTTATGATCGGCTGACCGGGTTGTAGCTTTCTTGTAGTTATACTACATGACCGGCGACCCGCCCAGCTAAACGAACTAGGAGAGTGGTGGTATTGACTATCCCTTGCGACATTCTGGTCTTCGGCGGGACCGGCGATCTGGCCCTCAACAAACTGCTCCCGGCGCTCTACCACCTGTATCGCGAAGGTCGTCTGCACAACGCCGTGCGCATCGTGGCGCTGGCCCGCAGAAATTTGCCGCGCCTTGCCTTCCTGCAACTGGCAGAACGCCGTTGCCGGGCGCAGATCGCCCGTGCGGACTTTGATGACGACACCTGGGGGCGCTTCTCCACGCGCCTGGACTACTTCCCCATGGACGCCTCGCAAAGCGCCGACTTCGGCCGCCTGGCACGCTTTCTCGGCGAGCCGGGCGGGCTGACACGGGTCTACTACCTGGCCACCGCACCCAACCTGTTCGTGCCCATCGCCACCCACCTGCAGGTGGCCGGCCTGGTCGACAGCGAAGCGCGCATCGTGCTGGAAAAGCCCATCGGCCAGTCGCTCGAGTCCGCCACCGCGATCAACAGCGCAATTGGCGCGGTGTTCGCGGAACCCCAGGTGTTTCGCATCGACCACTACCTGGGCAAGGAGACCGTGCAGAACCTGATGGCCCTGCGCTTTGCCAACGCCCTGCTGGAGCCGGTGTGGCGCGGCAACCAGATCGATCACGTGCAGATCAGCGTCTGTGAAACCCTCGGCGTGGAAAACCGTGGCAGCTACTACGACCGTGCCGGCGCCACCCGCGACATGCTGCAAAACCACCTGCTGCAACTGCTCTGCCTGGTGGCGATGGAGCCCCCGGCGCAGTTCGAGGCCGAGGCGGTACGCGATGAGAAGGTCAAGATCCTGCGGGCGCTCAAGCCCATCACCGGCCAGGACGTGCAGGACCGCACAGTGCGCGGCCAATACAGCGCCGGGAAGATCGGCGGGCAGGAAGTGCCGGCCTACTATTTCGAGAAAGATGTCGACAACGACAGCGATACCGAGACCTTCGTCGCCGTTGAAGCGCATATCAACAATTGGCGTTGGGCCGGTGTGCCGTTCTACCTGCGCACCGGCAAGCGCCTGGCGAAAAAGTCGTCACAGATCGTCATCCAGTTCAAGCCGGTGCCCCATCGCCTGTTCGAGGGCGACCGGGCCAACCAGTTGCTGATCCAGCTGCAGCCCGATGAGCGTATCAGCCTGCAGATGATGACCAAGACGCCCGGCAAGGGCATGCACCTGGAACCGGTCGAGCTGAACCTGAACCTGGCCCAGGTGTTTGGCCAGACCCGCCGCTGGGATGCCTACGAACGCTTGTTGCTGGATGTGCTGGAAGGCGACTCGACACTGTTCATGCGCCGTGACGAAGTGGAAGCGGCCTGGGCCTGGATCGATCCGATCATCAATGGCTGGCAGGAGCACTTCCAGGCGCCACGGCCCTACCCCGCTGGCTCCAACGGCCCGGACCAGGCCCACAGCCTGCTCGCTCACCAAGGACGCAGTTGGCACGGCTGAACCGCTTCCCGATGCCATCCTGACCTGTCGCGGCCAACACTGAAGCGGCTCCACACCCTTCAGCGTCAACTACGACAAGGATCAACAAATGCACATTGAAGCAAAAAACTGGATTGCCCAGAACGACCGCATGCCGGGCCCTGATGGCGGCAAATTCCGCGTGTATGGCACCCTCACGGTTGGCCATTCAGGTTTCGTCCCCAGCCTGGTCAAGTGCGACAAACACAGCACTGCATCGACCCTGGCCCTGGACATTACCGTGGAAAAACTGGAAGGCGTGTTCCTCCAGGCCGTTGTAGACAAGGCGGTCAGTTTCTCGGTGTCCGAGGCCTGCGACAGCATCGAGAGCGTGGAAATCTACTACCAGGATCAACTGCTAAGCACCATCGACAACATCCTGGTCACGCACTAAGGCTGAGGGAGCCTTCCGTTACCAGGAAGGCTCCTGCTCCAGCAAACTGGCCAACTTGCCCGCCTCCACCGGCCGACTGATCAGGTAGCCCTGCACTTCGTCACAGCCGTTTTCACGCAGGAACGCCAGCTGCTCGCTGGTTTCCACCCCTTCGGCAACTACCTTCAGGTCCAGGCTGTGGGCCATGACGATGATCGCCCGGGTGATCGCCGCGTCTTCGCTGCCCTCCTCCAGGCCGCGGATGAAGGTCTGGTCGATCTTCACGTAGTTCACCGGGAAGCGCTTGAGGTAGCTCAGCGAGGAATAGCCGGTGCCGAAGTCATCGATGGCCAGCTTCACACCCAGGTCATGCAACTGGCGGAACGTCGCGATGATGTGCTCGACGCTGTCCAGCAGCTGGCTCTCGGTCAGTTCCAGCTCCAGCAGGTGCGGCTCCAGCCCGCTTTCCTCCAGCACCTGACGCACCAGGCTGACCAGCTTGCCCTGGCGCAACTGATAGACCGACAGGTTCACCGACACACGGATCGGCGCCAGCCCCTGGCGCTGCCACTCGCGCGCCTGCCAGCAGGCCTGGCGCAGGACGAACTCGCCCATCGGTGCGATCAGCCCGGTCTCCTCGGCAAGGCCGATGAAATCCCCCGGCGGCACCATGCCCCATTGCGGGTGACGCCAACGGACCAGCGCCTCTGCGGCATTCAGCCGGCCTGTGGCCAGGCACAGTTTGGGCTGGTAGTGGACCTCCAGCTGGCGCTCCTCGATGGCCTTGCGCAACTGGTTCTCCAGTTGCAGGCGTTCCAGGGTGCTGGCTTGCAGGCTTTCGGTATAGAACTGGAAGTTGTCGCCGCCCAGGTGCTTGGCGTGCTGCATGGCCATGTTGGCCTGGCTGACCAGGGCATTCAGGTCCAGGGTGATTTCCGACAGCAGGCTGATCCCCACCGAAGCGCTGATCACCAGCTCATGCCCCTCGACGCGCAACGGCACGCGCAGCTTTTCCAGCAAGCGCGTGGTCACCCGCACCAGGCTCGAGAGGTTGCTGTAGCCATCGAACAGCACCACGAATTCGTCACCGGACAAGCGCGCCACGGTATCGGACTCCGGTACCGCGTTGGCAATGCGCTGGGCCATCTGCTTGAGCAACTGGTCGGCAATTTCGTGGCCGAGGCTGTCGTTGAGCAGCTTGAAACGGTCCAGGTCGATATGCAGCAAGGCCAGGCTGCGCCCGCTGGTGCGTACGCGCTGGCCGGCTTCATACAGGCGCAGGCGGAACAAGGCGCGGTTGGCCAGCCCGGTCAGCTCGTCGTAGTGCGCCAGGTAGCGCAGGCGCTCTTCAGATTCGCGCCTTTGCGACAGATCGCTGAAGAAGCCAACAATATTGCTGATGTTGCCCCGCGCATCGCGCACGCCATTGAGCTGCAGCGACTGCGGGTAGAGTTCGCCATCCTTGCGCGCCTCGACCAGCTCGCCCTGCCAGCTGCCATGCAAGTCCAGCGCTTGGTCGATGGCCGCCGCGTGCCGCCGGGCATCGCGGCTGCAAGGTAGCTCCAGCACCGTGTGCGCCAGCAGTTCATCGCGGGTGTAGCCGGTGATCTGGCAGAACGCCTGGTTGACCGCCAGCAGGCTGTAGTCCGGATCAAGAATGGCAATGCCTTCGCTGGCCGCTTCGAACACCGTCGCCGCCAGGCGCTGCTGTTCTTCCTGTGCCTTGCTGGCGCTGATGTCCCGCCGGGTACCGAGCATGCGCACCACGCGGCCGTCATCATCCCGCTCTACTGCGCGCCCGCGGTCTTCGATCCAGCACCAGTGGCCGAGGTTGTGGCGCACGCGGTACTCGATGCGGTAATCCTCGGTACGCCCCTTCAAATGCTCGACCAGAGTGCGCTTGAGCGCTGGCAGGTCGTCCGGGTGCAGGCGCGGCTTGAGGTCGGCGAGCATCGCCCGGACCTGCTCCGGGTCCAGCCCGAACAGCTCATGCAGTTGCGTGTGATGGATTTCGTCGGTTTGCAGGTTCCAGTCCCAGAGCCCCAGTTCACTGGCTTCAAGTGCCAGCGCCAGGCGCTCTTCGCTCTTGCTCAGGGCCTGGTTGGCCTGGTCCAGTTCCTGGCTGCGCTCGGCAACCCGTTCTTCCAGGCCCACTTGCGCCTCACGCAACTGGCCCTCGATCAGCCGACGCTGCTCCACTTCTCCGGCCAGCGCCTGATTCAGCCGTTCGCTACGGGTATGCGCGGCTTGCAGGTGCTCGATCAGCGCCTGGTTCTGGAAGCGCCGCAGCAGACCATTCTCGATCACCCGGTTGACCTGCCAGGCCACCACCAGCAAGGCGCCAAGCAGGATCAGCCCGAGCCAGCCCCAGCCCTGTTGCTGGGCGTCGCCACTCCAGAACAGGAAGGCGATGGGTGGTACCAGGCAAGGCAAGGTGAAACTGAGAAACGCCGGCAGGCTGACGGCATAGGCCACGCTGGCGGAAAGCGTGGCGGCGCCCAACAGGCCGAACACCCAGGCCTGCTGGACGAAATCATCCACCGGCACCAGGGCGATCGCCGCACTGGCCAGGGTCAGGCCACTGAAAGCCGAGCCGATCAGGAACATTCGCCACCAGGTGGGCCGGGCCTGGCGGTCGGGCATGGCGGCATCGAACGCCGCCACCTGGATCACCCGCAGGGCGACCAGCGCCATCAACCACACCACCCAGACGCTGACCAGCAGGTAACGTTGCGGGCTCCATAACAACCACGCGCAGACCAGCCCGTTCAGCAACATGAACAGGGTGGGCAGCAATGAGCCCTGATACAGCAGGCGTGTGCGTTCGACGGCCAGTTGCGTGGCGAACTGTCGGCGGATACCCCGACGCGCATCCAGAGGGGCGCTGACAGGGCCGGAAAGGAGTGTCATAGGCAATGTTCTTGTAATGGTGAGCCTTAAACGTGCACGGAGCATACACAAGCAGAGGCATCTGCCAAACTGCTCTGGATCATAATTCTGCATCGAATTTTCGCCCTGCGCTTTGCGTGTGAAGCGCTCAAGCACGCGGGCCAAGGCTTGCGGCCGATGACCGGTCAGTCGTCGCCGGCAGGTTTTTTGATTACGGGTTTGCCCCTGACTCCTTCGCACCCCTAAAATGGCCGGATGCGCGATGATCTCTCCCTCCTGTTGAACTCCCTCAACGACGCCCAACGTCAGGCCGTAGCGGCCCCGGTTGGCCGTCAGTTGGTCCTGGCCGGTGCTGGCTCCGGTAAAACCCGAGTGCTGGTGCACCGTATCGCCTGGTTGATCCAGGTGGTGCAGGCCTCGCCCCATTCGATCCTGTCGGTGACCTTCACCAACAAGGCTGCCGCCGAGATGCGCCAGCGGATCGAGCAGTTGATGGGGATCAACCCCGCCGGCATGTGGGTGGGCACCTTCCACGGCCTGGCGCACCGCCTGTTGCGGGCGCACTGGCAGGAAGCCGGGCTCAGCCAGCATTTCCAGATCCTCGACAGCGACGACCAGCAACGCCTGGTCAAGCGGGTCATCCGCGAGCTGGGCCTGGACGAACAGCGTTGGCCAGTGCGCCAGGCGCAGTGGTTTATCAATGGGCAGAAGGACGAAGGCCTGCGCCCGCAGCATATCCAGGCCAGTGGCGACCTGTTCCTGGGCACCATGCGCAGCATCTATGAAGCCTACGAGGCAGCCTGCCAGCGCGCTGGCGTGATCGACTTCTCCGAACTGCTGCTGCGCGCACTGGATCTGTGGCGCGACCACCCCGGCCTGCTCGAACACTACCAGCGGCGCTTCCGCCACGTGCTGGTGGACGAGTTCCAGGACACCAACGCCGTGCAGTACGCCTGGTTGCGCCTGCTGGCCAAGGGCGGTGACAGCCTGATGGTGGTGGGCGACGACGACCAGTCGATCTACGGCTGGCGCGGGGCGAAAATCGAGAACATCCACCAGTACAGCGCCGACTTCCCGGACGCCGAGATGATCCGCCTGGAGCAGAACTACCGCTCCACCGCCGGCATCCTCAAGGCGGCCAACGCCTTGATCGCCAACAACAGCGATCGCCTGGGCAAGGAGCTGTGGACCGACGGCGGCGAAGGCGAGCCACTGAGCCTGTACGCCGCCTTCAACGAACACGATGAAGCCCGCTACGTGGTCGAGACCATCGAGAGCGCGCTCAAGACCGGCCTGGCCCGCAGCGACATCGCCATCCTCTATCGCTCCAACGCCCAGTCGCGAGTGCTGGAAGAGGCCCTGCTGCGCGAGCGTATCCCGTACCGCATCTATGGCGGCCAGCGCTTCTTCGAGCGCGCCGAGATCAAGAACGCCATGGCCTACCTGCGTTTGCTGGAAGGCCGCGGCAACGACGCTGCGCTGGAGCGGGTAATCAATGTGCCGCCACGCGGCATTGGCGAGAAAACCGTCGAAGCGATCCGCGACCACGCCCGTCACGCCCAGGTCTCGATGTGGGAGTCAATGAGCCAGTTGATCGCCAACAAGGGCCTCAAGGGACGTGCGGCAGGTGCGCTGAGCGCGTTTATCGAGTTGATCGAGAACCTTGCCGCCAAGGTGCTCGACATGCCGCTGCACCTGATGACCCAGACAGTCATCGAGCAGTCCGGGCTGATCATCTATCACCAGGAAGAAAAGGGTGAAAAGGGCCAGGCACGGGTAGAAAACCTTGAGGAACTGGTCAGCGCTGCGCGCAACTTCGAGAACAGCGAAGAAGACCAGGAGCTCTCGCCGCTCGCGGCGTTCCTCGGCCACGCCTCGCTGGAAGCCGGCGACGCCCAGGCCGACGAGCATGAAGACAGCATCCAGCTGATGACCCTGCACAGCGCCAAGGGCCTGGAATTCCCCCACGTGTTCCTGGTGGGCATGGAAGAAGGCCTGTTCCCGCACAAGATGAGCCTGGAAGAACCCGGCCGTCTGGCCGAGGAACGTCGCCTGGCCTATGTGGGCATTACCCGGGCGATGCAGAACCTGGTGATGACCTACGCCGAGACCCGTCGTTTATATGGCAGCGAGACCTACAACAAGGTGTCGCGCTTCGTGCGCGAAATTCCGGCCGGCCTGATACAGGAAGTGCGCCTGTCCAACAGCGTGAGCCGTCCGTATGGTTCGGGGCAGAAGCAGAACTCCAGCAGCCTGTTTGGCGGTGCCAATATTCCCGAGACGGCGTTCAACCTGGGCCAGCATGTTTCCCATGCGGTGTTTGGCGAGGGCGTGATCCTCAACTTCGAGGGTGCCGGGGCGCAGGCGCGGGTGCAGGTGAACTTTGCCGAGGGCAGCAAATGGCTGATGCTCGGCTACGCCAAGCTTGAGGCACTGTAAGCACACCTCTTAACCACCTGTGGGAGCGGGCTGGTCCCGCGATCGAGCGCAAAGCGCTCGTTGCCTTTACTGGCCGAGCCCGCTCCCACAGCGCGCGCCTGCACACAAACCAGGCAAAAGATGGAAACATCTTGTCGCTGGCCATGTGTCCTACAACCTGTGCACCATGGCGCGCGTGCAATCCACAAAATGGGAATTCCCTTCTATGCAACGTTTTCTTAGCATCGCCCTGGCGCTGTGCATCGGCCTGACGATGAGCATCGACGCTAATGCCAAACGCTTCGGCGGTGGCAAGAGCTCGGGTGCCGCGCCAACTCACCAGACCCGCCAGGCTACGCCTGCAACCCCAGGTGCCACCCCAACCGCTCCAGGCCGTGCGCCTGCCGCCAGCGGTGCCTCGAAGTGGCTCGGCCCGTTGGCCGGTATCGCCGCCGGTGGCCTGCTCGCCTCCATGTTCATGGGCGACGGCTTCCAGGGCATGCAGATCTTCGACATGCTGATCATGGCGGTTATCGCCTTCCTGATCTTCCGCTTCATCGCCGCCCGTCGCCGCAAGCAGCAGCCACAAATGGCCGCCGCCGGTGGTGCACCGATGCAGCGTGAAGCCTTCCAGCAGCCTGCCCAACCGTCGATCTTCGGTGGCTCCGCAGCCCCTGCTGCCAGCGCCCGCCCAGTGATCAACGCACCGGCCTGGTTCAACGAGCAAAGCTTCCTGGCTGCCGCCCGTAGCCACTTCCAGTCGCTGCAGCAGCACTGGGATGCCAACGAAATGGACAAGATCGAAGAGTTCGTTACCCCGCAAATGCTGCAGTTCCTGAAACAGGAACGCGCTGCACTGGGTGATGGCTTCCAGGCCACCTACATCGACGACCTGAACGTGCAGCTTGAAGGCGTTGATGATCGTAGCGACAAGACCATGGCCACCCTGACCTTCACCGGTGTCTCGAAGACCTCGCGCTTCGACCAGGGCGAAGTGTTCAGCGAAAGCTGGAACATGGAGCGTGCTCCTGGCGAAAACCAGCCTTGGCTGGTCGCCGGTATCCGCCAAAACGGCTGATCTTGAGGCATTGCACAAAAAAACCCCGGGCCTGTCCCGGGGTTTTGCTTTTAGCGCAGTGCCCTACTAGGGTATAACGCGCAGCGTGTCGAAAAGGTTAGAGGATAGAACTGTGGAAGAAGTCATCGAGCAACTCCGTGAAGCCAACGAACCGGTCCCCGTGCCGCTCGAACTGCCTGATGAAGATCAGCTGGTCGAGGTCGAAGAAGAGTTGTTCATCAACATTCCGTTCGTCTTCAAGGAGTTCCTGCTCACGGTCAGCGATGTGGTCTATGGCACCCTTGAACCGGTCACCATCACCGACCCGCAGTCGCACACCTACCTGCCGGAGGTCGCTGCCAACGCCTGGGACGCCGGCGTGCCACGCGACCTGATCCCGATCTGCCAGGACGGTGACGACTACTACTGCGTCGAGGAAGACGGCACCGTGGTGCTGTGGTCCGCCGAAGAAGAACTGGTCACCGAAGAAAGCTGGGAATCGGTATGGCACTGGGCCCGCGACGTCTGGCTGGAAAGCTGATCGGGCACAGCACGACAAAATGATAGCTCCTAGCCATCATTGTTCGTAGAATCGCCGTGCATTCCTGCACGGCGACGTCGCTACCGCTCCATCCCCTCGGACATACGACCCGCTCGTGCAGGAGCGCATCACCCTCAGTGGTGATGCTCCTTCTGGTTGTCCAGCGTCTCCAGCAAAGCGATCTGCATGCGCGTGTGCACCCGCACGAACCAGCGCCAGAGCAACGCCACCACACCCGCCGCCACCACCGCGATCACCAGCAGCAGCTCGTTGGTCGGCAGGATGCTCGCCGACAACGCCGACAGCAGCAGGAAAATCACCAGCAGCGACAACAGCGGGATCACCTCGGCGATCACCCGCCTCAGCCGCTGGGTATGCCGCCCGGCCATCTCCGGCTTGACCCCCATCTCCGCCAGCAGCATCGACAGGGCCTTGAGCTTGCGATACGCGGCAATCAGGAAGGGCAGCGACAGCAACAGCGCCGCGCCCCAGATCAGCGCCTTCTGCTGGGCGACGTCGCTGATCCATTCGCTCAGGTAGGTGCCGATGCGCGCGGCGAAATAGCCACCGCTGAAGAAGATCGCCACCACCAAGGCCAGGTTGACCCCCACTTGCAGCAGGATCCGCCGGATCATCGAGGCCAGCATGGCGCTCTCGCCTTGCGGCTGGATGCTGCGCAACCACTCTCCGTACAGCGACAGCACACGCGCCAGGCGCCCGGGCACGACCTTGGCCAGCTTGAGTGACAGCGGGTCGGCCGCACGAATCAGGTAGGGGGTCAGTAGCGTGGTGATCGCCGAAACGGCCACGGCCACCGGGTAAAGGAAGGTACTGGTGACCTGCAGGGTCATGCCCAGTGCCGCGATGATGAAGGAAAACTCGCCAATCTGTGAAAGGCCCATCCCGACCCGCAGCGAGGTACGCCCGTCATTGCCGGCGATAAAGGCGCCGAGGCCGCAGGAGATCATCTTGCCGAGCACCACGGCGATGGTGATGACCACGATCGGCCAGGCATATTCGAGCAGCACGCTCGGGTCGATCATCAAGCCGATGGCGACGAAGAAGATCGCACTGAACAAGTCGCGCACCGGCTCGATCAGCCGCTCGATCTTCAGCAACTGGCGCGACTCGGCCATGATCGCGCCGATCAGGAAGGCGCCCAGGACCATGCTGTATTCCAGTTTGACCACTAGCAGGCAGAAGCCGAAGCACAGGCCCAGCACGGTGATCAGCAGCATCTCGTTGCTTTCGAATTTCGCCACGTAGGCCAGCAGCCGTGGCACCAGCAGGATGCCGATGACCAGCGCAACGATCATGAACAGCGACAGCTTGCCGACGGTGGAGAACACTTCGCCGGAGCTGACCGAGCCGCTGACGGCAATGCCCGAGAGCAAGGCAATGATGCCGATGCCGAGAATATCCTCGACGATCAGCACGCCGAAGATCAGCTGGGCGAAACGCTCGTTCTTCATTTTCAGGTCATTGAGCGCCTTGACGATGATGGTGGTCGAGGAGATCGCCAGGATCGCGCCGAGGAACAGCGAGTCCATGGTGCTCCATTCGAACCAGCGGCCGATCTCGAAACCAATCCAGATCATCAGGACGATTTCCAGGAACGCCGCGATGAACGCCGTGGCCCCGACCTTGAACAGCTTGCGCAGGCTGAACTCCAGGCCCAGGCAGAACATCAGGAAGATCACCCCCAGCTCAGCGAGGGTCTTGATCGTGTCTTCGTCGTGGATCAGGCCGAAAGGCGGGGTGTGCGGGCCGATGATGAAGCCGGCAAGGATGTAGCCCAGCACCACGGGCTGCTTGAAGCGATGAAAGAGGATGGTCACCACACCGGCAATGAGCATGATCACCGCCAGGTCCTGAATAAAACTGATGGCATGCATGGTGTGTACCTCCTTGTGTCGCGACAAAGAACGAACCGCCACTCAGCAGAAATCGTGCTGGTTGAACGGCAGGTGATTAGTCTTTCACTATTGGCAGCCCACATTGCATGGGTGCCCCGAGGTTAACACCGTCACCTCTGGCGAAAAGGCGGTGCAATATGTAGAAACAGATCGACCATTTCGACGCCAGGAATGGCATGAAGGGCGTGACGGCAATGCCGCCGTCAGCGTCCCGTTTCTTAGGATGGGAATCCCACAGGGGGAAAGAAGCGTGAATACCAGTCGCCACCCCGCCTCAGCGCAATTTTACCGTGAGCACACTATGGAACCTGGAAACGCCCAGCTGTCGATGACCGTCCTGATGACCCCGGACATGGCCAACTTTTCTGGCAACGTACATGGCGGCACCCTGCTCAAGTATTTGGATGAAGTGGCGTATGCCTGCGCCAGCCGCTATGCCGGCCGTTATGTGGTGACCCTGTCGGTGGACCAGGTGGTGTTCCGCGAGCCGGTGCATGTCGGCGAGCTGGTGACCTTCCTGGCATCGGTCAACTACACCGGCAATACCTCGATGGAAGTGGGTATCAAGGTTGTCACCGAGAACATCCGCGAGCGTTCGGTGCGACACAGCAACAGCTGCTTCTTCACCATGGTTGCCGTCGACGACGATCGCAAGCCAGTGGCCGTACCGCCGCGCCAGCCGGAAAGCAGCGAAGAAAAACGCCGCTTCCTGCAAGGCAAGCAGCGTCGGCAGATCCGTCAGGAACTGGAAAAGCGCTACCAGGAGCTCAAGGCCGACGCGATCTAAACGGCCAGGCGCTGCGCCTCGAAGCGTACGCGGGGGTGCACGATGCGGTCCTGGGCGCGCACCAGCTCCAGCTCATAGCTGCTGCATGCCTGGGTTTCCAGCAACACTTCGTGTACCGCCGAGGCGGTGAACTCGAACGCTGCAACCCAGTCGTCTCCCAATAGCAGCCGGGCCAGGAACAGCCCGGCAGTCAGGTCGCCCACCCCCACCGGCTGGCGCGGGAAGGCCAACAGCGGCCGGCGCAGGTGCCAGCTGCCTTCGGCCGTCACCAGCAGCATCTCGAAGTCTTCGGGTTTGCGCCCAGGGTAGGCCAGGTGCTTGACCAGCACCGCCTTCGGGCCGCGCTCCAGCAGGGCGCGGGCCATGCCGACACAGTCTTCCAGCGAGTCGGCGCGACGGCCCGAGAAACTGTCCAGCTCCAGTTGATTCGGGCACAGCACGTCGGCGACCGCAGCGGCTTCCTGCAACAGGAAGTCACTGACTTCGGCTGGCACGATGCAGCCCTTTTCCGGGTGCCCCATGACCGGGTCGCACAGGTACAACGCCTTGGGGTTTACTGCCTTGATGCGTGCCACACCACTGAGAATCGCCCGCCCCTGGGCCGCACTGCCCAGGTAGCCGGACAACACCGCATCGCAATTGCCCAGCTCACCGATCGTCGCAATCCCGTCGACCAGTGCCGGAATTTGCTCTGGCGCAAGCACTTCCCCTGTCCACTGGCCATACTGAGTGTGGTTGGAGAACTGAACGGTATTCAGCGGCCAGACATTGACCCCGACCCGCTGCATGGGGAACACCGCGGCACTGTTGCCGGCGTGGCCAAAAACCACATGGGACTGGATAGCAAGCAGATGCGGTGTAC
This sequence comes from Pseudomonas fontis, assembly GCF_028656955.1. Taxonomy (GTDB): domain Bacteria; phylum Pseudomonadota; class Gammaproteobacteria; order Pseudomonadales; family Pseudomonadaceae; genus Aquipseudomonas; species Aquipseudomonas fontis. The sequence goes on from NZ_JAMDGY010000006.1 coordinate 24,926, forward strand.
GTTTCATGCAGGACTTCCAAAGCGGACGAATGTAAAAACCAGGCGCGCAGTATGGCGCCAAATAGCATCTGTACGACAGACCGAAACGGCAGTTAAGCTGGGCCTATCTCGTTGGAGCAACTAGTAGATGTTAACCCTCGAAAATATTCTGGTGCTGATGCTGCTGGCCACGGCGGGCGCCTGGCTGTGGCATAACCACGGGCTGCGGGAAAAGGCCCTGGAGCGGGTCAAGCAGCATTGCGCGAAGCTCGACCTGGAGCTGCTGGACGGCAACGTGGCGCTCAAGCGCATCGGCTTTGTACGCGATGCCAATGGCCGCAAGCGTCTGGCCCGTGTGTATAACTTTGAGTTCACGGTGACCGGTGAGCAACGCCATCCCGGCACAGTTACCCAGTTCGGCCCACACACCATGCAGATCGAGCTGGCGCCCTACCCGTTCGAGATCAAGCCACCGCCGCCTGGGGACAACGTGATCGAGATGAACCAGTGGCGCGAGCAGCACAACCGCTGGCGCAACTGAGTTATCCACAGCCCGGCAAGCTTGTCGCCGCTACCGATAGGCTGCGCTCGCCTGCAGAGCAGGCGCCGCCTTTGGGAGCCCTCATGGGCTCCAGCGCAGCCTGACGGCAGCGGCTACACCCTGCAGCCAAGCATGCCCGCTTCCAGCACAGCCACTTCCTGCGCCTGTGCAAAAATCAGCTCGATGCGCGAATCCTTGCGCCATTCGCTAGACCGCCATTCCAGCCCCTGCCCTTCGACAGCATTCGCCGAAAACCACCCCTTCGCGCTGTGGATAACCATCTTTGCCCGCCGCCACTCAAGGCCTTCAAGAAATGCCTGCAAGCGTGCCCGGTCCAGTGGCTGGGCGGGATGCCATTGCCAGCCGATGCTCCAGGCGTCAGCCAATTGTTGATGCACACACAGCGGGCGCGATGGATCTGTCCACAGGGCCAGGCTGGGCGCCGCGCTATTCGGTAGCACAAGTTTATCCACAATCGACTTTTCCACAGGCCCCTGCCCGTTGCCGGGCAACCGGTCCAGTGGCAGGTAACCCTGCTCCGTCCAGAACAGCGGCACATCCGGGAATTGTTTGCTTATCCACAGGCGTTTTTCGCTGTCCACAGGGTCGGCCTTGTTCAACACCAGCAAACCCGCGTGGCTCAAGGCTTGCGCTTGCGCCGCAGGCAGGGGGATGCCGGCAGCCAATGCCTGAGCATCCAGCACCAGCACTGCGGGCTGCACCGACAACACCCCCTGCCACGGCGCCTGGGCCAACTGTGCCAGCAGTTGCGCTGGATGCCCCAGGCCAGAGGGCTCGATAAACAGCCGATCAGGCCGAGCCTTGCGCAACAGACGCCCAAGGCCGACCTGAAACGGCGCGCCGTTCACGCAACACAGGCAGCCACCCGCCACCTCGCCCATCGCGACACCCTGGTCGTCGGTACTGAGCAATGCGGCATCCAGGCCGATCTGGCCGAACTCATTGATCAGCACCGCCCAACGCTCACCCACAGGGCGCTGGGCGAGCAACTGGCGGATCAGGCTGGTCTTGCCGGCACCGAGCGGGCCGGCAATCAGATGCGTGGGGATATGTTGCAGCATGGGGGCCATTTCGCCTGGAGGAGACGACACTATCCTCCAGTCCCAGGCCCTGCCGTCAAGCCGCCTCTTCTTCAAACCAGGGGCCGAATGGGTCCGGCAGACACTGCCAGCCCTCGATGCCTTGCTCCATTTCGGCGTCGGTCAGCAGGCAGGCGCTCAGTTGCGCGTCCAGCAGGGCGAAATCAATGTGCTGGCCGATAAACACCAGTTCCTGGCGGCAGTCGCCAGATTCCGCCGTCCAGTTGCCGAGGATCGCGGAGGTACTCGCGGCGTCCTGCGGCCATTGCTCACGTGGAACAAAGCGCCACCAGCGCCCGGCAAAGCCATGACGCATCATGCCGCCAGCCTGGGACCAACTGCCCGCCTCCTCCGGCTTGCTCGCCAACCAGAAGAACCCCTTGGAACGCAGCAGGCGGCCATTGCTCCACGGGCTGTGGATAAAGTCGAAAAAGCGTTGCGGATGCAGCGGCCGGCGCGCCTGCCAGGCCGTGGCGGCGATGCCATATTCCTCGGTTTCCGGGATATGCGCGCCGCGCAGTTCCTGCAGCCAGCCCGGCGCCTGGGCAGCACGCTCGAAGTCGAACAGACCGGTGTTGAGGATCTGCTCGAGCGGCACCTGGCCCATGACCATCGGCACGATTCGCGCGTGGGTGTTGAGGCTGCGCAGGATGGCCATGAGCTCCTCACGCTCGTCACTGGCAATCAGGTCGATCTTGCTCAGCAACAGCACATCGGCGAACTCGATCTGCTCGATCAGCAGGTCGCTGATCGAACGTTCGTCATCCTCACCCAGCGTTTCGCCATGCTCGGCAAGGCTGTGCGCGGCCTGATAGTCACGCAGGAAGTTCAGGCCATCGACCACAGTGACCATGGTATCCAGGCGCGCCTGGTCAGCCAGGCTACGCCCTTGTTCATCGCGGAAGGTGAAGGTTTCCGCCACTGGCAGTGGCTCGGAAATGCCGGTGGACTCGATCAGCAGGTAATCGAAGCGGCCTTCGCGGGCCAGTCGCCCAACCTCCTCCAACAGATCTTCACGCAGGGTGCAGCAGATGCAGCCGTTGCTCATCTCCACCAGCTTTTCTTCAGCACGGTTCAGGCTGACATTGCGCTGCACCTCGCTGGCATCAATGTTGATTTCACTCATGTCGTTGACGATCACCGCTACCCTCAGGTTGTCGCGGTTGCGCAGGACGTGATTGAGCAGGGTGCTTTTGCCGGCCCCTAAAAAGCCGGAGAGCACGGTTACGGGAAGACGGTTGGGCATGAACAGTTCCTCATCAGGCGGCATTCGGGCGATGCTGTGGTTTTATGTTATAGTATAACAATACTGTTCAGCCAACCGGTTTTGCGCTTATCGATCGAAGGCGCACCAGAGCGTGAGAATCCTCATGAAATTGCCACTGCCTTGGCTGTTGATGTTGCTGCTGTTTCCCGTTGCTGCGGCACACGCCATGCCTCGTGCACAACCTGCTGACTGCACACGCAGCGCGCATCTGCTGGCGTGCAGTGACCGCGACGGCAATTACTACGGCGTACACACCCGCGGCAGCACGATTTATTTGCGTGGTTTTGAAGCGCAGGGCAAACGCTTCTGGGCGCAGACCAGCAGCCGCTACGGCCCGCTGACCTTCTACACCGGCGTCGCCAGCGATGGCGAAACCTGGGTCGGTTACAGCCGCCGTGTTGGCTGGACAACCCTCAACCGCGTTTCCAGCTCCAGCGGCCAGCGCTTCGATCTGCGCTGCAATCGACTGGGCGGCTGCCAATGACTTTTCTCTAGCGATGGTTTACCGATGAGCGCCCTGACACTTCCCGATATCGCCGCACAACTCAGCCAGCAAGCCCTCCCGCTCGATTGGGTTGGCATGTGTGGCATCGCCGCGCCGCTGCACTTCGATGGACAGGTAATCCGGGCATCCGTGGATGCAGGCGTTAGCCTGGATGATGGCGAGTCCCGTGGCATACACATGTCTCGCCTGTACCTGGCGCTTGAGGCGTTCGAACATGAGCCGCTGTCGGCCGCGCTGCTTCGGCGTCTACTGGAACGCTTCCTCGACAGTCACCAGGGCTTGTCGGCCAGTGCATTTCTACGACTGCGATTCGATGTGATGCTTAAACGCAGCGCATTGGTCAGCGCATTGGCGGGCTGGAAGGCCTATCCGATTGAGCTGAACGCGGAGCTGACTGACGGAGTGTTCCACGTGGAACTAAATGCGCAGGTGGACTACTCCTCCACCTGCCCATGCTCTGCCGCACTCGCCAGGCAATTGATTCAACAGCAATTTCTGACTGATTTCGGCAATCGCAGCTTGAGCCACGAAGCTGTCCTGAGCTGGCTCGGCAGCGCCCAGGGGATCCTCGCCACGCCGCACAGCCAACGCAGTACGGCGTACTTGCAGACCCGCTTGCACGCGGGCGTGGATGAATTGCCGGTGCGGGCGTTGATCGACCACGCCGAGTCTGCCCTGGGTACCGCCGTGCAGACGGCAGTCAAACGCGCAGACGAACAAGCCTTCGCCTTGGCCAACGGCCAGAACCTGATGTTCTGTGAAGACGCTGCGCGCCGTTTGAACCTTGCCCTGAAACGACTGCCCTGGATCGCCGGCTTCAACCTTCGCGTGGAACACGCCGAAAGCCTGCACGCCCATGACGCAGTCGCCCACAGCCAATGGCAATGGTGAGCCTCAGGTTCGAGGTTTCACTGTGCCGCAGTCGTTGCCCAACCAAACAGCGCGCGTGTCCATGCTGCCCTTCTGCTGCACACCAGAGGCATTGAAGGTGCCGTTGACCTGGGTGCGGAACTCCCGGTCACTGACAAAGGTGGCCTGACCGCTGCCTTGCGCTTTCGGGCAACTGAACTGGAATTTCCAGACATTGCCCGTGCGCTCGGTAATCTTCTGCGTGCAGCCCGACTGGGGGTCCTGCAAGGGGATGTCGTTGCTCTTCACTTGCTCCGGCGTCAGGCACGAGCGCACACCCTTGCCCGCAACGGTAATGCCGTTCTTGGCCAGCCCGCCTTCAATCATCGCCCGCTGCTCGGGTGGCAGGTTCTTCAGTTGCTCGATCATGAAGCCCATGTCCGGCATTTGATTGCCATCGACCTGCATGTTGCTGGTGGTCAGTTCCCACAAACCTGGTTGCAGCATTTGCGCGTGCGCCCACGGGCTCGACAGACCCAAGGCCAGTGCCAGCAGTGGCAGACGATTCTTCATGTATGGCTCCTCGATACCCCGGCACCACGCCGGACTCTGGCTTAGACGCGATTTTGTGCTTTCGGTTGCAAGTGTAGGCGTGAACATGGTCTGTTAGCAGGGAGTGCCTTTGGACAGCAGGATGCGTATGGATTACCACAGCCCGTACTTCTTCGGTTACCTGATCGGCCTGGCTCACCTGCTCGGCGCAGGCGCTGCCTTGCATGCGGTATTCACTGTGCGCACCGCACAAGGCGCGATTGCCTGGGCGCTGTCACTGCTGTTCATTCCCTACTTCACCTTGATCCCCTACCTGATTTTCGGCAGCCGGACCTTCGACGCCTACATCCAGGCACGCCGCCAGGCGAACCAGGAAATGCACGTGGCGATGGCCGACCTGAACTGGCGCCCCTGGGTCGAGGAAGCGTTGGCGGCGCGCAACTCCGAATCCTACGCCGCCTTGCGCGCCATGCCCAAGCTCGGCCGGATGCCCTGCCTGGCCAACAACGAGGTGCGCCTGCTGATCGATGGCAAGGCCACGTTCGATGCGATCTTTGCCGCCATCGAGCGCGCCCGCGACACGGTGCTGGTGCAGTTCTTCATCATTCACGATGACGAACTGGGCCGTAAGCTTCAGAACTTGTTATTGAGAAAGGCTGCCGAAGGCGTGCGCATCTATGTGCTGTATGACAGCGTCGGCAGCCATGCCCTGCCCTCACGCTACAGCCAGACCCTGCGCGACGGCGGCGTCGACATTCGCGCCTTCGCCACCCGGCGCGGCTGGTTCAACCGCTTCCAGGTGAACTTTCGCAACCACCGCAAGATTGTCGTGGTCGACGGCATGCAGGGCTTCCTCGGTGGGCACAACGTCGGCGACGAGTACCTGGGCGGCAACCCCAATCTCTCGCCCTGGCGTGACACTCATGTCCAGGTCAGCGGCCCGGTGCTGGCGTGCCTGCAAGAGTCCTTCGCCGAAGACTGGTTCTGGGCGGCGCGGCAACTGCCGCCACTGATCCTGCCGGACACCTACCCCGAGGACGGCGTGCTGTGCCAGGCACTGGCCAGCGGTCCGGCCGATCCGCAGGAGACCTGCTCGCTGTTCTTCGTCGAGGCGATTCATGCGGCGCGCGAGCGCCTGTGGATTACCAGCCCGTACTTCATCCCCGATGAAGCCGTGTTCGCCGCCCTGCGCCTGGCGGTGCTGCGCGGCGTCGATGTGCGCATCCTCATTCCTTCGCGTCCCGACCACCGCATCGTCTATGCCGCCTCCAGCCTGTTCGCCTTCGAGGCAGTGCGCGCCGGCGTACGCATGTTCCGCTATCAACCGGGCTTCCTGCATCAGAAGGTGGTGCTGGTGGACAACGAGGTCAGCGCCATCGGCAGCGCCAACCTGGACAACCGCTCGTTCCGGCTCAACTTCGAGATCATGTTGCTGACGGTGGACCGCGCCTTCGCTGACCAGGTCGAAGCCATGCTCAACAATGACTTCGACCTGGCCCGGGAGATCACTGCCGAAGACAGCCGCGATACCCATCGCTTGCAGTTGCTGGGGATGCGTATCGCCCGGCTGATTTCACCGATCCTCTAAGGGCGGTGTTCAGCGGTACAGGTCTTCGCGGGTCAGCGGCAGGGTGTGGCTGCCATCGGCCAGGGGTTTCACCGCGAGGATCTGGTGCAGGTTGATCCAGCCCTTGGCGAAGGCGTAGGAGCAGCCGGCCAGGTACAGCCGCCAGATGCGCAGGGCCTTCTCCGGCACCATCTTCGCCGCCTTGTCCAACTGCCCTTCCAAGCGATCACTCCAGATCTGCAGCGTGCGCGCATAGTGCAGGCGCAGGCTTTCGACATCGACCACTTCCAGGCCCACCTCGCTGATGCTTGCCGTGATCATCGACAGGTGCGGCAGCTCGCCATGCGGGAACACGTAGCGCTCGATGAAGTTACCCGCGCCACGCCCGACCGGGCGACCATCGATGTGCCGCGCGGTGATGCCATGGTTCATCACCAGCCCACCTTCACGCACCGCCCCGAACAGGCGCTGGCAGTACAGCGCGAGGTTCGCATGGCCGACGTGTTCGAACATGCCGACACTCACCACCTTGTCGAAGCGGCCGTCCTGCGGCAGGTCGCGGTAGTCGAGAATCTGCAACTCCACCTGCCCTTCCAGGCCCTCGGCCTTGACCCGCTGGCGACCGAGCCTGAGCTGCTCCTTGCTCAGGGTGATGCCGAACACCTTGGCGCCAAATTCCCGCGCGGCGAAGCGCGCCAGCCCACCCCAGCCACAGCCGACATCCAGCAGGTAGTCGCCCTCCTGCAAGCGCAGCTTGCGGCACAGGTGCTCGAACTTGTTCTGCTGGGCCTGCTCCAGGCTGTCTTGCTCGGTCTTGAAGTAGGCACAGGAATACGCCATGTCCTGGTCCAGCCACAGCTGGTAGAACGCGTTGGACAGGTCGTAGTGGTAGGAAATCGCCGCCGCATCGGTGGCCTTGTCGTGCTCGCGACGCACCGGCTGGTCATCTTCGTGGTCCTTGAGTAATGCCACGCTCAACTCGTCGCAGACACGGATGACCTCGCTGATGGTGCCTTCCAGCTCCAGCTTGCCCTCGACAAACGCCGCGCCTAATTCGTCTAGGCTTGGATGCGTTAATTGAGTGATCAGTTGGGGATCCTTCACCACGATGGTGACCTGGGGTTTTGGGCCAAGATCGAACTCATGGCCATCCCAGAGCTTCAGCCGCAGCGGCAAGCGCAGGCTTTGTAAAGCAGGTGGAAGTTGCGCAAGCATGAATAAGCCTCCCTTTTTCATCGGACGTCACGAAAAAAGGGTAGTTCATCTGCGCGATCTTTCCGCTTATCGCGACCATAGTCGCAGGTTATAACGCCTGCACCGGCGGTGCGTACCGCCCACAAGCCAACGCTATAAATTGTATACAATTCATGGCCCAGCAGACTAACCTTGGCGCCATTGTCGATTCTTCATCCGGGAGTAAAACAATGAAAACCTATGATGTAGTCATCATCGGCGGTGGCCCTGGTGGCTATAACGCCGCCATCCGCGCCGGCCAGCTGGGCATGAGCGTCGCTTGTGTAGAAGGCCGCGCAACCCTCGGCGGTACCTGCCTGAATGTCGGTTGCATGCCCTCCAAAGCCCTGCTGCATGCCTCCGAGCTGTATGAAGCAGCCGTCGGCAGCGAATTCGCCAACCTCGGCATCGAGGTCACGCCGACCCTCAACCTTGCGCAGATGATGAAGCAAAAGGATGAGAGCGTGACCGGCCTGACCAAGGGCATCGAGTTTCTGTTCCGCAAGAACAAGGTCGACTGGATCAAGGGCTGGGGCCAACTGGACGGCGTCGGCAAGGTCAAGGTAACGGCCGACGACGGCAGCGTGACCGAGCTGGCCGCCAAGGACATCGTCATTGCCACCGGCTCCGAGCCGACCCCGTTGCCGGGCGTGACCATCGACAACCAGCGCATCATCGACTCCACCGGCGCCCTGGCGCTGCCGGGCGTGCCCAAGCACCTGGTGGTGATTGGCGCCGGGGTGATCGGCCTGGAGCTGGGTTCGGTGTGGCGCCGCCTGGGCAGCCAGGTCACCGTGATCGAATACCTGGACCGCATCTGCCCAGGCACCGACGAAGAAACCGCCAAGACCCTGCAACGTTGCCTGGCCAAGCAAGGCATGACCTTCAAGCTCGGCAGCAAGGTGACGCAAGCCACGCCTTCGGCCGACAGCGTCAGCCTGACCCTGGAGCCTGCTGCCGGGGGTGGCGCTGAAACCATCGAAGCCGACTATGTACTGGTCGCCATCGGCCGTCGCCCGTACACCAAAGGCCTGGGCCTGGAGACGGTCGGGTTGGAGACCGACAAGCGCGGCATGCTCAGCAACCAGCACCACGCCAGCGGCGTACCCGGCATCTGGGTGATTGGCGACGTTACCTCCGGGCCGATGCTCGCGCACAAGGCCGAGGACGAAGCAGTAGCCTGCATCGAGCGCATCAAGGGCCACCCGCACGAGGTGAACTACAACCTGATCCCGGGCGTGATCTACACCCGTCCGGAACTGGCCAGCGTCGGCAAGACCGAAGAGCAGCTCAAGGCCGAAGGCCGCGCCTACAAGGTCGGCAAGTTCCCCTTCACCGCCAACAGCCGGGCCAAGATCAACCACGAGACCGAAGGTTTCGCCAAGGTCCTGGCCGACGCCACCACCGATGAAGTGCTTGGCGTGCACCTGGTCGGCCCGAGCGTCAGCGAGATGATCGGCGAGTTCTGCGTGGCCATGGAGTTCTCCGCTTCGGCCGAAGACATCGCGCTCACCTGCCACCCGCACCCGACCCGCTCCGAGGCCTTGCGCCAGGCGGCGATGAACGTCGAAGGCATGGCCATGCAGATCTGACCCTCAGTCAGCCTGCACCCCTGCCCTGCCCACCTGTGGCGCTGGTCGCCGCAGGTGCAGCAGGCCATGGGCGAACAGCCCGAAGATCAGCCCCCAGAAAGCTGCCGACAAGCCCAGGAAGGACATGCCCGAGGCCGTCACCAGAAAGGTGATCAGTGCTGCCTCGCGGTCACTCGGCACACTCATGGCGCCCGCCAACGCGCCACCAATCGCGCCGAACAGGGCCAACCCTGCCAACGCGGCAATCAGGGCTGCCGGGAACGCGGTGAACAGCGACACCAAGGTCGCGCCGAACACCCCCAACACCAGGTACAGCACCCCGCCACTTACCCCCGCCCAATAGCGTCGCGTTGGATCGTCGTGCGCTTCGCGCCCGGTGCAGATCGCTGCGGTGATCGCTGCGAGGTTCAAACCGTGGCAACCGAACGGCGCCAGCAGCAGGCTGGTAAAAGCGTTGCTGGCGATGATCGGGCTGGCCGGGGTGGCATAGCCATCCTGGCGCAGCACCGCGATGCCCGGCACGAACTGCCCGGTCAGCGCGACCATGACCAGCGGCAGGCTGACACTGAGGATCGCATGCCAGGTGAACACCGGGCTGGTCCACACCGGCGTGGCGAGGCCGATGACCAGGGCGTCGCGGTTCAGCTCGCCCGAGGCCAGGGTCAGGCTGACGCCGCAGATCAACACCGCCAGCACCGCATAGCGCGGCGCCAGGCGCTTGAACAGCAGGTAGGTGACGAACATCGCCAGCACCAGCGTGGGCTGCGCCTTGAGTTGCACGAACAGGCCGGTGCCGAAGCTGAACAGGATGCCGGCGAGCATGGCCGCGGAGATGGCCGGTGGCAACTTGCCGACGATGCGGTCGAAGGCGCCGGACAGGCCGACCAGCAGGATCACCAGGTTGGCGATCAGGTAGGCGCCGATGGCTTCGGCGAAGGCGATGCCGGGGAGCAGCGCCACCAGCAATGCCGAACCCGGCGCGGACCAGGCGATCACCAGCGGCACCTTGTAGCGCAGGCTGAGGAGGATGCCGAGCACCCCGCTGCCGATGGAAATCGCCCAGACCCACGAGGACAGTTGAGCCTGCGAGAGCTGCCCACTGTGGGCGGCCTGGAAGATGATCACCAAGGGGCCGGCGTAGGAAATCAGCGTGGCAATGCAGCCGGCGACCAGGGCGCTGAGAGAGAAGCCTTTCATGGGACCTCCTGGATTTGGCGTGTCTTCAACAGCATCGCCGGCAAGGCCGGCTCCCACAGGGTCATGCAGTGCACCAACCCTGGTGGAGCCGGCCTTGCCGGCGATGAATTCACCTGCGATCAAGCGTCCTGCAACGCCCGCGGCCGCCCACTGCGCTGCTCGCACGCAGGCTTCGGCGCAGGCTGCAAGTGGAAGTCGAAGTCCATCTCGGCAAAGCGCCCCTGCACACCGCGCTTGTCCGCCGCCGCCGCGTCCTCGACAAAGCGCAGCTCACCGATCAGGCCATCACGGGTCGCATAGGCAAAATCGTCCCACAAGTATTCATCGCCCGCCAGGTTGATCTGCGTGGTCAGGTGACGGTAGCCGGTGGCCGAGATGAAGAAGTGGATATGCGCCGGGCGGTTGCCATGGCGCCCCAGCTGGTCGAGCAACTCCTGCGTCGGCCCGTCCGCCGGGCAGCCATAGCCCGACGGCACGATGCTGCGCGCACGGTAACGGCCCTCGCCATCGGTGATGATCCGCCGGCGCAGGTTGAATTCCGACTGGGTGCTGTCGAAATACGAATAGGTGCCTTGGGTATTGGCATGCCACAGGTCCACCACCGCACCCGCCACCGGCTGGCCGTCGGCATCCAGCACGCGGCCTTGCAGGAACATCACCGTCCCGGCATCCCGGCCATCGTCCATGCGCACCTCGCCTTCGGCCAGCGGCGCCCCGGCAACATACAGCGGGCCTTCGATGGTGCGCGGCGTGCCGCCACCCAGGCCAACTTCAGCATCCTGGGCATCCAGTTGCAGGTCCAGGTAATGCTCGATGCCAAGCCCCGCCACCAGCAACCCGGCTTCCTGGCGCGCGCCCAGGCGGTTCATGTAGTCCACGGCGGTCCAGAACTCGTCCGGGCTGACCTGCAGGTCTTCGATCAGCCTGGCCACATCGTTGACGATGCGCTTGACCAGTTGCTTGAGGCGCGGGTTGCCCTGGTCGTTGAGCAGGCCGCTGACCTCCTTGAAGAAGTCCTGAACCTCGGCAGTGTGAGCGATCTTCACGGTCATGATGGTGTCCTCGAATTGTTGTTATGTGCGATCAGGCGTGGCGTTCAACGGTCGTCGCTGTGGATCGACGAAGGGTGGCGGCACAGGCCGGCGACCTCGATGTCCATGTAGGGGAACAGCGGCAGCTGCATCAGGGTGTCGTGCAGCGCCTCGACACTCGGCAGGTCGAACACGCTGTAGTTGGCGTAGTGCCCGGCGATGCGCCACAAGTGGCGCCAGCTGCCCTCGCGCTGCAGACGCTGGGCCAGTTCCTTCTCGTCGGCCTTGAGCCGGGTGGCCAGGGCCGGGTCCATGTCCAGGGGCAACTTCACGGTCATTTTCACGTGGAACAACATGGCGTCTCTCCTTGTTTACGGGCGGCGGAAGAACGCCAGGCGCTCTTCGTCCAGGGTCAGGCCAAGGCCGGGGGTGTTCGGCACCTGCAGGGCAAAATCGCGGTACACCGGGGCCTCGACGACGATCTCTTCAGTCAGCAGCAACGGCCCGAACAGTTCGGTGTGCCAGGTCAGGCGGTTCAGGGTGAGGAAGGCGTGGGCCGAGGCCAGGGTGCCGATCGAGCCTTCGAGCATGGTCCCGCCGTACAGGGCGATGCCCGCCGCCTCGGCAATCTGCGCGGTGCGCAGCACGGCGCGCGGGCCGCCGTTCTTGGCGATCTTCAAGGCGAACACGCTGGCTGCACCGTCCGCCGCAAGGCTGAAGGCATCCTCGACGCTCTCGATCGATTCGTCGGCCATGATCGGTGCCGGGCTGCGCTGGTTCAGGCGCACCTGGCCGGCGCGGTTGATGCGCGAGATGGGTTGCTCGATCAGGTCGATGCCGTTGTCGCCCAGCACCTGGCAGGCGCGGATCGCTTGCGACTCGTCCCAGTACTGGTTGACGTCGACTCGCACGCTGGCGCGCTCGCCCAGGGCCTGCTTGATCGCGATCACATGGCGCAGGTCGTGGGCCACGGCGTTGGCGCCGATCTTCAATTTGAAAATGCGGTGGCGGCGCAGGTCGAGCATCTGCTCGGCTTCCTCGATGTCCCGCGCGGTGTCGCCGCTGGCCAGGGTCCAGGCCACTTCCAGGCTGTCGCGCACGCGCCCGCCAAGCAGCTCGCTGACCGCCAGGCCCTGGCGCTTGCCCTGGGCATCGAGCAAGGCAGTTTCGATGCCGGACTTGGCGAAGGTGTTGCCCTTGATCACCTTGTCCAAACGCTGCATGGCGCCATTGATGTTGCTGGCGTCCTGGCCAACCAGCAGCGGGGTGAAGTAGCTGTCGATGTTCTGCTTGATGCTCTCCGGGCTCTCGTTGCCATAGGCCAGGCCACCAATGGTGGTCGCCTCGCCCAGGCCTTCGATGCCGTCCGAGCATCGCAGGCGGATCACCACCAGGGTCTGGCGCTGCATGGTGTGCATCGCCAGCTTGTGCGGGCGGATGGTCGGCAGGTCGACGATCAGCGTCGCAATGCTTTCGATCAGGGGATGACTCATCGGGTTTCTCCAGGCGCGCTCAACCGAGGTCGCCGCCGCCAACCGGCAACACGCTGCCAGTGATGTAGGAAGCCTCGTCGGAGGCCAGGAACAGGATCGCGCCGACCTGCTCGTCGAGCGTGCCGTAGCGTTTCATCAGGCTGCTGTCGCAGGTCTGCTCGACGATCTGCTGGTACCAGGCTTTCTCGTCTTCGCTCTGCTCGGCGCTGTTGCGCGGCACTCGCCGCGGCGGCGCCTCGGTGCCACCAGGCGCCGTGGCATTCACCCGCACGCCGCGCCCGGCCGTTTCAAACGCCAGGCAGGCGGTCAGCGCATTCACCCCGCCCTTGGCCGCACCATAGGGCACACGGTTGAGGCTGCGGGTGGCAATCGACGAGACGTTGACGATGGCGCCGCTGCCCTGCGCCAGCATGTAGGGCAGCGCGGCATGGCAGCACCACAAGGTCGGGAACAGCGAGCGACGCACTTCGGCTTCGATCTGCTCGACCTGGTAATGCTCGAACGGCTTGGCCCAGATGGTCCCGCCGACGTTGTTGATGAGGATGTCGAGCCGCCCGAACTGGGCGACCGCCGCCGCCATCACCTGCGCACAATCGGCGTGTTGTTCCAGGTCGGCGGTCAGCGCCAGCACGTTCTGCCCTTCCAGCTCGTAGACCAGTTCAGAACGGTCCACGGCCACTACCTGAGCACCTTCAGCGAGCAGGCGCTCGCACACGCGCCGGCCGATGCCCTGCGCCGCGCCGGTCACCAGCGCAACCTTGTTGTCGAATCTGTGGTTCATGACAACCTCGAATAAAAAAGGGACCGCGCGTACCCGCACGATGCGCACGGCCCCGTAAACGGATTCAGGCAGCGGCGGCGAACTTCTCATAATAGAAGTTCGCCGGGGTGATGCCCTGTTCGCGGATGTACTGGCTGACCGCCTCGACCATCGGCGGTGGACCACACAGGTACACGTCGACGTCACCTTCGTTGAGATGGCGTGGCTCGATGTGCTGGGTGACATAGCCCTTGAGCGGGTGCTGGCTGTCCGGGTTGGCCACGCAGGCGCTGAAGCTGAAGTTGGCAATGCGCGCAGCGAAGTCTTCCAGGCGATCCAGTTCGACCAGGTCGAAGTCATTGGTCACGCCATAGATCAGGTGCAGGGGATGTGCACTGCCCTCCTCGGCGATCTTCTCCAGCATCGCGGTGAACGGCGCCAGCCCCGTGCCACCGGCCAGCAGCAACAGTGGCCGGCGAATCTCGCGCAGGTAGAAGCTGCCCAGTGGCCCGGCCAGGGTCATGTCGTCGCCGGCCTTGGCCAGCCCGGTGAGGAAGCTGCTCATCAAGCCGCCCGGCACGTTGCGGATCAGGAAGCTGACCTCGCCGTCCTTCTGCAACGAACTGAACGAATAGGCGCGGGTCTGGGCACTGCCCGGCACACCCAGATTGACGTACTGCCCCGGCAGGAACGCCAGGCGGCTGAGCGCCTCGCCCTTGATCGACAGCGCGATGGTGCTGTCGGAGAGCTGGCGCACCGCACTGATGCTGGCCTGGTAGCTGGCCTGCTCGGTCTTGCATAGCTGCGAAGACGCCGGCACCCGCACCACGCAGTCGCTCTGGGCGCGCATCTGGCAGGTGAGCACGAAGCCCTGCTCGGCTTCCTCTTCACTCAGGGCGTCTTCGATGTATTCCTGGCCCAGGTCGTAGCGGCCGGTTTCGGCGAAGCACTTGCAGGTGCCGCAGGCGCCGTCGCGGCAGTCCAGCGGGATGTTGATGCCCTGGCGGTAGGCGGCATCGGCCACGGTTTCGTCAGCGGTGGCGTCGATGAAGCGGGTAACCCCGTCTTCGAAATTGAAGGCGATCTTGTGCATGGCGCACCTCGCAGATGGCAGCAAATCAGATGTGGTAGATGTCGATGACCTGACGGACGTAGTCGTTCTTCAGCACCACCTTCTTGGCCTTGATCAGCGGGCGTTCGCCGCGCACGTCGAGGGTGTAGAAGCTGGTGCCGAAGTAGCTGTCGACGGTCTTGTAGCGAAAGCTCAGGGTGTGCCAGTTGAAGCGCAGCCGGCACAGCCCGTCGCCCTGCTCGAGCAGTTCCAGGTTGCTGATGTTGTGCGAGGTGCGGGTGTCGGGCATGGTCGCGCTGGAGCGTTCGGTCTTGATGCGGAACACCCGGTCTTCCAGGCCGCCACGGTTGCCGTACCAGATCAGCGAGATTTCCCGCTGCGGGTCTTCGGTGAGCTGGTCGTTGTCGTCCCAGGCCGGCATCCAGAAGGTCGCGTCGCTGGCGTAGCATTCCAGCCAGAGGTCCCACTGGCTGTCGTCCAGGTAGCGGGCTTCGGCATAAAGAAAGTCGCGCACCGCTTCAAAGGAAATGCTCATTGCACGGCCTCCACGGGGATCAATTGCTGATCGGCGGCGACGGCCTTGAGCATGGTTTCCTGCCAGTACTTGTGTTGCAGCACGAACAGGCCTTCGTCCTCGGTGCGTACCCCGCTGAGCTGTGGGTGCAGGTCGATTTCCTGCGCGGCGGCATCGGCGCCTTCGACCCAATGCGCGGCGCCACGGGACATGTCGTTCCAGCCACGGTTGCCCTGGTAGCCCATCTGGCAGGAGCGGAACTCTTCCAGGTCATCAGGGGTGGCCATGCCGCTGACGTTGAAGAAGTCTTCGTACTGGCGAATGCGCTGGGCGCGGGCCTCGTCGCTTTCACCCTTGGGTGCGATGCAATAGATGGTGATCTCGGTCTTGTCCACGGCGATCGGCCGGGCAATACGGATCTGCGAGCTGAACTGGTCCATCAGGTAGACGTTCGGGTACAGGCACAGGTTGCGCGAGTTCTCGATCATCCAGTTGGCGCGGGCCTGGCCGAAATCGGCGGCCAGCTCGTCGCGGCGCTCGAACAGCGGGCGATCCTCGGGGTTGGCCCAGCGGGTCCAGAGCAACAGGTGGCCCTTGTCGAAGGAGTAGAAACCACCGCCGCTCTTGGCCCAACCGCCAGCGCTCATGGTCTTCATTTCTTCGCCGGCTTCACGTTGCTTGCGCTGGTTCTGGGTGGCCGCGTAGTTCCAGTGCACGGCACTGACGTGGTAGCCGTCGGCGCCGTTTTCGGCGGTCAGCTTCCAGTTGCCTTCATAGATGTAGGAGGACGAACCGCGCAGCACTTCCAGGCCATCGGCGGACTGGTCGACGATCATGTCGATGATCTTCGCCGACTCACCCAGGTGTTCCACCAGCGGCACCACGTCCGGGTTCAGGCTGCCGAACAGAAAGCCACGGTAGGACTCGAAACGCGCCACCTTGGTCAGGTCATGCGAGCCTTCGCAGTTGAAGCTGGCCGGGTAGCCGGCGTCGACCGGGTCCTTGACCTTGAGCAGCTTGCCCGAGTTGTTGAAGGTCCAGCCGTGGAACGGGCAGGTATAGGAGGAACGGTTGCCACTCTTGTGCCGGCAAAGCATCGCGCCGCGATGGCTGCAGGCGTTGAGGAAGGCGTTGAGCACCCCGTCCTTGTTGCGCGCGATGAAGATCGGCTGGCGCCCCATGGTCGTGGTCAGGAAGTCGTTCTTTTCCGGGATCTGGCTTTCGTGGGCAAGGTACAGCCAGTTGCCCTCGAAGATGTGCTTCATCTCCAGATCGAACAGACGGGGGTCGGTGAACATCTCGCGCTTGCAGCGATAGACGCCCTTCTCCTGATCTTCTTCAAGCAGGGAATTAAGGTAATCGAATCCCAGGGACATGGCCGGGGCCTCCGTTGTTATTGTTCAGGCCATGTCAGGTTAGGGAGGTAGGACGGGGGGCAATATCCGCTTTGTGCAGACTGCTATCCGTTTTCTGCAAATGCGTCAGTGGCGACGTTTGAGGGTGTCCGAAGGCAGCTCGCCGAACAGCTGCTTGTAGGTGTCGGCGAAACGCCCGAGGTGGGTGAAGCCGTAGTCCAGGGCCAGTTCGGTGATGTTGCGCACCGGGCTGGCCGGGTCGGCGAGGCTGGCATGGATGCGTTCGAGCTTCTTCTGGCGGATGTAGAGTTTCGGCGTCGTGCCGACGTGGCGCTCGAACAGCCCGTAGAGTGAGCGCAGGCTCATGCTGGCCTGGCGGGCGAGTGCCTCGCTGTGGATATCCTGGTGCAGGTTGCGTTCGATGTAGTCGAGCAGGCGCTCGAACGACACCGCGTGGCTGCCCAGTGCTTCGCGGCTGACATTGTTGGGCATCAGGGTGAGCAGTTTGCTGGCGACGATCTGGCTGTAGTGTTCCTGCACGCGCAGCAGCGGTTCGCTGCTTTCGGCTTCCTGGCAGACCATCGCCAGCAACCCGGCGAAACCTTCCAGCGCCAGCAGTTGGTAGTGGCTGTGGATAAACCGCACCCCGGCGCTGGGGCGTTGCCAGCGTTGCTCGTCGCAGACACTGTCGAGCAGGCGGGTGGGCAGCTTGAGGATGAATTTTTCGCAGTCGGCGGAATAGGCCAGATCGACTGGCTCATCGGGGTTGATCAGCAGCAGTTCGCCGGGGCCGAGCACGCGCTCATCGCGCCCGCGACGCCAGACGCAGTGGCCGCGCAGGAGGATTTGCAGGTGGAACACGCTTTCCAGCGCTTGCGAGGTGACCCGCACTTCGCCGCCGTAGCTGATGCGGCAGAGGTCGAGGCTGGCGAACTTGCGGTGGTCGAGGCACGCCTCGGGGTGGCCGAAACGCGGCAGGCGGATGTGGTGCACGCCCACATGCTGGTTGACGTAGGTCGACACGGCATAAGGATCGGCACGCTCGAAAACCCGGCTGCGCTCACTGAGCAGGGGACTCTCCATACCAGGGTACTCATTGTAGTTATGCGGCCAGTCTAAGCGATTGTTCGGCGAGTGGCCCAGCCTGGGGATGAGTGGCGATGATCACGAGACAGTCATCACCCCCTGTGAATATCTCTGTGGAAGCCGGCCTTGCCGGCGATGGCTGCCCAGCAGCCTCCCCAACAAAACATCGCCGGCAAGGCCGGCTCCCACAGGGTTGGGTACCTACAACAAGGTCCAGGTGTAACTGAGGATCACCCGGTTCTCATCGATGTCCGAGCGATAGTTCGAGCGCGCCATGGCATTGCGCAGGCGAACGCCCAAGCCCTTGAGCACCCCGCTCTGCACCGCGTAGCTCAGGTCCAGGTCACGCTCGTGCTCCTTGCCCTCAAAGCCCAGCCCGGTGTCGACGTTGTCACCCTTCAGGTAGCGCACGGTAGCGGTCAGCCCCGGCACCCCCATGGCGACAAAGTCATAGTCATAACGCACCTGCCAGGAGCGCTCGTCAGTGTAGGAAAACTCATAGGTCGGCACCTCGTTGCCCAGCGGCGAGATGTTCGGGAACACCCGGGGGAAGGCATCGTCGCCATAGATCCCCTGGTACCCGACGGTAAACGTGTGGCCGCTGCGTTTGGCCGAGAGCAGCGAGTAGAACGCACGGTTGTCCACCTCGCCGATACGCTGTTCGCCCTGCTCGCGAGCGGTGAAATAGCCGAGGTTGGCCAGCAAGGTCCAGTCCCCCACCGGCTGGCTGTGCTTGAAGCCGACAAAGCCCTGTTGATAGATGTCTTCCAGGCGGCCATACCAGAGGCTCACGGTGCTGCGGTTGGCATTGAAGCTGTAGTCGCCACCCGCGAAATCAAAGCCATCGCTGTCGGCCTGGCGCTGGGGCAGATGACCGAGCATGGCGATCATTTTTTCATCACCGGCCTCGTTGCGCAGGCTGGTGGACCCCAGGTGCCCGGCCTGCACGATCAGCCCGTCGATTTCTGCCGAGGTCACGCTCACCCCCTGGTAGGTCGGGGGCAGCAGGCGGGAATCGTTGTATTGCAGGATCGGCAGGTTGGTTTGCAGCTCGCCGACCTTCAGCTCGGTTTTCGAGTAACGCATCTTGAAGGTGGCGCCGGCCCGGCTGTAGTTGTCGGCGGCGCGGCCGTAGTCCTGCACCGGCAGCAGGCCGGTGCCCGTGCGGTCGGGGCTGCTGTCGAGCTTGAGGCCGAGCACGGCGAGGGTATCGACTCCGAAGCCGAGCGTGCCGGGGGTGTAGCCGGACTTGAAGTTGAAGATGAAACCCTGGGCCCATTCTTCGGCCTTGGACTGTTTGTTGGCACCGACGATGCCGGAGAAGTCGCGGCTGAAATAGTAGTTGCGGGCTTGCAGGGTGGCGCTGGCGTCCTTGAAAAAATCAGGCTCGGCGGCGTGGGCGGTGGCACTCAGGGCGAGCGGGGTCAGCAACCCGGCTAGGCGAAGGTTGTTCATGGAGGTGGCTCTTATTGTTGTTTTTGAAGGTAGATGGCGGTGGCCTCATCGCCGGCAAGGCCGGCTCCCACAGGGGGCCTCAAGCAACTGGAGAAACCTGTGGGAGCTGGCCTTGCCAGCGATGGGGCTACGCGGTCTCTGGGCTCAACGCCGCTGCACTACGCCCGCGACTGGCAAACACCATCATCGCCAGCGCCGCCACCGCACCGGGTACCGCAAACGCCAGGAAATTCAGCGCCAGCGGCAACTGAATCCCCAGCAACGCGCCGCCCAGCAACGGCCCGACAATCGCCCCGCTACGCCCGATCCCCGAGGCCCAACCCAGCCCGGTCGAACGGATCCCCATCGGGTAGAACTGCGCCACGCAGGCATAGGCCAGAATCTGCGTACCAATGGTGGTCGCCCCGGCAATCGCGATCAGCAGGTACAGCACCGCCGTCGGGCTCTTGAAGCCGAGCAGGCTGATCGACAGCGCCGCCACGGCAAAGAACACCACCAGCACCCGGTCCAGCCGGAAGCGGTCGCCAATCCAGCCACCGCCCACCGCACCGAAGATCGCCCCGAAGTTCAGCACCAGCAGGAACGCCAGGCTCGAACCCAGGCCGTAGCCGGCGTTGCTCATCAGCTTGGGCAACCAGGAGTTGAGCGCATACACCATCAACAGGCAGCAGAAGAACGCCACCCAGAGCATCAACGTGCTCAGGGCCCGGCCATCGCGAAACAGCTGTGGCACCGCCGCACCAGGGCCGCTGCCGACCGCGATGTCCAGACGGTCACCCGCCTGCGGTTGATAACTCGGCTCCACCCGCTGCAACAACGCCTGCGCCTGCTCCACCCGGCCCTGGCGCACCAGGAAGCCCAGCGATTCCGGCAGGTAACGCAGGATCAGCGGCAACATCAGCAGCGGAATCACCGCCACATAGAACACCGACTGCCAGCCGAACGCCGGCAACAAGACGATGCCCAGCCCGGCCGAGAGCATGCCGCCGACCGAATAGCCGCTGAACATGATCGCCACCAGGGTGCTGCGCATCTTCTTCGGCGCGTACTCGTTCATCAGCGCCACCACGTTGGGCATCACCCCGCCGATCCCCAACCCGGCGATAAAGCGGCAGATACCGAACTCCGTGGGGTTGCGGGCGAAACCGTTGAGCACGGTAAAGCCGCTGAACAGGATCACGCAGAGGGTGATGGCCTTCTTGCGCCCGATACGGTCGGACAACGGCCCGAAGATCAGTGCACCGAACATCATGCCAAACAGCGCATAACTGCCCAGGGCCCCGGCCTGCAGAGGGGTCATGCCCCACTCCTGCATCAGCGCCGGCAATACCACGCCGTAGATGACCAGGTCATAGCCGTCGAAGATGATGATCAGCGCACACCAGAACAGCACGCGCCAGTGAAACGGATTGAATTTCGCCTGGTCGACCAGGGCATTGATATCGATTGCTCGCATGGTGCGCGTCTCTTTTGTTGTTGTTATCGAAACCCGAGGTTCACGGCCTCAGGTTAGGAGCAGCACAAAAGAGGCAATAGCCGTTTACTGCGAATCGCTATCCAGATTGCGCAGGCAGTGACCGATGGCGCTTGAAGGTCACCGACGGCAGCTCGCCAAAGCGTTGCCGGTAGCTCTCGGCAAAACGGCCCAGGTGCAGGAAGCCGTAGTCCAGGGCGATCTCGGTGACATTGCGCACGTTGCTCGCCGGGTCGAGCAAGGCGCCATGGATACGCTCCAGCTTGCGCTGGCGCAAATAGCCCTTGGGCGACATCCCCGCATGGCGCTCGAACAACGAATACAGGCTGCGCTCGCTGACCCGCGCCACCGCCATCAACTGTTCGAGGGCGATGTCCTGGGTTAGGTTGGCGTCGATATAGGCCGCCAGCTGTTCGAACGAAGTGGCCTGGGCCGCCGGCTCGCAGCGCTGGATATTGTTGTCCAGCAGGCTCAGCAGCTTGCTGGCGACGATGCGCCCGTAATGCTCCTGCACCTGCATCAGCGACTGGCTGGATTCCGCTTCCTCGCAGATCAACCCGAGCAGACCGATAAAACCTTCAAGCGGACGCGTGGCATGGCGCGCCGAGCGAAAGCGAATGCCGCCGTCCGGCACTTGCCAGCGCTGTTCCAAACACGCCTGTTCAAGCAGGCTGGCGGGCAGCTTGAGGATGAATTTCTCGCAGTCGGCCGAATAGGTCAGGTCGACCGGGTCGTCCGGGTGAATCAGCATCAGCTCGCCGGGCACATAGTGATGCTCGGCGCCCCGGTAGCTGGAACGGCAATGGCCCTTGAGCAGGATCTGCAGATGGAACAGCGTGCCGAGTGCCGGCGAGGTGATCCGCGCCTTGCCGCCATAACTCAGCCGGCACAGGTCGAGGCTGGCGAACTTGCGGTGATTGATGCTCGCGGCCAGGTCGCCGGTGCGCGGCAGGCGCAGGCAATGGCTGCCGACATGCTGGTTGACGTAGTCAGACACGGCATACGGGTCGGCGCGCTCGAACACGCGGCTGCGCTCGCTCAGCAATTGGCTGCCCATGGTCAGGCCTCTCATTATTCTTATAGGGGTGGATATCCACAGGCGATGGTTATCCACAGGGCCCAGCTTGCGTCAGCCCAGCGCGCCAGTCCAATATCGCTTGGGTAGGCAACCATACCCTGGAGGTATCATGGAACTGCGTCACTTGCGCTACTTCCGGGTGCTGGCGCAGACCCTGAACTTCACCCGCGCCGCCGAACAACTGCACATGGCCCAGCCGCCGTTGAGCCGGCAGATCCACCAGCTCGAAGACAGCCTCGGCGTCGAACTGCTGGAGCGCACCCGGCCGCTGCGCCTGACCGAAGCGGGCCGCTACTTCTTCGAGCAGACCGCCGCCCTGCTCGACCAGCTCGAACAGGTCGCCGAAGGTACCCGGCGCATTGCCAACAGTGAACGCCAGTGGCTGCGCATCGGCTTTGCGCCATCAACGCTGTATGACCTGCTGCCGGAGCTGATCCGCCGCCTGCGCCGCAACGAGGAGCTGGAACTGGGCTTGCAGGAAATGATCACCCTGCAACAAGTTGAAGCACTTAAGGCCGGGAGGATCGATATCGGTTTTGGGCGCATCCGCATCAACGATCCGGCCATCGAGCAGCAGGTGTTGCGCGAAGACCCACTGGTCGCCGCCCTGCCCCGCGGGCATGCATTGCTCGGCCAGCCACTGACCCTCGAACGGCTGGCTGCCGAACCGTTCGTGCTCTACCCCGCGAGCCCCCGGCCCAGCTATGCCGACCATATCGTCGCGCTGTTCGCCAACCACGGCATGGGCATCCGCGTGGCGCAGTGGACCAACGAATTGCAGACGGCACTCGGCCTGGTGTCGGCGGGCCTGGGGATAACTTTGGTGCCTTCAGCCGTGCAGAGCCAGCATCGCGCTGACATCGTCTATGCACCTCTGGTCGATACCTCGGCGGTATCGCCGATCATTCTCAGCCGCCGAGCTGGGGATAACTCTGCGCAACTGGAACAGTGCCTGGCGCTGATCCGCCAGATGCAGGCCGACCCTCAGGGCTGAGGGCCGGCCTGGCGCCGATCAGGCGATGGCCGCCTGTTTTGCCGCGACGAAGCGGTCCGCCAGGAACGGCGTGAGGTCTAGCGGCAGGGCTTCTTGATGCACCACCTTGTCGATCAGCACGCCGGTGATGGCCGAGGTGAGAATGCCGGTGCGGAAATGTCCACAGGCATTCAGGTAGCCTTCAACGCCGGCCACCGGGCCGAGAATCGGCAATTCATCCGGCGACCCTGGGCGCAAGCCGGCCCAGGTGCGCTTGAGGTTGGCCTGCGCCAGCGCCGGAATGCAGCGAATCGCACCCTTTACCAGCCCGTTGATCTCCGGGTAGGTGGTGGTGACGTCGAAGCCTTTGTCTTCGGTGGTGCTGCCGATCAGGATCTCGCCGTTGTCCTTCTGCGCCATGTAGCAGTCACTGGTGGTCAAGCAGCCTTGCAGCAGCTTGGGCATACGCTCGGTGAGCAGAATCTGCCCCTTCACCGGCGTGACCGGAATGCGCAGGCCGCTAGCCTGCTCGCTCAAGTCGGCCGCCCAGGCGCCCGCAGCATTGATCAGGGTATTGCAGTGGAAGATGCCTTCCTCGGCAGTCTTCACCCCGCTGACCCGCGCGCCCTGATGCAGCACCCCGGTGACATTGGTGTTGAAGTACAGGTCGACGCCATTCTGCCGCGCGCCTTCGGTGTAGGCGTCCGCCAGGCGGAACGGACTGACCTGGTGATCGCAGAGGAACTCCAGCGCGCCCCGCGCCTGGTGGCTGACGGCAGGTTCGGCCTGGCGCAGGGCATCGCGATCCAGCCAGCGCACCTGGTCGGCCAGGTGCGGGATCTGCGCGACGATGTGCTCGGCATACAGGCGGTCTTCATCGTCGTAGATCACGTACTTCAGGCCCGTGCGCTCGAACTTGAAGTCCATCCCGTGGCGCTCCATCAGCTCCTGGTGCAGCTGTGGATAAAGTGCGTTGGATTGCAGCGCAAAATCGAAGAATGACTGCGGCAGGATATGCGGGGTGCTCGAGTCGACGACCACCGCCGAGCCATTGGCTTCGCGTTTCTGCTGGGCCGACATCATGCGAAAGAAGATGACTCCGCAGCCCAGCCCCACGGATTCGCCAATGGCCCACAGCCCACCGGCCGAAGCGCGGGTGGCATTGCCGGGGCGCTTGGCGTCGATCAGGGCGATCTTCAAGCCAGTACGTTTGGACAGCTGATAGGCGCAGGAGGCGCCAATCACGCCGCCGCCAGCAATCACGACATCATAGGTTCTGCTCATGGTTCAGGCTTCCGTGCCAAGTGACTGAAAGGCGGAGAAAGGAATCGGGTCGATCGGGAAGCGCGGGCGCAGCCAGCCGACATCGTTGCGGCCGGTGGCCTGGCGCAGGCGGTCGCTGCAGTAGCCGACACACATCCGCCCTTGGCAATCGCCCATGCTCACCCGGGTGCGCATCTTCAAGCCGGCCATGTCTTCGACGCCTTGCGCCAGCGCGCGGTCGATTTCGCTGCGTTTGACGTTCTCGCAGCGGCAGATCAGGGTGTCTTCGGTTGGCAGGTTTATCTGCTGGTTGCCGCGCAAGGTGTAGCGGTCAACCCCGGCGCGAAAACGCTTGATCGCCCCCAGTTTGCTCAGGTAGCGGTCACGCAGGCCGAGGGCTTCGGCATCGCTGATCAGCCCGGCCTGCATCAGCATCGACACGGCGGCAATGCGCCCGGTGAGCATGGCCGCCTCGCCACCGCGAATCCCGCAGAGGTCGCCCGCCAGGTGCACGTGCGCCTCGCTGCTGCGCTGCCACACATCGCTTTCGGCGCGCAGGTAGCCGTCTTCGCTGAAACCATGGCTCAGGCCCATCTGCTGGCTGAGCTGGGTGCGCGGAATAAACCCGTAGCCTACGGCCAGGGTTTGCGCCTTCACCCGTTGCACGCGGGTCATGTCCGGCTGCCAGTCATCGCCATAGGGGGCCAGGCGTACTTCGCTCACTTCGTCCTCGCCAACGGCGCCGACCACGCCCCAGCCGTAGTGCATCGGGATGCCATTGAGCTTGAGGTAGCCCAACATGCTCAGGCCATCGAGGAACAGCTGCGGCTTGTTCAGCAGCGCGAGGCTTTCGCGGGCGATCTTGCCCAGGGCGCAAGCCTCATACACCCCCTCCACTTTCACCCCGGCGCCATGCAGCTGGCAGGCGATCAACGGCAGCAATGGGCCAGTGCCGGCGATCACCGTGGTGCCCAGGGGTTTGACCACGCCGCTCTTGATCTGCAATTGCAGCCCACCGAGGAGGATCACCCCGGGCAGGGTCCAGCCGGGGAACGGTACATTGCGTTCGTGGCAGCCGGCAGACAGCAACAGGTGGCTGTAGTCGATTTCGGACAATTGCTCTTCACCATCCAGCACGACCAAACGCTGGCCGCTTTCACCGCCCACCACGCGAGTGTTGAGGCGCACGTCGATGCGCGCGGCATTGGCTTCGAATTCCTTGTGCAGCTTGTTCAGCGCTGCGTTGTAGCGCGCGCCGAGGTAACCCAGGTCGACCCCGCTGCGCAGCGGCCCGCGAAACACCACGCCACCGAGGCGGGACGCTTCATCGATCAGCAGGCTGTCGACGCCAAAACGGGCCAGTTCACAGGCGGCGGCCATGCCGGCCGAACCGCCACCGACAATTACCGGACGCAGGCTCATGGTGCCTCCTGCGCGACAACGCGGTTGACCAGGGTATCGACCTGCATGTCCGGCTGGACCACGGTCTGGCAGGCACGGCGCTTGTGCCGGCCATTGATGGCGACCAGGCAGCATTGGCACACGCCCATGCCGCAGAAAGCGCCGCTGACCTGCCCATGGTCGTTACGGCCAATCTGCCGCTGGCCTACGGCCTGCAACACGCTGAGCACGGTTTCCCCGGCAGCGGCAGCGACCGGTTGGCCGTTGAGCAGGATGGTCATGTCCGCATGTGGCAGCGGTTGGATATCGAGTGATCGATCGAGGTTGTGCATCGTGTTTCATCCATGAAGTACCAACAGGACTTCGAACACTATGCGATCTGCGCTGCAACGAATTGATCCAGGCCAAACATACAACGTAGGACAGCTCTCTAAACGATGAGAGGCTATCAATAGCGCCTACGGCTGATCCTTGGGATGGTCGCCGGGTAGCACGTGCCCCGACACGTGCAGGCACACCAGCACATCCGATGAGCTCAGACCGACAGGTGTTCATAGAGGATGGTCGCGCCGACCAGCATCAGCACGATGCCGCCAAGGATCTCCGCCCGTTTGCCCACCAGGGTACCGAGCACACGGCCCAGCATCACGCCGATGGTCACCATGACCATGGTGGCCAGGCCGATTGCCCCGGCAGCCACGAGGATGTTCACATCGACGAACGCCAGGCCGATACCCACCGCCATGGCATCAATGCTGGTGGCGAACGCGGTGACGGCGAGCATCAGGAAGGAATGCTTGCCGGGCTTTTCCTCTACCTCGACGTCTTCTTTCACCCCGTTGTAGACCATGTGCAGGCCCAACCCGAGCAACAGGGCAAAGGCGATCCAGTGGTCCCAAGTTTCGACGTAGCGGCTGGCGGCATGGCCGATGGCCCAGCCGACGATGGGCGTGATGGCTTCGATCACACCAAAGATCAGGCCCATGCGCAGGGCTTCGATGAAACGCGGTTTGTGCAGGCTGGAGCCTTTGCCGATGGCCGCCGCGAAGGCGTCCGTGGACATGGCCAGGGCAAGGAAGATGAGGGAAATCGGATTCATGGGTGACACCGGGCCGGGCACTGAGAACAACGACCTGTCCACACGCCCGACCTTAGGCGTGGATAGGTCGTCGGTCTCACCAACCAGAAGGTGTTCGTACCACGGCAGGTTGCCGAGAATGTTGATACGAACGCTACCGAAAAAGCTTCGGTAACAGGCTACTCCCCAACGAAGGCTTGCGACTCTACCGGCTCGAACGTGAAAAAAATATCAAAAACCGTCTGCACATTTGTTACAGGTTACGCCCCATCCGGGATGATCCCGCGCAGCAGCAAGCGCGTTGCGGTAGTGGCCGCAGCGTCAAAGTCGACATCCAGCGGCCCGGCACTGTTGCTGATGCCGGGTAGCTGCCAGCCCAGGCTGATGCACGATTGCGCGATGGCACCCAGGGTCAGCAGCAGGTAGTGCGGGTCGACCGGCGCCAGTAGCCCGCGCTCCATCCATTTGCCCAGGCAGGCCACGCTTTGCTGCGCTTGCGCGGTCCAGCGCTCGAAATAGGCCGTGGGCAAGCGCGGCGCTTCATTGGCCAGCTCGACCATCAGCACCTTCGAGGCCGAGGGCCGTTGCTGGAACAGGCGGATCATCGCCTTGACCTTGCGCACCATGGCATCCAGCGGCTCTTCATCGGCGTGGAAGGGGGTACAGGCGTCCAGATAGGGCACCGCGATGCCTTCCAGCACCTGGGCATAGATGCTCTCTTTCGACTTGAAGTGATACAGCACATTGGACTTGGGCAGCCCGGCCCGCGCCGCGATGCTCTGGATCGTGGTGGCGCTGTAGCCTTCGCTGGCAAAGGCATCACCGGCGGCCTGCAGGATCATGCCCCTGAGCGAATCGTCAGGCGGGGCTGGCGGCGTATCACGACACGGCACCGGGTAGTGCGGGTCGAACGGCATGATGTACATCGGGTTTTCCTTGTTCGGCGGGGTACCGGAACGTGTCGTGCAGCGGTATTGAACTACGAAATATACAAAACTATATAGCGAGTGCGTAGACGCAGGGAAACCAAATGCCAATATTCCCCTGTAAAAGCGGGGAAGATATCCACAGATGAGGTGCGACGTACGTAAAAGGTGGCTAAGTACCGCTCAAGTCGTTGGTAACTCCCACAAAAGATACGAAGAACAGCGCTCAATGAAGAGGAAACGATTAGCAATATATTCGTCGCTTTACGTTCATTTAATGAATATTTAATCGTAATGCAATCGCCTATCATGCGCGCCGCGCAAGAAGCGCCCATAAGAATTTCAGCAGGTTTGCATGATGCCCCCCGCTTCCCCCCTTTTCCGCGAAGAAGCGCTTGCAACAGCGCATGAGCAACGTTTCGGCACCGTCCTGATCCACCAACCATGGGGATACAGCATGGCGGCTCTTGTAGCGGGAGCACTGGTCCTTCTGATACTCGCGTTTGCCTACTTCGGTACCTATACACGTAAAGCCACCGTAAGGGGCTTGTTGACGCCCGACCAGGGGATGCTGCGCCTGGTTGCGCCAGGGGCGGGCATACTGACTCACGTGCACGTCGCTGAGGGCCAACAGGTCAATAAGGGCGATGTCTTGTTCGCCATTTCTGGTGAGCGACTGTCCAACGCTGGCGCAACGCAAGCCTTGATAGCCGAGCAGTTGGACCAACGCTTGAACCTGATGCTACGTAACAGGGTGCTGGCGGACGAACGCCTGTCTGGGCAACTACGGATGCTGGATAGTCGTATAGCAACGATCGCCGGGGAACTTGAGCAATTCACAGAAGAGGTTCGTCTATTAGAACGGCGCGAGGAGTTGGCACGTGCCCACCTGGCGCGCCAACAAGAGTTGGTCAATGCAGGGTTTATTTCTGTTGCACAATTGCAACAAGCCGAAAGTGAGTGGTTGATCCTGCAAGGCCAGCAGCAGACCAACCATCGTGCAAGGGCAAGCCTCGTACGCGAACGCACCGGGCTATTGGCTCAACGCCAAGAAGCCGAACTGCGCCACCGTAGTGAAATCAGCGAAGCCGACAGTGCGGCGGCCCTGGTCAAGCAGGAGCAAGCCGAGAACACAGTACGCAGTGAGTTGGTCAGCGTTGCCCCTTATGCAGGGACACTGACAGGGCTGAGAGCACAGATCGGTCAGCAGGTGAGCGCAGGCTCATTGCTGGCAAGTCTGATAGCCGAGGGGGCGACATTGTCTGCCCACCTCTACGCCACGCCACGCCAGGCAGGTTTTATCGAGCCGGGGCAACGCGTACTGATGCGCTATGCGGCCTATCCCTATCAGAAATTCGGCATGGCGCGCGGTCGTGTCATTGCAGTGGCAAAGAGCCCCTACGCGACGCAAGAGCTACAACCCCATATCGCTACGGCGTTGCAGGGACAAGGGCCGGCGACCGAGCTGTTCTACCAGGTCTCCGTGGCCCTCGACTCCCCCAACATAGCGCTCTATGGAAAGACCCAGCCGCTGCAAGCGGGCATGTTATTGGAAGCCGATGTCCTTCAGGACCGAAGAAGGTTATATGAGTGGGCGTTGGAGCCACTCTATTCCGTCACTGGAAAACTACGCGACTAAGCTAGATACGTGACGTCTGCTCTAACATTTAGAACGTCTATCAAGAAAAATAATTGAGCGCTCATGAGCCTGACCAAAAGAGAGTCGGATGTTTTGCAGTTGCTGTTGGCTGGCAAAACAAATAAACAAATTGCACTTGATCTGCACATCAGCGACTACACGGTTCGTGATCATGTGTCTTCACTGCTGCGCAAACGTGAGGCAGGCAGTCGCATGGAATTAATGGCTCAGCAAATAAAACGCTGAAAGCCCCTTTGTTTCCGGTTAGCATTTAATATTACGGAGGGGCGCTGTAGCATTCGGACCATAGTACCAATACCCTCTAGACCATCGATCAACGGGCCAAGTTCTTCCCCTACATGTGTAGGGTCGTCTACGGCGCAGCGGGTCTTTAGAATAGGCCGCGGCACTATTCCTTACCTCTGGCGATCTGGCTTGCCCGGGCGCTGGGCTCGGCTGCCCACGTGACAGCCGACCCACTATACCGGTGCTGCAGGTCTCACTAAGTAGTGAATAGGTTCTGCCATCACCTATCAACAGTCTGATGACGAGGCACGCAGTGAAAGACATAGCAATTAAAGACCTGGAAGTGGTCGCTGGTGGTATTGGGATTCCAGGGGCCATCGCCGGCGCAGTTAGCGCAGGTGCAGGTTATGTAGGCTTCGAAGCCACGGTCGGCGGGGGGTCAATGGGTGGCTTTGCAGCCGCGGTGACCGGCGGTGCCATTGCTGGCTTCGTTTCCGGACCGTCAGGGGGAACAGCCGTCGCCGCCGGGGTCATCGCGGGCGGAAGTACAAGTTTTTACGCTGGGATGATTGCCGGATTTGGCTTGAACGCTTGGGATGCGGCGGGCACAAACTACAATCGTTAATTAATTTATGATCAGCCTTGGCGCCAACAATTTTACGAGACTTGTAATAATAGTTCCGCCAGGGATGATACAGGACAGTCAATAAATAGAGCGCACGCGCTTCATAAACATTGCCTTGGGCACCCAACGGGTAAAGCAGGAGCAACATGGATACAGCGGATTTCTTTTTGTACTTGGGCATACAGCTATTGTGTGCACTGGCCATCAAGGGCACCTTGGTACTGTCGGGCCGGACGATACCGAAAACGATAGAACTCATCCTCATCGCAGGGGCTCCCGCCATTATCACCGCACTCATTTATGCCAACGGGCCTGGTTGAGTTTTGCTTTGGGCTTGGCCGTTACTTTTTAGTTAACCTCTATTTTCCAAACAAACTTCGTCTTGAGCAATGCTGCTCAGGCCTAGTGTTTTCGTGGGTGTCGCGTGGTCATTGATTTCAACATTTCAAAAGCACATTTCATTGACCAGTACCAGGGCAAGAAGCCACTGTTGATCAAGAATGCCTTTGACGTCTCGCAGGCCTTTTCTTGGGCTGACGCCAACCAAATCATCGAACGCAGTAGCGTCGACTCCGATGATTTCAAGATTCTCCACAATGGCTTGGTGCCCAAGCACGAATATGTCGAGGCCTACTACGACGTGGGGATGGTCAGGCATCGTCTGATCAAATCGGCGGTCTATGAGCGTATGAAAAACGGCGCGACCCTGATTGCCAATAAAATCGTCAATGAACCCAAGGTCCATGCGTTCGCGCGGCAAGTCGCCCAGTTTACAGGACGGCAAACCGTCAGCAGTGCCTACGCTGCATTTGGCCGTCAGGCGTCCTTCCAAACACATTGGGACACCCGGGATATATTTTCCATCCAGCTCCTTGGACGCAAGCGCTGGATTGTTTACGAGCCGAGCTTCAACGATCCGCTGTACATGCAGCAGAGTAAAGATCTTGAGCAGGACTATCCGTGCCCTGCCGAGGCCTACATGGACTTTATCCTTGCACCTGGCGATGTGCTCTATTTGCCCAGGGGCTGGTGGCACAACCCCTTGCCATTCGAGGAGGAAACCTTTCATCTTTCCATCGGCACATTCCCTGCTCATGCCTTGGATTATTTGCAGTGGTCAGTGCAACAGCAACTGCCAACCTTGGCCGCGGCGCGAAAAGCCATGCGTACGTTCGAGCATGATCGGGAAACTCTCTCGCAGTTGGTTACCCAATTCGCGGAACTGATCACAGACCCTGCTCACTACGAGCGTTTCATGGATGCATTTGACGCGGCCCAACGCGTAGAGACGCCGTTGGCCATCGACCTTCTCGGCAATGCCAGCGTCAAGCAGTTGCCAGATCATGTCGGCTTGCAGCTTTCGGCCAACTGCACCCTCTCGATTGCGCAAAACTACCTGATCGCCAACGGTACCAGGATCACTCTTGACCCGCAGGCGCTGCTACTCGTGAGCACTATCGAACAGTCTCCCGGTATTCGCCTGGGCGAATTACTCGCCCGACGTCCTGATTTGGATTCTGCAAAGCTTCGCGACCTGATGTTCGAGCTCTGCCATCAGGACATTCTTGAACTGATTCGTTCTTGAGTAGTGCCATGACCGATTTTTCAGTGCAGGAACCAACGTGATGCGCGTGACCTTACAGTCCGAGAGCCAGGAATGTGGCCTGGCGTGTCTGGTAATGATTGCCGCCGCGCACGGATTGCATTTGGACTTGGCAACACTGCGACAACGTTTTGTGGTTTCTATCAAGGGGACGAGCCTCGCACAATTGATCCGCTATGCCCAGAACCTGGCATTTACCTGCCGACCGTTACGCCTTGAACTGGAAGAAATCCCACAGCTTCGTACGCCCTGCATCTTGCACTGGAACCTCAACCATTTTGTTGTGCTGGTGAAGGTTCAGAATGGCCGCCTCGTCATTTTCGATCCTGCGCGTGGGCGACAGGTATTGAAACTGGAGGAGGCCTCTCGACACTTCACCGGGGTGGCACTGGAGTTGTCACCAAACGCTGAGTTTGTTCCCGCCCAGCACAAACCTCGGTTGCGTTTAAGGGCGTTGGTCGGTCGAGTGCTTGGGCTCAAGCGTGCGCTGGGAAACATCTTTGTTCTGGCATTGGCATTGGAAGTGGTGGCCTTGCTCTCGCCCCAGGTGACGCAATGGGTGGTCGACGGGGCTTTAGTGTCGGCCGACCATCATTTGTTGCTGCTGGCGGTAATGGGCGGCTGCCTGTTGATGTTGATCGATTTTGTTCTGCGTATCGCGCAGGGCTGGATGGGGTTGCGACTCAACCAGCAGTTGGCACTGCAATGGTCGGGGAACTTGTTCAGCCACTTGCTGCGATTACCTTGGCCATACTTCGAAAAGCGTCAACTGGGCGATATCACCGCGCGCTTTCAGTCGCTGTCAGCCATTCGAAATGTTTTTACCGGCGGTGCGATTACCATCGTAATCGATGGCTTGGTCACGCTTGTTACCGTTTCCATGATGCTGCTGTATAGCGGTGCACTGACGGGCATCGTCGGCGTGGCCGTGCTGCTTTACGCACTGTTGCGGCTGGCGTTTTATCACCCACTGCGCAATGCCTCGGAAGAGCGAATTGTTCTGGCCGCCCGAGAAAACTCCTACTTTCTTGAGAGCATCCGCACGGTACTACCGCTCAAATTATTCAATATGACCTCCGCACGCCTGGGCACTTGGCAGAACATGATGGCGGATGTTCAGAACCGCGATGTGACGACCCAGAAGATGCTGTTGGCGTTCGCCAGCCTCAACACGCTGATTTTTGGGGTTGAAGGTATGTTGTTGCTATACGTCGGTGGCATAGCAGTGCTGGAAGGCAGCCTGTCATTGGGCATGCTGCTGGCCTTTCTGGCCTACAAGAGTCAGTTCACCGGGCGTGCCAGCAAGCTGATCGACCTGGGTATTGAAATCAGGATGCTTTCATTGCATGCCGAACGGTTGGCGGACATCGCACTGGAGCCGGTCGAAGCCCTCTCTCAGTCGGAAACCGATGTGCAGCACATTGATCCCAGTATTGAGTTCAGGGATGTCTCTTTCCGGTATGCCGAAGGTGAGCCTTGGATCATTCGCAACCTGTCTCTGACGATTGCTGCAGGTGATTCAGTAGCGATCGTAGGGCCGTCCGGCTGTGGCAAGTCGACACTTCTTAAAATCATGCTCGGCTTGCTGCAGCCCACCGAAGGCGAGGTTCGGCTGGGTGGCATTCCGGCTCGTCAACTGGGTGTTGACGGGGTACGTAACCTGATAGGCGTGGTGATGCAGGAGGACCAGCTTTTTGCTGGCTCCCTTGCCGAAAATATTGCCTGTTTCGCCCCCCAGGCTGACCAAGACAAGATCGAAGATGCGGCGCGACATGCCTACATTCACGACACCATCTGTCAGATGCCAATGGGCTACCAGACACTCGCTGCGGAAATGGGCAGCGGCCTGTCAGGTGGTCAACGGCAACGGGTGATGTTGGCACGGGCGCTGTACAAACAACCCAAAATATTGGCCTTGGATGAAGCCACCAGCCAACTCGACCTGCACAGCGAACAATGTGTGGTACACGCCATGCAACGCCTGGCCATGACTCGAATCAGCATTGCACATCGACAAGAAACCATTGCCCTGGCACATCGACTGGTGCGCCTGGAAAAAGGCACAGTCGTTGAAGACTTACGACGCCTGCCAATACCGGTCACTACCTGATGCCGCTGTTTCCAAAGTTACTCGGCTTGCTCTTGCTGCTGGGTCAGACGATGGTTGTTCAGGGGGATGACCTCGTGACGATCTATCAGGATGCTCTGCTTAACGATCGCCAATTTTCTGCGGCCCAGGCCGAGCGTGAGGCTGGCTTGGAAAACGTCATACAGGCCCGCGCGGGTCTCCTGCCGGAAGTGTCTCTACAGGCACAAAACCTGTGGAACCGCAGCCAGTACCAGGTCGAGGGAGGAGAGATAGAACATCGCCGGCAGAACCAGACCTACAGCATACAATTGGTCCAACCGGTGTTTCGCTGGAAGAGCTGGATCCTCTATCAACAAGGAAACCAACAAACAGCCCTTGCAGTCACCCGCTTTCACGGTGCTCAGCAAGCATTGATACTTCGCGTGGCTACCGCTTACTTTGAGGTCTTGAGTACTGAAGAAGCCTTGGATGCCCTGCGCCAGCAACAGATTGCCGATGCTCAGTTATTGGCCAGCGCCCGTAAGCAATTTGAACTCGGCAATGTCAGCATCGCCGATGTGCACGAGGCACAGTCCAGTGCCGATCGAGCACTGGCAGCATCAATCAAGGCAAAGAGTGATGTTCAACTGGCCCGACACGGATTGGCGCGCATCATTGGGCGTCAGCCTGGTCCCCTGCCAGGTCTGCGCAATGGGGTGAGCCTTGAACCGCCATTTCCATCAGATATAGATGTATGGATTGAGCAAGCGCAGCAGAGCGGTTTTGAAGTTCAGCATCAGGCGTTGCTGCTGGAAATTGCTCGAAATGAAGTACGCAGCCGAAAGGCGGATCACTTGCCCACGATCGACCTGGTGGCCAGCCAGGGCATGCAACAGCGCCCGAATGTGGGGACTGAGCGCAGCGATTCGTCCAGCATCGGACTGCGTATCAGTGTGCCGTTGTATGGAGGTGGACGTACCCGTTCCGCAGTGCGCCAAGCCCAAGCATTACATGAGCAAAGTGAAGCGCAGTACGAAGAGGCCAAACGCACCGCGCAACTGCAGGTACGGGAAGCCTGGCTAGGGGTCGTCAGCGGAATGGCGCAAGTACAAGCATTAGAAACAGCTAGCGTCTCGGCAAAGTCTGCTCTGGAAGCCAATCAACTGGGTTATAGAGTGGGTGTTCGGATCAGTATTGATGTGCTGCAAGTGCAGAGTCGTTTCACGGAAACGGTGCAGCAACTATCCAGGGCTCGCTACGACACCCTGTTGGCCAAACTGCGCCTGAAGGCAACAGTGGGCGGACTCATGGAAAGTGATCTAATTGAGCTCAACAGGCTACTGCATTTGCACTGACCTGAGACGCGACGGTCCTTTGCACGGAATCCGTGACTGCAGGTGGGTGCTCGGAACATAGTT
>NZ_JAMDGY010000007.1 GCF_028656955.1 Pseudomonas fontis
GAGATACAAGCCGCTGCCGCAGGCTGCGCTGGAGTCCGTAGGGCTCCAAAAAAGCCGCGCCTGCGTTGCAGGCGAGCGCAGCCTTGCGGCAGCGGCTACCGAGGGGCTAGCCTCGTGAGGCGACCACGTGCGCCAACGGGAACAGCCGCTGGAAATTCGCCGTGGTCTGCGCCGCCAACTGCTCGAAACTTTCCCCACGCACCATGGCGACAAATTCCGCCACCTCACGCACGTACTCCGGCAGGTTCGGCTTGCCGCGATAAGGAATCGGCGCCAGGTAGGGCGAGTCGGTCTCCACCAGCAAGCGATCCGCCGGCACCTGCCGCGCAACATCGCGCAAGGCATCGGCATTGCGGAACGTGACAATGCCCGACAGCGAGATGTAATAGCCAAGGTCCAACGCAGCCTTGGCCATGTCCCAGTCTTCAGTGAAGCAATGCAACACGCCCGCCTGTGGCAGCGACGCCTCACGCAACAGCGCCAAGGTGTCGGCCCGCGCCGCGCGGGTGTGCACGATCACCGGCTTGCCGGTAATCCGTGAAGCCTCCAGGTGCAGACGGAAAGAGGCCTGCTGCAATTCGGCCGCTTCCGGTTCGTAATGGTAATCCAGGCCGGTCTCGCCAATCGCTACCACCTTGGGGTGGTCAAGCTCGGTCAGCAGCCAATCCAGCGCTGGCGCCTCTCCGGGCGCCAGGTCCAGCGGATGGATACCCACCGAACAATCGACATCGGCATAGCGCTCAGCCAGCGCCTTGACCTGGGCGGCGTTGTCGGCGCTGACGCCGATGCACAGGAAGTGCCCGACACCCTTGGCCCGCGCCGCATCCAGTGCAGCATCCAGTGAGCCGTCATGCGCGGCGAGGTCGAGGCGGTCCAGGTGGCAATGGGAATCTACAAGCATGGTTTCTGACAACACTGTGAAGAAATAAGGAAAACGGCCAACTCAACGCTGGCCGGGCAACATCGACCAGGAGGCCAGCAGCGCTTCAAGCAGCAACACGCGATTGAGGTTGGCCTTGGACAAGACCTTCTGGCGCTGGCCGAGAATCCAGTCCTGGATCTCCAGCACCTTGCCCTGCGGGCTTTTCTGCGCAAGGTACTGCACCACTTTGCGCATATCGCTCAAGCCTAACCCGTCTTCGTCCTGGGTCAATTGATAGCGCAGTACCAGGTTCGACCAGTCGCAAAACCAGTCGAACAACAGCAACAACGGAATGGCATTCCACGACTCCGCCAATTGCGTCGGCGACTGCTGTTGCTTGAGCAGCTTTTTCACCCCTTCAACTACCTGTGCCCGCTGCTCGCGCACACCCTGGGCCTGCAAACTGAGCGCCATCAATGGCGAGCCGGCAGCCAGCGTGAGCAACTCGTCTCGCGTCTGCTCGTCGCTCTCAGGCAATGCGCCCGCCAACCAGGCCTGGCTCTGCGCAAGGCTGGGCAGTGGACAGGCAATCTGCTGGCAGCGGCTCTTGATGGTCGGCAGCAAACGGCTGGTCTGGTGGCTGACCAGCAACAGCACGGTGTTGCCCGACGGCTCCTCAAGGCTCTTGAGCAAGGCGTTGGCCGCATTGATGTTCATCGCTTCGACGGGTTCGATCAGGATGACCTTGCGGCCTCCCAACTGGGCCGTCTGTACCACGAACGAGACCAGGTCACGAACCTGGTCGACCTTGATCGGCTTGTCTGCCTCTTCAGGCTCCAATACATAGTTGTCCGGGTGGCTGCCAGCCGCCAGCAGCATGCACGACTTGCACTGCCCGCAGGCATGCAGGCCTTGCGGCCGCTGGCATAGCAGCAGGGCCATCAGGCGCTCGGCAAGCGCTCGCTTGCCAATGCCTTGCGGGCCATGCAGCAGATAGGCGTGGGCATGCTGGGTACGTCCGGCCAATTGCTGCCAGAGCCCCTCCTGCCACGGGTAGGCCTCAGCCACGGCAACGCTCCAGAATCTCCGGCAACAGGCGATCCAGCGACTGCTGGACCTGCGCCAGGGTCTGCGCGGCATCGACCAGGCGATAGCGCGCCGGTTCAGCCTTGGCGCGCTCCAGGTAAGCCTGGCGCACTGCCTCGAAGAATGCCTGGCCTTCCTGCTCGAAACGGTCCAGCCGGCCACGGGCCGCCGCGCGGGACAGGCCCACTTCGACCGGCAGGTCGAAGACCAGGGTCAGGTCCGGACGCAAGGCGCCCTGGACAAACTGCTCAAGCATCGCGATACGCTCGACACTCAGGCCACGACCGCCACCCTGGTAGGCGTAGGTCGCATCGGTGAAACGGTCGCACAGGACAATCGCGCCCCGCGCCAGGGCCGGGCGAATGACTTCAGCCAGGTGCTGGGCACGCGCAGCAAACACCAGCAACAGCTCGGTGTCGGCGTCCATTTTTTCGTCACTGGGGGCCAACAGCAGCTCGCGGATACGCTCAGCCAGCGGCGTGCCGCCCGGCTCGCGGGTCAGCAGCACATCCAGACCCGCCTGACGAAGATGCTCGGCCAGGTACTCGCGATTGGTGCTTTTGCCGGCGCCTTCCGGGCCTTCCAGGGTGATAAACAAGCCGCTCACAGGCAGTCCTTACTCTTTGGGTTATTGCGCGGTGGAATCGTCGGGGGTTGGCTCAGCAGGCGCCGCTTCTGTCGGCTGCTCGGGAGCAGCAGACTCGACGGGCGCAGCATCAGGTGCCGGTGCCGGTGCCGGGCTCGACCGATAGTCAGTGCGGCGCTTGAGCTGGTACTCGCGCACGGCCGAGTTGTGCCCGTCCAGGTCATCCGAGAACACATGGCTGCCATCACCACGAGCGACGAAATACAGGCTGCTGCCGGGTTGCGGATTGAGCGCGGCGTGAATCGCTTCACGACCGACCATGGCAATCGGCGTCGGCGGCAGGCCGGATATGACATAGGTGTTGTAGGGGGTCGCTTCGCGCAGGTCGGCGCGGGTGATCTTGCCGTTGTAGCGCTCGCCCATGCCGTAGATCACGGTCGGGTCGGTCTGCAGCAGCATGCCGATCTGCATGCGACGCACGAACACCCCGGCGATCTGCGCACGCTCCTGCGGCACGCCGGTTTCCTTCTCGACCAGCGATGCCATGATCAGCGCCTGGTAGGGGTCGCGGTACGGCAACTCGGCCGGGCGCGCGCTCCATTCCTTGGCCAGCACGTCTTCCAGGCGCGTATAGGCCTGCTGCAGGAACTCGACATCGCTCATGCCACGCACAAATCGATAGGTGTCCGGGAAGAACCGCCCTTCAGGGAACACACCGCGGTGGCCGAGCTTGTCCATTACTTCGCTGTCGCTCAGGCCATCGATGGTGTGCTCGATTTTTTCATGCTTGGCCAACGCCGCGCGCACCTGGCGGAAATTCCAGCCCTCGACCAGCGTCAGGTTGTACTGCACCACATCGCCACGGCGCCAGGTTTCAAACAGCTCACGCACGTTCATGCCTGGCTGCAGCCGGTATTCACCGGTGTGCAACGGCACACCCGCCATATTGAAGCGCCAGTACAGGCGCAACCAGAATGCGTCATCCACCAGGCCTTGGGCCTGCATGCTGTAGAACATGCGGTTGGGGTTGGTGCCGGTCGGCACGTCGAGCAATTGCTCCTGGGACACTTTAAGCGGCTGCTCAAGGGCCGAGTACACCTTCCAGGCCGAGAACCCCAATGCGAGGCCGGCCAGGATCAACCCGGCTTCCAGCAGCAGCAATAATTTACGTCTCACGAATCAGGTATCCAGTAGCGTACGGGCAATGGCCTGCAGTTTACGGGTGAGCGGGCCCGGCGACCAGTTCAGCGACTCAAATGCACGAACCGGCCAAAGGCCATAGACGCTGTTGCAGAGGAAGACTTCATCCGCCTGAGCCAGGTCTTGCAGGGTTAAGTCGCGAACCTGTGTCGCAATGCCATGATCCGGCGCAGAGTCCAGCAAGGCAGCGCGCATCACGCCGGCAACCCCGCAACGGGCCAGGCCAGCCGTGAGCAGCACACCGTCCTTGAGCAGAAACAGATTGCTGTAGACCCCCTCAATGACCCGCCCTGACTGATCGCACATCAAGCCTTCGGCGTAGGCCGGGTCTTGCCACTCGTTGCGGGCCAGCACCTGCTCCAGGCGGTTCAGGTGTTTCAAGCCAGCAAGCAATGGCTGCTCCGCCAGACGCGTACGACACGCAAACAGGCGTACGCCCTGTTCAGCATGGGCCGCAGGGTACGCAGGGAAAGGGCTGGCTTGCAGGATACGCCGTGGCGCAGCGCCCGCCGCAGCGGCATAGCCGCGCTGGCTGTCGCCACGGGTAAGAATCAGTTTGAGCACGCCATCGCCCAGTAGCTGGGCGTAACGACAAAGCTCTGCGCGAACCAGCGCGTGGTCCGCGCTGATCGCCAGGCGCTGGCAACCCAGCGCCAGGCGCTCGAGGTGATACTCGAGCAGCGATGGCCGACCGGCAACCACGCCGATGGTCTCAAATAGACCATCGCCATAGGCCAGCCCCCGGCTTTGCAACGCGATTGCGTCTGCCGGCAGGCCATCGATCCAGCTGTGCATCAATCAGCGAACCGGCGGAACACCAGCGAACCGTTGGTACCACCAAAGCCGAAGGAGTTGGACAGCACCACATCGATCGGCATGTTGCGCGCCGAATGCGGTACGAAGTCCAGATCGCAGCCTTCGTCTGGCTCATCCAGGTTGATGGTCGGCGGAGCCACCTGGCTGTTGATTGCCAGCACGCTGAAGATCGCCTCGACCGCGCCGGCAGCACCCAGCAGGTGACCGGTCATCGACTTGGTCGAACTGACCGCCAACTTGTAGGCATGCTCGCCAAACACCGACTTGATCGCTGCCACTTCGGCCAAGTCACCCGTAGGGGTGGAGGTACCGTGGGCATTGATGTAGTTCACCTCGCCCGCATTGACGCCAGCATCACGCAAGGCATTGGCCATGCAGCGCGCTGCGCCGGCACCGGTGTCCGGTGGCGAGGTCATGTGGTACGCATCGCCACTCATGCCAAAGCCAACCAGCTCGGCATAGATGGTCGCGCCACGTGCCTTGGCATGTTCGAGTTCTTCAAGCACCAGCGCACCGGCACCGTCGGACAGCACGAAACCATCACGGCCCTTGTCCCACGGACGGCTGGCACGGGTAGGCTCGTCATTGCGGGTCGACAGCGCACGGGAAGCACCAAAGCCCCCCATGCCCAGGCCGCAGGCCGCCATTTCGGCGCCGCCGGCAATCATCACATCGGCTTCGCCGAAGGCAATGTTGCGCGCCGCCATGCCAATGCAGTGCGTACCGGTGGTACACGCCGTGGCGATAGCGTAGTTAGGCCCTTGTACACCCAGGTGGATGGACAGGAAGCCGGAAATCATGTTGATGATCGAACCTGGCACGAAGAACGGCGAAATGCGCCGCGGGCCTTGATCATGCAAGGTCCGGCTGGTTTCTTCGATATTGGTCAGGCCGCCAATGCCCGAACCCATGGCCACGCCGATGCGCTCACGGTTGGCGTCGGTGACTTCCAGGCCTGAGTTACGCATGGCCTGAAACCCGGCTGCCAGGCCGTACTGAATAAATAGATCGAGCTTGCGGGCTTCCTTGACCGACAGGTACTGCTCAACTTCGAAGCCCTTGACCGAGCCGCCAAAACGGGTGGAGTAGGCAGACAGGTCCGTGTGCTCAATCAGACCAATGCCACTGCGGCCAGCCAGAATGCCTTGCCAACTGCTTGGCACATCCGTGCCCAATGGCGACAGCATACCCATACCGGTGACCACGACGCGTCTACGCGACACAGCACTCTCCTTATTCTGAATGTCTACATCTCTTGCAAAGAAAAAACCGCACGCCGGCAAAGGCAGTGCGGTTTTTCCATGACAAGAAGCGACGACTACAACGTCTTAAGCCTGGTGGCTGGTGACGTAGTCGATAGCAGCTTGAACAGTAGTGATCTTCTCGGCTTCTTCGTCAGGGATTTCGGTCTCGAATTCCTCTTCCAGAGCCATCACCAGCTCAACGGTGTCAAGGGAATCGGCACCCAGGTCTTCAACGAACGAAGCAGCGTTGGTCACTTCTTCTTCTTTAACGCCCAGTTGCTCGGCGACGATTTTCTTGACGCGTTCTTCGATGGTGCTCATACCTTGTTTTCACTCCTAATGGACATAAGTCAGGCAGCTGGCCGGTGTGTAAGTTTATAGAAAGACGCCTGCTTTTCAAGCGTAACGCGCCCCTCGAACCCAACACCCACCTGCTGACTAGAATCTGGTTGCAGCTTTATAACGGATTTTAGACCGCTCGTATGACATTTTTTTGAAGCAATCCGTCACATTAAGCTGCAGGTTAATTACATGTACATCCCGCCGTTGACCGGGATAGTAGCGCCGGTCACGTAAGCTGCACCGTCGCCAGCCAGGAATGCAACCACTTTCGCGATCTCATCAGCCTGGCCCAGACGGCCCAGCGGAATCTGGGTTTGCAGCGCTTCACGCTGCGCTTCCGGCAGCTCGCGGGTCATATCGGTGTCGATAAAGCCCGGGGTTACCGAGTTGACCGTGATGGAACGGGAGCCGACTTCACGCGCCAGGGCGCGGCTGAAGCCTTCCAGGCCAGCTTTGGCCGCAGCATAGTTGACTTGGCCGGCGTTGCCCATAGCACCCACTACAGAGCCGATGCTGATGATACGACCCCAGCGTGCCTTGGTCATGCCACGCAGCACGCCCTTGGACAGACGGTAGAGGCTGTTCAGGTTGGTGTCGATGACATCAAACCACTCGTCGTCCTTCATCCGCATCATCAGGTTGTCGCGGGTAATGCCGGCGTTGTTGACCAGGATGGTCGGCGCACCGAACTGCTCCTGGATGACTGCCAACGTGGCACTAACCGACTCATCGCTGTTGACGTTGAGTTCCAGGCCGGTACCGGCAATGCCGTGTTCCTTCAGGGTCGCGGCGATACGCTCGGCGCCCGAGGCGGAGGTAGCGGTACCGATGACGGTAGCGCCCAGACGACCCAGTTCCAGGGCAATCGCCTGGCCAATGCCACGGCTTGCGCCGGTGACCAGTGCAACTTTACCTTGCAGGCTCATGCAAGCATCTCCTAATTCAGGCCAGCGCCACACGGGCGGCGGCGAAAGCATCCGGGGTATTGAGGTTGTAGGTGGTCACACCATCGGCACAACGCTTGTTCAGGCCGGCCAGGACTTTGCCCGGGCCACACTCGACCAGGTTCACCGCGCCTTGCGCAGCCAGCGCCTGGACGCATTCGACCCAACGGACCGGCTTGTACAGCTGCTCCAGCAGGTCGCGCTTGAGCGTGGCCAGATCCGCCGACACTGCCGCAGAGACGTTCTGCACTACCGGAATTTGCGGAACCTGCCAGTCAATCGCATTGACCGACTCGGCAAAACGCTCGGCGGCCGGACGCATCAGCTCGCAGTGCGACGGCACGCTGACCGGCAATGGCAGCGCGCGCTTGGCGCCCTTGGCCTTGCAGGCTTCCATGGCGCGCTCGACAGCGGCCTTGGCACCGGCGATGACCACCTGGCCCGGCGAGTTGAAATTCACCGCACTGACCACTTCACCCTGCGCCGCTTCGGCGCAGATGGCGACGACATCAGCATCGTCCAGGCCGAGGATCGCCGCCATGGCGCCCTGCCCGGCCGGTACGGCCTCCTGCATCAGTTGACCGCGGCGTTCGACGAGCTTGACCGCATCGGCCAGGCTCAAGCTGCCAGCAGCCACCAGGGCACTGTACTCACCCAGGCTGTGGCCGGAAACGAATGCCGGACGCGCGCCGCCTTCGGCCAGCCACAAGCGCCACAGGGCGATGGAGGCGGTCAGGATGGCAGGCTGGGTTTTGTCGGTTTGATTCAGTTGTTCTTCCGGGCCGTTCTGGGTCAGGGCCCAGAGGTCATAGCCCAGAGCCTCGGAGGCCTCACGGAAGGTGTCGATTACCAGCGGGTACTGGGCGCCCAGCTCGGCAAGCATGCCAAGCGACTGCGAACCTTGACCGGGAAAGACGAATGCGAGGGATGCAGACATTGAACAAGCCCCTAATGATCTTGTCGTCGGAAATAAGCGCCCAGCCTAGGCTGAGCACCAGAAACTGACAGTTGGATGGTAACGAGAACCGAGCAGTCACATTTAACCACTTCCCGCACCGGATACCTAAAGGAGCAAGTCCTCCAGGCGCCCGTGCAAACGCTGCGGCAGGTTCTCCTGAATTTCGATCAGCGCACGCTGAATGGCACTCTGGAAACCCTGCACGCCGGCCGAGCCGTGGCTTTTTATCACAATCCCCTGCAACCCCAGAAAGCTTGCGCCGTTATGTCGCGCCGGCGCGAGGTCTGCCTGCAGGCGCTTGAGCAGGGGCATGGCCATGGCGCCGACCATGCGCGCGCCCAGGCCACCCTTGAACAGCGCCTCGATGCGTGCGCCGATCATGGTTGCCAGGCCTTCGCTGGACTTGAGCAGGATATTGCCGACAAAGCCGTCGCACACCACCACATCCGCCTCGCCACGGTACACGCCATCGCCTTCGATATAGCCGATGTAGTTGAGGCCACGGGCGTTCTGCAAGAGGCTGGCGGCCAGCTTGACCTGCTGGTTACCCTTGATGTCTTCGGTGCCGACATTGAGCAGCGCCACACGCGGCCGGGCAATACCCAGCGCCTGGGCGGCGACCGAGCCCATCACGGCAAACTGATACAGGTGCTCGGCACTGCAATCGACATTCGCGCCCAGGTCGAGCAACTGGCAATAGCCGGTCTGGGTTGGAATGGCTGCGACCATTGCTGGCCGGTCGATACCCGGCAGGGTCTTGAGCACATAACGCGAGAGGGCCATCAACGCACCGGTGTTGCCGGCACTGACGCAGGCCTGAACCTTGCCATCACGCAATAACTCGAGGGCCACGCGCATTGACGAATCGGGCTTGCCACGCAACGCCTGGGAGGGCCGCTCGTCCATGCCGATCACTTCGCTGGCCGGTGCAATGTGCAGGCGCGCGCGATCCGCTGCCGATTGGCCAGCGATCAGATCTTCAAGGAGGGAGGGTTGACCGACGAGGGTCAGGTGTAGCGAGGGGGTAGCCGACAGACAAGCAATACTTGCCTGAACAATGCTGCGGGGACCGAAGTCCCCGCCCATTGCGTCAATCGCGATGATCTGAGCGGACAAGGATTACTCGTCAGCGCCCTTGTCGATCACTTTACGACCACGGTATACGCCTTCTGGCGATACGTGGTGACGCAGGTGCACTTCACCAGTGGTTTTCTCTACGGACAGAGCGTTTTCCGAGAGGGCGTCGTGCGAACGGCGCATGTCACGGGCAGAGCGGGATTTTTTGTTCTGCTGAACAGCCATAATTGATTAACTCCTAAACGTTTGGGTCACGCTTTAACTGCGCCAATACACTGAACGGGTTGGACCGTGGTACCTCGTCCTTGCTCGGTTCGGGCTCGTCGGCGCCCGCCGGCTGCTGGCATTCTTCCGGATGATGAGCAGGCACGATAGGCAAGGCGAGCAGAAGCT
The DNA here is from genome assembly GCF_028656955.1 of Pseudomonas fontis. Classification (GTDB taxonomy): domain Bacteria; phylum Pseudomonadota; class Gammaproteobacteria; order Pseudomonadales; family Pseudomonadaceae; genus Aquipseudomonas; species Aquipseudomonas fontis. The sequence goes on from NZ_JAMDGY010000007.1 coordinate 9,509, forward strand.
CTTCCTCGACCAAGGCCTGCAGATCCAAAGGATCTTCGCCCAGTTCCAGCACGTCATAACCTTTCGGTAACGACTGGGTATTCGCACCCTCCTTCACCACAGCGTAAGTACTTTCGCTGTGGATCGGCAGGGTGACCAACTCAAGACAACGCTGGCAAACCATTTTGACCTCGACGTCGAGTTCGGTGTGAATAATCACAGCCTTCTGCTCGTCTCGCTCAAAATCGAATTTAGCCTGCACCGTACCGACATTATCGGAAAGCGGGTCGCAGAGTCTCTCCAAATCGGCGAGCTGCAACGTTCCTTCGAGAGAAACGCCACGATCGGCCAATTTGCGCGGGTCAACGTGAGGTGGAATCGGGTCATTCAACATAGGCGCAGCATTCTAGGGATGCCCCCCGCCTCTGTCAAAGGAAATTCCGTCCCGTTCAGCATGTTAGAATCGCCGGACCTGCTCAGGAGTTCATTATGCTGCCTTTATTACTGGCTTCCAGCTCCCCTTATCGGCGCGAATTGCTGGCACGCCTGCGACTGCCTTTCGACTGGGCCGCACCCGACATTGACGAGCGACGCATCGGCGAAGAGCCCGCGCTTGAGCTGGTCAAGCGCCTGGCACGGGAGAAGGCCCAGGCCCTCGCGGCCAGCCACCCCAACCACTTGATCATCGGCTCGGACCAGGTCGCGGTGCTCGGCGAGCAGATTCTCGGCAAACCGCACACTCATGACAAGGCCTGCGAGCAATTGCTCTCGGCCAGCGGCAACCAGGTCACCTTCCTCACCGGCGTAGCCCTGCTCAACAGCAGCACAGGGCTGTGCCAGGTCGACTGCGTGCCGTTTACCGTACACATGCGCGAGCTCGACCTGGCGCGCATTGAACGCTACCTGCTCGCCGAGCAGCCTTACGACTGCGCTGGCAGCTTCAAGTGCGAAGGCCTAGGGGTCAGCCTGTTCCAGTCCACCCACGGCTGTGACGCCACCAGCCTGGTAGGCCTGCCACTGATCCGCCTGGTGGACATGCTCCTGCACGAAGGCGTGAGCATTCCCTGAGCCACAAAAAAGCCGGCCCATGGGCCGGCTTTCTCATCACGCATGGATCAGCGCAATGTCGGGCCCTGGAAACCCATCCACATCGCCAGGTGCTCGGCAACGCTGGCACCCAGGCGCTTGGAGAAGCGATCAAACGGCGACTCCTCCACAGTGAAGTCCACCAGCGTTTTCTCGCCAATCACTTCACGCGCCACGTAGTCGGTGCTGCCCAGGCCATCCACCAACCCCAACTGCTGCGCCTGCTCACCCGACCAGATCAGGCCACTGAACAGCTCCGGATGGTCCTTGTCCTTCAGGCGCTCGCCACGCCCCTGCTTGACGCTGGCGATGAACTGACGATGGGTAGTGTCCAGCACGCTTTGCCAGAAACGGGTTTCCTCCGGCTTTTCTGGCTGGAACGGATCAAGGAACGACTTGTGCTCACCCGAGGTGTAGGTACGACGCTCAACCCCCAGCTTCTCCATCGTACCGACAAAGCCATAGCCGGCCGCCGTCACACCGATGGAGCCGACCAGGCTGGCCTTGTCGGCGTAGATCTGATCAGCGGCACTGGCAATGTAGTACGCACCCGAGGCACCCAGGTCGCTGATAACCGCGTACAGCTTGATCGCCGGATACTCGGCACGCTGACGACGGATTTCATCGTAGACATAACCTGACTGCACTGGGCTGCCGCCCGGACTGTTGATCCGCAGGATCACACCCTTGGTCTTGGGGTCCTTGAAGGCGGCCTGCAGGCTGGCAATGATATTCTCGGCACTGGCGGGCTCCTTGTCGGCAATCACCCCCGCCACATCGATGACAGCGGTGTGGCTGGCGCTGCGCGCAGCCGACTTCTCCACATCCATCAGCGGCGTGAACAACGCGATCATGCCAAACAGGTAAACAAAGGTCAGCAGCTTGAAGAAGATCCCCCAGCGCCGCGCACGGCGCTGCTCCTGGACGCCTGCCAGAAGCGTTTTTTCCAGCAGCTTCCAGCTTTTTTGATCTTCGTTGTTTTCGGCGCTTGGCGCCTTCCACTCGTCAGTCATGCTCACCTACCCTGGAATGATTCCAGCCGCCGCCCGGTTCAACCAGGGGTGCAGCTGGGAAAAGTGTTCAATGGACAACTGTGGTGCATAAACGCTCAACGCATCGAGCGACATTGCACCATGACCGATGGCAACCGAGTGAACACCCGCATTGCTTGCCATGATCAAGTCGAATGCCGAATCACCCACCATGAGGCTGCGCGCAGCCGACACCTGGCAGTGCAGCATGATTTCCTCGAGCATCAGCGGATGTGGCTTGCCACGTGTTTCATCGGCAGCACGGGTGATGTCGAAAAAGTCTTCCCAGCCATTGGCCCGCAACACTCGATCAAGCCCGCGACGCGCCTTGCCAGTGGCCACGGCCAGCCGGTAACCCTCGTCACGAAACGCCTGCAGTGCCTCGGCAACGCCGGGATAGAGCGGCGATGGCTCGACATCCAAGGCCATATAGATGTCAGCATAGTGCTGACGGAAGGCCATGACCTGCACTTCATCCAACTGCGGATACAACGTACTGATTGCCTCCGGCAGGGCCAGGCCGATAATGCCCTTGATGGCCTCATCACTGCACAGCGGGTAGCCGGCACGCTCAGCCGAGCGATGCATCGCCTCGACGATACGGCCGATCGAATCCGCCAGCGTGCCGTCCCAATCGAAGATCAGCAGGTCGTAATCACGGCGCACTCAAACGCTCCACGGTTTTTGCCCACATTTCGTCGACCGGCGCCTCAAGCTTGATCTCGCCACCATCCGGCAGCGGCACGGTGAGTGCGTAGGCATGCAGGAACAGGCGCTTGCCGCCCAGGTCGCGAATTTCACGGGAGAAGTCTTCGTCGCCGTACTTGCTGTCGCCGGCAATGCAATGCCCGGCGTGCAGGGCATGCACGCGAATCTGGTGAGTACGCCCGGTGATCGGACGCGCCTCGACCATGGTGGCGAAATCGCCGAAGCGGCGCAGCACGCGGAACAGGGTCAGCGCTTCCTTGCCCTCGTCATTCACCTCGACCATGCGCTCACCGGAACGCAGGTTGCTTTTGAGCAACGGCGCATTGACCTGCTTCTTGGCGGTCGCCCAGTTGCCACGCACCAACGCCATGTAGCGCTTGTCGACGCCGTCACCGCGCAGGGCGGCATGCAGGTGGCGCAACATGCTGCGTTTCTTGGCGATCATCAGCAGGCCGGACGTGTCGCGATCAAGCCGGTGTACCAGCTCCAGTTCCTTGGCATCCGGACGCATCTGACGAAAGGCTTCGATCACCCCGTAATTCAGGCCGCTACCGCCATGCACGGCGATACCGGCAGGTTTGTTCAGCACAATCAGGGCCTTGTCTTCATAGACAATGGCCGCTTCAAGACGCTGAAGCAAACCTTGCGCCACCGGCGCCGGTTCATCGCGTTCGGGCAGACGAACGGGCGGCACGCGCACGATGTCGCCGGCCTGCAGTTTGTATTCGGGCTTGATCCTTCCCTTGTTCACCCGCACTTCGCCTTTGCGCAAAATGCGATAAATCAAGGTCTTGGGAACACCCTTGAGTTTGGTGATGAGGAAATTATCGATTCGTTGGCCGGCAAGTTCCGGCGCGACCTCGATCAGCTGGACGCCGGAGGTCGGAGGGGCAGTAGTCGTCATTTGCGAATCATAACAATTTTTTATGGATTTGAAGCACTTAATGATTGCTGCTATAGTCGCGAACGCCGCCAAAAGCGGCTGGCCAGCGGACCAATGGCTTTGAGCCGGCCCTGACCTACGCAATTCTCCAGGACGCGAGGCCGTCCGACGGGGCTTTTGCCAGTTTACAGAATTGCCTGGAATCGCCACCAGCGCCGATGAGAGAAGACCGATAAAAAAGAAAAAAGAGCGGTGTTTGGCCCTCCCCTTTCGTTTTTTTCGATGCCCACTCTTTCAGTGCAGTCGCTTTCACGCAGTCGTGGCGGATGCTTCGGAAATACAAGCCTTAGCCATAAATGCGCGAGCTCTCGTACGGAGCTGGCGATAAATGCAACCCGTTGCGGATTCAGCGCGCGGCAGCACCCGAATTATCAGGGATACGTGTAGGGTGGAGATGCACAACCGTCGGACCGTGTAGTACTGCGTTCAGTCCACAGGCCCCTGGCCCCGCGACCGAACCCGGTCTTGATCAAGATGCCCGGTGGGTATCCACGGCCGAAGGCTGATTCCTCCTCCTGACTGAGTGCATTTGACACCACAGCTAGCAGGACGCGTCGTCGCGACTTCGGCAGTTCTGGTTTACCAGGCCACCGCAAGCCGCTGGACACGGGATGGCCCCGCCACCCCTGACGCACCCTGACACCGACCGTGAGAAGTCGTGTGTGCCGAACGCCGTTTCCGGCAGCCCGGAAACCGACGGTATTACATGAAAAGAATGCTGATTAACGCAACTCAACCCGAAGAGTTGCGTGTTGCTCTGGTAGATGGCCAGCGCCTTTACGACCTGGACATCGAATCGGGTGCCCGCGAGCAGAAGAAGGCCAACATCTACAAGGGCCGGATCACTCGCATCGAACCTAGCCTGGAAGCCGCTTTCGTCGACTTCGGCTCCGAGCGTCATGGCTTCCTGCCCCTCAAGGAAATCTCCCGCGAATACTTCAAGAAGGCACCTGAAGGCCGGGTGAACATCAAGGAAGTGCTCAGCGAAGGCCAGGAAGTCATCGTCCAGGTCGAGAAAGAAGAGCGCGGCAACAAAGGCGCAGCCCTCACCACCTTCATCAGCCTGGCCGGTCGTTACCTGGTCCTGATGCCGAACAACCCACGTGCCGGTGGCATCTCGCGTCGCATTGAAGGCGAAGAGCGCAACGAACTGCGCGAAGCCCTCAATGGCCTGGTCGCGCCTGCCGACATGGGCCTGATCGTTCGCACTGCCGGCCTGGGCCGCAGCAGCGAAGAGATGCAATGGGACCTGGACTACCTGCTGCAACTGTGGACCGCCATCAAGGAAGCCTCGCTGGATCGTGCCGCGCCATTCCTGATCTACCAGGAAAGCAACGTCATCATCCGCGCCATCCGCGACTACCTGCGCCAGGACATCGGCGAAGTGCTGATCGACAGCATCGATGCCCAGGAAGAAGCCCTGACCTTCATCCGCCAGGTGATGCCGCAGTACGCCAGCAAGATCAAGCTGTACGAAGACAGCGTTCCGCTGTTCAACCGTTTCCAGATCGAAAGCCAGATCGAGACCGCCTTCCAGCGCGTCGTTGACCTGCCGTCCGGCGGCTCGATCGTGATCGACCCGACCGAAGCCCTGGTCTCCATCGACATCAACTCGGCGCGCGCCACCAAAGGTAGCGACATCGAGGAAACCGCCCTGCAGACCAACCTGGAAGCGGCTGAGGAAATCGCCCGCCAACTGCGTCTGCGCGACATCGGCGGCCTGATCGTGATCGACTTCATCGACATGACCCCAGCCAAGAACCAGCGCGCCGTGGAAGAGAAAGTCCGCGAGTGCCTGGAAGCCGACCGTGCCCGCGTTCAAGTGGGCCGCATCTCGCGCTTCGGCCTGCTGGAAATGTCCCGTCAGCGCCTGCGTCCTTCCCTGGGCGAAAGCAGCGGCATCGTCTGCCCACGCTGCAGCGGCACCGGCATCATCCGTGACGTCGAATCGCTGTCGCTGGCGATCCTGCGCCTGATCGAAGAAGAAGCCCTGAAGGACCGCACTGCCGAAGTCCGCGCCCAGGTGCCGATCCCGGTCGCGGCGTTCCTGCTCAACGAAAAACGCAACTCGATCACCAAGATCGAACTGCGTACCCGGGCCCGTATCGTCATTCTGCCGAACGACCACCTGGAAACCCCGCACTTCGAAGTGCAGCGTCTGCGCGACGACAGCCCGGAAGCGCTGAACAGCCAGTCCAGCTACGAAATCGCTTCGACCGAAACCGAAGAAGTCCAGCCGACGGCCGCTACCCGCACCCTGGTTCGCCAGGAAGCCGCGGTCAAGACCGCTCCGGCCCGCGCCAACGCACCGGTTCCAGCTACACCGGAAGCCGTTCAGCCAGCCGCACCGGTCGTTCACGTTGCTCCAGAGCCAAGCCTGTTCAAAGGCCTGGTGAAGTCGCTGGTCAGCCTGTTCGCCGGCAAGGAAGAGCCTGCTGCTCCCGTGGTTGCCGAGAAGCCTGCCAGCGAGCGCCCTGCGCGCAATGAAGAACGCCGCAACGGTCGCCAGCAGAGCCGCAACCGCAATGGCCGTCGTGATGACGATCGCAAGCCGCGTGAAGAACGTGCCGAGCGCGCACCACGTGAAGAGCGTGCCCCTCGCGAAGAGCGTGCGCCACGTGAAGAACGTGCCCCTCGCGAAGAACGTGCACCGCGTGAAGAGCGCACAGCACGCGCCCCTCGCGAAGACCGTCGCTCCCGCGAAGACCGTCCGGTCCGTGAACTGCGTGAGCCACTGGACGCCGTAGCACCGGTCGCTCCGCGCGAAGAACGTGCTCCACGTGAAGAACGCGCACCACGCGAAGAGCGTGCACCGCGTGAAGAGCGTGCTCCTCGTGAAGAACGTGCACCACGTGAAGAGCGCGCGCCTCGTGAAGAACGCGCACCGCGCCCACCACGCGAAGAGCGCCAGCCACGTCCGGCCGAACCGGTCGACGAGACTGTTGAAGAGCAACTGCCAAACGAAGAACTGCTGCAGGACGAGAACCAGGAAGGCGCCGAAGGCGATCGCCCTCGTCGTCGCTCCCGCGGTCAGCGTCGTCGCAGCAACCGTCGTGAGCGTCAGCGTGATGCCAACGGCAACGTTGTTGAAGGCTCCGAAGATGGCGCCGAAGAAGACAACGAACCAACTGGCGTTGAATTGGCTGCCGGCCTGGCCGTGACTGCTGCTGTTGCGACCAGCAACATCAGCGCCGATGCCGAAGCCCAAGCCAACGTTCAAGCCGAACGCGCTACTGCTGCGGTTGAAGAGACTGCACCGGTTGTTGCCGTCGAAGCACTGCAAGTGGTCGAGCGCAGCGAGATCGTCGAAGCCGTTGTCGAGGCAGCCCCTGCCGAGCCAGTCGCCGAAGTCGAGATCGTTCAAGCTGTCGCTATCGCCGAAGAGGTGTTCATCGCCCCTGTGGTCGAGCAGCCGGTCAGCGAGCCTGTTGCAGCGTTCGAACCGAGCTTCGAGCCAGTGGTCGAAATCGCACCGCAGCCAGTGGTAGAAGCTGCCCCGGTTGAAGCGGCTGTTGAAGCGATTGTTGTTGCCGAGCCGGTTGTTGAAGCGCCACGCGAGCCAGAAGTGGTTGTTGAAGCGCCTGCCGCAGTCGTCGTCGAAGAAGCCCAGCCGGTCGTTGCCGAGCCTGCACCAGTCGTTGAGGAAGCAGCCCCGGCCGTCGAGCCGGAAGTGGTTGAAGCCCCGGTTGTGATGCTGGCAAACGGTCGCGCACCGAACGACCCACGTGAAGTGCGTCGTCGCAAGCGTGAAGCGGAAGCGGCTGCAAAGTCGGCTGAAGCGGTAGAAGAAAAAGCCCTGGAAACCACCGAAGAGCCTAAACCTCTGGGTTGATTCCAACGGCTGAATAAAAAGCCCCGCCAGTGCAAACTGGCGGGGCTTTTTTATGCCTTGCGGGCCTCATCGCGGGACAAGCCCGCTCCCACAGACACATTTTCCTGTCAGTACAGGTTCGGCTCCATCTCCAACGCAACGCCAAAGCGCTCAAGGATGTCGCGCTGAATCTTCTGCGCCAGCCCATGCAACTGCCCACCACTAGCCTGGCCATAATTGACCAACACCAGGGCCTGCTTCTGGTGCACCCCGGCATCGCCATCGCGATAGCCTTTCCAGCCCGCCTGTTCGATCAACCAGCCAGCCGCCAGCTTCACCTGCCCATCGGCCTGTGGATAACCCACCAGCGCCGGATGCGTCAGGCGAATGTGCTCAGCCAACACCGCCGGTACCACCGGGTTCTTGAAGAAGCTCCCGGCATTGCCCAACTCGGCAGGGTCGGGCAACTTCTCCCGACGAATACTGCAGATCGCCGCACTCACATCCTGCGCGCTCGGCTGATCGATACCCTGCTCGCTCAAGCGCTGACGCACCGGACCATAGTCCAGGTGCAACTGCGTCACGCGGCTCAACGCAAAACGCACGCGCAAGATCAACCAGCGACCCGGACTACGCTTGAACACGCTGTCGCGGTAAGCAAAGCCACAGGCCTGAAGATCGAACTCGCACACTTCACCGGTCTGCCGGTCCAACGCCGTCAGGCCAACGAACACATCCTTGATCTCGACCCCGTAGGCACCGATGTTCTGCATGGGCGCAGCGCCTACGGTACCGGGGATCAAGCTGAGGTTCTCCAACCCGGCCATGCCGTGGTCCAGGGTCCACTGCACAAACGGGTGCCAAGGCTCACCTGCCTCGGCCTCAACGATGACCTGCTGCCCGTCATCGGCCACCACGCGAATTCCGCGGCTGGCCATGCGCAATACCAGCGCCTGGATATCAGCAGTCAACAGCAGGTTGCTGCCACCGCCAATGACCAGTACCGGCCATTGCCGTGCTGCCGCGTGGGCCAGCAGCTCGCGCACTTCGTCATCGCTGTGGGCCTGGGCGAAATGCTGCGCCTTGACCTCGATGCCGAAAGTATTGAACGGTTTGAGCGAAACATCGGACTGCACTTGCGCGCTCATAGCCGCCCCTTCAATTCGATAACCAGGCGTTCGCATGCTGCTTCGACCAGGTCCAGTACCCGCTCGAAGCCCTGCTCGCCACCGTAGTAAGGGTCTGGCATCTCCTCCACTGCGCCGTCGTACCGACGCAGGAACAGGTCCAGCTCGGCCTTGCCGGTAGAAGGCTGCAAGGCCTTCAGGTCGCGCAGGTTGCTCTTGTCCATGGCCAGGATCAGGTCATAGGAATTGAAGTCGTCGCGACTCACCTGCTGGGCGCGCTGCGCCGACAGGTCATAGCCACGCAACAGCGCGGCACGCCGGGTACGGCTGTCCGGCTGCTTGCCGACGTGCCAGTCACCAGTCCCGGCCGACGCAACCTCGACCTGATCGGCCAGGCCCGCTGCCTGCAACTGATGGCGCAGTACGCCCTCAGCCGTCGGCGAGCGGCAGATGTTGCCCAGACAGACAAACAAAACCCGCATCAGGCCTCCAGCAAGCGCCGAACGCGCTCCAGGTCTTCCGGGGTGTCGACACCCACAGGCGGGGCTTGCAGGGCATCTGCCACGTGAATGCGCACGCCGTGCCACAGGGCACGCAACTGCTCCAGCGCCTCGGTTTTTTCCAACCAGCACGGGCCCCAGCCAACGAAGTCCTGCAAGAACCCGGCACGGTAGGCATACATGCCAATGTGGCGGCGATATGGCACGTCCGCCGGCAGTTGGTCACGGCTCTGCGCGAACGCATCACGCGCCCACGGCAACGGTGCACGGCTGAAGGTCAGTGCCAGGCCATTGCTGTCACTGGTGACCTTGACGGCATTGGGGTTGAACAGCACGTCGATGTGTTCGATCGGCTCGGCCAGGGTCGCGATGCCCGCTTCCGGGTGAGCGGCGAGGTTGGCGGCGACCTGATCAATGATCATCGGCGGAATCAGCGGCTCGTCGCCCTGCACGTTGACCACGATGGCGTCTGCCGCCAGGCCCAGCTTGGCGGCCACTTCGGCCAGGCGGTCGGTGCCCGACTCGTGGTCGTCACGGGTCAGCAACACTTCGGCGCCAAACGCCTCGCAGGCTGCAACGATGCTGGCATCGTCGGTGGCAATCACCACGCGCGAGGCGCTGCTTTTGCGTGCCTGTTCCCAGACATGCTGGATCATCGGCTTGCCGGCAATCGGCAGCAGCGGCTTGCCGGGCAGGCGGGTCGAACGCAGACGCGCCGGAATGACCACGGTGAACGTCAGGCTCATTTGTCCAGACGCTCGTCGTCGGTCAGGGTGCGCGCTTCGCTTTCCAGCATCACCGGGATGCCGTCGCGAATCGGATAGGCCAGGCCGGCGCCCTTGCTGATCAGCTCGGTCTTGTCGGCGCTGAGCTTCAGCGGGCCCTTGGTGATCGGGCAAGCGAGGATATCGAGCAATTTGGTGTCCATGGAAATTCCTCAGGCCTGTGGCCGGAAAAAGAAAGAGTCAGGGCTGCGGCGGTGCCGGCAGCAGGCGTTGCAGTGCGGCGTCAAACCAGTCGACAAACGCCTGTGAAGGCCGTGCATCGACCGCCAGGTACCACCAGTCATCGGCCGCGAAGGCCCGGCATTTCACCGCGTCCTTCTCCGTCATGACCAGCGGCAGCGCCGGTGTGAAACTCAGGGCTTCGGCGCTGAACACCGCGTGATCGGCGAATGCGTGTGGCACAGGCCGCCAGTCTAGCCCTTGCAGGGTGTTGAAGAAACGCTGCGGGTTACCAATGCCGGCCACGGCGTGCAGCGCCTGGCCAGGCGGGAAATGCGCCAGCGCGCGGCGCTCACCGCTGCGCAGATTGACCAGTGCGGTGGGCTGCAAGGTGAAGGCGAAACCGTCGTCGCAGTCTGCCTGGGCGCCGTTGTAGAGCACCGCATCGACTTCAGCCAGGCGCTCGACCGGCTCACGCAGTGGCCCCGCCGGCAGGCAACGGCGATTGCCCAGCCCACGCGCCGCGTCGATCAGTACCAGCTCCAGGTCGCGGGCCAGGCGGTAGTGCTGCATGCCGTCATCACACAGGATCAGGTCCAGTGGTTCGGCCGCAAGCAGGGCGCGCACGGCCTGACCGCGATCAGGGTCGATCATCAGCGGCACACCGGTGCGCTGCACGATCAGCAAAGGTTCGTCACCGGCCTCGGCAGCTGACTGGTCAGCCCGCACCCGCCAGGGGAACTGCGCCGGCGTGGCACCATAACCACGGCTGACCACTCCCACGCGCAGGCCACGCTGACGGCAGTGTTCGATCAGGAACAGGATCAGCGGGGTCTTGCCGGTGCCGCCCACCGTGATATTGCCCACCACCAGCACCGGCACCGGCGCACGGTAGATCTCGCCCTGCCCCGCCAGGAAGCGCTCACGCTTGCCGCGCACGACACGGCGGTACAGCGCTTCCAGCGGACGCAGCAGGTTGAGGGTTGGATGGCCGGTATACCAGGCCTCCAGCAGACGATCGGCGAATGCCATTTAAGGTGCCCCCGGCGCAGCCTCGACCGTGGTCATGCGCAGCTGGCTGAAGCCCAGCTTGCCGGCCGCGTCCATGGCGGTTACCACCGCCTGGTGCGGCGTCTTGCCATCGGCGCTGATCGACAAGGGCATCTTGGTGTCGCCGTTCGATTCCTTGGCCAGCGCTTCGGTCAGCGTGGCCAGGTCGCTCTTGGGCAGCAGATGGTTGTTGATCGAGTACACGCCTTCGGCACTGATGGTGATTTCCAGCTGCTTCTGCTCGCTGTCCGGGGCGGGCGCGCCGCTGACCGCTTCGGGCAGTTCGACGCGCAGTTGGGTTTCGCGGGTGAAGGTAGTGGTCACCACGAAGAACAGCAACAGGATGAACACCACGTCGATCAGCGACGCCAGGTTGATGTCCACGGTCTCCCGTGGCTTGCGCCGGAATTTCACGCCTTGCCCTCGCCCAGGTCGACATCACGATCACCCTGGACCACTTCGACCAGCTTGATCGCTTCCTGCTCCATGCCCACCACCAACTCGTCGATGCGACGCTGCAGGAAACGGTGGAAGAACACTGCCGGAATACCGACCATCAGGCCTGCGGCCGTGGTGATCAGCGCCTTGGAGATACCACCGGCCAGCACTGCCGCGTTGGTGGTCATGCCAGAGCCGGTGAACGCACTGAAGATGTCGATCATGCCCAGCACGGTACCTAGCAGGCCCAGCAGCGGTGCCATCGCGGCAATGGTGCCCAGTGCATTGATGTAGCGCTCCAGCTCGTGGATCACTCGCGCGGCGGCCTCTTCAATGCACTCCTTCATGATCTCGCGACCATGGCGGGAGTTGGCCAGGCCGGCCGCGAGAATCTCGCCCAGCGGCGAATCGGCGCGCAGGGCCTTGAGCTTGTCGCTGGTGAGCTGCTTGTCCTTGATCCAGCGCCAGACCTGCCCCAGCAGGTGGGGCGGCGTCACGCGACTGGCGCGCAGGGTCCACAGGCGTTCGGCAACAATTGCCATCGCAGCAATGGAACTCAGGATGATCGGCAGCATCATCCAGCCACCGGACTTGACCAATTCCCACACGGTTCGGATCCCCTCGAAAAAGTTCGCCACTCTACCATAGGGGGCCGTTCGGCCGAACAGCGTCATGTCGGCTCACGCCAGAATCGGCGCTGTTGGCGCAGCCCCTGTGCGGATTCACCGCTGCCCAGGCGCAGGTGAATGGCTCCCAGGTGCGCGCTGTCATAGACCGCAATGCCCTGGGCAGCATAACGCGCGAGTACCTGCGGATGCGGGTGGCCGAAATTGTTGTAGCGGCCACGGGAGATCAGCACAGCCCTGGGGGCCGTCACCTCAACAAAGGCTTGACTGGATGACGTGCGGCTACCGTGGTGCGGTGCTTGCAGCCAGTCCACCGGGCCGGCCATCGGCCCGCGCAGCCAGGCGGCCTCGGCGCGGGCATCGATATCGCCGGTCAACAGCAGGGTTTCACCACCCGCCTCTACCCGCAGCACGCAGGAGCCCTGATTGCTGTCACCGGCACCCTGCCAGCGCCAGACGCTGAAGCGCACACCATTCCACTGCCATTGCTCATCGCCTTCACAGGGCCGTGCCTGCAACGCATCCGGCAGGTCGTGCGTGCCCCCCATCACCCGAGCAACCGGCATGTCTCGCTGAACAGCCAGCGCACCTCCGGCGTGGTCAGCATCCGAGTGGCTGATCAGCATCAGGTCCAGCTGGCGAACGCCGAGGCGCTGCAGCGTCGGCACGACGATGCGCTCGCCCAGGTCGATGTTCGCCAATGCCGGCCCGGCGTCGTACAGCATCGCGTGGTCACGGGTTCGCAACACAAAAGCTTGCCCCTGCCCCACGTCCAGCTGCCAGATATCCACCTGACCTTGTGGCACTTCATCTCGCGGCGTGAACCCGGCAAACAACAATAGCGGGATACCCAGAACACGCATGGGCAGGCCACGGGGCAGCAAAACCAGTGCGGCGCCCAGGCACACCAGCAACCCGGACCAGGTCGGCAAGGCAATGGGAATCCAGGCGGGTTGCCAGGCGGCTACCCAGCCGAGAAAGACGAACAACAGCTCAAGCAGGCCGCCGGTTATCCACAGCAGGTTCTCGCCAAGCCAGGGCACCGGCAACAGCAGCGTACCCAGCAAGGCCAGCGGCACCACCATCACACTGATCCACGGCACGGCCACCAGGTTGGCCAGCGGCGCACTGAGGCTGATCGGCAGGCCCCAAGCCAGCAGCACCGGCAACAGCCCGATGGCGATCAAGCCTTGCGCCCGCGTCCAGGCCCGCCAGGGCGCCCAGCGCCCAAGCCGGCCGCTGAACACCACAATCAGCACGCCCACCGCCGTAAATGAAAGCCAGAACCCGGGTTGCAGGCTAGCCAGCGGCTCCACCAGCAAAACCCCATTCAGCGCGATCAACAACGGCAGGCCGAAGCCGAGATGACGAAAGCGCAAACGCCACAACAGGACCACTGCGAGCATGATGCAGGCGCGTTGCACCGGCACCTGGAACCCGGCCAGCAGGCCGTAGCCCAGCGCCGCCGCAAACGCCAAGCCGCAGGCCCAAGGCAACCACGGCAACCTTCGCGGCCACCCGCCAACCCGCGCCAAGCCGGCCACCAGCGCATAGACCAGCCCCGCCAGCAGCCCGACATGCTGACCCGAGATCACCATCAGGTGCACGGTGCCGGTAGCCTGCAGTACCTGCCAATCTTCACGCGAAAGCGCAGCGCCGTCCCCCAGTACCAAGGCGGCCAGCGCACCCTCGCGACCAAACGCAGTAACACCCAAAAGCCGCTGGCGCAGACCATCACGCCAGGCCGCCGAGGCCGGCGCCAGCCGTTCCCCGGCCTTCACGCTGCCAAGGGCACCGATACGTCGCGCCAGCAGGCCGGCCTGCAAGTCCGGGCCGTGCGGATTGAGCAGCCCCTGCGGCTGCTTCAGATTGACTGCCAGGCGCCAGCGCTCGCCACTCTGCACTGGCGGCCCGCCATACCAGCTCAGGCGTATACGCGCGGGCAACTGCGCCCGCCGCGAACTGGCCTGGGCCAACTCGAAGCGCACCGAACCAACGTCTTGCGTCGGCAGCCCCACCACCAGCCCTTCCAGCCACAGGGTGCGACCGTCCAGCTGCGCGCCCAAACGCTCATCCAGCGCGCCCTGCGCCGAGACACATGCCCAACACAAACCCAGCAGGAACAACCCCACCACGTACCGACGGACACCTAAACAAACCACCCCGAGCGCCGCCAGCAACACAAGCCAACCGACCGACGGCAACACGGGCAACCACCCCAGGCTCAACAGCCCGAGTGCAAGCGCGAACATCCCTGCGCGCATAATCCGCCACTCCTGAGCCAACCTCACTCATGAGGCTTAGATCACTGCCGGCCGACGCTCACTTATTAATTGTCACAAAGTCTAAATTGGCGCTGTTTGGAATCCGTGCATACTGGCCCCCTTAAAAGCGCCGAGACCCCACATGCCGCGTCGACTTTTCAAACGCTACATGCCCGATCCGACGAGTATCCGGGAGCACAAATCCTTACGCTTTCTCGGGCGGCTACTGCACGACCCCAACCTGTGGCATCTCAATCGCCATTCGGTAGCGCGTGCCATGGCCGTGGGCATCTTCGCGGCCTTCATTCCCATTCCGATGCAGATGCTGCTGGCGGCCAGCCTGGCGATTCCGGTGCGCGGCAACCTGCCGATCGCGGTCAGCCTGGTCTGGCTGACCAACCCGATCACCATGCCGCCGGTGTTTTTCTGTACCTACCAGATGGGTGCCTGGCTGATGGGCATCCCGGCCCGCACGTTGCCCGATGAACTGACGTTCCAATGGATCACCGACCAGCTGTCAACGCTGTGGCAGCCGTTCCTGCTGGGCTCGGTGGTGTGCGGGGTGATCTTGGGTGCGCTGGCGTACTGCCTGACCATGCTCTATTGGCGCTGGTGGGTGGGCAGGCAGTGGCGCCGGCGCAAGCAGCGGTCAGCTACGCATGCCCCGACCGCTGACCAGTAGGCGCACACAGCCGATATACAGCACGGCGGTTGCCACCAGCATGAAGGTGATCGCGGTGCCGATCTTGATGTCCGACACCCCAAGGATGCCGTAGCGGAACGAGTTGACCATGTGCAGCACCGGGTTGGCCATCGACACCGTCTGCCAGAACGGCGGCAGCAGGTTGATCGAGTAGAACACGCCACCCAGGTAGGTCAGCGGGGTCAGCACGAAGGTCGGGATGATCGAGATATCATCGAAGTTGCGCGCAAACACGGCGTTGATGAACCCCAGCAGCGAGAAGATCGTCGCGGTCAGCACCACCACCAGGATGGTCACCCCCAGGTGATGCACCTGCAGATGGGTGAAGAACAACGACAGGATGGTCACGATCACCCCCACCGCCAGGCCGCGCAGCACGCCACCCAGGGTGTAGCCGATGAGGATGGTGTGCGGCGACACCGGCGACACCATCAGCTCTTCGATCGAACGCTGGAACTTGCTACCGAAGAAGCTCGAGACCACGTTGCCGTAGGAGTTGGTGATCACCGACATCATGATCAGGCCCGGCACGATGTACTCCATGTAGGTGAAGCCACCCATGTCGCCGATCTGCCGGCCAATCAGGTTACCGAAGATCACGAAGTACAGGACCATGGTGATCGCCGGCGGCAGCAGGGTTTGCGGCCAGATGCGCATGAAGCGCCGGACTTCGCGATAGACGATGGTGCTCAGGGCGACCAGATTGGGGCGCAGTTCCGAACTCATACCGCCACCTTTGCCAGGTTTTTTTCCACCAGGGACACGAACAGCTCCTCGAGTCGATTGGTCTTGTTGCGCAGGCTCTGCACCTCGATGTTCTTCAGGGCCAACTGGCCGAACAACGCGGTGATGCCCACATCCTTGTCTACCTGGACTTCCAGGGTATGCGGCGTGATCAGCCGGGCCGGATAGCCGACCAGCTCCGGCGCCGCGGCCAGGTCCTGCTTGAGATCAAGCAGGAAGGTCTCGACATGCAGCTGGCCGAGCAAGGCACGCATGCTGGTGTTCTCGACGATGGTGCCGTGGTCGATGATGCCGATGTTGCGGCACAACTGCTCGGCCTCTTCCAGGTAATGCGTGGTGAGGATGATGGTGATGCCTTGCTGGTTCAGTTCGGTGAGGAAGGTCCACATCGAGCGGCGCAGCTCGATGTCCACGCCCGCAGTCGGCTCATCGAGAATCAGCAGGCGCGGTTCGTGGATCAGCGCCCGGGCGATCATCAACCGGCGCTTCATGCCGCCAGACAGCGACCGCGACGGCACATCGCGCTTGTCCCACAGGCCCAGCTGGGTCAGGTATTGCTCGGCGCGTTCCTTGGCCACCTTCATCGGGATGCCGTAATAACCCGCCTGGGTCACGACGATGTCGAAGGTTTTCTCGAACTGGTTGAAGTTGAACTCCTGCGGCACCACGCCAATGCTGCGCTTGAGCTGGGCCGGGTTGCGGTCCAGGTCGTGGCCGAAGATGTTCACGCTGCCGCTGGTCTTGTTGACCAGGGTCGAGAGGATGCCGATGGTTGTGGATTTGCCGGCACCATTGGGGCCGAGCAAGGCAAAGAAGTCACCTTCGGCGACATCCAGGTCGATGCCCTTGAGGGCCTGGAAGCCATTGCCGTAGGTCTTGGTTAGCTGCCGGATGGACAGAGCAGAACTCATAACGGGTCTACGCACCAGATTGGATTAATTACGGTCAGGGCACGGCCGGTCTAGGCTCAGCCGTGGCGAAGTGTAGCCATGGTGCTTGCCCAGGCCACACATGTACAGTCAAGTGTATCGATATTACCTATCAGGATTAGCGAAGCGATCAAGTTAGCGCAGTCATGACTGCCGCCTGATAGGCCGGGCGCTCCTGCAGCCGTTCGTACCAGGCGCGCAAATGGCGCATCTCTGGCCGTTCGATCGGCATTTCAAACCAAGCGTAGACAAAGCTGCCTAGCGGCACGTCGCCCATGCCCGGCTCCTGACCGGAAAGAAACGGCTGGGAGGCCAGGGTCTGGTCGGCTATCGACAGCAATTGCGCGCAGGCTTTCTGCGCGGCGTTGATCGCGACCCAGTCCTGCTGCTCCGGCGGCGTGCGCAGCAGGCCCCAGAACAGAGGCCGAAACGGCGTGGCGAAGGACGAGGTGGTCCAGTCCATCCATTTATCTGCCTTGGCGCGTTCGATCGGGTCACTCGGGTACCAGGCCGTGCCTGGCGCGTGCTTGGCGCCGAGGTAACGCACGATGGCGTTGGACTCCCAGAGCACCAGCCCGTCGTCTTCGATCATCGGCACCAGGCCGTTGGGGTTGAGTTCACGGTAACGCGGCTCGTTGACCACGCCAAAGGCGCCGCCGGCATCAATGGCCTCGTACTCAACGCCCAGCTCCTGGGCGCACCACAGTACTTTCCTGACATTGGACGAGTTCTTTCGACCCCAGATCTTGAGCATGACGACTCCCTGACTGAATGCGCTGGACGGCCAGTCTACCCCAGCGCACCGACCAGGCAATCGTTGCCGTCGAAACGAACTCCCCTGTTCATGCCCTGTCACTGTTCTGACGAGGCCGTTTAGCAGATGCCGACTACGCTCTGATGGATGGCGCCATGCCCCAAGGTTTCACGGAGGAAAGATTATGTTGCTGTTGTGGTTAGTGGTCCTGGTCATCGGTGCGGCCTACCTCGCCCACCGACGTGTCGATGCCCTGCCGGCATTGAGCATCGTGGCCGTGTATGTGTTGGCGATGAGTATTTTCAGTCGCGCGCCCGGCTGGTTGCTGGCGATCTTCTGGGTGGTGCTGGCGATCAAGTTTGCCCTGGTGCTGATTCCCGACCTGCGCCGCAAGGTGCTCAGCGGCCCGTTGTTCGGATGGTTCAAACGCACTCTGCCACCCATGTCACAAACCGAGCGCGAGGCCATCGACGCCGGCACCGTCTGGTGGGACGGCGAGCTGTTCAGCGGCCGCCCGGACTGGAACACCCTGCTGGCGTATCCCAAGGCGCAACTAACCGAAGAGGAACAAGCCTTTATTGATGGCCCGACCGAAGCGTTGTGCGCCATGGTCAGTGACTGGCAGATCGGCCAGGACCTGGACCTGCCGCCCACCGCCTGGGCGCATATCAAGGAACACGGCTTCTTCGCCCTGATCATCCCCAAGGAGTACGGCGGCAAAGGCTTCAGTGCCTACGCCCATTCGCAGGTCGCGATGAAACTGGCCACCCGCAGCGGCGACCTGGCCTCCACGGTGATGGTGCCCAACTCCCTGGGCCCCGCCGAACTGCTACTGCATTACGGCACCGACGAGCAACGCAATCATTACCTGCCGCGCCTGGCCCGTGGCGATGAAATCCCCTGCTTCGCCCTCACCGGCCCGCTGGCCGGCTCCGATGCTGGCGCGATGCCCGACACCGGGGTGATCTGCAAGGGGCAATGGCAAGGCGAGGAAGTCCTCGGCCTGCGCCTGAACTGGGAAAAACGCTATATCACCCTTGGCCCGGTGGCCACCCTGCTCGGCCTGGCGTTCAAGGCCCACGACCCCGACCACCTGCTGGGCGAGGAAGAAGAGCTGGGCATCAGCCTTGCGCTGATCCCCACTGACACCCCGGGCGTTGAAATCGGCAAGCGTCACCTGCCGCTGGGCGCTGCCTTCATGAACGGCCCCAATTCGGGCAAGGATGTCTTCGTGCCCCTGAGCTTCCTGATCGGTGGCCAGGAGATGCTCGGCAAAGGCTGGATGATGCTGATGAACTGCCTGTCGGTCGGGCGCTCGATCTCGCTGCCGGCGGTCGGCACCGGGGCGGCCAAGTACACCAGCCTGGTGACCGGGCAATATGCGCAGGTGCGCGAGCAGTTCAATGTGCCGCTGGCGGCATTCGAAGGCATTCAGGAATCCCTGGCACGCATTGGCGGCAACGCCTGGCTGATGGACAGCGCCCGCCTGTTGACGGCCAAGGCCGTCGACCTGGGCGAAAAACCATCGGTGTTGTCGGCGATCCTCAAGTACCACCTGACCGAGCGCGGCCGCGAATGCATCCAGCACGCCATGGACGTGCACGGCGGCAAGGGCATCATCATGGGCCCGAACAATTACCTGGGCCGCAATTGGCAAGGTGCGCCGATCTTCATCACCGTCGAAGGGGCGAACATCCTTTCACGCAACCTGATGATTTTCGGCCAGGGCGCCATTCGCTGCCATCCGTTCGTGCTCAAGGAAATGGCCCTGGCCGGTCGCGAAGACCACGACCAGGCGCTCAAGGAGTTCGACCAATTGCTGATGAAGCACATCGGCTTCGCAGTCGGCAACGCAGCCAGCACCTTGATACTGGGGCTTGGCCTGGGGCATCTGGAGAAAGCGCCGGGCGATTCGCTCAGCCAGGGCTACTTCCGCGCCCTCAACCGCCAGGCTGCGGCATTTGCCATGCTGGCGGACCTGAGCATGATGCTGCTGGGCGGCGAACTGAAACGCCGTGAGCGACTGTCCGCACGCCTGGGCGATGTGTTGAGCAACCTTTACCTCGGTTCGGCGGCGCTCAAGCGCTACCACGACCTCGGTTCGCCCGAACACATGCGCACGCTACTCAGCTGGGCCATGGAAGAAAGCCTGGGCCAGGCCGAGAAAGCCCTGGACCGCATCCTCGACAACTTCCCCAACCGCTTTATCGGGGGCGCCCTGCGCCTGGTAGTGTTCCCGCTCGGTCGCCAGCACACCGGCCCTTCCGATGCACTGGATGCCGAGGTAGCGGCGCTGATTGGTCGCGGCAAAGGCGACCCAGCATTGGAAGAGCTGCTTGCCGGCTGTTATCGCCCAACGGCGCAAGACGACCCGGTGGGCGCCCTGCAACACGCCAGCGACCTGCTCAGCGCCAGCGCGCCTTTGCACAAGAAGCTGCACCAGGCAAGCAAGGGCGGCCAACTGACAACAACGCCGGGCCAATCGCTGATCGATGCAGCCTTGCATGCCGGCGTGCTGCAGGCGGAAGAAGCGCGAAGCCTGCATGAGGCCGAGGCAGCGCGGCGTCGGGTCATCGACGTGGACGCCTTCACCAAGGAGGAACTGCTGCCGGTGCACGGCAAGGTCCGCTAAGCCAATCAGCCGGGACATCGGGCGCGTGGAGCCGTATACTCCTGCGCCCGTTTTTGCTCAAAGAGGACCACCCCATGGCCACCCCACATCTGGAGTATCACCTCCAACTGCTCGATCACCTGCGCAGCATTCTGGTCGCCCTGGGCGAGGCTGAGCAGGTTCCTGAAGAGAGCCATGCGCTGTTTCTGGAACGTTTCGATGAGCTGCGCGCCGAATTGCCGGTTGATCCGCTGGAAAGCCAGTACCTGGGCCAGGACCTGATGTGCCAGGTGATCCAGCGTTATCCACAGATCGCCCACCTGGTACCGCGCGACCTGCTGTGGTTCTTCGGTGGCGACTGCCTGCACTTCATGCCTGACGAAGAGCTGGACCTGTACCAGGCCCTGGAAGAGCGTCGCTTCGAAGCCGAACAGAATGACGAGCCGTTCGACTGGCATCAGGAAAAACAACTGCTGAGCATGTCGGCGCAAGACAGCAAGCACTGATCACCGCCCAGGTAGCCGGCACTGCCGGCTACCGCAGGGTTGGCAGTGCCAGATCGCCGGGCACTTTCTTCAGGCAAAAAAAAACGCCGTTCAATTGAACGGCGTTTTTGTATCTGGAGCGGGAAACGAGACTCGAACTCGCGACCCCGACCTTGGCAAGGTCGTGCTCTACCAACTGAGCTATTCCCGCAAAGTGAAGCTACTCCGTTATCGACCAGCAAGCTGTTGATTTAAAACAACTTATTGCTCGTTTGGAGTGGCGCTATTCTGAACCTGTTCTGCACATTTGCCAAGCCCCAAGTGGGATTTTTTCTGCATGACACGGCAAAAACCTGCACCCGCCAAAAACAGGCAAAAAAAAAACGCCGTTCAATTGAACGACGTTTTTTAAATTTGGAGCGGGAAACGAGACTCGAACTCGCGACCCCGACCTTGGCAAGGTCGTGCTCTACCAACTGAGCTATTCCCGCAAATATGGCGTCCCCTAGGGGACTCGAACCCCTGTTACCGCCGTGAAAGGGCGGTGTCCTAGGCCACTAGACGAAGGGGACGACGCCCGAAACATGCAAAACATGCTTCAGAGACCAGGATAAAACCTTAAGGCTAAACCCTGGATTTTTACCAGCCCTGCCCGAGAGCAAAGCCTGTGTAAACTGGAGCGGGAAACGAGACTCGAACTCGCGACCCCGACCTTGGCAAGGTCGTGCTCTACCAACTGAGCTATTCCCGCAAATATGGCGTCCCCTAGGGGACTCGAACCCCTGTTACCGCCGTGAAAGGGCGGTGTCCTAGGCCACTAGACGAAGGGGACACACTACAACTTCACTCCCTACCGCGTTTCGCTGTGTGCTTTACGCTGTAAGTGGCGCGCATTCTAGGGATGCTTTGAAGAGTCGTCAACCCCTAGATATAAATTTATTTAAATCAATGACTTCGCCCTGCTTTCAGGCTGTAGGGCAGCCAATGCAGCGCCTGTCCTTTGACGATTTATTTCTGACGCCCGCGCTTCAAGGCGAGCCCGCACAATCGGGCACTTCAAGGCTTTTTGCCATCAGTGCCCTGTCGGCAACCGCCAAACGCCTCTATCCGGGCAAATGCGAAGCCACTACACTCAATCAAGTAAACCTACCTTGATGAGGCGTTAACGGTGACACCACTTCTGATTACCCTGCTTATAGTAGCGGGTATCGCGTTATTGATCGTGATCGGCTACCTGAACAACGTGGTCGAGAACAACAAGCTGGAACGCGCCCGTCTCAAGGTCGAACTGGCAGAGCGCCTGCGCCGTTGCGGTGAAATCACCGAAACCTTCCCCGGCCAGTTGATGACGCCTGCCCTCAAGCTGCTGCTGACCCGCCTGGAGTTGAACCTCAACCAGCGTCAACTGAGCCTGGACAAGAACAGCAGCAGCATTCGTTCGCGCATTGCCGAGCTGGAAGGCCTGATCGCCAAGGGTGAGTCGCTGCCGGTGAACAACCCGCCGGGCCCGATCCAGACCGAAGCACGGGCCAAGGATGTGCGCTTCCTGCTCGAAGCGCTGCACAGCCAGGTGGTACGTGCTTCCCAGGAAGGTTTCCTGGCGCACAACGAAGCCAAGTACTGGGTCAAGGAAATCCGCCACATCCTGGTGCTGCTGCATATCGAGTTCTTCAACAACCTCGGCCAGGCAGCCTTGCAGCAGAACCAGCCTGGGCATGCACGCCTGGCGTTCGAACGCGGGGTGCAGTACCTGCGTAAACAGCCAGACCCGGTGCAGTACCGTGAACAGCTCGAGTACATGGAGAAGTTGCTGGCTCGCGCCAATGCCATGGTGCTGGACAAGATCGAGCCGGCCGCAGACGAGGTCAACGAACTGACCGAAGGGCTGAAGGCTGACCCGTCGGATGACTGGAAGAAGAAGGTTATCTACGACTGACAATCTTTGTAGCTGGGTCGCTGGCCGGCTCCTACAGGGTTGTGAGCGTCAAAGCGGAGGGGGCCATCAAGGCCCCCTCTTCTATTTCAGCAGTCAGTCGATTGCAGGAATATCTGCGCCAGGCGCTCGATCCCGGCCTGGTCCTCAACGCTGAAGCGCGCCAGCTTCGGGCTGTCCAGATCCAGCACGCCAATCAGGCGACCGTCCTTGACCAACGGAATCACCAGCTCGCTGTTCGAGGCGCTGTCACAGGCAA
The DNA here is from genome assembly GCF_028656955.1 of Pseudomonas fontis. Classification (GTDB taxonomy): domain Bacteria; phylum Pseudomonadota; class Gammaproteobacteria; order Pseudomonadales; family Pseudomonadaceae; genus Aquipseudomonas; species Aquipseudomonas fontis. The sequence continues at coordinate 32,434 of NZ_JAMDGY010000007.1, forward strand.
TGTGCCCCGGGAACGCATGCACGTCCTCGACCCGCTGGGTCTCGCGCGCTTGCGCCGCTGCACCACACACGCCCCGCCCGAAGGGGATCCGCACACACGCCACCTGCCCCTGAAACGGCCCAAGCACCAGTTGCTCATCGCGATTCAGATAGAAGCCCGCCCAGTTCAGGTCTTCGACCTGGGTATAAAGGAAGGCGGAGAACTGCGCGGCGTTGGCGATGAAGTCTCGCTCACCTGCCAGCAGCGCTTCCAGCTGGGCGGCCAGCAGGCCATAACCGGCCAGGCCGGCGCCCGTCGCGTTCAAATCGATCATCAGTGTTGCTCCAGCAATTTGAGTCCTACCCAGTAACGGGCGAATTGATAAGCACAGCGGCCGTTACGGTTGCCCCGCCCGGTTGCCCAGCGAATGGCCGCCTTTTCCAGTTCTTCATCGCGCACCCAGGCCAGCCCCGCTCGCGCGGCAAGCTGACCGATCCAATGCTCGACCACATCGAGGAAGTGCTCCTGGGTGAAGGGATAGAACGACAGCCACAAGCCGAAACGGTCGGACAAGGCGATCTTGTCTTCCACCGCTTCGCTTGGGTGCAGCTCGCCATCGATCATTTTCCAGTGTTCGTTATCGCTCTGCTTCTCCGGCACCAGGTGCCGGCGGTTCGACGTGGCGTACAGCAGCACGTTGTCCGGCGCCTGCTCCAGGGAGCCATCAAGCACGCTCTTGAGCACGCGGTAGTCGCCCTCGCCCGCTTCGAATGAAAGGTCGTCGCAGAACAATACAAAACGCTGTGGCAGCTTGTGCAGTTGCTCGACCACCCGCGGCAGATCCGCCAGGTGATCGCGCTCGATCTCGATCAGGCGCAGGCCCGCCTCGGCATGCTCGGCAAGCAAGGCTCGCACCAGCGAGGATTTACCGGTGCCACGCGAACCCCAGAGCAGCGCGTGGTTCGCCGGCATGCCATCGAGAAACTGGCGGGTGTTGCGGCCCAGCTGCTCGCGCTGCTTGTCGACGCCGATCAGGTCAGACAGGCGCATGTCCAGGCTGACCTCCAATGGCATCAGGAAGCCGCTTCGACCTTCACGTTGCCAGCGGGCCGCCAGGCTGTGGTTCCAGTCGATGTCGGTACGCAGTGCCGGTAGCAGGGGTTCCAGTCGTGCCAGCACCGTTTCGGCACGCTCGAGAAATGCATTCAAACGGGAGTCCACGTTAAGTCCTCAAGACAGATTCAAGGGTATCGGGGCAAACTGAATGTGCGACAGTACGTGCCAGCAGCCGGGGTTGATCGGCTATGCTTGCGCAGCGCATGGAACGTGGAACTGGCTCGGGACACATGGATATCAAGTTCACCAATCGTCTGTCCTACAAGCAAGCCCGCCTGACGGTGCTGGTCGGCTTCATCCTGGGGACCTTGCTTAGCCTCATCCAGATCGGTATCGATTATGCCAGTGAAGACGCCTCTATCAACCGGGAGATGCAGGCGCTGCTGGAAATCAGCCACAACACCGCCTCGCGCATCGCCTACAACATCGATTCGGAGCTGGCCAAGGAACTCACCGGCGGCCTGCTGCGCTCCCCCGCCATCACCCGCGCCCGCCTGATCGACAACAACGACACGGTACTCGCCGACGTCCAGCGCCCACGCCAGGAAAGCGGTTATCGGGTAATCAGCGACTTCCTGTTTGGTGACAGCCGGCAGTTCAAGGATCGCCTGGCCTTGAGCCACATGCCCGACGAGTACCTGGGCACCCTGTTCATCGAAGTGGACACGTTCGCCTTCGGCAGCCGCTTTCTCAACCGGGCCGAAGTGACCCTGCTCAACGGCTTTGTGCGCAGCCTGGTACTGACCGGGATTCTCCTGGCGCTGTTCTACATGATGCTGACCAAACCGCTGGTCCGGGTGATCAGCGCCTTGAGCACCAGCAACACGCGCTCGCCCAGCCAGAACAAGCTGACCTTCCCCCCTGGCCACGAGCACGACGAGATCGGCGTGCTGGTCAAGGTCGCCAACCAGCAGTTCGTCAGCATGGCCACCGAAATCCAGCAGCGACGCAATGCCGAAAACCGTCTGACCGACTACCTCAATGAGCTGGAGAACATTGTTTCCGCGCGCACCAATGAGCTCAAGGCCAGCAACACGCGCCTGAGCCAATCCAATGAAGAGCTGGAAGAAGCCCGCAGCCGGGCGCTCGACATGGCCCAGGCGCGCGCCGCGTTCCTGGCCAACATGAGCCACGAGATCCGCACCCCGCTCAATGGCTTGCTGGGCATGATCGCGTTGTCGCTGGACAGCCCGCTGAATGCCGAGCAACGCCAGCAACTGTCCATCGCCCACGACTCGGGCAAGGTGCTGGTGGAACTGCTCAACGATATTCTCGACCTGTCCAAGTTCGATGCCGGCCAGCTGGAGCTGGAGCGCATCCCGTTCGACCTCGGCGCGCTGGTCGAAGACACCGCCAACCTGCTGTCGCAGAATGCCGCTTCCAGTGTAGAGCTGACTTGCCTGATCGACCCGCAGTTTCCCGCCCTGGTGCTGGGCGACCCGACCCGGGTCAGGCAGATCGTCAGCAACCTGCTGTCCAACGCCCTCAAGTTCACCCGCTTCGGCCGCGTCGATGTACGGCTCAAGCACACGGGCAGCGTGCACCTGGAGGTGCGCGACACCGGCATCGGCATCCCCCAGGAAGCCCAGGTACGGATTTTCCAGCCGTTCACCCAGGCGGGCGCCGGCATCACCCGCCAGTACGGCGGCACCGGCCTGGGCCTGGCACTGACCAACAACCTCTGCGAAGCCATGGAGGGGCGCTTGAGCATCAGCTCCGAAGCAGGTTTCGGCAGCCAGTTCATTGCCGAGCTGCCGCTCCCCTGCCATACCCCGGCCATCGCGCCCCAGCAGTTGCAAGGCAAGGTCGTCGCCATCAGCAATGCCAGCAGCGGCCTGGCCGAACTGCTGCAAACCCTGCTGCCGGGTTGGGGGTTGGACTATATCCGGCATGACAGCGTCGAGACCCTGGCCGACGCAAAACCGGACCTGTTGATCACCGACAACCTCCATGGCCTGTTCGGCCTGCGTCCGGCCATTCAGGCACCGATCCTGCTGGTCACTGCCTACGGCAACTTCCTGCCCGGTGAACAGGCAGCCAACCTTGCCCCCTTGCAGCAGCAAGCCCGGCCCCTGGCGCGCAATGCCCTGTACCAGGCGCTGCGCCGCACACTGCTTGGCAGCGATGCCTTGAGCCCGTCAGCACAGGCCGACAACCTGACGAATGAGCGCCGGGCGCACATCCTGCTGGTCGAGGACAACCCGGTCAATCAACTGGTGGCCAAAGGCATGCTAGCGAAACTGGGCTGTGAAGTGAGTGTGGCCGCGCATGGCGGCGAGGCGCTGGAGCTACTGGAAACCAGCAGCTTCGACATGGTGCTGATGGACTGCAACATGCCGGTCATGGATGGCTACGAGGCCAGCCGGCGGATCCGCCAGAGCGGACGTTGGCCGAACCTGCCGATCGTCGCCCTGACCGCCAACGCCATGCCCGAGGAGCGCGAACGCTGCCGCGCGGCGGGCATGAGCGACTACCTGGCCAAGCCCTTCCGGCGCGAAGAGCTACTGGCGCTGATCGAGCACTGGGTGCCGTTGACGCCTACTTGAGCAACTTCTCGATCAAGTCGCTAAGCGCTTCGGGCTTGGTGGTCGGCGCAAAGCGCATGACCTTGCCGGTATTCGGATCGACCAGGAACTTGGTGAAGTTCCACTTGATACGCTGCGAGCCCAGCAGACCCGGCGCGCGCTTCTTCAGCTCGACGAACAACGGCGATGCACCGCCACCGTTGACCTCGACCTTCTTGAACAGCGGGAAGCTGACACCAAAGTTCAGCTCGCAGAACTGCGAGATCGCCTGCTCATCACCCGGCTCCTGCTTGCCGAACTGGTTGCAGGGGAACCCGAGCACTACCAGGCCACGCGCGCGATAGCGCTCCCAGAGCGCCTCCAGCCCTTTGTATTGCGGGGTGAAACCGCATTGGCTGGCTGTATTGACCACCAGCACGGCCTTGGCCGGGAAGTCCGCCAGGGTCTTTTGCTCGCCCTTCATCGTGGTGCAGGGGATATTCAGCAATGCATCAGCCATGACGGCGCTCCTTGGTTGTTCGGCGTGGGGCAGTGGTTAACGCGGGACCAGGTCCAGGCACACCGAGTTGATGCAGTAACGCAGGCCCGTCGGCGGCGGGCCGTCGGGGAACACATGGCCCAGGTGTGCGTCGCACTGGGCACAGGTGACCTCGGTGCGGATCATGCCGTGGGAAACGTCGCGGATCTCGACCATCGCACTGTCGGCGATCGGCTCATAGAAGCTCGGCCAGCCGCAGCCGGAATCGAACTTGCTGGCGGAATCGAACAGCGCCGCGTTGCAGCAGATGCAATGGTAGACGCCATCGGTCTTGGTGCCATTGTATTTACCGCTGAACGGGCGCTCGGTGCCTTTGAGCCGGCACACGTTGTACTGTTCCGGGTCGAGCATCGCGCGCCATTCTTCCAGGGTTTTCTCGATCTTTTCCATTGGCAGGCCTCATCAAGCTAAAAAGCCCGCACTGTGTCTTTTCCACAGCGCGGGTGGCACGTATTATTGCGCCTCATCAGACGCCAGTCTGGCACCCGTGTTACGCGCATTTCAAACCTTTTCACTGCGCAACGCGGCGATCTTTTCTTATTGGGATCACATCATGCAGGTCAGCAAATCGAACAAGCTCGCCAATGTCTGCTACGACATTCGCGGCCCGGTGCTCAAGCACGCCAAGCGTCTGGAGGAGGAAGGCCACCGTATCCTCAAGCTGAACATCGGCAACCCGGCACCCTTTGGTTTCGAAGCGCCGGACGAAATCCTCCAGGACGTGATCCGCAACCTGCCGACCGCACAAGGCTACAGCGACTCCAAGGGCCTGTTCAGCGCGCGCAAGGCGGTGATGCAGTATTACCAGCAAAAGCAGGTCGAAGGTGTCGGCATCGAAGACATCTACCTGGGCAACGGCGTCTCCGAGCTGATCGTGATGTCGATGCAGGCATTGCTCAACAATGGCGACGAAGTGCTGATCCCGGCCCCGGACTACCCGCTGTGGACCGCCGCCGTGAGCCTGGCTGGCGGCAACCCGGTGCACTACCTGTGCGACGAGCAGGCCAACTGGTTCCCTGACCTGGACGACATCAAGGCCAAGATCACCCCGAACACCAAGGCCCTGGTGCTGATCAACCCGAACAACCCGACCGGCGCCGTGTACTCGCGCGACCTGCTGCTGGGCATGCTGGAAATCGCCCGCCAGCACAACCTGGTGGTGTTCTCCGACGAGATCTACGACAAGATCCTCTACGACGATGCCGTGCACATCTGCACCGCTTCGCTGGCCCCGGACCTGCTCTGCCTGACCTTCAACGGCCTGTCCAAGTCCTACCGCGTGGCGGGCTTCCGCTCCGGCTGGCTGGCCATCTCCGGGCCCAAGCAGCATGCCCAGAGCTACATCGAAGGCATCGACATGCTGGCCAACATGCGCCTGTGTGCCAACGTGCCAAGCCAGCACGCGATCCAGACCGCCCTGGGCGGCTACCAGAGCATCAATGACCTGGTCCTGCCACCTGGCCGCCTGCTTGAGCAGCGCAACCGCACCTGGGAACTGCTCAACGACATCCCTGGCGTCAGCTGCGTGAAGCCGATGGGCGCCCTGTACGCCTTCCCGCGGATCGATCCGAAGGTCTGCCCGATCTTCAATGACGAGAAGTTCGCCCTCGACCTGCTGCTGTCGGAAAAACTCCTGATCGTGCAAGGCACCGCCTTCAACTGGCCGTGGCCGGACCACTTCCGCGTCGTCACCCTGCCACGGGTCGACGAGCTGGAGCAGGCAATCGGGCGCATCGGCAACTTCCTGAAGACCTACCAGCAGTAACCTACACTCAAGCCTGCGCCGTCCGTGGCGCAGGCTTCGTCCTGCGGAGCCTTCCGACATTTCCTACCCACCGCTCTGGCGCGCGGGCTAGCTGGATGCGCCCAAAACGCGGGTATGTACACAGTTTGAAATAGTCGATCAGTTGAATAGACCGGGCGCGCACCTTATATACCCCGCATACGCTAGATTTCTGTCCATCAGGAGAACGAAACAACCATGATGCGCATTTTGCTGTTTGTGGCCACCAACCTTGCGGTCGTGCTGATTGCCAGCATTACCCTGAGCCTTTTCGGCTTCAACGGGTTCATGGCGGCAAACGGAGTTGACCTCAAGCTCGATCAGTTGCTGATTTTCTGCGCCGTGTTCGGCTTTGCCGGCTCGCTGATCTCGCTGTTCATCTCCAAGTGGATGGCGAAGATGAGCACGGGTACCCAGATCATCAGCCAGCCACGCACTCGTCATGAGCAATGGCTGCTGCAGACCGTTGAAGAGCTGTCCCGCGAGGCCGGTATCAAGATGCCGGAAGTGGGTATCTTCCCGGCCTACGAGGCCAACGCCTTTGCCACCGGCTGGAACCGTAACGATGCGCTGGTCGCGGTCAGCCAGGGCCTGCTCGAGCGTTTCTCGCCCGATGAGGTGCGTGCCGTACTGGCCCACGAAATCGGCCACGTCGCCAACGGCGACATGGTCACCCTGGCCTTGGTCCAGGGCGTGGTGAACACCTTCGTGATGTTCTTTGCGCGGATCATCGGCAATTTTGTCGACAAGGTGATCTTCAAGAACGAAGGCGGCCAAGGCATTGCCTACTACATCGCGACCATCGTCGCCGAGCTGGTACTGGGTATCCTGGCCAGCACCATCGTCATGTGGTTCTCGCGCAAACGCGAGTACCGCGCCGACGAAGCCGGTGCCCGCCTGGCCGGCACCAGCGCAATGATCAGCGCCTTGCAGCGCCTGCGTTCGGAACAAGGCGTGCCGGTACACATGCCGGACACCCTGAATGCCTTCGGCATCAACGGCGGCCTGAAGCAAGGCCTGGCTGGCCTGCTGATGAGCCACCCACCGCTGGAAGACCGTATCGAAGCGCTGCGCCGTCGCGGTTAAGCGTCAAGGCGACAACAAAGGGCGACCCCAGGGTCGCCCTTTTTTTGTCAGCGCTGCACACGGTAGACCCGCTCCAGCAACCAATGGGTACCGGCCTGGAGAAACTTCGGGCTGTCCTGCAGGATGTCATGCGCGGCAAGCTCCTGGGGCTGCCAGGCCGGGAACAAGCGCTGCACCTCCTGAGCGGTGACAGCGAACGGCGGGCCGTCGATCTGCTCCTGCGGGTAGTCCAGGGTAATCAGCAGCCCCTGGCTGCCCGCTGGCAACAGCGTGTGCAGATGCTCGGCGTACCGCGTGCGCATCTCGAACGGCAACGCGATCACCGCAGCGCGGTCGTACAGCGCCGAGCAGCCGGCCACGTCCAGCGCTGTCAGCGCGAAGAAATCCCCACACCAGATCTCGATGTCTTCACAGCGATACACCTTGAACGCCCCACGCTGCTCTATCTGCGGCACCAACTGATGTTCGTCGAAGAAGTCCGCCACCGCGCGCTCCGACAACTCGACCCCGAGCACCTGCAAGCCCTGCCCTGCCAGCCAGAGCATGTCCAGGCTCTTGCCACACAAGGGCACCAGCACCCGTGCGCCCGCTGGGACCCCCAGCGCAGGCCAGTACTGTTGCAGGTAAGCGTTGACCTGCGGCTGATGAAAAGCGATCTGATTACTCGTCCAGCGTGAATGCCAAAATTCTGCCTGCATGGTTCACCTCGATAAATTCGATCAAATACTGCGAAAACTTATATTAGATTTAGATCAATATTCTGCCTGAAGATAGCTCATCTTAACTTCAGGAGCACTTACATGCTGCCCAGCCTGTTTATATCTCACGGCTCCCCGATGCTTGCCCTGGAACCCGGTGCCAGCGGGCCTGCACTCAAGCGCCTGGCGAGCGAGCTGGCACGACCGAAAGCCATTGTCCTGGTGTCGGCGCACTGGGAAAGCCATGAACTCTGGGTGTCGAGCAATGCACACCCGCGAACCTGGCACGATTTTGGTGGTTTCCCAGCAGCCCTGTTTGCCGTGCAGTATCCGGCGCCGGGTGAACCGGCCCTGGCCGAGCGCGTGGCCGGCCTGCTCGGCGAGGCGGGCCTCGCGGCACGCCTGGACCCGCAACGGCCGCTTGACCACGGGGCATGGGTGCCGCTGTCGCTGATGTATCCGGAGGCGGACATTCCCATCGTGCAGGTCTCCCTGCCTACCCAGAGCGGCCCACAGCTGCAGGAGCAGGTTGGCCAGGCACTGGCGGCGCTGCGTGGCGAAGGGGTCCTGCTGATCGGCTCCGGGAGCATTACCCACAACCTCGGCGAGCTGGACTGGCGCGCCGGGCCGGACAGCGTGGAGCCCTGGGCGCTGGCATTTCGCGACTGGATAATCGAGAAGCTTGCGGCCGGGGACACTGCGGCGCTACTCGATTACCGCCAGCAAGCGCCCTATGCGGTGCGCAGCCATCCGAGCGATGAGCATTTGTTGCCGCTGTATTTTGCACGCGGAGCCGGGGGGCGATTCGGGATTGCCCACCAGGGGTTCACGATGGGCGCGCTGGGGATGGATATCTACCGCTTTGATTGATCCTGAGGGCCTCATCGCCGGCAAGGCCGGCTCCCACAGGGTTCATTCGGCATGATATCTGTGGGAGCCGGCCTTGCCGGCGATTGGGCCCGAACAGGCAAAAAAAATCCCCGAACCAGTCGGGGATTTTTTTATTCACTCAGGAATCAATCTTCGCGATAACGACGCAGCTTCAGCTGCTTGCCGGCAACACGAGTGTCCTTGAGCTTGGTCAGCAGACGCTCCAGACCATCTTCCGGCAGCTCTACCAGGCTGAAGCTGTCACGCACCTGGATGCGACCGATTGCTTCACGTGCCAGGCCACCTTCGTTGAGGATGGCGCCCAGCAGGTTTTTGGCAGCGATACCATCACGCGCGCCCAGCGCGGTACGGCAACGTGCACGGCCTTCGCCCAACGGCATTGGCGCACGACGCTCACGCTCGCCACGGTCTGGACGATCACCACCAGCAGTTCGCTCACGCGGTGCCGAGGTAGGAACCAGCGGTTGCTCTTTCTCGACCGCGTCCAGGGTCAGGGCCTGACCGTTGGTCGCTTTGCGCAGCAGAGCAGCAGCCAGGGCACGCGGGCTGCAACCGATGTCGGCAGTCAGACGGTCCAGCAGGTCACCGTGGGTAGCTTCAGCATCAGCAACCAGCGGCGCCAGGCTGTTGGTCAGCTTCTTGATGCGGGCATCAAGAACGGCCTGGCCATTCGGCAGACGTACTTCGGCAACTTTCTGACCGGTTACACGCTCGATCACCTGCAGCATGCGACGCTCGCGCGGGGTAACCAGCAGCAGTGCACGACCTTCGCGACCAGCACGGCCGGTACGGCCGATACGGTGAACGTAGGACTCTGGGTCGTACGGCATGTCAACGTTGAACACGTGAGTGATGCGCGGAACGTCCAGACCACGGGCAGCGACGTCGGTAGCGACGACGATGTCCAGACGGCCATCCTTGAGCGACTCGATAACGCGCTCACGCTGGTTCTGGGCGATGTCACCGTTCAGCGCAGCGGCTTTGTAGCCTTTGGCTTCCAGGGCACTGGCCAGGTCCAGGGTGGCTTGCTTGGTACGTACGAAGGCGATCAGTGCATCGAACTCTTCGACTTCCAGCAGGCGCAGAACAGCAGAAACCTTCTGGTCAGCGTGGACCATCAGGTGAGCCTGCTCAATGGCAGTCACGGTCTGGGTTTTGGTTTGGATCTTGACGTGCTTCGGATCACGCAGGTGACGTTCGGCGATTGCGCGGATGGAAGCCGGCAGGGTCGCGGAGAACAGCACGGTCTGGCGGGTTTCCGGCATGGCCTTGAAGATGACTTCGAGGTCGTCCATGAAGCCCAGCTTGAGCATTTCGTCGGCTTCGTCGAGCACCAGGTGGTTGACGGTTGCCAGGACTTTCTCATCACGACGCAGGTGGTCGCAGAGACGGCCCGGGGTTGCCACGACGATTTGCGCGCCGTTGCGGATTGCTTTCAGTTGTGGGCCCATTGGGGCACCACCGTACACGGCCACCACGGTAACGCCCGGCATTTGCTTGGCGTAGGTTTCAAAAGCGGTGGCTACTTGCAGCGCCAACTCACGGGTTGGCGCCAGGATCAGGGCTTGCGGCTCGCGCTTGCTCGGGTCGATACGGTGCAGGATTGGCAGCGCGAAGGCGGCGGTTTTACCGGTACCTGTCTGCGCCTGGCCGATCATGTCGTGACCAGCAAGAATAATCGGGATCGACTGCTGCTGAATGGCTGATGGCTCTTCGTAGCCTGTGGCCAGAACAGCTGCAACAATACTTGGATGAAGATCGAGAGCGGCGAAGCCGCCGGTTTCCTGGGTCATGGGTCTGCCTCTAAGTGCATCCGCAAAGACCCATGCTCCAAAGCTGCACATGCCTTGTAAGACCCGAAGGTCACCCTGGCAGCTTTGTCGGCGGGGATTTGCGAAAACGATTGAAGAAAAAAGGGAACGTCAAGGAAGAGTCCGCAGGGCGGACGCGCAGCCGAAGCTGGCTTCGGGAAATTGCACTACCTTGAACGAGGTCCGGTAAAAGACCGGCGCGTACTATACCTGTAATTACCGATTCGCGTGAGACTTTTTTATCGAAATACGCCACCCAGGGGCCTCGGACGACACGCTTTGTCGATAACCGAGGCCCACCCGTCGAATGGCGACCGTAGCCGGAGCTGAAACGTTTTATTCAAGACGCCGGTCGGAGCACCTCGATCAACGGGTTCAACGAATAGCCCAGGCGTGGTGCCAGGGCTTCGGCACGGGTCTTGAGGCCGTCCAGATCAAGGGTCTGGTCGAGGTCCTGGGGCACCAGCAGGATGACATTGCCTTCCTTGACCGGCAGCTCCCAGTAGTGCCGATGGTATAGCCCGCGCAGCAACGCGGCGCCCAATGGCTTGCCGTCATCGGCGGCCCACTGGTTGATCACCAGCCAGCCACCAGGATTCAGGCGCTTCTGGCAGTCCTCAAGGAACTTCCAGGCCAGGTGCCCGACACCCGGGCCATAGTCGGTGTACAGATCGACAAAGATCAGGTCAGCCATTTCGGCGGTATTGAGCAGTTCCAGCGCGTCGCCGATACGGATGTACAAGCGCGGATCGTCGTCCAGACCCATGTACTCCATGGCCAGGCGCGGCACATCCGCGCGCAGCTCGATGGCTTCGACATCGTCCAGCGGCAGGAACTTCAGGCAGGCCTGGGTCAGGGTCCCGGCGCCGAGGCCGAGGAACAGCGCGCTTTCCGGCAGTGCATGGCACAGCGCACCGACCAGCATGGCACGGGTGTAGTCGTACTCCAGCCAGCTCGGATCGGCGGTAAAAACGCAGCTCTGCTCGATCGCGTCGCCAAACTCGAGAAAGCGGTAGTCCTCGACTTCCAGCACGCTGATGGTGCCGAACGCGTCGTGCACCTGCGCCAGCAGTCGCTCTACCCGTTCCTCTGTCATGCCCTCTCCCGGCAACCTGTGTGCCCGAACAAAACCGCCATTGTCCGTCAATACGCGCACTGCAACAAGGCGCGTGCCAGGTGGTAGCATGACCGAAGCCCTTTTTCAGACAACTATCGAGTTCAATGATGAGCCAACTCTGGACCCCTGACAGCTGGCGAGCCCTGCCGATCCAGCAGCAACCGATCTACCCCGACGCCGCGCATGTACTCAAGGTCGAGCAGACCTTGGCCAGCTACCCGCCACTGGTCTTCGCCGGGGAGGCCCGGGAACTGCGCCGCCAGTTCGCCGAAGTCACCCAGGGGCGTGCCTTCCTGCTGCAAGGCGGCGATTGCGCGGAAAGCTTCGCCGAATTCTCTGCAGCGAAAATCCGTGACACCTTCAAGGTGCTGCTGCAGATGGCCATTGTCATGACCTTCGCCGCCGGATGCCCGGTGGTCAAGGTCGGGCGCATGGCCGGGCAGTTCGCCAAACCGCGCTCATCCAACGATGAAACCATCGGCGGCATTACCTTGCCGGCCTACCGGGGCGACATCGTCAACGGCATCGACTTCGATGAAAAAAGCCGCGTGCCAGACCCGGAGCGCCTGCTGCAGTCCTACCACCAGGCCACTGCCACCCTCAACCTGCTGCGCGCGTTTGCCCAGGGCGGCTTTGCCGACCTGCACCAGGTGCACAAGTGGAACCTGGACTTCATCGCCAACTCGGCCCTGGCCGAGAAATACAGCCAGCTGGCGGATCGCATCGACGAGACCCTGGCCTTCATGCGCGCCTGCGGCATGGACAGCTCGCCGCAACTGCGCGAGACCAGCTTCTTCACCGCCCACGAAGCGCTGCTGCTGAACTATGAAGAAGCCTTCGTGCGCCGCGACAGCCTGACCGGCGACTTCTATGACTGTTCGGCGCACATGCTGTGGATTGGCGACCGTACCCGCCAGCTCGATGGCGCGCATGTCGAGTTCCTGCGCGGGGTGAACAACCCGATCGGGGTCAAGGTCGGCCCAAGCATGAACACCGAGGACCTGATCCGCCTGATCGACATCCTCAACCCGGACAACGACCCCGGCCGCCTCAACCTGATCGTGCGCATGGGCGCCGACAAGGTCGGTGACCACCTGCCCGCGCTGATCCGCAGCGTCGAGCGTGAAGGTCGCCAGGTGCTGTGGAGCTCCGACCCGATGCATGGCAACACCATCAAGGCCAGCAGCGGCTACAAGACCCGTGACTTCGCGCAGATCCTCAGCGAAGTGAAGCAGTTCTTCCAGGTGCACCAGGCCGAAGGCAGCCATGCCGGCGGGATTCACATCGAGATGACCGGGCAGAACGTCACCGAGTGCATCGGCGGCGCACGCCCGATTACCGAAGACGCCCTCTCCGATCGCTATCACACCCACTGCGACCCGCGCATGAACGCGGATCAGTCGCTGGAGCTGGCCTTCCTGATCGCCGAAACGCTCAAGTCAGCCCGCACCAAGGCCTGACGCAAGCGCTCGGTGCCGACGCGGGGGCAGTTCAACTGCACCCGCGCCAGCCCCAACCAGGCTGCCAACTGGTTAAGCTGGCCGGCCAACGCGGCCATCCCTTCCTCGTCCAGACCAGGCTCTTCTTCGTGCAAGGCATGCACCGCCAGGCGGTCGTGGGCGCGTTCAGCGCGCAAGTCGACCCGCGCGGCAATCCGCTCGCCATGCAGAAATGGCAACACGTAATAGCCGTACACCCGTTTGTGCGCGGGCGTGTAGATCTCCAATCGATAGCGAAAGCCGAACAGGCGCTCGGTGCGATCACGGTCCCATATCAACGAATCGAACGGCGACAACAGCGCACTGGCAATCACCGTGCGCGGCACTCGCGGCGCACCCAGGCAATAGGCCGGTTGTGACCAGCCTTGCACCGAACAGCGTTGCAATTGCCCATCCTCGACCAGCTCCTCCAACCGCCCACGGCTCTCGGCCGGGCTGAAGCGGAAGTAGTCACGCAGGTCCTTTTCGGTTGCCACCCCCAGCGCGCCGGCCGCATGCAGCAGCAAGCCGCGCTGGGCGGCCGGTTCGCCCGGGCAAGGCTGGCTGAGCAGCGCGCCGGGCAGCACGCGCTCCGGCAAGTCGTACAGACGCTCGAAACCACGCCGGCCTGCCACTGTCACCTGGCCCGCAGCGAACAGCCATTCCAGCGCGTGCTTCTCTGCACTCCAGTCCCACCAGGGCCCGGCACGCTCCTGACGGGTAGACAGGCTGCCAGCACCCAGGGCGCCTTGCTCGGTTACGGCCGCCAGCACGCGGGCGATGGTTGCTTGTTGCTCGCGGCCGAACTGGGCGAGCTGGCGATAGATGCCCTGCCCTTGCTGCGCCTGCTGCATGCGCCAGCGCATCAGCGGGTAGAGTTCAAGCGGCAGCAGCGAGGCTTCATGCCCCCAGTATTCGAAGAGTTTGCGTTGGCGTCCACGGCCCCAGGCCAACTGGTCGAACAACCCTTGCGAGTAGTCGCCAAGCCGGGAAAACAGCGGCAGGTAGTGCGAGCGTACCAAGGCGTTGACCGAGTCGATCTGCACCACGCCCAGGCGTTGGAACACCCGATTGAGATGGGCGGCCGTCAGCGTCGACGCCGGCTGACGCGTACCGAACCCTTGTGCTGACAAGGCCAGGCGCCGCGCCTGTGCCGAGGAAAAAGACGCTGCAGTGGGCATGCCTGACTCCTTGTGAACATCCCCACTACAGTAGCGGTGAGTGGTGCCTGATCGCGACTCATTTTTTCAGTGGGTCGTCCCAGAACGGCCGTTCGATTTCCATCAGGATATCGGCCCGGCTCAGACCGATATCCTTGAGCGCCGCATCACTCATGCTCGCCAGTTCACGGCGCTGCAACCGCAGTTGCCGCCAGCGCGCGAACGTATTGACCAGGTCAGCCAGGACGTGATGCACGGACAGGTCCCGGTGCTGGTGCTTGAAGTGCAGGATGGAGCTGATTTGACCTTTCATCTTCTTGCCCTCCGTTTGGGATAGCCGTAGTTTCAGCGCGGGCGTAGGATCAATCCAACGAATGTTTCTTATGTCTTGCATCTAGGAGATTGATGCAATGTCCCAGTACCAGAGTATCGACTCAGAGGTGTTGCGCACCTTTGTCGCGATTGCCGAACAAGGCGGCTTCACCCGTGCCGGGGAGGTGGTCAACCGCACCCAGTCGGCGGTGAGCATGCAGATGAAGCGCCTGGAGGAAGACATCATCCAGCGCCAGCTGTTCGAGCGCGATGGGCGCCAGGTGCGCTTGACTGCCGAGGGCCAGGTGCTGCTCGGCTATGCCCGGCGCATCCTGAAACTGCATGGGGAGGTGTTCAACACCTTGCGCATGCCGCACATGGTCGGCGTGGTGCGCATTGGTACGCCGGATGACTATGCAATGCGCTTTCTGCCGGGGATTCTGTCGAGCTTTGCCCAGGCGTACCCGCTGATCCAGGTGGAGGTGCATTGTGAAACGTCCAAGCAACTGATGATGCGCCAGGACCTGGACCTGACCATCGTCACGCGTGAGCCTGGGTATGAGGTGGGCCAGTTGCTGCGTCAGGAACGCCTGGTATGGGCAGCGGCACAGGGCTTCTGCCCGCATGAACAGCGGCCGATGCCGCTGGCAATGTTCAACAGTGATTGCTTCTGTCGGTCGTGGGCGTGCAATGCGCTGGAGGCGCTGGGCCTGGAATATCGCATTGCCTACACCAGCCCGAGCCTCGCGGCGATTTTCGCGATTGTGAGTGCCGGGTTGGCGGTGACGGCGCAGTTGCAGAGCCTGGTCACGGCGAACCTGCGCATCCTTGGCGAGAACGAAGGGCTGCCACAGCTACCGGTAGCCAACGTGATGTTGCTGCGCAATGCACAGACGCAATCGCCAATGACCGATTCCTTGGCCGATTACATCATTGAAGGGTTCAAGTAGATAAAGACGCTGCTGCCTCTTGTGGGAGCAGCAGCCACCCCGAGTTGCTTCAGACCTTGAATGCCAGCATCACCGCACACACCACCAGGAACCCGCAGAACAGTGAGCGCAGCACCTTCTCCGGCAGCGCATGGGCCAGCTTCACGCCCCAGCTGATACTCATCAGCCCGCCCGCCGCCAGCGGCAGGCCCATGCTCCACAGCACCTGACCATGCACACCATAGGTCAGCAAGGTAACCGCCGTACTGGGTGCAGCCAGCGCCAGCGACAGCCCTTGGGCAACCACCTGGGTGGTGCCGAACACGCTGGTCAGCACCGGCGTCGCCACCACCGCCCCACCCACACCAAACAGGCCACCCAGCACCCCGGCACCGCTGCCCAATACGCCCAACCACGGCCATGGCTGACGCAGTTCGGTGGACGGCGGCGAAGTGCGCATGAACATCCGCGCCACGTTCCACACGGCCAGCGCCACCAGGAAGCCGACAAAACCCAGGCGCATCGCCTGTGCATCCACGCCCACCGCCCAGATCGAACCCAGCCAGGCAAATACCAAGCCCGCCAGCGCCAGCGGCAAGGCATGACGCAGCTCGATGCGGTTGCGCTGGTGGTAGCGCCACAGGGCCAGCAACACGTTGGGTACCACCATTACCAGCGCCGTGCCCTGGGCCAGTTGCTGGTCCAGGCCAAACAGCACGCCCAGCGCCGGAATGGCGATCAAGCCCCCGCCAATGCCGAACAAGCCGCCCACGGTGCCCAGCGCCGCGCCCAATACGATGTACATCACCCACTCGATCATGCCTGCCTCTCTTTTTCGCAATGGGCGCATGCTACCCAGCACAGGCTAGCGGGGAAACGCACAGCAACGCACAATGGCTTTGCCAAATTCGCATAAGCAGCGCTAGCCATGAACCCCGATGCCCTGACCGAACAACTGTCGCTGTTCCTTGATGTCCTTGAAACCGGCAGCTTCTCTGCCGCCGCCCGGCGCCACCCGCTGACGCCTTCGGCCGTCGCCCGACGCATCGACAGCCTGGAAAACGCCGTCGGCAGCCGGCTGTTTGTGCGCAGTACCCACGCGGTGCGCCCTACCCCGGCCGGCAATGCGTTCGCCGAGCGCGCCAGGCGTATCGTCGGCGAGCTGCACCTGGCCCGCGCCGAAGCGGTTTCGCTGAGCAACGCCCCCGAAGGGCTGATCCGCATCGACGCCCCCGCCGCCTTCGGCAGACGCCACCTGGCCCCGGCCATTGCCGACTTCCTGGTCGCCTACCCCGGCCTGGATGTGCAACTGCGCCTGATCGACAGTTTTGTCGACATGCACGGCTCGAACCTCGGCCAGGTGGACCTGGTGCTGCGCGCCGGCCCCTTGGCCGACACCCGCCTGGTGGCCACGCCGCTGGCGAAAATGGTGCGCATCGCCTGCGCCAGCCCGGCCTACCTGCAGCAACGTGGGGTGCCCGCCAGCCCAAGCGAACTGCCGGCGCACGACGGGGTCGACTGGGACGGCCTGGCGCCGCCGTTCGCCTGGCGCTTCGAGCAAGACGGCCAACTGCGCCTGTTCCGCCCGCAACGCCTGCGCATGAGCGCGAACAATGCCGAGGCGCTGCTGTTCGGCGTGCTCGCGGGGCTGGGTATCGCCCACCTGCCCACCTGGCTGATCAGCGACTACCTGCTGCGCGGTGAGCTGGTGCCGCTGTTCTGCGACAACGGCCTGCCCGCAGCCGAGTCGGCCGGGATCTATGCACTGCGACTGGAACACGAAACGAACTCTCGCAGCCGTTTGCTGCTCGAATTCCTCAAGAGCCGTTTCAGCCCGGTGCCGCCGTGGGATCTGGCACTGCAAAGCGAACTGCGCTGGCAATCGCACTAAAGGCCTGCGTGCTAACATTTCAAGGATCACCGAAGAAAGGACCCGCATGAACGCCGACGCCAACACTCCCGCCCACTGCGAAACCTTGCTGCTCGACAACCAGGTCTGCTTCGCCCTGCACTCCACCTCGCTGCTCATGACCAAGGTCTACAAGCCTTTGCTGCAAGCCCTCGGGCTGACCTATCCACAGTACCTGGCGATGCTCGTGCTGTGGGAGCGTGACGGCCTTACCGTCGGTGAAATCAGCCATCGCCTGCTCACCGACCCCGGCTCGCTCACCCCGCTGCTCAAACGCCTCGAAGGCGAAGGCCTGCTCAAGCGCACGCGCAGCCGCGAGGATGAGCGGGTGGTGATCGTTGAGCTGACTGAACAAGGCCGCGCCCTGCAAGCAAAGGCACAGAACATTCCGCCGTGTATTCTCGGCGCCAGCGGCGTGTCGCTGGAGCGTTTGCAACAGCTGCAGAGTGAATTGATCGCGCTGCGCGACAACCTGCAAAAAAGCCTCTAGACGCCTCTAGCACGCAACCCCTGGCCAACTTGGCGGCCGGGGCGTGATGACCGTTCGGGAGAAAGACGATAATTTATATTGCGCACTAACTAATTGCGCACTACATTTAATTTCGTACTTCACCCAGCGCCGCCGGCGCTACCCCATCACCAAGAGGCTCCACCATGAACAAGCCAGCACAAGTGCTCTATGTTGCCAAAGTCACTTCCACCGGTGGTCGTGATGGCCGCTCGGTTTCAGACAACAAGATTCTCGATGTAAAACTGGCCACGCCGAAAGAGCTGGGCGGTGCCGGTGGCGAGGCGACCAACCCTGAGCAACTGTTCGCCGCCGGCTACTCGGCGTGTTTCATCGGCGCCCTGAAGTTCGTCGCCGGCCAGCAGAAACAAGCGCTGCCAGCGGATACCTCGATCACTGCCGAAGTCGGCATCGGCCAGATCCCTGGCGGTTTCGGCCTGGATATCGACCTGCGCATCAGCCTGCCAGGCCTGGATCAGGCCGAGGCGCAAGCACTGGTCGACGCGGCCCACCATGTCTGCCCGTACTCCAACGCCACCCGTGGCAACGTCGATGTACGCCTGCATGTCAGCGTCTGAAGTCTAGATTGCAGGCATAAAAAAACCCGGCTCAGGCCGGGTTTTTTGTGCGAAACACCAAGATTACTTGGCGCGGCCCTTGTAGGAACCACCTTCGCGGGTATCGATCTCGATCATGTCGCCGATTTCGATGAAGTCAGCAACGCTCAGCTCGGTGCCGTTTTTCAGTTTGGCAGGCTTCATGACCTTGCCCGAAGTGTCGCCGCGCGCGGAACCTTCGGTGTAGTCAACCTGACGAACGATAGTGGTTGGCAGGTCAACCGAAACCAGGCGCTCTTCGAAGAACACGGCTTCGCAGACGTCGGTCATGCCTTCTTCGATGAACGGCAGAACGGCCTCGATGTCTTCGGCGTTCAGCTCGTACATGGTGTAGTCGGTGGTGTCCATGAACGTGTAGGTGTCACCGTTGATGAACGACAGGGTCGCTTCTTTACGGTCCAGGATCACGTCGTCCAGCTTGTCGTCGGCCGAGTAGACGGTTTCAGTCTTGTAGCCGGTCAGCAGGTTCTTCAGCTTGGTCTTCATGATCGCGCTGTTACGGCCCGACTTGGTGAACTCAGCTTTCTGGACCAGCCACGGGTCGTTGTCGATCCGGATCACGGTACCGGGTTTCAGCTCTTTACCAGTTTTCATTGCTTGATATCCGAATTTGGATGGATTTACAAAAATCGAGGCCGCGTATCATAGCGAATTTCGGTAAAACTGGGCAATGAAAGAACTGAGCGGCCATCGTAGCGGGATCATTGGGTCTCGTAAAGGCCCTTGTGCCAGCCTTGGCGCACTCTTGGCCCAAACTCGGTGCAGGGCTCTAACACAACATCCAGAGGCGCTTGGGCGCACGATAAGGACCCCAGGAGGCTGGAGGGCCACGGGGGGGGGAACTGGCGGCATAGAACAGTTGAGGTGGTCATTCAGATTTTTCTGTCAGATTCTCAAAGGGCCTAAAGATGTCATTCAGCACACCCGCCAGTCACTATAACGCAGACCACGTCCCCGAGGCCTTCTACTAATGGCCCTCCTTTAGTAAGCCCAAGAGTCACTAAGAGCAACGCAAGGAATTTGTATGTGGCCCGGTGCTTCGCCAGAGCCTTAGCGACAGCCACAAAGGTCTGCCAGCGAGTAGTCATTACGATCATGCTTCAGCCTCCTTTGAGCTGGTAATAGAGAAGGTGGTAGATGGCGATAACCACCACCCACACAGGAGGTCTTAGAGGCATCTCTAAGAGAGTAACTTTAAGCCTCCCTATGGTTATAGTGGGTGCTTTTGGAGCCCTTGCAGGACGTGGTCTGTAGCCCTGGCAAAACTGAAAAATAAGGGACCCGAAGGCCCCTGTAAGTAATCACCACCCCATATAGTTGGTGGTCGTTCCGTCTGTTTCGTACTGCATCATTACGTCACCAATCATCATCTGCCGGTGATCCTCGAAGCCCACAAGCGGGTCTTCCATGTGATGCATTAGGTACTCTTCCAGCATCTCCGAGGCTCCAACCTCAGAATCCTTCTCCATGGCCTCAGTGAAGAACTGAACGCCGATTGCCAGAGCATCAAGTCGGTCATCATGGGCCAGTGAGCCCCGTTCCTTAGTGATCCTTGAGAGCTGATAGAAACCGCTGTACTTGATGTCAGTCGTCCCGTCGATGTTCAGAGCAGTCTCATAGTCCCGCGTAATGACATCCTCGGAGACCACGAGCTTATGACTGCCAAGCACAGGCTCCAGCACGTCACAGATGCGTAGCTCTTTCTGGCCCTTAGACTTCACCTCAGTGACTGCACAACGATGCGTACGGGTCATCACAGGGCTGAACAGCTTCACGTACATGCCATCACCGAAGTTGCCTTCAATGATTACCTCGTTGACCTTGAAGCGCTTGCCGATGTCTGCCAGGGCCTGCAAGGTCTTGTCGTCGTAGCCACCACGGAATCCACCCCAGTCCATCAGGAAGATGTAGCCGTTGAGCATGTAGAGGACCGCGTAGCCGGTCTCATCCTTACCGCGTCCGCTTGGGTCGATCACAAGGATCTTCGCGGAGTAAGGTGCAGACGCCTGACCTACAGTCTCGTAGCGGTGGAAACGATCACCCTTGAGGCCCACGTTAGGAAGGCCCTTGGCTTCGTTGTTACCGTTAGGCAACCACTGCAAGGTCGTAGGGGCAGTATCGAGACTGAAACGCCCAACGATGAAGTCACGCAGTTTCAGCGGGTACTTTTCGGCGTCACTAAGGTTCGGGTTAAGCATGAACTGAAGAGCGAAGCCCCCCTTGCCATATGACAGCTCACGTTCCCGCAAGTCGGTGTCATCGAAGCGCACAGGGTCTGTAGGTTTCCAGTAAAGGGTGCCGTCTGCTTCCAGCTCGTTAGCAATCATTGGTGCCAAACGATGGCCGTAGCTCTCACGGTCTTTCTGGTCTTTCGGGTATCTCGCAGGCCAGATGGTGGTGACATAGCCACGATTTTCCAGCTCACGATAAAGGGTCATCTCTGTTTGGGGCGTGCCCAGGTAGATGATGGTGGATGCCTCACCCGGCTTCAGGATCGCATCGAACTCCTTTACCAGTTCACCCAGGTGATCCCTTGCGGACTGTGTAGCGGAGTTGTTCGGGACCTCAACGTCATCCGCGATGAGGATGTCAGCACGGGAACCCGCAAGCTGGCCGGTGATACCTACAGACTTTACAGAGGGCGAGTGGTCGGGCTTGGCCGGTCCCACATCGAAGCTCAGGGAGCTATCCCGTTGGCCGGGTCCTGTCTTCAGTTCAGCAAGGAACGGAAGCAGGTCGATGATTCGCTTGATGAAGATGGAGTTGGCGTCTGCCCGTTCCTTCGAGGCCGACACAATGAGGAACTTCAGCTGTGGGTTGTTCCACAACTTCCAGACCACAAAGGCGCACGTAATGAAGGACTTGCCGATGCCTCGGAAGGCTTGCAGGATGAACCGTCGCTGCTTTCCGTCGCTGAGGGTACGTGCCATGTCGATCTGGCACTTAGTGGGCTTAGGGAGGTTTAGAGCGCGCCACAGGACAAACAAAAAGGCCACGAAGGACCTTTTCATTAACGCTATGTCCTGCTCGCCAGTGCGAACAGTTCGGGTCACTCAGGATCACCCGGCCACTTCACCTGTTTAGCGCGCTCCCGAATCCGAGCCAGGGCTGCTTGCTCAGCTTCTGCTTTAGCTTGTTCTCTTTTCTTGTCACGGTACTCCTTAAAATTAATGATCATTTGCTTACTCCCTTGCAGTTCTTTAATTACTCCTTGTAAGCCCGTTACTTGGGCATCACATCGCTGGGCTTGCTCGACAAGGAATCGAGAAGTTTCTTCTGATAAGTCGGCGTAACCATCAGGGACGGGTCTACCTGCACTTGTGACTGAACGCACTGTTGCATCTGCAAGTTTGACCCGCAGGCTGACACCATCATTACGCAGCCTATCAATAGTCCCTTGAGCCAGTTTTGACTGGTCAGCAAGGTACGCTTGCCATTGCAAAGAAATATCTGCCAACGCCTTTTGAGATAGTTCACGTTCTTCCTCCTGTTTCTGTCTGTAGACTAAAGCTGTCTCAGCGTCCTCCTTGAGGTGTTTCTGGTCAGAGTCGTGATAGCCCTTGAAGTAAATGCCAAGGACTACCAGACAGGCACACAGAAGCCCCAAGAGACCCTTGGTAAGGGATGTCATGGTTGTGGCTCCTTAGTGTTGAGTTGCTGGACCGTAGAGTTCTTCGTCGGTCAACTCGGGGACTTCGTTAAGCGCAGCCGCCAAGTCACCTAAGAGGGACTCATCAGGTTGCAACTTAGCGATGGTGAACTTGTGACGGTCGAGATACTTGCCGATGGCGTTGTACAGTTGAGGGGTTCGTAACTCGGGATTCTTTAGGTCCCGCAATAGATTCTTACCGGTCTCTGTGTCGATTGCCTCAAGTAGTTGTTCGAGAATGGATTGCGACATTAACCCTCCTGTTTTATTTGGACCCCCTTCACAGTCTTGTAGACTAAGACGGCGCATTGAGTAAGTGAATAGATGATGGCCGCTGCATAGAACCAGTCGGACATTGTTAAGCCCGCAAAGCGGCTTGCTACATCAGCACCAGCCGCCGCGACAACAGGAGTGGCTCTTACCACCCCCTCGTTAAAATTAAGCTCGATCATTACGGCTCCTTTAAATTTTGAATATCAGTTTGTGCAACTCCAACGTATCGCCCCTGCAAATTCCCCGGTGCCCCCAACGATGATTCTCACATCAAATCCAGAAGTGGATACGGAGCCCTGTTTAATAAATGACTTCTGAAAGTTACCTCCGTAGTCAGATACCACCTCAAGTGAATACTGGGGGATTAGTGAAGAGGCTGGCCCATCGAAGTTCTGCGCAAACCGAATAGGAACATCAAGGACGCTCGCAGTGGAGTACTTAACAGCTTGGACACCACGTTTACGCTCGACACCCGCCGAGTCGATAGCAGTATCATGCTCGACAGCATTAGGAAAGGACGGATAAATAGCGGCCTTCATAGGGCTTACAAAAGCCGCACCGATGTACATTCTCCCGGATGAAATTTGCGTTAGGGTTTGATAGAAGCGAATTGAGGATTGCACGTTAGGCGTAACATCCCCCGACACCCGAAACAAATAAACGCCAAGTCTTTCGGGAACCATTTCAGCGCCCCTGAAAGATTCGGCACCATCACTAACAACAGAGACAGCTTTTGGGAAATCACCGTCAGGCAGGTACATCCACACTACAGCGCTAAACTTCCCGGTAGGACTTTTAAAATCAACTGATAGTGTTTGATAGCCATTAGTGGCCCTACCGCCGTATACGGCCTGATAGCCCCACGGCGTTACAAAATCAGAAACTACCACAGCACCCGCGCCAGGCACCGTGGAGCTGAACCCCACGGGCTTCCCGCCTTTACGTACAGTCCAGTCCCCTCCCTTACACAGGTTGGTCGCTGTCAGACTCAACGAGTCTCCAGAAGTGGCTGGACTCACATCGGTCATACCGAACACATGAGAGCGAGAAGGTACGAGCGGAATGGTCGAACCGTCGAGTTGACAACCCATGATAATCCAACGGCCTACGGGGATCGCGCCGCGTTCAAAGTAGCAGCCGATCAGTATATTGTCGTGATTACGCACCTTAATATCGTTCCAACATCCCTTTGAATGTGAAAAATCACACCCCTGGAACACATTGTTATGCGCCTCCATTACACCACCAGTAGGTGACGTTGCGGCGCCACCATCTGTAATTAGCAAGCCGTAAACACCGGGAGTATTGCCCATGCAGTTTGTAAACTGATTTTGATTAACTGCCTGATAGCGCACATCAAGAATGATCTGACCGCATCGAACGTTATTAAATGTATTCCAAAGTGAACCAAAGTCAGAATCGTTACCGTCTACTGTCCAACGCCCCAACACATTGAAGTTATTTACATTGGCATGCCATACACCAGACAGCAACAGCTCAGAGCAAGTTAAGCCATCCCACTGCAGATGCTTCAAGCGATTACCGACAACCCGCCCCCCGGATAGGGTGCAGTAGTTACCGTGGAATTTTAGAGGAGGCTCAAAGTCTCCTGTCAGATAGGCGTGGTCAATATCGAGTACTAAGGGCCAGCGCAGTCTATCGGCCTTTCTCGCCGCCGAATTCAACGCAGCAGTTATATCAGTTCCCTCAATACAAGCATGCTGGGAGGCGTTGACGACCTTTGCCGCATTACCCACTGTTGCAGCTCCTGCTATAGCTGGCTCAACAGATGCGAGGATGTCACTATCAAGATTGGATGCCTGCCACATACCGCCAACCTTGTAAATGTACTCAATGCCATCAGTAATCAATAAAAATCGATCACCGACCTGAAGCGCGCCTCCGTCATCCCGCAATGTGGGCGGTGAGCTTTTGGGCGTTAGGAAACGGTGCTGTTGGTCAAGATTTTTTATCTGCCGGAAACTTACCGCATCGCCATCCTCAGTAGCATTAGACACGTTTACGATTTTCCGGCCACGGCCATCCAAATCGCCAGAGTTATTAACCCCGATAGTGTCAGCAGTAATATCACGAGCCTCTTCAGAAATATGAAGGGCCTGTAATTGCGCCGTATTCAAATCATAGGCCCGCAGAATAGAACCATCAGAAAAGTCTATGAGACGTTCGGTTGCGGATGTAACTCGGCGGACTTCTATACTTTCAAACTCATCCCCCGGCCCCCACGCCTTTGTGGTCGTGATATTGGTACGAGAAGTGAACCGGTAATCTGAATTCAGCGTAAGGGGTTTCCGCACTTTACCAATAAGGGTCACGGTAATGAACTTGCGCGCAAGATACTCGAAGGGAATTGCAAAGTCCTTTTGCGCACCGTTAAGCGGGTACGTAAGGACTGTCTTTGGAGCGGCCATTAAGTCCTCCTTGAGTTTTTATAGGTGAACGGAAGCAGACTCGTGGAGACATCTGCTTATAGTGGAGGGTTTTAGCGGGAGGTTATTTCTCAGCGAATCTCGACGCCCTGCTCTTCCATCACCATGAGCAACAGCTTTTGGGAAACCGGGTCATTAGGCACAAGACCACGCAGGCCATTAAACACGCCGGTCATATACTCTTGGTCTGCTCTACGCGAGTCCGTACCAACAGCGCCCATTGAGTTGAACCCCACCTGATATCCGCTTGCCACAGTCCCAATTGCTGGAACCTGTTCGGACACCCGGCCAAGGAACCCCGTGAATCCATCAGATTTTGTCGGGGAGTACTTCATGGCCCCTTGAGGACGCTGTTCCTTGGGACCCCTTGGGAGAATCGAAGAGCGCACAGCTGCCGCCTGCTCGAAGCCCAAAGGTGCCGCTACGATATTCACCAACCCCAAAGGTGCCCCAATGTGTGAGCTACGGGACAGAGCCGCATAGGCCAGCATCTTGGGGTCAAGGGATTGCTGTAAGAACTTCTCACGCTGGTCTTTGGGCATCCCCGCTGCTTGGCTGTACTTCATCGCCACGTAGCCCGAAACCGCCAAGCCTGTAGAGATAACCGCCTGCATGGTCTGATCAATAGCCCGACCGTTCTTAGTGGAGTCGTGGAAGCCACGGATAAGTCGGGAGTTAACAGAGCGCATGGTGAAGTTCTTGAACTGCATCGCCATCTTGACGCCTGCGCCGTATGCCTCGGTGTCTACAGAGGACAGCTTGTGTGGTCGTAGGATCGTCTCGTCGGCAATCTTGTCGCCCATACGCCACAGGTCCATGGTACGGGGGTCGCGCTGAAAGGCGGCTCTATCGGTGATCTTGTAGGACCCGTCAGGTTGCTTCTTCACGTAGGTCTTAATCAGGTCTTTCATGCCGCTGAATTGCTCAGGGGTGATCGACATCGACTTCAACCGCGTGTCCTCAAAGAGCTTCGAGGCCCGACCGTCAACCACATGATTCACGAAGTCCGAAAGAACCCCTGAACGCCCCGCATCTGCGATGTAGTTAGAGGACTCAGTAAGGAACTTGGTGAACGGGGACCACGCTGACAGCTCCTGTGTACCGTACTTCAGTGAGCCCACAACCTGGGCAAGCATTGGGTTTGTATCCGCTTGCTCTCGAAGACGCTGAACGATGTCCTGACGGGTTGGCCGAATGTGGTTATCCAGCTCCCGACCGAAGACCAGTGAGTGCATGTCCGCAAGGTCCTTTGCCTTGATCTTGGAGCCCCAAGCGGTCATCTCCTTGAGCAGCGGGACGCCCTTCAGGAGCATCCGTGTGTGCCCTTTAGTCACCATTGCAGCAACCTCAGTGATGGACTGCACACCCATATAGGCGTTCTTAGCGAAGAAGCTCATATCTGCCAGGGCACGGGAAGCGGTTGCAAGGGCGCCTTCGGGGTCTCTTCGGGCACGGCCTGTAAGAATCTGTAGGGCATCCTGTAGAGCCTTCACCTCACGGGCTGTACCGTTGCCCTTTTTGACCGCTGCAATCTGCT
Organism: Pseudomonas fontis; assembly: GCF_028656955.1. Taxonomy (GTDB): domain Bacteria; phylum Pseudomonadota; class Gammaproteobacteria; order Pseudomonadales; family Pseudomonadaceae; genus Aquipseudomonas; species Aquipseudomonas fontis. The sequence continues at coordinate 58,797 of NZ_JAMDGY010000007.1, forward strand.
CCTTCAGTTCCTTCGTAGTTTTCCCAGTGGCCCCCATGATCCCAATGTCACCGTTCACACGGCGGTCATAGCTTAGGGTGATGCGCGCCAGGTCAAACTCACGCAGGTCATTCACAGAGAACTGCGAGCCATCGCTAAGGGGCACTGACATGTCCGAATCGAACAAGTGACGGCCCTCAAGGAAATTGTTGTTCTCCACACCTGTGAGTCCTTCGGGGCTGTTATCCACGAGAGACGCCCTGTCGAACTGGTCAGAGTGGCTAATGCCGTAAGCCTTGTTGTTGGCGTACAGCTCAACAGCGGCGGGAAGGTCCTTGTCTTCCAAGACACGCCCTTCAGCAATCGCAAGTTCCTTCAGGTGCGTGTCCACACGGGTCTTTACGTGAGGCCGTGCGGCATACGAAGCAAGCCAGGATTCCTTAATGGCATCTCGCAGACCATCAGCACCGCCAAAGCGTTGGATGTTCAGGTTCTTCGCAGCTGAGCTGTAGACGTTTGGAATGTACGAGCCAGCGTGACGGGTCCCCGAAAGAACCGCACGGGCGTTCTTGTTGCCGAACTGTGCAGGCGATGCAAGGTAGTCAGCCTTACGGTCGTAGTGAGCCTTAACGGTATCCATCAGCTTCTTCTCACCGGCTGTGAGCTGCGCCGCCTTGGAACCCGAAAGGTCCTCAGTGGCCTCAGCGACACGCCTGAAAGCACGCTCAATGTGAGCTTGCCGACCGCCGTCAGTCATCGCATAGCTTGGGTCTTTGATCGCCTCAAGAACTTCATCAGACATCTTGTTGTAGGTCACATGGTCCTGACCCCGGATACGCTCAATGATGTCCGAAGCAGTAGCCCCGAACTTCCCATTAGAGCCGCTGATGGTCCCTGTAGGAGACCGGAACAACTGATTGCCGATAGCCAGAATCTCAGGGTTCTCCGAGCGATTCAGCGTATAGCCAATCTCGGTAAAGCCGCCCATCGTCACCCCTCGGGCTGCACGGTCATCAGGCATAACCTCCATGGCGTCCTGAAGGGTCTTAGGGTTCAGCGGATTGTCAGCAGACAGGATTGAACCGTCCTGCAAGCGCACTGCCCCAGGCTCGTTAGGGTGGTCAACATAGGTCACCCCAAAGGCTTCCTTGGGTTCCTCACCGGCCAACCATGGGAACCGTGAAGGATCATCCTGACCCAACTGGCGAGCGGTCTCACGGGCCTCCAAGCGAATGCTCGGCCCCGCGAAGTCGTTCAAATCAGGCTCCATATCAGGATGCAGGTCAAAGCGCTCATTCGGTAAGGCCGACTCACCGTGTCGCGCAAGGATAGACTCAAGGTCAGCGTCTGGAACATCTACGCGGGGAGCCTCAAGCGGTGCAGCCCTCAGCGCCTTATCAAACAGGGCTGTAGCACCGGCACCGAACAATGCACCACCCACGAGAGCTGTCCCGTAGTGTCCCTCAATTCCCGTGATGTTTTCACGTAGGCCCTCAGAGGCAACAGCAGCAGCCCCCGAGTACATCGCACCTTGAGCAACCCGAGAGATGAGGCGCACACCGGTTGTCCCTGGAATAGGCGTGTAGGTCAGAGGGTCCAGACCGGCACCCGCAAACCCACCGACAATCTGAGCGCCTGTCCCAGCGTTAGCAATGCGCTGCTCATAGGCCATGTTCTCCTTTGCCATCGCAATGGCGTTCGGAAGGTTGGCCCTTTTGCCCTTGGCGTAGTCCTGCACGAAGCTGAAGTATTGAGGGTCCACACCCTCCTTACGAATCATGTCGTAATCGTCAGCGGTCCACTGAGAGTTATCGCTTGGGTTCACCCAGTCCAGCGGGTCATGGTCCTCCTGAGTGGCGTACCGAAACAGAGAGGCCAGTGGTGAAGTTGCCAGGGAGGCCGCTGTAGCATCTCCTGTCCCCTCGAAGGTGCCCTTTTCGGGCTTTCTAATATGGTTCTCAAGGGTGATGAAGTCCTGTTGAGTCTGAGGGGCTGTGCCACCGTCCAGATTCATATTGCCCAACTGAGGGAGGTCCTGACCCACTCGGACCTTAGAGCCTGCCGTCACACCCCGAGTAGCATCCTCAAAGCTGACGGCTTGGGCCTTTGGGTTGATACCGGGATTGGTCACTCCTTGGGCATCGAACCATTGGCGGGAAGGTGAATCACCGGACACGTCCAGCAGCTTGCGCATGTAGTTCTGACCCTCGGGACTGATCTTGGTGAAGTCACCTTGATCCAGTGCGGCCAACTGAGGGGAGCCCAAACGGCCCTGGCCTTGGTTGTATGCCAAAGCGGCCTTCAGCAAGTCGCCCTGATAGGCACCTTTGAGGTCCTTGAGGTGACGAGCAATCGCAGGGACTGCCTTCTGTGGGTCCATACGGTCTTCAGGGGTCATCAGGCCGTAAGCCTTACCGGTCAACTCTGTGAACTGTCCGAGACCGAGTGGGCCCGTGCGGGACTTAGCAACGGTGTTAAAGCTCGACTCGTTGTAGATGAGCTTGTGCATGAACTCGTAAGGGATTTCGTTGCGGTCAGCTTCTTGTCGAATCAAGGCATCGTAGGGTGTGCCCTTGGCCTTCACGGATTCATAGTCGTCACTCATAGAGGTCTCCTTTAATTAGGTCATTGTTTGCGGGCACCTCCGAGGATGTACCGGTCATGTAGCTCTTGATCTTTTTGGGCAGACTTCACGTTCTTGTCGAAGGCCGCTTGTTTCTGCTGTGCAGCACGATCCCGCGCAAGGTTGCCAAGAGCGTCCTTACTGATTCGGAGTCGGCGCCCGGTGAGGGACTGAATGATGATGTTGCCTTGGGTCGCTGTGACGGTTAGGCCACCCGCTCCCCAGTCAGCGTCTTTACGAAGGTTCTGCATGGTTTCGTCGATGATCGACTTGCCGGTCTCCCAGGAAGTGACATCGTTAACGTCCGTCATGAGGTCCCGCTTACTGACCATCCCGTGGAAGCTGTTCGAGCTGAAGGTGCCCTTGTCGTCAGTGAACGACACAGCGGTTTTCTTCAGGTACTCCGAGACTGCACTTGCTGCTTCGTTGGAGTCACCGGACCGCAACGTCACCGCATCGAATACCTGACGGGCTTGGCTCTCGAACTGCCCAGGGATGAACTTCAGTTCCTTGTAGCCGCTGTCATTCTTGACCGAAGACCACTGCTCATCTCGAAACTTAGACTCGTCCTTACTGAGCCCCTTCTTGGACTTCTCGGCGTCTATCAGGATTTGTGGATCAATCCCCGATTCCGCTGAATACCGAAGCTTTTCAAGGAGGCCCGCTTGATCCGGGAAGAGCTGGGCGATGGTTGAAGGATCTTGCTGATAGGCAGCTTGAAGCTCCTTCAGGCGTGGCATGTCCTCGGTCGGTTCAGGGTTAAGCAAGGCTCCCTGCCATTCCCGAGAGGCGTCCGTTAAGAGGGTCTTGAAGTTCTCTTGAAACGGCCCCTTGTCGTAGTCAGCGCGAAGCAACGCAGCCTTCATTGCGGACTTACTCTCTTCGGGGATAGACATAGCGTTGATCTGATTCAGCTTATTGGCCGCATAGGTCGCCATGTCGCTCTCTTTGAACTCCCCGGTGTTGGCATTCACTGGGAGGAACTTGGGGGATACCGCGACGTTCTCCTGGCTCATTCGGCGGGTGTAAGCGTCATCAATGACAGCCTGACGGTTGTCTGCCTGGGCTGCTTGTTGCAACTTCAAGAGACCCGCCTGTGAGTCCTGGGCGACCTTAGCAATCATCTGTTTCTTCGCGTCGATCAGCTTTTGACGTTGAGGCGTCATTTGCTCGCCTGTCTGAATCCAGTCGTTCCCCTGCTCAAGCTTGTTGAGAGCCTGCCAGCCAGCGGCGGGGTCTGCCTGATGGACCGCGTTCGCAAGGCCCAGCTCGAACTCTTCGTTGCGCTTTGAGTTGCGCGTATAGGTGGACGTAGCGGCCTTCATTTTCAGGTTGTCCATCATCTCAGGACCCAACAAATCGGAGACCTTACGCTGGCCCCCGTAGACGTTGATTGTCTTGTCTCCCAGGTTGTCCAGCAGCGTCACACCGCCGTCCTTCTCTACAGCCGCTGAGGCCACTCGTTGAAGTGCCTGGACTGCATGGCCGTCACTTGGGAACACACCAGTCTTCAAGTTGTTATTGAAGTAGCTCGCAAAGTGTTCCGCGCTTGCAGGGTTCCCCAGGATCTTTGGGTCATCCAACATCGGCTGTAGGTCAGCCTGTGTCTCAAGGACTGCTTGGGTCTCAAGGTTCTTCGAGAGGAATTGCGAATGCAGGTCGTAGACGGCTGCGTTTCGTTGCGTGATGTCTGAGTTGAAACCCTGCTGGTACATGGAGTCATTGGGATCAATGCCCGCCATCTCCGCGTAATTCTTAGCCTTCTGTTCCATGCGAGTCTGGCGCCATTCATCCAGCTCTTTACGGGTTCGAAAGGTCCCCTTCTGGATTTCCGTCTGGACCTCATTGTCCACCTCGTAGGCGGCGTTGCGGCCCGACTTGAGGCGCAGTTGCTGCATTGCATCCGGGTCATCTGCATAGAGTAAAGTCCCCTCCCCGATTGCCTGTCGGCGCTGCTCAGGAGTTAGCTTGCGGATAATTTCGTTCGAGCGTTCATCGGCCTGGGACTTACGGTTCTGCGCATAGGAAGCAAAGGCATCCCCGCCAGCTTTCACGAAGTTCCGCATGGCATCCCCAAGAGAGGTGTCCGTGGTTTGAGGCCTTATGCGGGCAGCCTGATAGCCTGTACCCGACCCCGGACGGAAGCCTTGACGGCCTCCTGTTGTTTGGGCTGATTGGCCCAGTGCCTGTGCAATTTCATTAGCCATTACGCTGTCTTACCTCCCTGTGGTGTTGTTGCTGCCGTTCCCTTACCAACCTTCCCACCAGCAGCCATGTAGGCACTCCCACCGGAAGTCACGATATTCAGGGCGTTGGCGATGTTGTTCACCTTGTAGTTTTTGCCACCTGCACCACGCACAGCGGCCTTAGCGTTCTCAGAGCTACCCACGCGATTCGCAAAGATCGCCTGATAGTCCCGCTCGTAGTTTTCGGTAATGTTCATCTTCTGCGCCGACGCATCGTTGGCTACAGAGTTCTTGATGCGGTCCATTGAGTTGCCTGCAAGACCAGACTCACCCACAGCAGCATTGATGGTCCCTTGGTTCCGTAGGGCCTGTAGGTTCACCTCTGTGAGCTGACGGCGCGCTTCATCGTGTTTGTCCACAGAGGCAAGCTTTGCGTCGTTATCGGCGAAGTTGGCTTGTTTCACGATTTCGTTTTGAGACTTACGTTCGTTGTCCGTCATCTGGCCCTTCATCTTGGCGCCTTCAGATGCACTCATTGCCGCACTCATTGCACCGATAATGGCAACGGTGGCGATACCGCCAGTCGGGTCACACATAAAGCGATCCTCCTTCTATAACCAAAATTGTTTGAATTGAAACCCTGCTGGACTCATTGAGTTCTCTTTGGCGAACGTCGCGCCTAAGGACTCCAAAAGCCGAATATGGGCATGGTTCGCAGTGGATACGCAGTTCGAATATTGAAAGTTTTGAATACTCTCAAGCGAGCGATAGTGTTCTTTGAGAATGCGGTAGAACTGGAACCGTTGGGACCGCGTCAGCATATGGACCACGTTGGTTGTCACGAACCAAATTATCCCGTTCCCGTGCCCACCCACGGCCAGCACGAGGGCTCCGCATTTAATCGCGTGTGTCGTAGCGTCCAAGGCGTCAGTAAGAACTTCAACAGGACACTTCGCATCCCCATGCAGCGCTCGGAACTCCGCAAGATCGCCAGGGGATAAATCGTTGGCGGCGGCTCGAAGGTCAGCCTCCGTTGCTTTCACTTTGTACATTTTTCCTCCTTGTGTTTGTTATCTCCTTACACGCCGCTTGAACGGCGCATGTAGTTGCCCTCCCAGCCACACCCGATGATGTTCAGGGGGACCGGCGCATAGGACGAAAGGGTGACGCTTTGAACCTTGGCATTACCTGTCACCGGGAACTTGTACTGCCCAGTGCCCAGCGTGAGCCCGCCAAGTACCGCTTCAGTACCCACGCGACCGCCTGCCATCACGTACACAAACTGGGAAGACCCGTTGTTCACGTTGATTTCAAAGGCACCGGAAGAGTCGTAGTTGACCCAGGCACGGCGTAGCTGAAGGCGTCCGATGTCCTCGGTGTTGGTCGTACCGTCATCCGCTGTCTGCTTGATGAGAAACTTCGAGAACTCATACTGGAAACCGTACTCATGGCCGATGATGAAAGTCGTGCCCATGCGATTCCCGACGAACCTGATACGGTCGTCTACGTTCCAGTTGTCCGAGGTGTGGCGCTCTAAGACGCCTTTAGGGTCCAGCGTGTAGAACACTGAAAGGGAATCAGGGACGCCCCCGTAGATGTCGCTGAGACTTGCATAGGTCTCGTTCAAGTCCTCGTCGTACCGCGTCGGCATCATCAGCTTCTTCATGTCCATATAGGCGCGGTAAGGCTCCTGCATGTAATCCACGGTGTCCGCTGTGAACTCGATACGCTCAAGGCACATACCTACACCCACACGCTCATTGAGTAGATACATGTAGGAGCCAATGCAGTCAGCGGCCAGGACCCGGTTGTTGATACCGAACTCCCAGTGCGACCACGATTGCTGCACCAGCTCTTCCTTGAGGTAGAGAAACTTGTAGATGTAAACCTTGTTCTCTTCGGTGTCCGAGAGGATGGAGACGAAGTTTTCAGTGCCTGACCCATGGATGTGATAGATCACGTTTTGCAGGTAGCTTGGGACGTGTGAAGAGATGTCTTCAGCCGACTTCACGTCGCTCACATCCTGTACCGCGTAGTAACGCTTGAGGCTCGTGTAGGCCGCTCGTGGTGCAGCGAAGTAAACACCCCGCCCGATGCCAAAAGGCCGCGCTCCGTCGCTCACGTCGAACTCTGTGGTGAGGTCCAACTGGGCCGTCTTGGTCGACATGATCCCTTGAGAGGACAGAACGAACTGAGCCTGATCAGACCACAGCAGCAACTGTTCAGAGAACGGTACGGCGTACTTGAGGATGCTCACCCGGTTGTGACTGATCGCTACGTCAATAGGATCGTCGTCACTGATGGAGCTGACAGAGGCCGGGAAGAAGTTGAAATACTTCGAGGTACGCGACATCACAACGTTTTCACCCGAGAGGAAGCCGAGGCGATTCCTAAAGAAGAAAATGTCATTGATCGTCGCGTCCACAAACGAAGGCATTGGGTTCGTCAGGTCATCCCCACAGGTTCTGTCGGGCCACGTTAGGACCTTCCAATCGAACTGGCCGTCAGCAGCGCGGACCAAGGCGTGAGGCATTGAGGTCGGCTCAATCCCTGTGATGATCCCCGGCTTTACTGTCTCCTTCCACACCTGACCTGCCGCGTCGAAGCGGACCCAATAGTTATCCCCGGTGCGCGATGCCTCCCCTGTGATTTCCACGAGGTATCCGTCAATGCACTGCGCAGGCAGCTTGCCGAACGTTTGGACCTGATAGATGAACGAGTTGAGCAACTGGTTAGCGTAACCGTCCTCGGTCTTCACGGTCTTGATGTTGTTGTTCGCGGCTGTCACCACGATCCAACCTTGACCGGCCTGAGCGGTAATCCCATGGGGAACACCGTTGGTGTTGATCTGTGCGGCCATCTGAGTAGCGATGTATCCGGCGTCTGTCTGCTCCACCTGGGGCGGATTGGTCACCACCGAGTCACCCACGGGCATCTTCAAGATTGCCAGTTGAATATCGTTGATGAGTATCTTCAGGGTTCGCCCGTACTGACCACCCCGAACGTTGATTACACAGCGCCGCGTCATCGAACCGTAGTCAGCATGGGTCCGCGCGCTTTTCATTGCGGTCAGCTTGTTGCGGTTGGCAACGAACGTGTAGTCAGCGATGGTGATTAACCGCAGGTCATTCCGAGGATGCTCACAGTTGGCATACCCGTTGTAGCCCCGGACGCTGTAGCGGTTCCCCTTGAGGTCAGCGACTTCAACGCCCTGCCCTGTGAACACCATGAAATACTGCTCGGATGCATCACGGTTCACGAGGTGGATAAGAGGTTTCGCCCCGAACATTCCGACAGCACCCAAACGCTTCACAAAGGTGGTCGGGGGTCGCTTCTGTAGGCCCTCAGTTTCAGAGGACCACCCGTTGATTTGAAGCTTGCCTTGGTTACTGAAACGCAAAATATCCGGTTGTTGCGATATACCTCCTTTAAGGTTCTTAACACTTTGGGAAACAAGACCCATGCAGTGACCTCCTTGTTATTAGTTAACGGGAGATTCGGCCACCAGTCCATGCATCACCATCGAGCATGTTGTAGTTACCATAATCAAGTTCGTACTCCTGGCACTCAGCCCAGGCGGTTGCCTCCTGTTCCTGTAAGGACCCTTCAATCTCACCGGCCCCAAAGAACCGAATGTTGAAACGCCTGGATGCCTTAGCGACGATGTAAGAACGGAAACACTCAGGCATCTCTTGGTACTCCCGAAGGCGAACCAGAGACACAGTTATGGGTGCCGTAAATACATCGGTCTTCGCCGCGCGGTCGTAAAGGAACCCACCACGATTTGAATAATTACCTGTTGTGATTTTCAGGTAATCGCTGAGGTAGTTAATGAGCCCCGAAAAACTATCAGGGGTTAACGTTGCGTCCTCTTCGATATTGAAAGCCCAGCCTTTAGATTGGACTTCACGATTTACTTGGTTGAGTAAGCGACGACAGTTAGCCACATCGGCGTTCGGGTCCCCTTCCAGGGAACTAACAGGCGACTCGCCAATAGCTGCAAGCATGTCGTTAACTGCTGACAACTCATCGTCGGACTCAATGAATGATTCGAGGCTTGCCATATGGCCCTCCTGAAGTTAATTGCAGGAAACAAAAAGCCCCTCTAACCCTTTAAGAAAACGGGATGAGGGGCTTTAGGTGGTTTTAGGAGGCAGCGGGCACAGTCACTGCGCAGTTCTTAGAGAAAGAGCCATCTACAGTTGTGCATGTAATCCCAGCGGTTCCTTGAGCAACGGCCGTAACGACTCCCGCAGAACTCACAGTAGCCACAGCATCATTGCTGGACTTCCATGTGACAGAAGTATTAGTGGCCTCAGCGGGCGCAACGGTAGCCGTCAGGGACTTAGAGTTTCCGATTTGGAGAGTCATGGTCGCTTGGCTTAGCGTTACGCCAGTTACTGAGGTCAGGCCGCTGTGAAAACCAATGCACCCGCAGCTTCTGGACGCAGACCGCCGTGGCCCATTGCGTAGCGACCAATGATCTGGTCTGCCTGGAATTCAGGACGGCGGGCACGTTCCAGAGCCATATCCTTCAGCTTCACGGTGCCCACAGCCGAACGGTGGTTGAACAGTGCGACCACGTTATCCAGGGCCACCTGTACGTCACCGCCAGTGGTCTCAGGGAAGGCATGCTTACGGTTGGTGCCTTGACGGTCATCACCCGCGCCGCCCTCAGTCAGGTGTGGCACTTCGATGATTTCGAAGCCCATCACGTTCTTGATGTTGCCAGTTTCAGGATCGGTCAGCGCCGAGAAGTTAGCAGCGTTAGGCAGCAATGCGGCCAGGATAGCGCTGTAGTATTCAGGCTTGGTGTAGACCTTACGATCTTGAGCAGGCACATAGTTGCGGGTCAGTTTCGCACGGGCAACGGTGAGGGCCTTCAGGATCGCTTTACCCAGTGCCTCGGCGTCAGCTTCCAGAGTGGCCTTAGAGCCGATCTTGAGAACGGTCGCAGTGCCCAAGCCTTCGATGTTTTCGTTAGCAGCGGCTGGCAAGTTGCACAGCTTAGCCATCTCAGCCAATACAGCACCGTCCGCAGCGATAGCCAGAGCCTCGCCCAGTTGAGCCGAATATTCAGCACCAACATCATAGTGGTTCATGGCGTTCTCAATATCGAAGATCAGAACGTCCGAAGCCAGCAAGCCGTCGATGGTGATAACTTTTTCGGCATGCTTAATATCGCCACGCTTGTCATCCAGGTTCTCACCGGCTGCAAGGTAGTAACCAGCAGTACGGCCCATAACCGGGAACGAAGCGGACTTACCGTTTTGAATGGTACGGACCATATGTTTGTCCATGGTTACAGCCCGACGCATGAAAGCAGTCAGAACTTCACCACCGAAAACTTTTAGAAAGTTAGCCAGTTTGTCCGCATCGGTAACGCCTTTGCCTTGGTTCTTACCAATCTGTTGACCTTTTGCATTTGCCATGTATTAGTTCTCCTTATTCAGTTATCTCCGGGCGCAGAAAGGCCTTCAGACGGATGTCCGAAAGTATCTTTCTGTTATAGTGGGGGTTTTAAATACGAGGTCTTACCAAGAGGCGGCGAGTACCTTATTGCGAACTTCCTGGGTGTACTTAGCGTCTCGACCATAGCGCGGGTCGTTCATCGCTTTAACCATATCGGTTTGAGTAGCAAAGCCCTCAGCTTGTTGAGAAGGGGCACGGCCCGCAGGTGTTGCATTACGGCGGTTCAAAGTTCGCTCAGGCTGCTTACCGAACTTCTTAGCCTGACTTGCCATGCCCAGGTTGATTACCGTTTGAACGGTGTTCAGGTCCCGGCGCTCAATGGCGTCGTACAGCGAGTCCATGGACTTCGGGGAGTTGGCCTTGAGGTGGGCCAGCACGCGGTCGAATTTCTCCTTGCCGCCTGCGTACGCCACGATCTTGGAGACATAGGCTTCTGCGACAGCCTCCTGGCCCTTCATGAACGAATTGACGAAGCCAGCGGAATAGCCAGCCTTAGCCAACTGCGCATACGAGTCTTCGGAGAGTTTCCCGTCAGCTTCGTATTCTTCCTCGATACGGGCCGCAACCTCAGCAGGAAGACCCGCTTTGATGGCCTGGGCGCGCATCTCATCGAAACCCGTGGAGTATTCTTCAAGCTGATTCGATGCTTCGGTTAGCTCCGCGTCAGGATCACCAAGGGGCGTAAAGCCGTCCTCTTCCTGCTCAGCCTCACCGCCTTCCTCGTCTTCTTCGCTTTCGTCGCCCTCTTCGCTTTCGTCGCCCTCTTCTTCGTCTTCGCTGGATTCCTCTCCCTCGTCGCCGTCCTCGGTTTGGTCTTCCGAGTCCACTGCAAGGTCAATAGAGGTGTCACCGTCCCGCGTTGCCACGTCCAGGGCCAACATGTTCTGTGCGTGTTCAGCAGGATCGCTGGAAGACATCACTGCGCTATTCACGCCGAAGGATGCATAGACGTCAGCGGATTGGTAAACGTGGCCCACGGCCAGAGCCAGCATGTTGAATCGCATAGGGTCTCCTTATGTATTGTTGAGATGTTCTGTCAGGCCCCGATAGGGCCCGCTTGGATGCCAGCTGTGTCCATGGCTGACTGCATGTTTTCCGGGCTTGCGGTTGCTTGTGCAGCCACACCCGCGCCGAGACCTTGAGCAGCAGCCTGACCACCTTGGGCGACCATCTGTTCTGCTTGGCGTTTGGCCTTATCGGCGTCCGTGAGCAGGAGCCCAGCGGTGTCCATACCAATAGCGTTGGCGAGTCGAATCTTGAGGTTACTCATGTTGATGTCGGGGTCTTGCATCAGCGGTGCAATTGCTTGCAGGCCATTGAAGAACTGAGTCAACTTGTCGAGGTCTTGACCACGGCCAAGAGCTTCCAGGCCGGTGCTAACAGTCGGCTCTACGGCCTCCTTGGGCATGTCTGGAATCTGAGAGGTGGCCTGAAGTTGGTTCAGCAAGATCCGCACAAGCGGCAACTGAAGCTCCTGGGAGAGAATCGAATAGACCCCGCCAAGAGTGTCCTCAAGCTCGCTTGCCACGTACCGAATCTCTTCAGCAGTCACACGCTCGCCCGACCGCTGTACGGCTGAGTTCAGCATGAAGACATAGGCAAGCCGGGACTCAATGGCATCTGCTACGGACTTAGCGACCGTGAAGTCAGCAGTCTTTTCGAGCTGCAAAAACTCAATGTCCTGCTTCCGGCCAGCTACGAAGTCGCCTGTTTGGGCCTTGGTCAAGCGCCGCACTTGGGTCATGCCATTGGGGTTAACCAAGCCCACGATCTTCGAGGCGATCATTGAAAACTTGATCATGGATTCGTGAAGGTTCTCCAGGGACGTTAAGTCGCCCAGGTATTCCTCACAGTGGGAGCGGCCATAGTTTTCACCGTCCCGTTTGGTCCATCTCACAGCGATCCAGGGGACAGCATCAGGTGGGTATTGCCCGTCAGTGCCATCTATTTCCTCGCCGTCCACTTCCTGATAGCTCAAGAAGTCACCTGACTCATCGTCAAGGTAAACGTGTGTGTAGACCTCCACTTCTTCATCGGGCTTCTTATCGCCACCATCAGAGAGGGAGTTACGGACATCTTCAGGAAGGGCCGCATAGGCCACCTTGTCCAACGTGACTATCTGCAAGACGTTCCCGAAGGAATCGCGCTGCACCACGTAGGAACTCAGGGGATACAGCTTCATCGGGTTGTAGCCCGTAGAGCTTGCGTCCGGTTGTGGTAGGTGAAGGCATCCATTGCCTGCCAGTGCCAACTGTCGAATCAGCTCAAAGAGCGTCACGCGGTAGCTGTTGGCTTCCATGAAAGACATCATGATTCGCTCAACCATGCCCAGGCCCTGCTCAACCACTGCCAACTGCTCAGGATCAGTAACCAGTTGCTTTGCCTGCCACTCGGATACTTTCAGCTTCATCCAGCTTTGCAGCGGGAACAGTGCGAGCATCACCTTGGCGGACAGGTTGTTAAGACCACGGGCACCCACTGCCTGCCACGGTGTGGTGTAGTCAGTCGAGGCGTTATCAGAGGTCTTTGGGAACAGCGAGGGGATTGTTACTTTTGCGCAGTTTTCAGCGCGGGTCTCGTAGGGAACACGGTCATTCTTCAAGCGGTCATAGACTGCCTTGGCCGATTCCTCTCCAAGCCCTGTGCGAGCCGTAGAGGCCATAGAGACCTCCTTAGATGTTCAGACCGGTCCCCTGGCTGCGTGATACGGAAAGGGCTCGTTTACCCTTGGCCTTGGCGGCTCGTTTCGCCGCTTCGCTATCGCCTTCTTCGTCAGCCGTCTTGTCCTCTTTCGGGGCTTCGACTTGTGCGGCAGCGGGAGCCGGTGGCTCAACAGCAGCAGCTACCGGGGCGGCTTTAGGTTTTTCATCACCCCCGATGAGACCACCTGTTGCTTTCTTGAATACTTTCTTGAAAAAACCCATTGGTTCCTCCTTGTCGTTTTATTAACCTCGTTTAAGGGCTCGTTTAACGGATGAACTTGAAGTTGCCTTCTTGGCAAGTCCTGTGTCCTTTGCGACCGCAGCGGCTGGCGTACCATCGCCCTGGTCTTCCTTTTTAATCTTCAAGTCTTTAATGCCATCGGTTGTTTCCGACTTATCGCTATCACTGCCGTCACCAAACTCAACACCCTTCGGTGGTTCTTCCATTACGGGAGCTGGAGCAGCAATAGTTGACGGGTCGACCTTTGGCTGTTTGGCCTTAGATGAGAAGCACATAGAACCTCCTGTCATTCTTCTTCGGTTGGAGTGTTCCGCTGCTCCTGCATCAATTCGATAATCTCAGTGACAGCAGTCATGCCCTCAAGGAACCCGCCAATGAATGACTCGGAGTAGCCCGACTTTCGGAGGTCCTCAAGTACACCAGTACGGATTAGATAAGAAGCATTGCAGCGGACGTTAAGGTATTGCGCGGAAGCATTCGGAATATCAGGGATGTTTTCAGGATCACTGATTACCGCTTGAATATCATTTAACACAAGAATGACACCTCCTTTATCGGAGACGAAAAGATGCCTTTATGAAGACAGAAACTTTCAGTCTCCTATGGTTATAGTGGGTGCTTTAAAGCCTGATCAGGGACACGCCCAGGAACACACCGAAAGTGAGGCCCGTGAAGAATATCTCTACGGCTTCCATAGAATCGGCTTCTTATTCTCATGGTCCCAGTCCGACCATCGAAGGATTCGAGCGACCTGGGCCTGCTGCAAAAGCTCAGCCTCAGTCATGCCCTTAGAGGCAGCTAACGAAACCATGCAATCCCACAGCGTTTCCGTTTCGGTCGGGGCACGGGAAGCCCAGTAGGCAACCTCTTCGCCCTTCCGTGGCCCGGACTTCATGACCTTTTTAGCCTCGTAGAAGTACAGCGGGGAATCCAAGAACTCTTCAGCGACCACAGGACCCACACCGGGAATCCCCGAGTAGCCATCTGTCACGTCGCCTATGAGGGTCTGGTACATGTGATAACGATCTGCCTGGGCTTCGCTGTTGCGCATCATCTTGCCCTTAGTGAGCCACATGAACATGCCTGGGACCGTGTTGAAGTCCTTGTCGCAACTTGCGGAGACCACAGCGACACAGCCAGCCAGCGCTGGGTTGGTCATCAAAATCCCGCAAACGTCATCACCCTCTACGCCATCCCATCGGAACGCATTGTCGCCGTAGTGCTGCATACAGGCTTCGACAAAGGCCGGGTATCCCACAGGCTTACGCTTGCCTTTACGGTTCGCTTTGTAGGTCGGCAAGACCTCCTTACGGAAGTTGTCGTTGCCCGAGATGATGCACAGCGGGACCAGCTCGAAGGGCTTCTTGTTCTTCTTACGGATGTCCGCTTCGATGCTCGCCAGGATGGACTTAATGGTCCCGCCCAGGATGCCCCGAGCTTTCGCGTGGTCGCACTCAAGGGACCAAATGTCGTCTCCCCAATCCTGCTCATGCTCGCTTACAGTCATCGCTTCGAAGATCAGGAAGTCCATGTCGAGGGCCACTCCGATACGAGCGGTCATTTAGCACCTCCATGTTTCTGCAAGAACAACTGACCCGCTGTAGTCAGCGACCAGACGCCCATGTTTCGTCCGTCAGTGGACACACAAGAGATGTGGCCCCGTGAAGCTGCCTCAGAGACGCCATGTGCATTCTTCCGGTAGAAGTCGGATTGGAACGTGCGGGCTTCCTTTTTGATGGCGTAGAGCATCCGAATGTATTCGCCCATCAGGACACCTCAGGGCGATCTTTAAACACCACCTTCACTGGGCTGACCCGCGCACTTTTCTTGTCAGTGCAGTTATCCCGAGCGAGTTCACGCAAAGATTCCTGAACGTGTTCACGAGCGCCCGAACGCATCAGGAACTTGATCACCTCTTCGTCGCTATCGTCGCTCAACATACGGCGCACGGTTTCCAGCTCAAGCTTGGTCATCTTCTGGTCATTGAGTTCCTTCCCGTGCTTCACCGCAACTCGTGCCATGTCGCGGGATACGCGAAACGCAGTAAGATCAGACTCTTGAATTACCACGCGAACATCGGCGGATACGTTGAAGTTGAGAGTTAAAGCCATGGTTAGGTCTCCTTAATTATTGGTTAGTGACATTCGCGCCAAGTCGGCCCGATCTTTCCTTCTGTATCGAGGACACAGCGAAACCCGAAGGACTCGCCTACGTTGCGAATGGCTTGCTGAGCAGCGGCCACACAGACCTCCCCAATCTCTTGGGTGCGTGCAGCAATCTGTAATTCGTCGTGGACCCATGCCATGAAGCAGAAGTCGCCATCCCATCCATGGATGAACCCGTGGTCCTCCATAAGGAGCCTTTCGGTTTCTACTACCCACGCCTTGCAGATGAGCGCACCGGCTGACTGAAGGAGTGTGTTGAGGGCGCTGTGAGGTGAGCGGACGTGAATCTTTCGGCCATCCAAGCCCTTGATCCAACGGCGCTTCCACTTGATGTCAAACTTGCGAAGGGCTTGGTTCCACTTCTGGTCTGAGATAAGGGAGTCTTCGAGGGCTGCTCGGAGGTCAGCGATAACGGGCGTACCTTCAAGGAAGGCTTTCTTCAGCTCCTTACCGCGCTTCGCACCACCCCCAACGATGGACCCAATCTTTGCGTCACCAGCGCCATACAAGAACGCATAGATGAACGTCTTCGCCATGTCCCGCCAACGGTCGTGGTCGTGATTGGCCTTGTCTCGGATAGTCGCCTGACAGATGCCAGCAGCCACCCCGTTAGCCCAATGCACGTCACCGTTAAGCACCTGATCGGCGTAAGCACCATCGTCGTACTTGGCGCCAAAGTGGCCCAGGCAGCGAAGCTCAAGGCCCGAAGCATCCACGCCAACCTGCACGCAGTTCTCCCAGCCCTTAAAGCGCTTCCGAGCGAAGACCGCGCCAAACAAAGCACGGCACTCAGGCCCGTAAGGACTCTTGGCGCTGGGCACCTGGCCCATGTTTGGATAGCTGTGAGTTGCACGCCCAGTGACAGCGCCGTTGGGGTTGATAGAGCCGTGCATTGAGCCGTCTGAACGAACCAGTCGCATCCATGCGTTATCCCCTTCGGCCAGCATCCCGATTCGCTTTTGGATCATCAGGTAATCGCGGACCAAGGCGATGCACGCTTGGGCGTCAGGGTCAGCAACGGTCACGCCTTCAAGCGTCTCGTCGTCAACCTTCGGCGCGCCCTTATCAGTGAATTCGGTGGGCTCCCATCCTGCGATCTTGAGGACCCGTATGAGGTGCGCACCAGATGCAGGATTGAACGTAACGAACTCGACAGGCGTATATGGGGCACCTGCGAAAGTCTCCCGCGTGTCCTTCTTCTTGCCGTCTTTGAGGTAAACACCGCCCACTTTCGGATACTTGACCCGAGGCATTGGGCGACCGTCAGACCACTTCTCAAGGGCCTTACCGGTCTTAGGGTTTATGAACAGCTCATTACCGCCCTTGGGTTGATACCAAGAACCGAATGTCTTGATGAGCTTCACCAAGAGGTCAGAGCGTTGGCCTGCAAGATCCGCATAGAGCCTTTCAGCACCGTCAGAGTCGAACGGGAAACCGTTGCGCTCCATCTGAGCCAGAGCCCACGCTGTTTCATGCTCAAGATGAACCGCACGGATTGACTGCATCCAGTGTTCACCATTGGGAGCAAGCCCAGCGGGGAAGTAGTACGGGTCAGACATCAACTTGGTGACAAGCTTGGTCGTGACCACAACGTCCTGAACGCAGTAGTCCTGCATGGCGCGGGACCAGTTCTTCCATTCGAGACCCGGCGTGTACACGGTGCCATCTGCAAGACACTGGGCCTTGAAGTCGGTCGTGTACTCCCCTTTCATCTCGCCTAAGCGATAGCCCCAAGCTTCCAAGGCATGAGACCCAAAGCGATTACCTGGGAGTCGCCCGGTTCGCAATAAGCCACCATCTGTGTCCCGTAGATTCGCGTGGATCAGTCGGGACAGGACAAGGGTGTCCATGACCTTCTTGCGAGGGATGTTGAGGCGCTTACCGAAGTATTGGCGCTTTAGCTTGTCGAGGACCGGGATGTCGTACTTGATCCCGTTATGGAAGACCACGAGGCCATCCGGCTTGGCTGCTTCAGCTTCGAGCTGGGCGATGTATCGCTTGAGCTGGTCAGGACCGAACTCGAAGACCTCACCGGTGAAATAATCCTTGCTGACCCCACAGTGAAACTTGCTGACGTTCTCAAGGAGCCCGTCCGTCTCAATGTCAGAAGTCAGCATTGGACGTTACCTTGATGCAGCTCAGCGGCAGCCACAGTCCTTGCGTACGGGCCGTACCGCGCATCTCAAAGTGAACGGCCCAGCCGGAAAACCCCTTCAGCTTTTCGGATTTTTCAGAACCTGGCGCGATCCATTCCGAGGACTCTACGGTGAACACAAACTTGCGATACATGTACGCGTTCAGGAAGTGCCCAGGAGGCAGGGAAGTCACGGTGAACGAAGCCCCATCACGTACAGGACTGGTGCGCTTTTCAGGAGGCGTAAGAAGTTCTTGAAGCTGCTCCTTGAACAACTCCAACTCAGTCTTCGCCGGGGCGATCCAACGAGGCTCTCGCTGAAGGTGGACCTTCGAGTCGTCGTAGGCATAACCCAGCGATTCCAGCAGCTTTACAGCAAGTTCACCTTTACGCAGGTGGGCGCGTACTTTTTGATTGTCCACAGTGAATCCTCCAAAAGAATTGGTGACGGGTTGGGTGTTCGAAGTAAGGTTGAACGAAGAGTCCCCGTTACGGAGACCCTTGAGTCACTCTTAGATCAGAGCTTTCAATGCTTTGGCCTTGGCTGCCAACTGAGTCGCGTCTGCTTCTGCTCGGTAGCTTTCAACCGTCAGTCGAGCAGCTTTCACCACCAGTTCACGGCGGCGGTCATCGGCTTTCTGTGCGGAAGTAACGAGGGCGGTATGCAGCTTGGTCAGGACGTAGGTGTAGAGTCGAACGATGCTCATAGGGAATCTCCTTAATAGTCAGTAGGGGTTGATGGCTCTTCCTCTTCGCCCGCCCAGCCGGTGTCACCCTCAGGTGTCCAGCCATCGGGGGTCTCGTCGAGCCATCCGGTTTCTTTGTTGTAAATGAGGTAACCAGCTACGCCAGTGTCCCCAGTGAAGCGGCACTTCAAGACCCTAATCGTGACCACGTTGGGGTTGTCCCCTTGTTGGTTACGCTCCATGGCAATGATGGTGTCACTGAGCTGTCGTAGAGAGCCGGAACCGCGAAGGTCCGTAATGGAAACCTGACGGCCTTCTTCGTGGGCCTTCCCTTTCTCGGGGTTCTTCAGGTGGCAAATAACGACCATGAGAATGTCGTTGGTCTTGGCGAAGGTCTTCAGCTTGGTCATGAGGCGGTCGATGGTCTTGCGCTCATCACCGTTGTCATCCATGCCCGAAACCACGATAGAGATGTGGTCCAGCACGATCACCTTGCAGCCCTGCCCCTTCACCATGTAGTGAAGCTTCGACATCAAACGGTCTTCTACGGATTCCGCGAAGGAGTCGTAGAGAAACAGCTTGTCCGTCTCAAAGATGGCGTCAAAGGCAGCGTCAAACTCTTCCTCTGTGGTGCCATCAGGGTTCTGCCTATAGCGCTTCCGCATGTGCAGGCCCACGAGGTCCTCTACGGTTTCCTCAACGGACTCTTCAAGCATCGCGACGCCTACTTCGAGGCCGTGTTGCTGGAACCAGTTGTAGACGTTCTGGCGCACAAAGGTGGACTTACCCATGCCTGACCCGGAAGTCACCATAAGCAGCTCACCGGCCCGTGCATCCTTGGTCATCCGGCGCAGCTCAGCAGGACCCGCCAGGGGAATCCGTGGGATGTCTTGCTTGTTCTTAATGCGGGACTTGAGGGACTTCGCGGAGACCACGCCGTCAGGAACGAAAGGGGCGGCATTCCACATTGCATCCATGACAGCCTTTGCTTGGCCGTTCATAACGCATTCGTTTGGGTCCTTCATGGGCAAGACAGCGATCTTCACCTTGCCAGCGGGAAGCACCTCAGCAGCATCCATTGCCGCTGCGCGCCCAACGTCATCCATGTCAAACATGAGGATGATTTCGTCGAACGTATCGAGGTACTCATAGTTCTTCGCGCAGGCTTTACGGGCACTTGGGGCGCCTGTAGGCAAGGACACAACGGGATACTTCCCGCCTTGCAACTGGGCAACTGTCAGGCAATCAATCTCACCTTCCGTGATGATGATCTTCTTGCCGCCCGACCACAGGTGCTTACCGAAGAGGCAGTCAGCCCCGTGCTTGCCTGTAGATGAGAAGTTCTTGTCAGCGTCTCGAATCTTCTGGCCTACCAAGTTCCCGTGTTCGTCACGGTAATCAGCGACCTGAATATTCTTCCCGCTATGGGTCTTGCCTACCCAGTATCCGTACTGTTTGCAGATGGCCTGTTGCAGACCTCGCTTGGGCAAGTCCTGAAAGCGCCCTTGGTGATCGCCCATCGCCATAGTGCCGTTCGCCCGCATGGTGGACGCTCGGGTCGTGTGGCCCTCTGAGCCATCGCCAGGGGTGTGGTGCTGACACACAAAGCAGTAGGTATGCCCGTCTGAGTAAGTCGCCATGCCATCGCTGGATGAACACTCATCGATGTTCGTGCAAGGACCCTTGAAGAGCAGTTCGCTTTCCGGTAGATCCTCAGAACGGTCCATTAACACCGCCCACAGGAACCTCCATGGTTTCCCCGGTTGCCCGACGATTGCGGAGGTCCAAGAACTTGGCCTGCATCTTCTCCAGGCGCTTCAGCGAGTAGTCTTTACGAACAGCCGCCAAAGTGGACCAATGGGTCTGCCCCACAAAACGAACATGTGCCCCGTCGATTCCGTGATGAATCCCCGAGATAACGAACTGGTTCAGGTTGAAGTCGAAAGCATCAACGGCTTCGCTGACATCCGTGCAGTCGTAAAGGCAAACATCAATGTTCGTGCCTTCGACCTTGAAGACGCCGATGATGCGGTCGGAAGAGGACTCGTTGTAGAAGTGAATGACAGAGTGTGCGACCCCTGCCTTTTCAAGAATCGAAGAGGCATACAACTTGTCGTCGCAGCAGATAATCACGTCAATATCTTTAGGAGTGACCCCAAAGTAAATATCACGGGCCGCACCACCCGCGATAATGCTGGGGACGCCTTCTTTCTGGAACAATTCACATAGGTCAAAAGCCCCTTGCATAGTTGCCCGATTAACAGACATAGGTAATCCTCCTAAGTTAAGAGGTGAAAGTGCTGTTAAAGCGAACCTCTTCAGGTCCGCCATACAGTTGCTTGATGGGTATTACGCAGGAGTTCTCTTAAATGCCCATTCGGCCACATCAAAGGACGGGCAGGCTTTGCCAGAGTCGAGGTCTCTATGGCCTTTAAGAGTTGCGTTGGGATACAGCGGCACAAGGGTCTCCCAAACCAAAAGGTCCAGGGCTTTCCATTGGGCATCTGTGAAGTTGTTCTGAGGCTTCAAGTTGTCGTCAACACCACCAACAAGACACACACCGACAGAATCGGAGTTGCGGCCTTTAACGTGGGACCCGACGACATCATGCGGACGGCCTGTTTCAACAGTTCCATCTCTACGGATGATGTAGTGATAACCAACGTCAAGCCAGCCTTGTTGTACATGCCACTGACGAATCTCACGCAGGCCAATGTCCATAGAGGGACGTGTAGCCGCGCAATGAAGAACGATAAGGTTTGTCACCTCCCGCTGTTTAAATTGGACACGGGCCATTAGTTACGCTCCTTTCTCTTTCAGAATTCCGTCAGGAATCTGTTTCTTCTTCTCCTTCATCCAGGCCAGTGGGACCAGCTTGTCTGCGAATTGAATATTGTGTTTCTCACACCACGCCCCATAAGTTGTGGGTGAGCCCTTGTAGAGCTTCGCCTTGCTCGATGAGAAGACCAGTCGAATATCAAGCTGGGGATATTGTTCACGCAGCAACAAGTGCTTTTTGCGGTCTTCAACTTCCCAAATCCCTTTACACTCAATGATGATTCCGTTCCCCAGGATGAAGTCCGGGAGATACTTAGCGACTCGTGCAGGGATCGTGTAGTTAATCCAATGCTGCTCAAAGGTGTAAGGGATACCGTGCTTGTCCATCAGTTCGCTATTCTTCTCTTCCAGACCTGACCGAAAGGAACTTGCAGTTCTTCGGGGTCCGGCGT
Organism: Pseudomonas fontis; assembly: GCF_028656955.1. Taxonomy (GTDB): domain Bacteria; phylum Pseudomonadota; class Gammaproteobacteria; order Pseudomonadales; family Pseudomonadaceae; genus Aquipseudomonas; species Aquipseudomonas fontis. The sequence continues at coordinate 80,215 of NZ_JAMDGY010000007.1, forward strand.
AGCGACCGAATGCGGCCACTGTTAGAAGTCGCCGTCGTTGTCATCCGGGATTTCTTCCTCAGCGTGACCACGGGAGCTGGCTTCTTCGCCCTCTTCCCATTCACTGGAATCGTCAGCGGAGTAGCCACCCTCTTCCACATCATCAGCCCAGTCGTTACCGCCATCGAACTCTTTCAGGTTCAGCAGCATTACGCTGTCGATTTGCAGCTTCACGGAAGCACCGGCCACGGCAGTCCAGCCATACGGGAACAGAGTGAACTTCACTTTCAGCTCCGAGCCACCAGCGATGGCCGGAACGTTGTCGATACGCTTACCTTTGGAATCGACCACCTTCAGAGGAATCGCTTTGTTCTCCTGAGTGTTCTTGTCGATGTACGAGGCGTAACCCTTGACTTTGAAGGTCACAGTGCCGTCACCGTTATCCACGAAAGGCATATCGCCCTCGTATGGCAACAGCGGCTTTTTACCGCGTGGAACCACTGGCGGATTCTTCTCATGCTCAGCCAAGAGTTTCTTGTAGTTGGCTTCATGTGCCTGAACGATCTTATCAATCAGCGGCTGAGCCACACGGGAAGGAACGGTGAGGTCAACTTTCCAGAGGCCCCGAGGATTGCCGAAACCCTTTTCAGGATTGCCATAGTCCGGTTTCTGAAGGGAGCAGTACGGTTCTGCGATACCTTTAGGGGTGGTGAAAATTTCTTTGCGTGGACCTGCCATAGTTATGGGTCTCCTTATTTGATTACCTGAATTGAAGGCACAGGAGTCCGCTCAAGACTTTTAATGGTCTCAAGTGAAATGTCTGTACTTTAAGTGGGTGTTTAAAACTTACGAGAAGCTCGGTTGAATAACCTTGCGGGATTCGCTTTGCAGTTCTTCACGGCTAATTGCCATCGAGATTTCTTGGGCTGGCGACTTGCGCACCGAGCGATACACCGAATAGACCACATGGATAAAGTGTTCCTTCAAGAACGACTTTTTGAATCGCCATACGTCGTGCTTGAAGTGTGAATTACCACCAGCACCTGCAAGTTCCAGCAAAGTCAGCTCGACCAGCTCCTGTTGCTTTACGGTCATAAGGCGCTCATACAGAACACCGGCAAGGCCCGACTGTCGGACATGGCTAAAGTTATTCAGGTGTAAGAAGCCGTCTGGTTTGGCGCGGCCATTGCCTTGTGAAAGATTCACAGAGTCACTCCAAATCGATCTACGTTAGGAGCCACCACGGGACGGATACGGGTTACACGGGCACCTTTAGTAAATCGGGTTTCGGCAGATTCCCATGCTGCGTCAATACTAACCGCGTAGATGGTTACTTCATCTACATGGTCGTCAATTTCAACGGTGGCTTTGAAAGCCTTTTGTGCGAGTTCCATTACTTGATTACTCCTTGCTCTTTTAGTTGATCCAACATCGCCCACGGCTCGCCAAGTCGATTCACCACAAGGGCGTCGAAGGGATGGGCCATTAGTGCAATATCGGAGATGTGATAAGGCTGATCGTCAACGCCTGGAATGAACCAATCGCGGACTATTCGGATGGTCTTAACTTGAGGTACATATAGAAGCCCCTTGTATTCGTTGGGCATCCGCATATCGGTCACGACAACGTGGTCATATGAAGAGTCTTCGAGACCCTGCCGAACTTCTTTCATGCCGAGGTCAAACCAAATATCCGGCTTACCGAGATATTCGCGGTGGTATTGGGTCCCGAAAGTCTGTAAATGCCAACGAAGGGAACGCGGCGCCCTTGCCTCTGTTTCAGTGGTCAGTACGTTCTTCAGCAGCCAATAGCTATACGAAGTTCGGGCGATATTCAGCGCGCTCAGAGAGGACTGTGCATGATCCTTCTTGGACTTATGCATATCGCTTTGAAAGGCTGCGGCGATGGCACCGGGACCACCCGCAAGAACTTGGGCGCACATTTCCTTGAGGACATCTGCAAATGCAACCCGGAAAACTTTGCGGCCTTCAGATTCGAGAAGACCAATCAAAGTATCTTTGCCGGACTTCCCTCGAATGCTGTTAAGACACAGGAGGTCAGTCATTTACGTATTCCTTTACTTTCTGCCAGATGTCCAACAGGCGGTTCTTGATACGAACCCAAAGAGCCTCTTTAGGCTTTGGTGTCTGTGCGGGCCGTTGAGTACGCTGATAGGTAAACAATGCAGCGTTATATGCGCGGTCATTTGCGGACTGCGCCAAACGATAGGCGAACGCGGGCGTGGAGCGAGACATATAAGTCCTCCTTAATTTTCATGTGGGGTGTCCATAGAGTGATTAGCTATTGCCCGGCACTCATTTACTCTTTGATCGTTGGCTCAGAGATGCCCCGGAAAGAATCGAAAGATGGGTGACGCAAAGAACCGTCCGGGTAACGCTCCATAAAGGTGAGGCGAACTGTGTGACCCTCGTAGGGATTGGAGACTCGCCCACTATTGGCGAATTCAGCCTCCGAAACTTTCGCCGTGAACTCATCCATAAGTGCCTTACTGATCTTGCAGGCATTCACAACATGGCCGGATTCAAGAAGAACCTCGAAGCCAATCACCTTGCCTTCATTAGCCAGCCCAGGAGTGCCCCAAACAAGACCAACAACCTTCCCGTCTTCGTTATCATCCGGGGTCATCTTCCACATGCCCGATTGCTTTGAGCGTTTATAGATCCCGTTAGGATCTTTAAGCACCAAGCCTTCCAACTTACGTTCACGGACAGACTCATAAAGCGTGTCTACCTCTTCCACGCTGAAGCAGTCCAAAGACTCAACGACCGACCACGCAATCTCAGGGAAGCGCTCTTTCAGAAGTTTCACTTGATACTCAACGTGGTACTTCATGACACTGTGGGTCACGTCATAGTCTTGGCCCGAACGGACTACAGACATTGGCAAGATCCCGAACACGATTACTTTCAGACGGCTCAGGTCGATAGCCTGGTGGCGGCGAAGAGTACCGGCGATGTCTTTACACGGCAGGTCATCAATACGCAGCTCAGCGTCCAGCATGAATCCTTCAGGAAACAGGGCCTCGTCGGTCTCGAAGAAGTCCGGCCAACGATTATCAAAGCTCAATGGGTTGCCGACGTGCTGGTGGCAGAACACAGGAAACCGCTTGCCCTCTCGGCTCAGCCATTCCACTGGATAGTCATAGCCGTTCTCATAGCCCGAACGGCGCTCACCCATAACGCAAAGATTCAACCGGACGCCGTCTTCTTTAACGTCAGCAATCAAATAGGATTCCTCAAGAACCTTACTAACTGCCTTCTCGTTAAAGTTGACTGGGCGGTGCGGATTGGTTTCGAGGATTACACTTTGAACCTTGCTCATTAATTGGCTTCCTTTAGGTAGTTGAGGGTCTGTTCCGCCTGATCGCCAGACATATATACAACTGAGCCTGGCTTAGGGTTTATCCAGTCATAAAGCTCGCCGTAAGTACTCTCGGCAATCTTGCATAGACTTTCAGGATGTCGAGCGCTCCACATTTGAAAGATGATGTCCATGCGGCCCTTGCCCCTTTCCATAATGGAGATAGTCGTCTCTTGGCTCATCGAGTCGACCCATACGCTGGCTGTACGGCTCATTATTCAGCCTCTTTCCAGATGTCACGCTTTGCTTGGCGCTGCACTTTGTTCAACTTGCCGCGACGGGTCCGAACAGCTTCCATTTCGTCATCAGTGCGGCGCTTGGAAGTGCGGGCGTTACGTTCAATTGTTTGAGTGGATTGCATAGCGAAAAGAACTCCTAAAGTGTTGGAAGATTGGTTGTGCTTTTAGTGGGTGTTTTAGAGCGTGAAGAATGCGGACAAAGAAAAACCTCAGAGAGACCGGTTAATCTCAATGAGGTTTTCATTGTGCTTTTAGTGGGTGTTTTAAGCGGGACTATGCGAAAGCAAACTGGCTCTCAAGGATCTTCGTGATGTCCAGGGTCCCCTTACCGGGGATTGCTGGCATCTTTTCAAGCTGGGACTCGTGGAGCTGCTCCATGAACTGTTCCCGGAAGTCGTCCAACACATCGTTCTCCGTGTACGTCTCAACCATCGTTTCGCGCACAGCCTTGAACATTGCACCGGCCTTCGCTGGGATGGTCCCAAAGCTGTCATGAATCAACGCGAAGAACTCCACGCCGTAGCTTTCAGACGCCTTAACGACTGTCTTCCGCAGGTGCGACCCGTCTTGACTGTGTACGAAGTTCGGAGAGATACCCGATTCCTGTTTAGCCCCGTCGATTTCATTGGAGTCCCGGACGTTGATCGTAGAGCGCAAGCGAGCAGCGCCCAGGAAGATCAGATCGACCCGGCGTTGCACAGGCACCATGTACTCTTGCCACACAGGGAACCCGTCAGGCGTCACCCAGTACACAGGCATGCATGGCTTCAGGATTTCAGGCTCAGGATTCTTTTTGGTCCGCTTGGTCGCTGTGACCTCTGAGGCCAACAGCTTGGCCGCTTTCTGTAGCCAGTTCATTGCCTCAACGGCTGCTACTACTTCCTTACTCACGGCGTCCCAAATGTGTACAGCCATGTAGCGGGCACACTGCTGTGCATCAGGGAACCACTGAGCCCCATCGCCGTTATCAATCGATGGCTGGATGATGTCTTCGCGTACCTGATCAGTGAACCCAAAGGTCTTGGAGCCGTACGCCAGGGTCATTACGGAACGCTTGGTTTCTGAACGGGTGATACCGTGGCCCAGCCAGCCAGCAGCAAGGGTCTTAGTGCCCAGTACGCGGCGCTCGGTTATCTCACCGGTCTTCTTATTGGTGACGGTCTCTACGCTGTCGTCAGTGCCCTCAGTGAGGTCTTCGCGCACCGCTATGTTCACACCATCGGACACCAGTCGATAGATGTCCTGAACGGTCTCAGAAGGCAACAGGTTGACTGCACGCCCGCCCCGCTCGTCTTTGAGCATCGCTGAGAAGTGCTGAATACCCGAGCAAGACCCATCGAATGCGATAGGTAGCGCCGACTCCCACAGCTCGCCGTGTTCAACCACACCGGCCCACTCAAAGCAGAACGCCAGGAAGCAAAAAGGGCTGTCCATCTCGGTCCAGTTCGAGTTAACCAGCGGGTCCCGAGCAATCGCAAGGATCATCTCTTCGTTGTCCTCTACCCACTTCTTGCGCTGACCGAAGTCGACCTTATCGACCCCTGCGCAGTTGGCCCCGTGGATCTTCAGCCACTCAATACCATCCTTGCCTACAGGCTCCGCAATGGAAGCCATTAAGAGGCCTTTGGTTAGGTCGTTACCTTGTGGATTGAACGAAGGAATGGCATAGACACGGCCCCGCCAGTCGAGGTTGTACGGGAAGTAAAGGGCCTCGTATTCAGAGAACTTTGTAGCCTGTTCTACGATGAACTCATAGGATAAACGGCGGCTGACTCGTGCCCGGTCTTTGCGGTACACGGTGGACGCGGCTTTCTTCCAGGCCTTAAGGACCTCGGGGTCTTCATCAATGTTCGCAGGCTTGACCGGCAAGGCCTCTTTATCGGCTGCAGGAAACTTGTCGATTGGGACGTGCTTCCACTGCATCACCTCCTTGGCGACTTCGAGAACCTTTGCGTTCACCTTCCAAGCGGATGCCTGGGCGATGTTCACAGCCTTGTAGACCTCGGGCATGGACACATCTTTGTAGCGCTGTAGGGCCTTCTTTGAGCGGACCCGAATCAACGGCACAGGCTTACGGCCCTTCGCCCAGTAACCACCACCAATCATTCCTGTCCACTCGCGGGGCGGTACGATCATTGGCTGATAACGTGGCGTAATCTCAGCCAGCGCGTATGCACGGTTGCATAGCTTTTCAGCCCACTCAGGGGTCAGGTAGATGAACTCACCGTCAAGCTTTGCGTTGCCTGCATGCTCCCGCTTCATCTCAACCAAATGAGTGGACTCAATGAGCAGTTCGAGAAGCTTCACGCCAATCTGGAAGGTGACGTAGTTGTCCAGAGCGTCCCAGGAGGTCCACTTTGTGGTCAGCTCATTAGCGGCCATCATGTGAGCCTCGACCTTCTCCATGAACTTAACTTTGTAGGTGTGACCGTTACGCTTGTTGAGTGCTGGACGAATACGCTTGTTGAAGTGTTCCGCCTCCTGTTCACGGATACGCCCAAACCGAGCCTCTTCCTCAACTGCCTTACCGACTGCCACAGAAACCTGTTGAATACTCAAAGGCCCCTTCTTAGCGACCATATTGAGAACTGTCTTGACGGTGATTGCCGCTACGTTCTCCGACTTGACCAATTGAAGGTATGGCAGGCCAATACTTTTTCGCTTGACCTTAGTTACTTGGTGTTCAATCCAGTCCTCGAAGGCCTTAGCCATCAAAGGAATCAGGGAGGCCAACACAGGCTTCGCTGTGGCGTTGTCAGCAAACTCATTACGATCAATAGAACGCTCAAGGACTTTCTTAAAGTGATCCTCACCCAGCGTATAGGCTTCATGCTCAAGACTTAACTGAGCCGCTGCCAGGTCGGGACCATAGATATTAGAAAGGGTCTCATAGGCCCAGGATGAAACATCAGTGATTGCGCTAAAGTCATGCTTCGTTAGTTGGATAGTTTGGCTTTCTGCGGACACAAGAATCCCTTAGAGGCCACTTGGGCCTCCAACAAGTTATGGAAGTTGGTTAGTTGAGTGCTTACTGAATTGAGGGCGTAGAAGGTCCTTAGAGGGAACTTAAAGAAGTCTCTAAGTTAAAGGCTCATAGAGTGGGAACAGCAGGACTGCTTTTAGTGGGTGTTTAAAACCCAAGGGAGGATCGTTACACGGAAGTGACCTCAACCCGACCAGTTATTTCGCTTACTAAGTAGATAAACTTCTTGACATCGATTTTTCCCTCATTGGGAGCTGCGCACTCTTGAAGGATCGTTAGGAAGTCCTTGTCCAGGTGATAACCGAGGCGCGTCACAGTCCGCCCACATGGACCGAGACCTAATGTGAACTCACAGCGTTGGTTGCTTGAAGCGTATTGACGGCGGCGAAAGTCTTGGAAACTTGGAACCTGTGCGATAAACCGAATACGGCTTACAGGGTTGCCAAATGATGTCACTGTGCTACTCTCCTTGTAACTGTTGATCTTTGGGCCGCTCTTAGCTGGGTGTTGCCCAAGTACGTATTCAATTGCCCACTGTGGGCAAAAAAATGGCGGTGTCATTTAACTTCGCTCCAATGCACTAATAGATTCCTCTCCCCTTCCGTTACGGCCATTCCGTAGTGCCTATGCGCTTTCCCGTTGAAGAACATCCCGTGCCCTACAGGCAACTGGGGGACAACTATGTTTTCGCTGAAAGGCCCCGTATGAACCAAAGTCCCGCCGCCTGTGTGAGTTGCTGTAAGAGCAACTACAAGCGTTACGTCTGAATCCTTATCGTTATGCCAATGACCACGCGGTGTGTTCTCGGGTGTGTACTGAGCGGCCTGTATGGTCCGTATCTCACTTGGGTCCTGTGCGAGTAGCACTTTTGCCAAGGGAACCCCCGCGTTAGCCCATAGGCTGTGCAAGCAATCAAACAGAGGGCGGCACTCAGTCAGGAAGGTGACTTCAGGAATCTGCGCCTCTTCGGGCTCATCGCTGTTAACGCTGTAGCTCATGCAATCCAGCTCAAGCATGAGGGCCCTACAGAACGCCTCAGAGAGATACGGGAACGAGTAGACCCCGTGTCCGTAGTGGGTGATTACGTTCAGCGCTTGGGCCCAACTGGAGGTTGCCGAGTAATCAGACGCGCTTAGAGGTGCAATGCCTTCGGCGTAATCAGCCATTTCCTTCAGGACATCGAGCCGCGATCTTAGGTCTGGGTGGTACTTATCGAGCGATGGGTACGCTGTGAGCGCCTTGCTCAGTACGTGGTTCTGTCCTTGTTGTTGCATGGTGTGTGCCTCCTTTCCTATGTATGCAGCTTCTACGGGCCTTCGCAGAGGGCGCGCATATTCGTACAAGATATGCATTGACGCAACATAAATATGCATCAGTGCATAGATCCAGATAAAAGGTGCCTTTCAGAGCGTGAGCGCAGGCCTATTCAGCCGCTCACCCAGCCAGCCCCACAGATTGCCCCAAAGACCCCATGAGCCAGCTTTACGGGTCCTTTCGGCTTCCTGGGCGTCCAGAATGGTATCCAGTGGATGCTGTGGGAGCCGGTACAGCTCAGCGTGCAGCCCTGAGAACTCGCGCTCATCCTCACGGGACCAATGGAAAAGAGCGGCCTTCAAGAGGTGGTGTCCGACTTCCTGCATGGTGTCTGTGAGGAACTGAAAGTACAGGCGCCCGTGGTCGTCCCGCTTGATGTCCACGCGAAGCCAAAGGCGACCGTTGCGGTTTGGTACGTACTGAGCAAGGCCTGTCTTGATGGCGTCCTGCATGGCCCCAAGGATCTTGTTGGCGACTGTGGCGGACGTGAAGTTGGTCAGGTTGTAAATAGTCATGGCGTAGAGGTTCCTTTAGGGGCTCTTTAGGTGGAGCCCTTTCGTATTCTTTAAAGGTGGCTGTGGCTTACTGAGTTACTGCATGTCCGTCGCGAAGTATTCGCAAAGGTTCTGGAAGGTCGTGAATAGGCTACGGTTGTCGGTATCTTCGGGTACAGGGTCGCGCACAATTGCGGACCATCCACCGTCAAGATCCTCAAAGACCGAGACGCACCAATCCTGTTTTACTGCCCAGTCTGCTTGTGCTTTCGTCATGGTGACGTCCTCAGACCTTGGAGCAGTGAGAGGCGCGGACAGCGACCCAGTGACCGTCAGCAGTGGCCCCGATGTGCCATGTGTCAGCACGATCCCACATATACGGGCGTACCCCTGGTGCCTGTGTATCCCAACCGAGTTTCTTGACGAGAGCCGTAACGACTGCCCTTACGTTGCCTCCCGAATCCAGGCCGTGGTCATAGCCCAAAGTGATGGAACCAGCAGCGGCGGTTGCCTTGAAGCGGGGACCTTTAGTGTCGGTAGCTGGCAGGTACTTGATGGTGATTGCTTGCATGGCGTTGATGTCCTAAGTGGTCGATTACGTGTCGCGCTTTAAGTGGGTGTTTTAAATCCACCGCCAGACTAAAACACTTATTATGTGTGTTTGTAGCCTTTAAGAAACCGCTCGGAAGCGGTGTAGGCGCTCAATCTACCGTCAGCACTCCCACACGTCAACACATATTTTGTGTTTTTATAGGCAAAGAAAACCCCACCTCAATAGATAGGGTTTTTCTTCAAGTAATCAGCGAGCGCTTGGCGCACTTCTGGCTTCGTGACCTTGAGGGCCATAGCGAGGCAGAACCACGAGCCAAAGCTAATACCCGTAAAGCTCTTCCCGTCCTCTCTATGGTAGGTCTCTTCAGCCACCACCTGACCGTTCGCTGTCCATTGGGTAGCAGCCAGGACCACCACGCCCGCCGACACAAGTTCATCAAGCCCCTTCTCTAAGGTCCTTGCGAAGTCGGAGTGAGTCCGCATGCTTTGAATGCCGCCTTGGGCCTTCAGGAGCTTGAATAGTTGGTAGGTGTCCGTGTAGAGCTTTGGTGTGTTCATCTTTTGCCTTCAGGTGAAAATCTATTTAGTCGTTGATCCACTGAGCGCCGCCACGAGACTCCACACGCTTGCCATGAGCAGGCAGAAGAACCCCGGCAGAAGGACAAAGCTGCCGAGGCTCAGGGCAGAATTCAGAGCATCATGTGAAAGGCAGTAGCTTGCCCTCCAACGTAGCGCACATCCCCACAGTACTGAACTGCCTAAGTACCATATGAAAGTGATTGCAAAACCAGCAGCCAAAAGCCACAAAGAAATAGACATGGACTTACGCGGCGTCAATTGGGTTCTGCCTGTTACGCTCATTGTTTGAAGCTCCCTTTTAGAAAGCCGCAAAGGATACCGTCAGACCTCCGCAAACACACCCTCAATGACGTTCACGAGTGTCCCGATTGGTGTGACTGCACCGCCGTAGGTGTCATAGGTGATTGTCCCACTTGCGTGTCCCAGGAGCGCCTGTGCGAAGGCTACAGGAACCCCTTTGACCTTGAATGAGGAAGCCATATGGTGACGTAGGGAGTGCAGTGTCTGGTGTGGTGATTTCTCGGGGAGAGCCTTACGGACCATTAAGCCCAAGGCCTTACGCGCCTGTACATTGTCCACGCCGTGATAGACCGGTAGCGGCGGTTTAGGACTGTCGAGGGCCGTTAGGAAGCCTTTGAGGTCGAACCCTAAGACACCATCGACCAACGGCACCACACGCACGCTGTGCTTGTTCTTAACAGACTGCCCCTCGGAGTCTTCACGGATGTTGATGCACATAACCCCGTCCACCTCATGGATGTCTTTGCGGGTCAGTTGGGTTACTTCACGGGACCTTGCACCAGTTATCGCCAGTACCACCATGCACCAGCGCTCCCAGCTATCCGCAGGAAGAGAACCCGCGTGAGCAACCAACGCTTGCACCTGGGCGCGCTCAAACGGAATACGCTCACTCTCAGCGCCCTTCTTGAGCTTGAGCTTTGAGGTGTACGCCTTCGTAAGGTAATCGTTATTCACAGCCCAGTTCATCACAGAGGCAAAGTGGGTTAGCGCGTTGTTCACCGTCAGAGGCTTGCGAGTCTCTAAGAGTTCGTCACGCATCGCTATGAGGTCTTCGCGTGTGTGCTTTCTGAGGTCTGATAGGCCGGTGACTTCAAGCGCCTCCCCGACCTGGGCGTAGTTGGTCTTGTATCCATCCAACGTGGACTTCTTAACGTCGCCCTCTTTCTCTTTGAGGTACAGCGGCCACAAGTCATCCCAGTGGAGTGGCTCACGGACGGCTTTAAGAGAGTCAGCAGGCCCCTTCCCTACGACGCCTTCAAGGTCATCAACGATGTCCACAAGGTCCCGTGAGTCGCCCTTAATGCGCTTAACAGCGGCAGCAAGAATCCTTTGGGCACCTACAGCCCCTCGGTGTTGATTCAAGGTGAAGGGCTGTTGAGCGGTAGCAATGCTTAGGTTTACCTGTAGATCCTCGTATATCGACTCATAGGCCGATAGAGAGGCGTCTGTGTGGGCCACTGTCAGGGCGTTCTGTGCGACCTCTGAGAGCCGCGCCTTGATGTCTGACCAGGATGCTTCAGGGTTATCGAGGTGGAACACTGCAAGGGCCGCAAGGATGTCTTTGGTCAACTCTGTCGCCTGTGGTCGTTCGGTGGTTCGCAAGGATACCGTAAAGAGTCCTTTGGTAGACCCAACTGTCCTCATCCGCAGGTAGTAGACACCCTCCCTCCTGTACAGATAAGGACGGGCAAGGACAGTTTGTAGCAGCGTTGTAGCAGGCTTGGCGTACACAGTAGGAATCTCCCAGTATCCATTGGGTTCCCTCAGTGCCCGTTCCAACTTCGGTAAAACTGTACCAGCGCCGTGGCGAGGTCCGGCTGAGCGGCCTGTGTGGCGCACCAGCGCTCGGCGTGCAAACTCAGCTCCGGCCAGTGCGCCAGCACCTGGGTCCAGGCCTGGCCCATGTCGCGATCCATGTTCCAGGCGCGCCACAAATCGACCATGGCCAGCTTCGCCCCGGCCGAAAGGCCCACTACATACAGGTCCAGAAACGCCTCGAGCTTTTCCCAGTGAGCGTACTCTTCCTGGATATAGATGTGCCACAGCAGCGGCCGCCCGGCCCACTGCGCACGGACAAAGGAGTCCTCGCCGCGCACGGCGTTGAACTCGCAACTCCACAGCAGGCGGTCATAGTCGTCCTGGCTGACGAAAGGCAGAATCTGCACCGTCAGCGCCCCGCGTTGCGCACAACTGCCGGCACTCAGCCCCGCCTCACCAAGCCAGGTCCCGACATCACCGAGCACGCGCCCTTCCGGCACCAGCAGGTGATTGGGCCGGCTGTCGGCGGCCAAGGCTCCGAGCCAGCTGGCCAGCCCGGGGTTTTCGTAGGCGAACAGGGAGATCAGCCGCGCACCGGCCTGTGGCTGCACGCCCAGCCCGTCGAGAAACGCCTGGCGGGCGGCCGGGTCCTGCTCGAAGGCATGACGACGCTCCAGCAGGTTCGCCTCACGCAGCAGCCCGCCAGTCTTTTCGGTAAAGCCCGGGAAGAAGAACACCTTGCGCAAGCCATTGGGCTGCGGCGACGGCAAGCCGTGGCAACCCTCGACCCAGTCCTCGGCACTGAGGTAGTCCAGGTTCAGCCACAGCGCCGGGGTCGCCCGGGCGCACATCGCCTCGACATAGCCGGCCGGTAACTGGCAGGCGAAAGCGCCGATCACCACATCGGCCACCGCTGTCGGTTGCCACTCAGTGGGCCACTGGCATACCTGAACACCGGCCTGCCACTGCTGCGCGGCGCTGGCATCGGCGCCGGGGCACAGCCGCACGAAGGCGTTCAGGTCATCCACCCACAGGCGCACCGCGACGTCCTGCTCAGCCACCAGTTGCCGGGCCAGGCGCCAGGTCACGCCGATGTCGCCATAGTTGTCGACCACGCAGCAGAAGATATCCCAGGAAGGTTTCATGTCGGGCACCTCTTGCGCCTGCGGTAAAAAATCGTCAATTGTCCGGGTAATTGCTTGTGAGCAACAGAGCCGACGCAGAATAAACAGGCGTTGGCATGCGACAATCCCGACCCTTGCCCTGGCCAGGAGGCTGCCATGCCTTACCGCGCGCGTCGTCGTGAAATGAAGATTTCCCTCAGCCCCCTGTCATTGATACTCAGCGTAGCCGTGGGTTTGTGGCTGGGGTTCGTGGCCATTGCCCTGAGTGCGTGGTTGCTCTGGAGCTACCTGCCGCAGGTGCAGCAGCCGCTGCGTGAAGCGCTCGTGCCGCCCGTGATAGCGCCGCTGCCGCCTGCCTATGGCACCCAGCAGCAGGCGCCGGAGCAGAACCACATGTTCGAGCAGTACAAGGAGATCCTGCGCAAGCAGGAGGTGCAGCAGGCTGAGCAACAGTTGCAGGACAACCCGCGCAACCTGTCCAACCCCAAATGCCAGTTCTGGCTGCAACAGAACCGCACCGCCCCGACCGAGAAAAGCCGCGCCAATGTCCTTGAGTTGTGTAACTGAAATGAGCAAGACCGAACTGCTGCAACGCATCATCGAGCAACTGGGCGTGGACTACGACGTGCTCCAGCGCGCCGCGCAAACGGCCTACGAAGCGGCGACGGCGCAAGAGAACATTGCCGAGAACAAGTACGACACCTTGGGGCTGGAGGCGTCGTACCTGGCCACCGGGCAGGCGCGGCGGATGGAGGAGATCCGTCAGGCGCGGATCGCCTTCGAACAGTTGAACGTGCGCGAATATGACCCAGAGCGTGGGGTCCAGGTGAGCAACCTGGTGGTGCTTGAGGACCTGGACGGCAAGCGTCAGCAGCTGTTCCTCGGCCCGGAGGCGGCGGGTTTGCGGATTGGCTCGGGCGAGCAACTGGTAACCGTGATCACCCCACGCTCGCCGCTGGGGCAGCGCCTGGTGGGCAGGTTTGTCGGGGATGAGGTCGAACTGGTGCTGGGCGCTGCGCGGCAGTCCTTCGACATTATCGAGGCAAGCTGAAGAGCATCGCGGGACTAGCCCGCTCCCACAGGACAAGGCTCACTTCAACTCACTGCACAACTTTTGTAGCCGCTGCCGACAGGCTGCGCTGGAGCCCGCCAGGGCTCCCAAAGGCGGCGCGCAGGGCTGGCCCCGCGATGAGGCCTTCAGGCCAACGCATCAAAGCGCTGCGCCAAGCCCTGCTGGGCAAACTGCTCGATGATGAAGTCGACAAACACCCGGGTCTTGCCCGGCAACAATTTGTGCTGTGCGTAATACAGCGACAGGTTGCCGTCCTCCACGTACCAATCCGGCAATACCCGCAGCAAGCGCCCCGTCGTCAGGTACGGCAGCGCAAACGGCATGCTCACCAGCGCAACCCCCAGCCCCTGCTCCGCAGCGGCGCAGGCCGCCTCCGAATCGCTCATGGTCATGCGCTGGCGCAGGCTCAACGGGCTCTGCTCCTGCCAGCGGCTGGTCAACGGCCACGAGCGCACCCGCCCCGTCTGCGGCGAGCGAATCAGGATACCCTCGGCATCACGCAAATCATCGGGCCGCACCAGCGGCTGGCAATCAGCCAGATAATCCGCCGACGCTACCAGTATCCGATGCGCCGGCGCCAGTTTGCGCGCCACCACCCCCGGCGGCAGCTCGAAGCCGCCACCAATCGCCGCATCAAAGCCTTGGCCGATCAGGTCGACCTGGCGATTGTCAAAATGCCAATCCGGCGAAATCGCCGGGAAGCGCCGCAGAAATTCCCCCAGCATCGGCAGGATGTACAGCCGGCCAAACACCGTGCCCATGCTCACCTTGAGCGTCCCCGCCGGCTGCCCCTCGGCGCTGGCGAGGTTGGCCACGGCATGCTGGATGGTCTGGAAGCTGCTGCGCACTTCATCGAGAAAGCGCTGGCCGGCTTCGGTCAGGGTCAACCGCCGGGTACTGCGCTGGAACAGCCGAACGCCCAGGCGCGCCTCCAACCGGGCGACATTCTTGCCCACCGCCGCAGGCGTCAAACTCAGGCGCCGCGCGGCTTCAGCAAAGCTGCCACCCTCGGCACTGCGCACAAAACACTCGATACTGCTGAAGGTTTCCATTCGGCAATTCCATACCAACGGTTTATACAGACTATAGCGATTACTGGCTTATCGAAGGGTAATCCCAGGCAGATACTCAGCCCATCCACAAGGCATCCGGCCTTGTCGTTTCGGGAGCACCTGCAATGTCCGGTCAAAACAGCCTTATCGGTAAAGTCGCCCTGGTCCAAGGGGGCTCGCGTGGCATCGGCGCCGCCATCGTCCAACACCTGGCCGCCGCCGGCGCTGCCGTGGCCTTCACCTATGTCAGCTCGCCAGACAAGGCCCAGGCGCTGCAACAGGCGGTCATCGCCAAGGGCGGCAAAGCCCTGGCGATCCAGGCCGACAGCGCCGATGCCGCCGCCGTGCAGCGCGCCGTCGACAGCGCCGCCGAACATTTTGGGGGCCTCGATATTCTGGTCAACAATGCCGGGGTACTGGCCGTCGCGCCGCTGGAAGAATTCAGCCTGGAGGACTTCGACCGCACCCTGGCGGTGAACGTGCGCAGCGTCTTCGTCGCCACCCAGGCCGCCGCGCGGCACATGGGCCAGGGCGGGCGCATCATCAACATCGGCAGCACCAACGCCGAGCGCATGCCGTTTGCCGGCGGCGGCCCCTATGCCATGAGCAAGTCGGCGCTGGTCGGCCTGGTACGCGGCCTGGCCCGCGACCTCGGGCCACGCGGCATCACCATCAACAACGTGCAGCCAGGACCGGTGGATACAGATATGAACCCGGCCAAGGGCGAGTTCGCCGACAGCCTGATGTGCTTCATGGCGGTCGGGCGCTACGGCCACGTCGACGAGATTGCCAGCTTCGTCACCTACCTCGCCGGCCCGGACGCGGCCTACATCACCGGCGCCAGCCTGACCATCGACGGTGGCTTCGCGGCCTGAAGCCGATCACTCTCCCGCCTTGGCGCCGCGACTTTGTACCAGCAACTGGACAAAGGCGCGGGCCGCCGGGGTCGGGGTTTTCGACCAGATCGCATACAGGTGGCGGACCGGCGCATCACACACCGGCACCGCCACCACGCCACTGAAGCCACTGGCGATCCGCGCCGGCACCAGCCCCAGCGCCAGCCCGCGCTGCACGAACTTTTCCACCAGGCGGATATTGCCCACCTCGAACTGCACACGGTGACGCACCGCCACCGCCGCGAAAGCTTCGTCGGTCTGGCGACGCGCGCCGGTACCGGCAGGGAAGTCCACCAGCGGCTGGTCCTGCAACTGATCCAGGGCCAGGCGCTCGATGCGCGCCAGCGGATGCTGCGGCGGCAGCACGGCCACCAGCTCCTCTTTGGCCAGCAGCAGGTGCTCCACCCCGTCCAGCGACTCGCCAGACCACACGCCAATGAAGCCCACGTCCAGGCGCCGCTCGCGCACATCGGCAATCAGCAGCTCGCTGCGCCCCATCAACCAGCGGATATCCACCTCGGGGTATTGATGATGGAAGCCCGCCAGCAAGTCGACCAGGTCCAGCTCCGTCAACGAGCTGATCTCCCCAATCGACAGCTGCCCGCGCACCACCCCGCACGCAGCGGCAACGTCTTCGGCAATGCGCCGCGTCGCCTCCAGGGCAGAGCGGGCACTGAGCACGAAGGCCTCGCCAGCCGGCGTCAGGCGCACCCGCCGCGAGCTACGCTCGAACAGCAAGGTGCCGAGGTCATCCTCCAGTTTGGCAACCTGATGGCTGAGAGCCGACTGCACCACATGGCAGCGTTCGGCGGCGCGGGTAAAGCTGCCGGTGTCGGCGACAGCCAAGGCGTATTCGAGTTGTTTGAGGTTCATGACTTATCTGTTTTAGAGATTGATTCAATGAAAATGATGCGTTGGATTCATGCTAGCGCATTTTCGATACTGGGCACCTCACCCCCCTGAAGCGAGACGGGCCATGGCCACCTCCCCTGCACCACTGAGTCGCGCACTTCTCCTGCTGATGGCTACCGCCACCGGCCTTGCAGTAGCCAGCAACTATTACGCGCAGCCGCTGCTGCACAGCATCGCCGAGTATTTCGGCCTGACCAGCGCCGTTGCCGGCAGCATCGTCATCGCCGCCCAGCTCAGTTATGGCGCGGGCTTGCTGCTGCTCGCCCCTTTGGGTGATCTGTTCGAACAGCGGCGGCTGATCGTGGTGATGATTGCGATCAGCACGGTTGGCCTGTTGATCAGCGCCTTCGCCCCCAGCCTGACCTGGCTGCTGGTCGGCACCACGCTGACCGGGCTGTTCTCGGTGGTCGCCCAGGTGATGGTGCCCATGGCGGCAGGGCTCAGTGAGCCCGAGCACCGTGGCCGGGTGGTCGGCACGCTGATGAGTGGTTTGCTGCTGGGCATTTTGCTGGCGCGGACGGCGGCCGGGTTCATGGCGACCCTGGGGGACTGGCGCAGCATCTACCTGTTGGCGGCGGCATTGATGGCGCTGAGTGCCATCGCCCTCGCCCGTGCCCTGCCGGAGCGCCAGCAGCATGCCGGGCTGCGCTACCCGGCGCTGATCGCTTCGGTGTTCCGCCTGTTTGCCGAAGAGCCGGTGCTGCGCCTGCGCTCTCTGCTGGGGCTGCTCGCGTTCTGCCTGTTCGCGCTGTTCTGGACGCCGCTGGCGTTTCTGCTGTCGTCCGACCCATACCAGTATTCCGATGCAGTGATCGGCCTGTTTGGCCTGGCCGGCGCGGCGGGTGCACTGGCCGCGAGCTGGGCCGGGCGCCTGGCGGATCGTGGCAAGGGCAACCTGGGCACCACGGCTGGTTTGCTGGCGCTGTTGCTGTCGTGGGTGCCGCTGGCGTTTGCGCAGTCTTCCCTGGCCGCGTTGCTGGTCGGGGTGCTGGTGCTGGACCTGGCGGTGCAACTGGTGCACGTGAGCAACCAGAACGCGGTGATTGCCCTGCGCCCTGAAGCGCGCAACCGGCTGAATGCCGGGTACATCACCTGCTACTTCATCGGCGGGGCGCTGGGTTCGTTGTTGGGCACGCAGCTGTACCAGCGCCATGGTTGGATGGGAATCGTTGCGGCCGGGTTCGTGATTGGCGCGATTGCCCTGATGGTGTGGTGGTGGGCGGAGCGCAAGGTGGTACAGGTGAGGGTTGCGTAACGGGTGGGCCCCATCGCCGGCAAGGCCGGCTCCCACAGGTATCGACAGCGCCGCGAATACCTGTGGGAGCTGGCCTTGCCAGCGATTGACCGCCTAGCGGTCAGTGCACTTGCAGGAACGCCTCATCCACCCGCGCCAGGTGCTCATCGCGCAACGTCCCGGCGTAGAACTGCAACCTGATCCACGCCAGCAAATAGTCATACCGCGCCTGCGCCAGATCGCGCCGGGTAGTCGCCAATTGCTGCTCGGCATTGAGCACATCCAGATTGACCCGCTCGCCGCCCAGCACACTCTGCCGGGTCGAAGTCACCAGCGCTTCGGCCGAGGTCAACGCCCGCTGATAGGCCTTCAACCGCGCCACCCCCGACACACAGGCGTTGTACTGCCGGCGCAGCTCGATCAAGGTCGTCTGCGTCTGCCCATCCAGCTCATACTCGGCCTGCTCCAGGTTGCGGCTGGCCTGACGCGTCGAAGCCGACACCCCGCCACCGGCAAAGATCGGCACACTGATCTCGATACCCACGGTATTGGTCTCATAACGCTGGTTGTAGGTATTGCCGCTGTCGGACTCCATGCGCCGCGAGGTGGCAAACGCACTCACCCGTGGCAGATGCCCGGCCCGTGCCCGCTCCACTTCATACTGCGCCACTTCCAGCGCCTGACGCTGCGAGGCCAGCTCCGGGTTGTTGGCCAGCGCCAGCTCATGCCAGGCCTGGTAATTCGCCGGCTCCAAGGTGAACAGCGCAAAGCGCTCGTTCAACGGCGCCAGCTCATCGATGCGCATGGCTGGCTCACCAATTAGCGCGCCCAGCTCGCGCAGTGCCGCATCCAGGTCATTGCGCGCCTGGATCTCATCGGCATCGGCCAACTCATAGCGCGCCTGCGCCTCAAGAATATCGGTGCGTGTGCCCTCGCCCTGCTGGAACAACTGCTCGTTCTGGCGGAACTGTTGCTCGTAGGCCTGCTTGCTCGCCACGCTGATCGCGATCTGATCCTGGGCAAACAACGCCTGGGTATAACTGCCCATCACCCGCACCAGCAGTTCCTGGCTCTTGCCGCGAAAGGCTTCGTCGGCATACAACGCCTGCGCCACACCCTTGCGATAACTGGCATAGGCCTCGTAGTCGAACAACGGCTGCTGGAGGATGAAGCTGGAGCCATAGCTGTCGTAGTTGCGGTTCTCGGTGCCGCGACCCTTGTCGCCCAGATAGGTCGCCTTGGAGTCGTTGCGGCCCTTGTTGTAGTTGTAGGAAATATTCGGCAGCAGCCCGGCGCGGCCAATCGCGCGGTTTTCCTGGCCGGCTTCGTGGGCCTTGATCGCGCCAAGGAACACCGGGTCCTTGCGCAACGCCTGCTCATACACCTGGAACGGCCCCATGGCCTGCGCCGCCGTTCCCATTGCCAAGGCGAACGCCGCCATCAGCCCGGTTATCAAGCGTTTCATACACGGGCTTCCTATTGTTCGGTCAACGCGGTCCCTGCTCGGTCGAGCAGAGGTTTGAACAGGTAATTGATCAGCGAACGCTCGCCCGTGCGCACAAACAGTTCAGCCGGCATGCCCGGCTTGATCACCAAGCCGTTGAGCCGCGCCAAGGCGTTTTCGCTGACGGTGCTGCGCAGCACGTAATAGGGCTGGCCGGTTTTTTCATCGACCATCTGGTCGGCGGAAATCAGCGCCACCTCCCCTGATACCCGCGGCGTGCTGCTCTGGTTGAAGGCGGTGAAGAGGATATCCACAGGCAACTGCAGCGCGACTTTATCCACAAGGTGCACCGGCAGGTGCCCTTCCACTTCCAGTGCGGTGCCCTGCGGCACCACCTCCAGCAAGGTTTCGCCGGCCCGCACCACGGCGCCTTCGGTGTGCACACCGAGGTTCACCGCGATCCCATCAGCCGGGGCAACGATCTCGCTGTGGTGCAGTTCGAAGGACGCGGAGGTCAGTTGCTGTTCGAGGGTCACGCTTTTCAGCTGGGCTTCGGCCAACTGGCTGCGTACTTCCTTCTGGTATTCCTCCTGGCGTTGCTGCAGGTTCAGCCGCGATTCGACAATGCCCTGCTCCAGGCGCGCGCTGTCCCCCATGTTCTGCGCCAGGTCGCGCTGCACCTGCGACAGCTGGCGCTGATAGTCGAGCAGGCGGTTACGCGGGATATAGCCATTGCTGGCCAGCGGCTTGAGGTTCTCCAGTTGCTGGCGCAGCGAGTCGGCTTGCGCCTCCAGGTCACCGCGCGCGCGGCGCATGCCGGCCAACTGGGCGATGCTGCCGTCGATATTGGCCTTCAGCCCGGCCTGCTCGCGGGCCTGGGCGTCGCGGCGGCTGCTGAACAACTGGCGCTGGCTTTCCAGCAGCAGGCCCAGTTGCGGGTCCGGGTCGTGGCTCAAGGCTTCCGGGAAGGCAATCGCGCCGAGGTTGTCACGCTCGCTCTGCCAGCGCGCCAGGCTGGCCCAGGCCATGCGGTACTGCGCCTGCAACGACTGCACATCGGCCTGCACCTGGGTCTGGTCGAGGCGGAACAACGGCTGCCCCTGCTTGACGCTCTGCCCCTCGTGAACCAGGATGCGGCTGACCACCCCACCGGCCATCGACTGCACCGCCTTGCGCTTGCCCGACACCACCACCGTGCCCTGCACCGCAATGCCCTGGTCCAACGGCGCCAGGGTCGACCAGGCGACAAACCCGCCAAAGCCGACCAGGGTCAGCCACCAGCCAAGACGAACATAAAATCGCGCATCGCGGCCGCTGGCCGGTGCCGAAACTGCCTGTGTCATTTGTGCGTCCTTGCTCATGCGCCGGTGCTCCCGGCGACCGCTACGGCGGGTACCTGGCGTTGTGCCTGTTCCTGCGCCTGGCTCAAGGCCTGCATCACTTCCCGGGCGGGGCCGAAGGCCTGCATGCGGCCTTCGCTCAGCACCAGCAATTTGTCGGCCTGGGCCAGCGCGGCGGAGCGATGGGTCACCAGCACCACGGTGCGGCCCTGGGCTTTCATCTGTGCGATGGCTTGCGCCAATGCCGCTTCACCACTGGTATCGAGGTTGGAGTTCGGCTCATCGAGCACGATCAGGCTCGGCCCGCCATACAGGGCGCGGGCCAGGGCGATGCGCTGCTTCTGCCCACCGGACAGGTCGCCGCCGTCTTCGCCCAGGCGCGTGTCATAGCCCTGCGGCAGGCGCAGGATCAGCTCATGTACGCCGGCCTGGCGGGCCGCTTCGACCACCTTGAGGCCGTCCAGCTCGGCAAAGCGGGCGATGTTCTCGGCGATGCTGCCGCGCAACAGTTCGATGTTCTGCGGCAGGTAGCCGATGTGCGGGCCCAGCGCGGCGCGGTCCCACTGGTGCAGGTCGGCGCCATCCAGGCGCACGGTGCCAGCCAGGGTCGGCCAGACGCCTACCAGTACTTTCGCCAGGGTCGATTTGCCGGAACCGGACGTCCCCAGTACCCCGAGCACTTCGCCAGCGTTCAGGCTGAAGCTCACCTGCTGCAAGGTCGCCACGCGCTTGCCCGGCGGCCCGGCACTCAGTTGCTCGACGCCCAGGCGCCCGGTCGGGGCTGGCAGGTCCATCGGCGTTGGCGGCTCGGGGAACTCGCGCAGCAAACCGTCCAGGCGCTTGTACGCTTCATGCGCGCCGCTCCATTGCTTCCACACGGCGATCAGTTGGTCGATCGGGCTCAAGACCCGCCCCATCAGAATGGAACCCGCGATCATCATGCCGGGGGTCACCTGCCCTTCAATCACCAGCAGCGCGCCCAGGCCCAGTACCAGCGATTGCAGGCACAGGCGCAGGGCCTTACTCATCGCGGTGATCACCGCCGAGGTGTCACTGGCCTTGTTCTGCAGGCCAAGGAATTTCGTGTGCAGGCTGAACCAGCGCTGGCGCAATGCATCCAGCATGCCCATGGCCTGGATGCTTTCGGCATTGTGCAAATGGCTGCCGGCCAAGTGGGACGATTGCTGCTGGTAGGTGCTCGCTTCGATCAGCGGCGCGTGGGTCAGGCGTTCGTTGAGAATCGCCAGCACGATCAGCAGCAACGCGCCGGCGCAGGCCATGACCCCCAGCCACACATTGAACAGGAACATCACGCCCAGGTAGATCGGAAACCACGGCGCATCGAAGAAGGCGAACAGCGCCGGGCCGGTAACAAACTGACGGACCTGGGTGAGGTCGTTCAAGGCCTGGCCAGCGTGCCCGTCGCCCTGGCGCACATTGCGCTCGAAGGCTGCGCGGTACACCCGGCGATTGAAACCCTGTTCCAACTGGCTACCGACACGAATAACAATGAAACTGCGGATCGCTTCCAGCACACCAATAAAGATAAAGAAGCCGACGACCATCAGGGTCAGCATCCACAAGGTCGTTTCATTCTGCGAAGAGAGCACACGGTCGTACACTTGCAACATGTAGATCGACGGTACCAGCATGAGAATATTGATCAACGCGGTAAAACATCCGACGCTGATCAGAATGGACTTATAGTCCGCCAGTGCCGCCCATAGTGGGGCACCGGCTTTGCGAGTCGGTGTATTCATTGTCCGCCTTTCGATCCTTGAAAATACGGCGCTTCCTTATAACTCGCCGCGCAACTTTATTGTGCGTTGGTTATACGTTCCAACAACAGGTGCTGACCGGCGGAGTTAGTCCACTTGTAGATATTCGGTTTGTAGCGATTGAAGTGCACTACTGCAGTGCCGTCACCGCCCATGAATGCCACCGTGTCCGGGGTCACTTGCCAGCCGGTCGCGCGTTCGCCGATCAGCCGTGCCACACAATCAAGGTCGCCACCCAGGAGGGTTTCCGGTGCCTTGAGCTGAACCTGGCAGCCTGCGCCCTGGTCATCTTCCGGGTACAACTGCCAACTGCCGGCCAACTGGCCAGGGTTGGGGAGTAACAGGCTGCTCGCCATACTTACCTCTGTGCTCAACATCAGGGAAAACGCGCTCAGCGCGAAGAGTTTCTTCAGGGTCATGGGCCGTCTGCCTTCACGGTTAAAGGGAGCAGCGCTTGCGCGCCACTCCCGTTTGACCAGCAATCAGACCACGATATCCGTGGCGACTGCCTGACCAACAGTGGTCACCAGGAAGTCGGCTTGGCCGAACCCGCTGAAGTCCACTGCCAGGCTACCCAGGTTGCTGCCCTGATCAAAGCTGAGTACCGCTTCGCCGGCATGACCGGTGAAGGCATCAACGAAGTTCAGAGGCAGTTTGCTCTGGGCGAAGGCGCTGAAGCCGGAGAGGTCGATCTTGTCCTGACCGCTGACAAAATCCATGATCCGGTCGGCTGCACCTGGCTTGGAGTCGCTGCTGGCGGTGAACACGAAGATGTCCTTGCCAGCGCCGCCCCACAGTTTGTCAGCCCCACCGGCGCCGTAGATGATGTCGTTGCCGGCACCGCCCTTGAGCTCGTTGGCTGCCGCGTTGCCGATCAGCAGGTCGTTGCCCGAACCGCCGATGGCATTCTCCACGGTGACACCCTTGGCAATGGAAACGTTGCCAGTCATGCCGCCGACGTCGGAGAACGAGGTCTCATTGAGGTTGATCTTCTGGTTCTGGGTGAAGCCGGAGAAGTCCAGGGTATCGTTGCCACCGCCATCCCACACGGCGAAGACCACTTTCGACGACGCGGAGGTCGCCGAGTAGAAGTCGCGGTCGGCAGTGGAGTTGAAGCCGTAGACGGTGTCGCCCGAACGGGTGGCGTAGTTGGCGCCGTAGAGCTTCTGGATCGCCGCAATATCATCGACCAATGGCGCCGACGAGTAGGTCACTACACCGCCTTTGCTGAAGCTCTGGCTGGTATTGCTTTCGCTCCAGTAGCTCATGACGCTGTAGCCACGGGTGTCCTGTGCGTAGGACGCATCGCCATAGGTCGGGTAGCCCTCACCTGCGTTGTAGTCGCCGGGGTGGGACAGGCCGAGCACATGGCCGATCTCGTGGGTCAGGGTCTGGCGACCGTAGTTGCCGTTGTCCGGGTTGACGTTCTGGCGGTAATCATTGCTGATCAGGTACCAGGATTCACCCTTGTGCGAGCCCGGCTGCTGGAATGGCAGGTAGGCAAATGCCGCACCACCACTGCTGCCGTCACTGTAGTTGCCGTAGGTCATGTGACCGTCGCCACCCGATGCTGACTCCTGGAACGTCACTTTGGACACGTCCGACCAGGACTGCATCGCCAGCTTGGCCTGGGCCTTCTGCTGAGCGGAGAAGGCACTGAACGAACCCAGCGAACGATCGAAATCGGCCGGTGCACGGGTCAGGAACGTATAGGTCAGGTTGATCGTGCCGTCGCGGTTCAGGTCTACCCAGGCAGCGCCATCGCGCAGCAATTGGGTAGCGGCCTGATCGACGGTGAACGACGGCTTGCCGTTGACGGTCCCGGTGCCGCGATCGTACTGGTGGCTGAAGCTATCGATCGCACTGTACGCAGAACTTGCGCCCTGCGGGGTTACTGCTGACAGCGCCGAAGCAATAGCACTTTCTTTGACTTTCGACATACAGACACTTCCTTGTTTACAAAAAAGTCGTTTTTGTCCGACAGGACGCTCCCTTGGCGAGATCGTCCTATCACTCGCCTTTATAAGGCCGGGAAAAACTGACACATCAAGAAATCAACTGTCCAGCTTTTTCTGGCGTCAATTTTAACTGGCGCACAACTAGACAAAAGAACAAAACCTGCATATCCCGCGGCTGCTGGTGTTTCTGCTATTTGCGCAAACCGAGATATATCTAAACAACAACACTGACCCGTATAAATTTAAAATGACTGGGTGGTTCTATTTAGCCAATGCCGAACTTTAGTTATGAAAACGCGACCTCCGGCAACTTTAATCAAACTTCACAGCTGCGAATATTTCTCTTTCATGACAATGCCGCGCTACCCTCCGTCGCCTGCTGATTGACTTGAAGGGCACTGAAGCGCTGAGTAGGGATTGGTCAAAAGCCCTCTCAATATGGAAAAACCCATGACAAGACTCACGGTTCAATCCGGCGATTTCTTGCAAGGTGAAGGCGAGTACCGCAATGGATCGCTCACACTCAAGACCGCCCGCAGCCCCTCACCGGGCGAAAAAATCGCTGTTTCACGCATTCTGGACATGAAGGTCGCCAACCAGGAGTACAGCCGCAATTTGGGCAGTGCCATCGGCTGGGGCATGGCCGGGGCCCTGGTCGCCGGCCCGATCGGCCTGATTGCCGGCATCTGGCTTGGCGGCAAGGATGAAGAAGTGACCTTCCTTGCCACCTTCAAGGACGGCCGCAAGTTGTGCGCCGTGACGGACGGCAAGACCTGGTCGAAAATCGATGGCAACTGGCGCCGCGCTGGCCAGGTGCAGCCGAGCAGTAAATCCGTGCCCTGAGCCAACGTTTCCTTCTTTATATAAGCTGTGACATTCGGGGCACCGCCAGGCGGTTGCCCCTGCTAAGATGGCGCCCGCGCTTCGGCGCCCTGCCCGCGCAACGCCGGCAGCCTTCGTATTTGCGCCTCCATTGCGCTCACCTGTTGCCGTACCGGGCTTTCAGCGATCGGGTAGTTGCCGAGCAATAACGGCGCACCCGCTGCGGGCCCTCTAGGAGCTTTTCCGCATGAACTCGCATCGCCCCTGCCTGCCGTTGAGCCTGCTGAGTCTGGGCCTGGCACTGAGTACCCCTGCCGCCCTGGCCGCGCCGAACGTCACCCTGGCCCCGCTGACCATTGCCGATGAGTACCGCGATGGCTATCAGCCGCGCCAGGCCTCGGTCGCAGGCTTCGCCCCGGCGCCACTGCTGGACACCCCCGCCTCGGTGTCGGTGTTTACCGAACAATTGCTGCAGGACCGCCAGGTGCGCCTGCTCAGCGAAGTGCTGCAAAGCGATGCTTCGGTGGGTGAGAGCTATGCGCCGGTGGGGTACTACGAGAACTTCATGGTGCGCGGCTTCAGCCTGGATGCGGCGAACAGCTACAAGATCAACGGCCAGACCATCGCCGGCGAGCAGAACGTGGCGCTGGAGAACAAGCAGCAGGTCGAATTGCTCAAGGGCCTGTCCGGCCTGCAGAGCGGCGTGTCGGAACCGGGCGGGCTGATCAACTACGTGACCAAGCGCCCGGACGACGTGCGCAGCGTAACCGTGTCGAGCAATGAACAGGGTGAGCGCTATATCGCCACCGACCTGGGCGGCTGGTTTGGCAGCGAGCGCCAGTTCGGCCTGCGCGCCAACCTGGCGCACGAGGATATCCGCTCGTATGTCGACCATGCCGATGGCCAGCGCGACTTCGCCTCGCTGGCTTTCGACTGGCAGATCAACCCGGACGCCCTGCTGCAACTGGACGTCGAGTACCAGCAACGCGAGCAGCGTTCGGTGCCGGGGTATCAGCTGCTGGGCGGCAACAGCCTGCCGCACGACGTCGACCCCAAGGACCGGCTGGCCTATCAGCGCTGGGCGAAGCCGGTGCAGATCGACTCGCTGAACCTCGGTGGACGGTTCGAGTACCGCTTCAGCGAGGCCTGGACCGGGAGCTTGAGTGCGTCGCGTAGCCGGGTGGTGATTGATGACTACAGCTCGTTTGCCTGGGGTTGCTACGGCGCCGCCAGTTGCGCCGGTAGTGCCGTGCCAAACCACTTCAGCCCGGAAGGCGACTACGACGTCTATGACTTCCGCAGCCCTGACGACACCCGCCGGATCGACGAGGCCCAGGCTTCACTGAATGGCCACTTCACGGCCCTTGGGCTGAGCCACGAGCTGACCGTGGGCAGCAGCGCGCAGCGCCGCACGCTGGACCAGCGCCCGACCTTCAACCAGTGGGTCGGCAGCGGCAATATCTACCAGCCGACCCCCGCAGTGGAACCGTTTGACGGCACGCCGGGGCGAAGCACCCGTCGCCTGGACAGCCGTCAGTACGGTGTATTTGCCAGTGACCGGATCAGCTTCAATGAGCAGTGGCAGACCGTGCTTGGCGCACGCGTGGTGCGCCTGGACGAGAAGACCTTCAGCGAACAGGGTGAGCCGCGCCGCCATACCCAGCAATATGAGCTGCTGCCCAATGCAGCACTGATCTACAAGCCGCGCCCGGACACCTCGCTTTATGTGAGCTACAGCAAGGGCCTCTCGGCAGGGGGCACCTCACCGTGGTTTGCCAGCAATGCGGCTGAGATCCTCGCCCCCACCACCTCGCACCAACTCGAACTGGGCATCAAGCGCGACTGGCAGCGCATGAGCTTCGGCGCCGCGCTGTTCCAGCTGCGCCAGGCGTACCAGTACGCGCGGCCTGAGGGGGATGGCAGCTTCACCTATGTGCAGCAGGGCGAGCAGAAGAATATCGGCCTGGAGCTGAGCGCCAGCGGCTGGCTGACCTCGCAGTTGCAGATCAACGCCAGTGCCGCGGCGATCCGCGCGCGGGTCGAGGGCAGCGGCACCGATGCCTATGACGATCATCAAGCGCTGAACGTGCCGAACTTGCGTGCAGCGTTGCAGGCTGACTACAGCATTGCCGAGGTACCGGGCCTGGCCTTGCTGGCTGGCGCGCGGTACAGCGCGAGCAAGCATGCCAACTATGCCGGGACGGTCGAGGTGGGTAGCTATGCGGTGTTTGATGTGGGCAGCCGCTACCGCACGCGCATTGGCGGCTACGACACGGTGCTGCACCTGATGGTCGACAACGTGTTTGACCGCACTTACTGGCGCGATGCCGGGGAGTATCTGGGGGATGGCTACCTGTTCCCGGGTGCGCCACGCACGGCGCGCATGGCCGCGACGGTCAGCTTCTAACAGCATCGCCGGCAAGGCCGGCTCCCACAGTGAGCGGGGTGATGCTCAAACCTGTGGGAGCCGGCCTTGCCGGCGATGAGGCCGACGCCTACAGAAACCCAGCACAAACAAAAAGCCCCCGAACTCTCTCAAGTTCGGGGGCTTTTCGCGTATCGAATATGGCGGTGAAGGAGAGATTCGAACTCTCGATACAGTTTCCTGTATACACACTTTCCAGGCGTGCTCCTTAAGCCACTCGGACACTTCACCGTATCTCTTCAAGCTATTCAGCCTGTCGAGGCGCGCTAATATAGTCGAGAGCCTTACAGATGGCAAAGGTTTTTTTCAGAATTTTCATGCGCTTAAGCACTTTATGCAAAATCCCCCTCGGTACAGGGCAAAGCCGCCAAACGCGGGCGTGCTTCAGCAAACCCCTCAAGCACGTGACTTATCGGTCAACCTTCGTGCTTTACCAGAACGCGGCGGCTGGGTAACGTCTGCTCACTTCTTATAAAGGAACCCTGTCATGAGTGAGCTGATTACCTACCACCTGGACGACGGCATCGCGACCCTGACCCTGAGCAATGGCAAGGTCAACGCCATTTCGCCCGACGTCATCGCCGCCTTCAATGCCGCACTGGACCAGGCCGTGACGGACCGCGCCGTGGTAATCATCACCGGCCAGCCAGGCATCCTCTCCGGTGGCTACGACCTCAAGGTCATGACCGCCGGCCCTAAAGAAGCCGTGGCGCTGGTGACCGCCGGCTCCACCCTGGCGCGTCGCCTGCTCTCGCACCCCTTCCCAGTGATCGTCGCCTGCCCAGGCCACGCCGTGGCCAAGGGCGCATTCCTGCTGCTGTCGGCGGATTACCGCATCGGCGTCGAAGGCCCGTTCAGCATCGGCCTGAATGAAGTGCAGATCGGCATGACCATGCACCATGCCGGCATCGAGCTGGCCCGTGATCGCCTGCGTCGCTCGGCATTCCATCGCTCGGTGATCTGCGCCGAGATGTTCGACCCGGCCAGCGCGGTAGATGCCGGTTTCCTCGACCAGGTGGTGCCGGCCGAGCAATTGCACGAAGCCGCCCTGAGCGCAGCGCGCCGCCTGAAGAAGATCAATATGAATGCGCACAAGCACACCAAGCTGAAAGTGCGCAAAGCCCTGCTTGAGCTGCTGGATGACGCGATCATCCGCGACCAGAAACATATGGGCTAATTCGCCGCCTTTGGGAGCCCTCACGGGCTCCAGCGCAGCCTGTCGGCAGCGGCTACAAATAGTGGTGCAAGTCAGCGGCTCCCACAGTGAATTGATGGATATTCATTTGAGGGGGTCAGCCTTGCCGGCGCTGTATTTGTAACAAGAAAAACCATCGTTTGCTGAAGGCTGTGCACAACCGTACACTGCGCCGCGTTTGCCTGGTGTGAGTCGTACAAATGCTTTATCTGATCCGCGTGCCGCTCTTGGCGCTGCACTTTATTCTGGCCGGTATTCTCGGCGTATTGATTGGTCTGTGCCGTCCGTTCAACCCGGACAACAGCCGCTTGTATGCCCGCATCTATGGCTGGCCTGCCACCTGGCTGATGCGCATGGACATTCGGGCAGAAGTCGGCCCGCTGTTCGACCAGCCGCCGGGCTGCGTCATCGTCGCCAACCATCAGTCCAACTACGACCTGTTCGTGCTCGGCCACGTGGTGCCGCCGCGCACCGTGTGCATCGGCAAGAAAAGCCTCAAGTGGGTACCGCTGTTCGGCCAGCTGTTCTGGCTCGGCGGCAATGTGCTGATCGACCGTGGCAACGCCTACCTGGCCCGCCGCGCCATGCAAAAGACCACCTTGACGTTGCAGGAAGAGAACACCTCCATCTGGGTGTTCCCGGAAGGCACGCGCAACCCTGCCGATCAATTGGCACCGTTCAAGAAAGGTGCCTTCCACATGGCGGTCGACGCCGGTGTGCCGATCGTGCCGGTGTGCGTCAGCCGCTACGCCCGTCGGGTCAACCTCAATGGCTGGCGGCGCAGCAAGGTCATCATCCGCTCCCTGCCCCCCATCGCCACCGCCGGCCTGACCCACCAGGACGTGCCCGAGCTGATGGAGCAGTGCCGCGCGCAGATGCAACGCTGCATCGATAGCATGGAAAACGAGCTGCAGATCGCCTGAACAGTTGCCGTTTGTCGGTAGTCGGACCAAGCTACGGGTCACGAATACCAGCAGAAGCGGATAACCATGGGTCGAGTCGTTGCGGCAGCGGTGTACAGCGCCGGCAGGAAAGTCACCAATATCAACCTCGACGAAGGTGCTCAATGGGCGGTAAAGCCCGGGCATTTCGTCTGGATTGGCCTGGAAGAGCCCAACGCCCAGGAGCTGGCCAACCTGCAACGCCAGTTCAACCTGCACGAACTGGCCATCGAAGATGCCCTGGAAAAGCACAGCCGGCCCAAGCTCGAGACATTCGGCGATGCGCTGTTCATCGTCACTTACTCGCCGGTGCGCCATGAAGGCAAGCTGGAGTTCATCGAGACGCACATCTTTGCCGGCAACGGCTACATCATCACCTGCCGCAACGGCCACTCGAAATCCTACGCCCTGGTGCGCCAGCGCTGCGAGGCCCGGCCCCTGCTGCTGGAGCACGGCGAAGACTTCGTGCTCTACGCCCTGCTCGACTTCGTCACCGAGAACTACCAGCCGGTCAGCGAAGCCATTCATGGCGAGATCGAAGAGCTGGAGCAAAGCGTGCTCGGCGGCTCGCTGCAGGAAGCGGATATCCGCCGCATCCACGGCCTGCGCCGCGACATCCTGCGCTTGCGCCGCTACGTGGCGCCGATGGTCGAGATCAGCGAGGAACTGCAGCGCCTGACCTTCCCGTTCATCGACAAGAACATGCGTCCGTACTTTCGCGATGTGCAGATCCACGTCACCCGGCAGATGGAAGACCTGGCCGGGATTCGCGATATCGCCAGCCAGACCATCGAGATCGGCATGCTGCTGGAGTCGTCACGGCAAAGCATCACCCAGCGCAAGTTCGCCGCCTGGGCGGCGATCCTGGCCTTCCCCACGGCAATTGCCGGGATCTACGGGATGAACTTCCAGAACATGCCGGAGCTGTCCTGGCATTACGGCTATTTCGCCGTACTGGGGGTGATCGTGTTTGGCTGTGTCGGGCTGTTCGCCAGCTTCAAGCGCTCCGGCTGGCTCTAGCTGTTGCCCTCAGGCCGAAGTGTGGGGTTTGTGCGCAATGAAACGCATCATCCATTCGGCCACGGTGCTGCCCTGGTGTTCCTCGCTCAGGCTGTTGACGCCGTTGCGGTAAACCTTGTCACCCAGGCTCTCCTTGCGCAGTTCAAGCAGCGCGCGCGAGTAGTCGTGGATGAATTCCGGGTGGCCCTGGAAGCACAGCACCTGATCGCCGATGTGGTACGCGGCAAATTGGCAGAAATCGCTGGAGGCGATCACCGTGGCGTTTTCTGGCAGGCGGGTGACCTGGTCCTGGTGGCTGATCAGCAGGGTCAGCTCCTCGACCTGAGGGTTCATCCATGGCGCCTTGGCGTTCATCACGTAGCGGTGGGTGCCCACGCCCCAGCCCTGGGTTGCGCGCTCGGTCTTGCCGCCGAGCAATAGCGCCAGCAACTGGTGGCCGAAGCACACGCCCAGCAGCTTGTCGCCGCGCTGGTAGCGATCCAGCAGGAATACCTTGAGTTTCTCGATCCACGGATCTCCGCCAAACGAGTCGGCCTTGCTGCCCGTCACCAGGTAGGCATCGAATACCTGGTCCTCCGTTGGGTACACGCCCGTCACCACGTTGTAGACATCGAAATCAGCGGCAATTGGCTGGCGGGAGAACAACTGCTCGAACATCCGTCCGTAGCCCTGATACTGATCTACCAGCTCAGGTCGCAGGACGTCGGTTTCCAGGATGCAGATGCGTAACGACATAGATTTAGTCCTGAACGACAGAAGGCGGAAATGCCCCGTAGAGCCTGCCGCGAAAGGCCGCTGTAAGCAATAGCGGAGTCGGACGAACGGTCATCGGCACGGGATCCCACCTTGTCACAAAGCAACACGTCTAGCTGGCCGGATTCTCCCTGGATGGCAATGGGCCTCATAGCCATTTCAAAGGACAAGAAATATATAAAGATTAAAGCGTTCTAAAACGTAGGTGACGTTGACCCTAAGGTTAGTTGTATACCGAATAGGTAGCAGGCTCGGGGCATAAGGGCTGCAGACCCTTTTCATGTGTTCCGGCCCCTGGACAAGGACGCCATTCGGCAATCAGGAATAACAACAAAAAAGGCAGTCAGCCATGTTCAAACAACCCAAAGTACGTCAGGCCGGGCTTATCCTCTTCGCCACGACCCTGCTGTTGATTCTGCCGAACCTGACACGCCTGTTCGGCTGAACGGCATGCCTCACTCCCTTTACAGTGGCACGCCTTCACGGGTGTATGCTGCCGACCTTTATGGTTGGAGACCTGCCCATGCGCCGAAGCCTCGCCCTGCTGTGTGTGCTGCTGAGCCTGCCGTTGCAGGCCGCGCAATTGACCCTCGAGCTGGGCAACGCTAGCCGCCAGTGGCAAACCGCCGAGCTGCTGCAGCACCCTCTGGCGCAAGACCTGCGCATTGATAACGACGTTTCCTACAAAAAAACCATGCATTACCGCGCGGTGCCGTTGGCTGCGTTGCTGAAAGGGGTGCAGCCGTCAGACCATCTTCAGGCGGTGGCGCTGGATGGTTTCGCGGCCGAGATGCCTGCTGAGCCGCTGCTCAAGAGCGGCCCGGCGCGCGCCTGGATTGCCGTGGAAGACCCTGCCGCCCCGTGGCCTGCGTTGGGCCCGGACAAGCCGGGGGCCGGGCCGTTCTATCTGGTCTGGACCAACCCCGAGGCTGGCAAGATCAGCCCGGAACAGTGGCCGTTCCAGGTGGCGACCATCAGGCGCCTGGCGCCGGTTGCCGAGCGTTTTCCGGCGCTGTTGCCGGCGCCGCAGTTGGCGGCGGGTGATCCGGTCAACCGGGGGTTTGCGCTGTTCCAGAAGAACTGCCTGGCTTGTCACCGTCTCAATGGCGCCGGCGATGCCCAGTTCGGCCCGGATTTGAACCTGCCCTACAACCCCACGGAGTACTTTCAGCCGGCCTTCCTGCGCCGCCTGATCCGCGACCCGCAGAGCCTGCGTCAATGGCCGCAGGCGAAGATGCCGGCGTTTACCGAGAATGTGCTGAGTGATGGCGAGTTGGATGACCTGTTGGCTTACCTGGCGCATATGGCCACGCGTAAACCCTGAAGCGCTGTGGGAGCGGGCCTTGTCCCGCGATCGAGTGCGCAGCGCTCGCAAAACCTGCTGACCGAGTCGAACTGATACACCGCGCTTGCCGGATTTACTGCCGCTTCGCGCCAGATCGCGGGCAAAGCCCGCTCCCACACAAATCCTGCGCGCTGCACCTACCTCTGTGGGAGCGGGCCTTGTCCCGCGATCGAGTGCGCAGCGCTCGCCAAACCTGCTGGCCGGATCAAACTGATACACCGCGCTTGCCGAATTTACTGCCGCTTCGCACCAGATCGCGGGCAAAGCCCGCTCCCACACAAATCCTGCGCGCTGCGCCTAGCTCTGTGGGAGTGGGCCTTGTCCCGCGATCGAGTGCGCAGCGCTCGCCAAACCTGCTGGCCGAGTCAAACTGATACACCGCACTTGCCGAATTTACTGCCGCTTCGCGCCAGATCGCGGGACTAGCCCGCTCCCACAAAAATCCTGCGCGCTGCACCTACCTCTGTGGGAGCGGGCTGGTCCCGCGATCGAGTGCGCAGCGCTCGCCAAACCTGCTGGCCGAGTCGAACTGATACACCGCGCTTGCCGAATTTACTGCCGCTTCGCGCCAGATCGCGGGACTAGCCCGCTCCCACAAAAATCCTGCGCGCTGCACCTAGCTCTGTGGGAGTGGGCCTTGTCCCGCGATCGAGTGCGCAGCGCTCGCCAAACCTGCTGGCCGGGTCGAACTGATACACCGCGCTTGCCGAATTTACTGCCGCTTCGCGCCAGATCGCGGGCAAAGCCCGCTCCCACAAAAATCCTGCGTGCTGCACCTAGCTCTGTGGGAGTGGGCCTTGTCCCGCGATCGAGTGCGCAGCGCTCGCCAAACCTGCTGGCCGGGTCGAACTGATACACCGCGCTTACCGAATTTACTGCCGCTTCGCGCCAGATCGCTGGACTAGCCCGCTCCCACAAAAATCCTGCGCGCTGCGCCTACCTCTGTGGGAGCGGGCCTTGTCCCGCGATCGAGTGCGCAGCGCTCGCCAAACCTGCTGGCCGAGTCGGACTGATACACCGCGCTTGCCAAATTTACTGCCGCTTCGCGCCAGATCGCGGGACTAGCCCGCTCCCACAAAAATCCTGCGTGCTGCGCCTATCTCTGTGGGAGCGGGCCTTGTCCCGCGATCGAGTGCGCAGCGCTCGCCAAACCTGCTGGCCGGGTCGAACTGATACACCGCGCTTGCCGAATTTACTGCCGCTTCGCGCCAGATCGCGGGCAAAGCCCGCTCCCACAAAAATCCTGCGTGCTGCACCTATCTCTGTGGGAGCGGGCCTTGTCCCGCGATCGAGTGCGCAGCGCTCGCAAAACCTGCTGACCGAGTCGAACTGATACACCGCGCTTGCCGAATTTACTGACACAAATCCTGCGCGCTGTACCTACCTCTGTGGGGGCCGGTAGATGCCTTATTGCTGCTGTGCCTGCAAGGTCGGGGTGACCAGGACGCTGGCGTGCATCTGCTCATACCCTCCTCCACGCCGCATGCCCCGCACCGGGCAGGCATCCAGGTAATCCAGGCCCACCGCCAACTTCAGGTGGCGCTCCGGCAAAGCCAATTGATTAGTCACATCAAAACTGTACCAGGCACCCTCCAACCAAGCCTCAGCCCAGGCATGGCTGGCCATGTGCTGGCTGTCGTTGTCGAACAGATAACCGGACACATAACGCGCCGGCACCCCCAAACTGCGACTACAGGCCAGGAAGGCATGTGCATGGTCCTGGCAAACCCCCGCCCCTCCGGCAAACGCTTGCGCCGCACTGGTATCAACAGCCGTGCTACCAGGGCGATAAAGCATCCGCTCATGCAACGCCGCCATCAGGT
Organism: Pseudomonas fontis; assembly: GCF_028656955.1. Taxonomy (GTDB): domain Bacteria; phylum Pseudomonadota; class Gammaproteobacteria; order Pseudomonadales; family Pseudomonadaceae; genus Aquipseudomonas; species Aquipseudomonas fontis. The sequence goes on from NZ_JAMDGY010000007.1 coordinate 114,649, forward strand.
CGATCAGCGCGCCACGGTCACGGCGCGGCCCACAATGCTGGCCGGCAAAATGGCGCAAGGCATCATCCGCTTCGGTCAACCGGGTAAAGCGCAAAAACGGCAGCGGCGACTGCGTGTCATGCTCAGCTTCACAGGTCGGGTCGATCTCCACCTGGCCGCGCGCCGAGATGATCAAGTCGGCATGCGGCTCCTCCAGGCTGAGCACATGCAGAATATTGCCGAACGGATCGCGCTGGGCCCGCACCGGGCGCGGCAGGTCCAGCGCCCAGCACAACACCTGCTGGCGTTCATTGTCCGGCGGGGTAAGGCGCAGGTACTGGATGCTGGTGCGAACCTGGTCTTCATAGTGGTAGGCGGTTTCGTGGCTGATCGTCAGTCTCATATGACCTCCAAGTAGGCATGGTGGATGGCGTTGCCCAGCTCACGCACCAGCGGGATGTAGTCGTTCAGCCAGGGGTGCAGGCCCGCAGCAAGAATTTCGTCAATGCCGGTGTAGCGCAAGCGTGCGTCCACCTCGGCGGCCAGGCGCTGGGCCGGGCGGCCGTTGGCGCCCGGCAGGCTGGCGAGAATCTGGTCGATCTCCTCGGTGCAAGCACGCAAGGACCGCGGCACATCGGCACGCAGCAGCAACAGCTCCGCCACATGCCGGGCGGCCGGCGCATCACGGTAGATTTCGGTATAGGCCTCGAACGAGGACAGCGCGCGGAGCAAGGCGCTCCATTCGTAATACCCGCGCGCCGAACTGTCACTGACCGCCTCGGCCTCATCCCCGAGCATTTCGTAACGCGCATCGAGCAAGCGCAAGGTGTTGTCGGCACGCTCGATGAAGGTGCCCAGGCGAATGAAGCGGAACGCATCGTTGCGCATGATGGTGCCGTAGGTGGCACCACGGAACAGGTGCGAACGCTCCTTGATCCACTCGCAGAAACGGCTCATGCCGTAGCGCCCCAGGCCCTGCTCGGCAATGCCGCGTATCTCCAGCCAGGTGGCGTTGATGTTCTCCCACATGTCGGCGGTGATCTTCCCGCGTACCGCGTGGGCACTGGCCCGCGCCGCGCCCAGGCAGCTGTAGATGCTGGCCGGGTTCTCCGGGTCGAGGGCGAAGAAATGCAGCAGGCGCTCGGCGTGCAACTTGCCGTGGCGCTCGAGATAATCCTCCAGCGTGCCGGTGATCATCAGCGGCATGGCCATTTCATCCAGGCCGTCACTGCGCCCGTCTTGCGGCATCAGCGACAGCGAATAACTGACATCGAGCATCCGCGCGAGGTTTTCCGCACGCTCCAGGTAACGCGACATCCAGTACAGGTCCGAGGCGGTTCTACTCAACATGATTCAATCCTCGACTACCCAGGTGTCCTTGGTGCCACCACCCTGGGATGAGTTCACCACCAGGGAACCTTCGCGCAGCGCCACGCGGGTCAGGCCGCCCGGCACCACACGGGTTTCACGACCCGACAGCACGAACGGGCGCAGGTCGATATGGCGTGGCGCAATGCCGTTCTCGACAAAGGTCGGGCAAGTCGACAACGACAGCGTCGGTTGGGCGATATAGGCCGCCGGCCGCGCCTTGATGCGCTGGGCGAACGCCTCGATCTCGGCCTTGGTCGAGGCCGGCCCGACGAGCATGCCGTAGCCCCCGGAGCCCTGGGTTTCCTTGACCACCAGCTCCGGTAGATGCGCCAGCACGTGGGACAGTTCCTCCGGTTTGCGGCACTGCCAGGTCGGCACGTTCTTGAGGATCGGCTCTTCGTCGAGGTAAAAGCGGATCATGTCGGTGACATAGGGGTAGATCGACTTGTCGTCCGCCACCCCGGTGCCGATGGCATTGGCCAGCACCACATTGCCGCAGCGATAAGCCGAGAGCAGGCCTGGCACGCCAAGCATCGAGTCGGGGTTGAAGGCCAGCGGGTCGAGGAACGCATCGTCGAGGCGCCGGTAGATGACATCAACGGCCTTGGGCCCGTCGGTGGTGCGCATGAACACCCGCTCATCGCGCACGAACAAGTCGGCGCCCTCCACCAGCTCCACGCCCATTTCACGGGCAAGGAAGGCATGCTCGAAGAACGCGCTGTTGAAGCGCCCAGGCGTCAGCACCACGACACTGGGGTCGTCCAGCGGGCTGGCACTTTTCAGGGTGTCGAGCAGCAGGTTCGGGTAATGGTCGATGGGCGCGATGCGCTGGGCCGCGAACAACTCGGGGAACAGGCGCATCATCATCTTGCGGTCTTCAAGCATGTAGCTCACGCCGCTGGGCGTGCGCAGGTTGTCTTCCAGCACGTAGTAGCTGCCATCGCCATCACGCACCAGGTCGACCCCGGAAATATGCGCGTAGAGGCCCCGGTGCAGGTCCAGGCCCTGCATGGCCAGCTGGTATTGCTCGTTGGCCAGCACCTGTTCCGCCGGGATGATCCCGGCCTTGAGGATGCGTTGGTCGTGATAGAGGTCGGCGAGGAACAGGTTCAGCGCCTTGACCCGCTGGATGCAACCCTTCTCCACCACCCGCCATTCACTGGCCGGGATGGCCCGCGGGATGGTGTCGAAGGGGATCAGCCGCTCAGTGCCCTGCTCATCGCCATACAAGGTGAAGGTGATACCGGCGCGATGGAACAGCAGGTCGGCCTCGCGCCGACGCTGCGCGAGCAGCTCTGGCGGGGTATTGGCCAACCAGCGGGCGAATTCCCGGTAATGCGGACGGAGCTGGCCGTCAGCGGCGTACATCTCATCATAAAAGGTGCGGATCATGCCGAACTCCTTGTCACCCGTGCAACGGTGCTCTCGCAAGCCCCGTGCCAGCGGCATTAACCCTTGATAATCAATTGGTTGTGAAATGACCGAAAACAACCCGCACCAGTGCGGTGCAGGTTGCCCGTGGGGTTTCAGGCAAACGCTTCATTGCGAAGCGTCGCCTGGGGCGCGTTTATGCCAGGGGGCGTTCCTGCTTGACCCCCCACCCCTGGATTTCCCCACCCAGGGGCGCGATCACCGCTTCGAAGTCCTGCTCGAATTCGCCGATCCCGCCGTAGGTGGCGTACATGACCTTGCTCAATTCCAAGTGCCAACCTTCGTCGCATTCGCTCACCTGTGCACTGAGCGATTCACCACGAAACTGCCCTGCTGCCCTGCGCGCCCGCTCCTCGTCCGGGAAAACCGCATAGAACTCAATGGGATGGATTTGCGTGAAATTGAAGCCGCCCTCTTTCATGCGGCGCAACACCGTGCTGCTGATGTCCTCGTATTGGCTGCTCATGAATCGTCCTCCTCGTCGCGATGGATAGACTTTCAGTGCGAGACGCACTTGCCCACCACGCGGGACGTGTGTGAGCAATTCGAGCGGGTGCAGCGGTAGAAAAGCAGGTCCCGGCGAAAAACCGACGACCTTGCTTGCAGCGTAGTGCCTAGAGTGCGACCCCGCCAGCCGGGGCCTGGGGTTCAGGGCTTTTCGTTGATCGCGGTGATTTCGACACCGCTTTCCTTCTTCAGCCATTCGGCGGTGGGGGATGAAACGCGGTCCTGGAAGTCGGTGAGGTCGAGTTCGTCCATGACAGGATAAAGGCGGGTTCGGATCAGCCGCGCGGCTTGTTCGACGCTGGGCTTGTGCTCGCAGGCGTACGGCAGCGACATGCGTTCGCCATTCTGGTCCACGAAGGTAATTTCCCATGCTTTCATTGGAGTCTCCTCAGTGACGACACTCAGGTGAGTCGGCCTTACCTACCGTTGACCTGTGGGTGGGGGGAATGTTCAGTTGCGCAGAACCAATGGCCGGCAAAACCACTCACAAAAAAAGAGGCCCGAAGGCCTCTTTTCATTCAGTCACCACGGATCACTCCGGAGTGCCATGCACCACGCCTGCGGTGTTGTCCAGCAAGCTCTTGGTAGCGGTCTGGATGAACGACTCCAGCTTGTGCAGCATCTCGGTCTGGTCCGGGGCCTCGATCAGCTCGGCCTTGAACTCCTTGCCCAACTGATAGCGATACACGCGCGGTGTCATGTCCTTGGACTCGATCAGCACCCGGTCACCCTGCACCAGGCCAACGATCTGCTCGCTGCCCGACGGTTTGATCATGCCGAAGCCTTCATCGCCAGCCGGCAGGTTGAGCAGGTCACGCCCCCAGCACTGGTGACGGGTTTCGCCACCCAGGCGGCCCATGATGGTCGGCACGATGTCGACCTGGGTACCTACGGTGTGCTTGACCGCACCGAACTTCTCCTGGATGCCCGGGCCGATCAGCAGCAGCGGCACGTTGAAGCGCCCCAGATCGAGTTCGGTGACCTGTTGATGGTTGCCGAAACCATGGTCGCCAACGATCACGAACAGGGTCTCCTTGAAGTACGGCTCCTTGCGCGCCTTCTCGAAGAACTGGCCCAGCGCCCAGTCGGAATAACGCATGGCCGTCAGGTGCTCGTCCAGGCGCCCCTGGCCGGTGACCGGCTCGACCGGCAGGTCTTTGGGCAAGGCATACGGGGTGTGGTTGGACAGCGTCTGCAGCAAGGCATAGAACGGTTTCTTGCCGTAATTGTTCGCCAGCTCCTGGGCACCCCGGTCGAACATGTCCTGGTCGGACACACCCCAGGTAGGGTCGGAGAACACCGGGTTGACGTAGTCGTTGCGGCCAATGAAGGTGGTCATGCCCTGGTTGCCGAAGAAGCCCGACTGGTTGTCCCAGGCGAAATCGCCGTTGTAGACATACACGTCGTCGTAGTCACGGGCACTGAGCAGCGCCGGCAAGCCGGACAGCTTGTGGCCGCCTTCAGGCGTCTGCATCAGGTACTCGAAACCTGGCAGGTTCGGGAAGCATGCCATGGTGGCGAACATACCCTGGTGGGTATGGGTGCCGTTGGAGAAGAAGCGATCGAACAGCACACCTTCCTTCGCCAGCTTGTCGAAGTACGGGGTGATGTTGTTCGGGCTGCCCAGCGCGCCTACCGAGTGGCCGGCGAAGCTCTCCATGAGGATCACCACGACGTTCTTGATCGGCAGGGTGTTGGCCGCAGGTGGCGTGAAGTCACGACGAATCGCGGCGCTGTCGGCATCGACCAGCTTGTCGTTGTCGGTCAGCACCATCTTGCGCACGGCTTCGGTGGCTGCGCCCTGCTCGACCGTGGCTTTCCAGACGTTGGCACGGTCTTCACCGAAGCGGCTCTTGGCGGCATCGATCAGGGTCAGGGTACCGTTCAGGCCCAATTGGTTGACGAAGTTCGAGTCGGTGGTGAAGGCATCACCCCAACGCATTGGCGGGCCCTGGCGCAGGGTGCCACGGGCAGCGACCACGGCAATCAGCAGGATCACCACGAACACCGCACCACGGGCGTACCACGGTGCGACCGTGCGGGTGCCGGCAACGCTGTTGCTGTACTCGCCACGCGGACGGGTCAGGTGGTCAGCACCTTTGAACAGCAAGCTCAGCAGCCAGGTACCGAAGGCCCAGGCCAGCAGGTAACGGACCACCGGGAAGCCGTACCAGAGCATGCTCAGTACGGTTTTCGGGTCTTCCTTCACGTACTGGAATACCAGGCCATTGAGGCGCTGGTGGAACTCGCGGTAGAAGTCCATCTCCATCAGGCCGAGGAACATCACCACGCTGGCGGCCAGGGTCAGCCACAGGCGGAACAGGCCACGCGCAGCCATGGCGCGGGCACTGAGGATGGCCAGCAGCAGCGGGATGCTCAGGTAGACAACCACCCGCAGGTCGAAGCGCAAGCCGTTGAGGAAGCCTTCGGCGACGGTGGAATACGGCGTATCGCCGATCATGTCGCTGTTGTAGAGCAGCAGGGCCAGGCGTACCAGGCTCAGCATCAGCATGATGATCAGGCCGCACAGCAAGGTGTAGGCCAGGTGCGATTTTACCGTCGGTTGCAGGGGGCGAGATGCAGCCCGCTGTTGCCTCAAGGCGTCCGTGTTAGCCATGAATGGAGAGATCCTAGGATTCGATTTTTATAGAGGGCGTGAAGCGAAGGTGCCTAATGTGCCTTAAACGAGCAGACGTTGCACAGCCATTAGGCGAAACGATTAATTGCGCGCGGATTGTCGGTAATCGGATGTGAAAATTTTGTTGAGCCCAGGCGTCATCGCCGCCCTTGTGGGAGCCGGCCTTGCCGGCGAATGGCGGGACTGTCAGATTTTT
>NZ_JAMDGY010000008.1 GCF_028656955.1 Pseudomonas fontis
GCCGACAGGCTGCGCTGGAGCCCGTAAGGGCTCCCAAAGGCGGCGCCTACAAACCACAGGCACAAAAAAGCCCGCATCACTGCGGGCTCTTGCACCTCACCAGACTCAGTTGACCTTGGCAGCCAACTCGCCTTTCAGGTAACGCTGGAACATGCCTTCCAGGGAGATCGGCTTGATCTTCGAGGCATTGCCGGCAGTGCCGAACGCTTCGTAACGGGCGATGCACACGTCACGCATGGCGGTTACGGTTGCGCCGAAGAACTTGCGCGGGTCGAACTCGCTTGGGTTCTGCGCCATCAGGCGACGCATGGCACCGGTGGACGCCAGGCGCAGGTCGGTGTCGATGTTGACCTTGCGCACGCCGTACTTGATGCCTTCGACGATCTCTTCAACCGGCACGCCGTAGGTTTCCTTGATGTCGCCGCCGTACTGGTTGATGATCGCCAGCCACTCTTGCGGAACCGAAGACGAACCGTGCATCACCAGGTGAGTGTTCGGAATGCGCTTGTGGATTTCCTTGATGCGGTCGATCGCCAGCACGTCACCGGTAGGTGGCTTGGTGAACTTGTAGGCACCGTGGCTGGTACCGATGGCGATGGCCAGGGCATCCACCTGGGTCTTCTTGACGAAGTCCGCAGCTTCTTCCGGGTCGGTCAGCATCTGGCTGTGGTCCAGGATGCCTTCGGCGCCGATACCGTCTTCTTCACCGGCCATGCCGGTTTCCAGCGAACCCAGGCAGCCCAACTCGCCTTCTACCGAAACGCCGCAGGCGTGCGCCATGGCAACAGTCTGCTGGGTGACACGAACGTTGTACTCGTAGTCAGTCGGGGTCTTGCCGTCTTCACCCAGCGAGCCGTCCATCATGACCGAGCTGAAGCCCAGCTGGATCGAGCGCTGGCAGACGTCAGGGCTGGTGCCGTGGTCCTGGTGCATGCACACCGGGATGTGCGGGAACTCTTCGATCGCCGCCAGGATCAGGTGACGCAGGAACGGTGCACCGGCATATTTGCGAGCGCCCGCCGAAGCCTGGACGATCACCGGGGAGTCGGTCTTGTCCGCGGCTTCCATGATCGCGCGCATCTGCTCGAGGTTGTTGACGTTGAAAGCTGGAACGCCGTAGCCGAATTCGGCGGCGTGGTCCAGCATCTGGCGCATGCTAATGAGTGCCATTGTGTATCTCTCTCCCGACAAGCGTCGTTGTAATCGTGCAAGCCTGCCGTAGCGGCGGTTGCTATTCAAGTAGTGTGGGCCGCCTCACGGCCGGCCCGGCCAGTCACGGTGCCTTGCAGCCCCGCCCTATCAAATCGTTGGTCGCAACCCAGTACACCAGGCCTTCGTCGCCCTTGGTGTGAAAGGCCAGCACGCCATCGCTGTACAACGCGCCCGAGGCACCCGGCTCGGACTTGAGCCGGTAGACCTGGTCACCGCCGCCCAGACGCAGGTCAACCTGCTGCTGGCCCGCATCGGCGAAGCGCCAGAGCACTTCGGTCTTGCTGTCGCACAGCCACTTGGTCCAGTTGTCTGCAACCGGTTTCGGTTCGGTGATTGCGCACCCGCCGAGTACTGCCAGGGCCATCAGGGCCACAACGCCTTTCATCCAATATCCTCTAGAAGACCACGAACCCGCCAGGAGGTTGCCGTTAACCGATCAAGGGCAACCCTGTGCCTGGTGCTGGTGCTCATCGTCGTATTTCTCCAGGCCATCCGGGCCAACCCTTTTGCTGATCACCGGGACGGTCTCGGCCTGCCATTCGGACTGGTAGCAGCCGCCTTTCGGCGCGCCAGGCTGGTCCGCAGCAGGCTGCGGGCTACCGACGCACGCGCCGAGCAACACCGCCAGGATAATCACAGGCAATCGCTTGACCATCAGGTCGCTCCCTTTGCCAGGCACTGATCGACTCAGCCCTTGGCCCGTTGTTCCAGCACTTCCACAGCCGGCAGTACCTTGCCCTCGACGAATTCGAGGAACGCACCGCCACCGGTAGAAATGTAGGAGATCTGGCTGGCAACGCCATATTTGTCGATGGCGGCGAGGGTATCGCCGCCCCCGGCGATGGAGAATGCGCTGCTCTGGGCAATGGCCTTGGCCAGCACTTTGGTGCCGTTGCCGAACTGGTCGAATTCGAACACACCGACCGGGCCGTTCCACAGCACGGTTTTCGACGACTTCAGCAGCTCGGCGAACTGCAGAGCAGTTTGCGGGCCGATGTCGAGGATCATGTCGTCGGCAGCCACGTCAGCCACCAGCTTGACGGTAGCCACGGCGCTTTCGGCGAATTCCTTGGCAACCACCACGTCCACCGGCAACGGCACGTTGACCTTGGCCGCGATGGCCTTGGCGGTTTCGATCAGGTCAGGCTCGTACAGCGACTTGCCTACCGGATGACCGGCCGCCGCGAGGAAGGTGTTGGCAATGCCACCGCCGACGATCAGCAGGTCGCAGACCTGGCTCAGGCTGTTCAGCACGTCCAGCTTGGTCGACACCTTGGAGCCGGCAACGATGGCTGCCATTGGCTGGGCCGGGGCCTTCAGGGCCTTGCCCAGGGCCTCCAGCTCAGCGGCCAGCAGCGGGCCTGCGGCTGCGGTCTTGGCGAACTTGGCCACGCCGTGGGTCGAACCCTCGGCACGGTGGGCAGTACCGAAGGCGTCCATCACGAACACGTCGCACAGGGCGGCGTATTTCTGCGCCAGCTCATCGGCGTTCTTCTTCTCGCCCTTGTTGAAGCGCACGTTCTCGAACAGCACGATCTCGCCGGCATTGACCGCGACACCGTCGAGGTAGTCGGCCACCAGCGGCACGTCACGGCCCAGCGCCTTGCTCAGGTAGTCGGCGACCGGCTTGAGGCTGTTCTCGGCCGAGAACTCGCCTTCGGTCGGGCGGCCCAGGTGCGAACAGACCATCACGGCCGCGCCCTTTTCCAGGGCCAGCTTGATGGTCGGCAGCGAAGCGAGGATGCGCGCATCGCTGGCAACCACACCGTCCTTCACAGGGACGTTGAGGTCTTCGCGGATCAGTACGCGCTTACCTTGCAGATCGAGGTCGGTCATCTTCAAAACGGTCATGAATGCAGTCCTTCAGGGCTGTTTACGAGTGTTGCGGGTAGTGGAGTCAACAACGCGCAGATAGTGATCGGCGACGTCGAGCATACGGTTGGCAAAACCCCATTCGTTGTCGAACCAGGCCAGCAGGTTCACCAGGCGTGGGCCGGAAACGCGGGTCTGGTTGGCATCGACAATCGCCGAATGCGGGTCATGGTTGAAATCACAACTGGCGTGCGGCAGCTCGGTGTAGGCCAGCAGGCCTTGCAACGGACCACTCAGCGCCGCATCGCGCAGCACCTGGTTGACCTCGGCCGCCGTGGTGTCACGGGCGGTTTGCAAGGTGATGTCCAGGCACGACACGTTGACGGTCGGCACGCGTACGGCTTTGGCCTGAATTCGCCCGGCAAGTTCCGGCAGCAGGCGTTCGATGCCTCGGGCAAGCCCGGTGGACACCGGGATCACCGACTGGAATGCCGAGCGGGTGCGGCGCAGGTCTTCGTGGTGGTAGGCGTCGATCACCGGCTGGTCGTTCATCGCCGAGTGAATGGTGGTGATCGAGACGTACTCGATACCAAAGGCCTGGTCCAGCACGCGCAGCAGCGGCACACCGCAATTGGTGGTGCAGGAGGCGTTGGAGACCAGGCGCTCTTCACCGCTCAGGCAGTCCTGGTTGATGCCGTAGACGATGGTGGCGTCGACATCCGCCTCGCTGGCCATCGGCTGGGAAAACAGCACCCGGGGGGCGCCGGCATCAAGGAAGCGCTGGCCATCAGCACGCGAGTTGTAGGCCCCGGAGCATTCCAGTACCAGGTCGACGCCAAGCGCGGCCCAGTCGATGCCTTCGGGGGTGGCACTGCGCAAGACTTTGACGCAGTCGCCATTGATATGCAGGCAATCGCCATCGACCTTCACCTCGCCGGGGAAACGCCCGTGGGTGGAGTCGAAGCGAGTGAGGTATTCGATACTGGCCTGATCGGCCAGGTCGTTCAGTGCGACGATCTCGAAGCCGGCCTTGGCTCCCCGTTCAAAGAGTGCGCGCAGGACGCAACGACCGATACGGCCGTAGCCGTTGAGTGCAACTTTGTAGGGACGCGTTTGGGGCATGGGATGCTCACGGAACAGAAACATTATTCTGCAGCCTGGGGGAACCGCGTTGCCTCAATCGCCGGCAAGGCCGGCTCCCACAGGGTTTACCCAGATCTGATGCAAGGTGTGGGAGCTGGCCTTGCCAGCGACGGGCTCGGCGCCGCTCCCACGACCGGGTGCTATCAGTCTTCCAGCAACTCTTCAGCAGTACCCAGGATGTTCTCCAGGGTGAAACCGAACTCTTCGAACAAGGCAGGCGCAGGCGCCGACTCGCCGTAGGTGGTCATGCCGATGACGCGACCTTCCAGGCCGACGTACTTGTACCAGAAGTCTGCGTGAGCAGCTTCGATGGCAATCCGCGCGCCCACTTGCAGCGGCAGTACCGCTTGCTTGTAGGTCGCATCCTGGGCATCGAACACGCTGGTGCATGGCATGGAAACCACACGGACCTTGCGGCCCTGCTCGGTCAGCTGGTCGAAGGCCTGGACCGCCAGGCCCACTTCCGAACCGGTGGCGATCAGGATCAGCTCAGGCTCGCCTGCGCAGTCTTTCAGCACATAGCCACCGCGGCTGATGTCGGCGATCTGGCCGGCGTCACGGGTTTGGTGCTGCAGGTTCTGACGCGAGAAGATCAGCGCCGACGGGCCGTCCTTGCGCTCCAGTGCGTGCTTCCAGGACACGGCCGATTCGACCGCGTCGGCTGGGCGCCAGGTGTCCAGGTTCGGGGTGCTGCGCAGGCTGGTCAGTTGCTCGATCGGCTGGTGCGTCGGGCCGTCTTCGCCCAGACCGATGGAGTCGTGGGTGTAGACGTGGATCACACGCTGCTTCATCAGGGCCGACATGCGCACGGCATTGCGGGCGTATTCCATGAACATCAGGAAGGTCGCGCCGTAAGGCACCAGGCCGCCGTGCAGGGCAACGCCGTTCATGATTGCGGTCATGCCGAATTCACGCACGCCGTAGTACATGTAGTTGCCGCTGGCGTCTTCAGCGCTGACACCCTTGCAGCCTTTCCACAGGGTCAGGTTGGAGCCGGCCAGGTCGGCCGAACCACCGAGGAATTCAGGCAGCAGCGGGCCGAAGGCGTTCAGGGTGTTCTGGCTGGCTTTACGGCTGGCGATGGTTTCGCCTTTGGCCGCGACTTCAGCGATGTAGGCATCAGCCTTCGCCGCGAAGTCAGCCGGCAGCTCACCGCTCAGGCGACGGACCAGTTCGTTGGCCAGCTCAGGGAAGGCTGCGGAGTAGGCAGCGAAACGCTGGTCCCACTCGGCTTCGACAGCCTTGCCGGCTTCCTTGGCGTCCCACTCGGCATAGATGTCGGCCGGGATTTCGAATGGCGCGTGGTTCCAGTTCAGTTCCTTGCGGGCCAGGGCGATTTCGTCGTTGCCCAGCGGAGCGCCGTGGCAGTCTTCCTTGCCCTGCTTGTTCGGCGAGCCGAAACCAATGATGGTCTTGCAGCAGATCAGGGTTGGCTGCTCGCTCTTGCGAGCGGTGTCGATGGCGGTCTTGATCTCGTCGGCGTCATGGCCGTCGACATTGCGGATCACCTGCCAGTTGTACGACTCGAAACGCTTGGGCGTGTCGTCGGTGAACCAGCCTTCGACTTCGCCGTCGATGGAGATGCCGTTGTCGTCATAGAAGGCGATCAGCTTGCCCAGGCCCAGGGTACCGGCCAGGGAAGCGACTTCGTGGGAAATGCCTTCCATCATGCAACCGTCACCCAGGAACACATAGGTGTGGTGGTCGACGACGTTGTGGCCAGGGCGGTTGAACTGCGCGCCCAGCACTTTTTCAGCGAGCGCGAAGCCAACGGCGTTGGCCAGGCCCTGGCCCAGCGGGCCGGTGGTGGTTTCGACACCTGGGGTGTAGCCGAGCTCAGGGTGGCCCGGGGTGCGGCTGTGCAGCTGACGGAACGCCTTCAGGTCGTCGATCGACAGGTCGTAGCCGGTCAGGTGCAGCAGCGAATAGATCAACATCGAACCGTGACCATTGGACAGCACGAAGCGGTCACGGTCGGCGAAGCTCGGGTTGGTCGGGTTGTGTTTCAGGTAGTCACGCCAAAGAACCTCGGCGATATCCGCCATGCCCATAGGGGCACCGGGGTGGCCGCTGTTGGCCTTTTGCACGGCATCCATGCTGAGGGCACGAATGGCGTTGGCACGTTCACGACGGCTGGGCATCGCTTATCTCCTGGGGCTTGAAAGTAACGGAACAGAAAAAAGGCGGCCATTTTCGCCCAGTCGGACGCCCCGGGGCAATGACGGATGGTCGTTGAGACGTGATTTTCCTGTGATTGGGTGGCGAATCACCGCACATACCGATGAAACAGCCGATTTTGTCGAGGCGATCGGCAGATTTCGCTCCACTCATCGAGCAATATCAAAACTTTTTGATATTGCTCTTGCGACGCACGGTCGTGCTGACTAGACTGCCGCTCCATGAACCTACGCATACCGTCCCCACGCCTTGAGCAAAGTGACGAGCTGGCTGCCTTGTGCAAAGCCGGCGGCGACCCGCTGCGCCTAAACGTGTTGCGGGCGCTGAGCAACGATTCGTTTGGCGTGCTGGAGCTGGCGCAGATCTTCGCCATCGGCCAGTCGGGCATGAGCCACCACCTCAAGGTGCTGGCCCAGGCCGACCTGGTGGCCACGCGCCGCGAGGGCAATGCGATCTTCTACCGCCGCGCCCTGCCCGACCAGTTGCGTCTGGGCGGCAAGCTGCATGCGGCGCTGCTCGAGGAAATCGACGGCTTGACCTTGCCGGTCGACGTCCAGGCGCGCATTGGTGCGGTGCAGGCGCGGCGCGCGGCAACCAGCCAGGATTTTTTCCAGCGCACCGAAGAAAAGTTCCGTGCCCAGCAGGACCTGATCGCGGGCCTCGCGCAGTACCGCGAGAGCCTGCTGTCGTTGCTCGACAAACTCAGCTTCGACAGCCAGGCCAGTGCGCTGGAAGTCGGCCCGGGCGACGGCGAGTTCCTGCCGGACCTGGCCGGGCGCTTTGCCCAGGTCACCGCGCTGGACAACAGCCCGGCGATGCTCGAGTTGGCCCGCCAGGTGTGCCAGCGCGAGCGCCTGGCTAACGTTACCTTGCAGTTGGCCGATGCACTCAGTGCAACCGAGACCCAGGCGGACTGCGTGGTGCTGAACATGGTGCTGCACCACTTCAGCGAACCGGCCACCGCCCTCGGGCAACTGGCCGAGCGTGTCAAACCAGGCGGTAGCCTGTTGGTTACAGAGTTGTGCAGCCACGACCAGAGTTGGGCCCGCGAAGCCTGCGGCGATCTTTGGCTGGGCTTTGAGCAGGACGACCTGGCCCGTTGGGCTGCTGCTGCGGGGCTGACCCCCGGGGACAGCCTGTATGTAGGCTTACGTAATGGTTTCCAGATCCAGGTTCGCCATTTTCAGCGACCGTCTGGCAACCCTCACCATCGGTAAATTTTAGGAACCCTTCGAGATGAGCGAATACTCCCTTTTCACCTCCGAGTCCGTGTCTGAAGGGCATCCGGACAAGATCGCCGACCAGATTTCCGATGCGGTGCTGGACGCCATCATCACCCAGGACAAATTCGCCCGCGTCGCTTGCGAAACCCTGGTCAAGACCGGCGTAGCGATCATCGCTGGCGAAGTCACCACCTCGGCCTGGGTCGACCTGGAAGAGATCGTTCGCGACGTCATCGTCGACATCGGCTACAACAGCTCCGACGTCGGCTTCGATGGCGCCACCTGCGCAGTGATGAACATCATCGGCAAGCAGTCCGTGGACATCGCCCAGGGCGTTGACCGCAGCAAGCCGGAAGACCAGGGCGCGGGCGACCAGGGCCTGATGTTCGGCTACGCCAGCAACGAAACCGACGTGCTGATGCCAGCACCGATCTGCTTCTCGCACCGTCTGGTCGAGCGCCAGGCCGAAGCGCGCAAGTCCGGCCTGCTGCCGTGGCTGCGTCCGGATGCCAAGTCGCAGGTGACCTGCCGCTATGAAGGCGGCAAGGTCGTGGGGATCGACGCGGTCGTGCTGTCGACCCAGCACAACCCGGAAGTCTCGTACAAAGACCTGCGCGAAGGCGTGATGGAGCTGATCGTCAAGCAAGTGCTGCCGGCCGAGCTGCTGCACAAGGACACCCAGTTCCACATCAACCCGACCGGCAACTTCATCATCGGTGGCCCGGTGGGCGACTGTGGCCTGACCGGCCGCAAGATCATCGTCGACACCTACGGCGGCATGGCCCGTCACGGTGGTGGCGCGTTCTCCGGCAAGGACCCATCCAAGGTTGACCGTTCGGCCGCCTATGCGGGTCGTTATGTGGCCAAGAACATCGTTGCTGCCGGCCTGGCCGAGCGTTGCGAGATCCAGGTTTCCTACGCTATCGGTGTGGCCCAGCCGACGTCGATCTCGCTGAATACCTTTGGTACCGGCAAGATCTCCGACGACAAGATCATCCAGCTGGTGCGTGAGTGCTTCGACCTGCGTCCATACGCGATCACCACCATGCTCGACCTGCTGCACCCGATGTACCAGGAAACTGCTGCGTACGGGCACTTCGGCCGTACCCCGCAAGTGAAGACCGTGGGTGATGACACCTTCACCACCTTCACCTGGGAACGTACTGACCGCATCGACGCCCTGCGCGCTGCTGCTGGCCTGTAAGCGTTTGCGGTGATGCCAGAGCCCCAGCCGAGTGATCGGCTGGGGCTTTTTGTTGCCTGAAGGTCAGATTCGCTCTCTGTGGGAGCCGGCCTTGCCGGTGATCGAGTGCGCAGCGCTCGCAAAGAAACATGCCCTGACAACCCCACCCAGCACATCACCACCAGCACTCCTAGGCTTGAGCGTCTCCACAGCCGAGCAAGGACGCTCAGCATGCCCGCACTGAAAACCCTGCTGCTCCTGCTCTGGCTCCCCCAGGCAAACGCCGACGCCTGCCCAGGCTGGGACCCCGACGCTGCCCACCTGGAAATCCAGCAACTGCGCCAACGCGCCGCCCGCCCGCTACTCGAAAGCGAACACCTCGAGCACCTCTGCGCCCGCCTGCAACGTTTGCAAACGTGTTTCCCGCCGTCTTCAGCGGCGAACCTGCAATCGAGGGTTTATAAATTCGTCGGATCAGGGCAGCATCATGGGTTCTGTCAGCCCATGACACCGGAGCCCCTATGAAACTGCTTTCCCCGCTTGCCCTGTTCACCGTCTGTTCCCTGTTGGCCACGCCGTTGCTGGCAGCCGAAGAGCAGCCCGGCCTGAGCGGTTGCGCGGCGAAGAAGCAAGCCATTGCCGAGCAGATCGAACAAGCCCGCGCGCATGGCAATGCCGAGCAGCAAGCCGGCCTGGAAAAGGCCCTGAGCGAAGTGAATGCCAACTGCACCGACGCCGGCCTGCGCAAGGAGCGTGAGCAAAAGTGCTCGACGCCCGTCATGAAGTGACGCAGCGCACCAAGGACCTGGACAAGGCCATGAAGAAAGGCGACGCCGAGAAGATCAACAAGCGCAAAGACAAACTGGCCGAAGCCAAGAAGGAATTGCAGCAGGCGCTGGATGACCTGGAAAAGTAAGACGACCGCGCCATGCTGAATTCATCGCGGGACCAGCCCGCTCCCACAGATGCCGTGGGAGTGGGCTAGCCCCGCGATAGCTGGCTCAATGATTGCGAAACTCGGTATGACACGCCTTGCACGCCGCCTCGACCTTGTCCATCGGCGCGCCCAGTTCCGCCGCCTTCAGCGGCTGGGTACGGGTTACCGCCACCAGCTCGCCGGTCACGCTTTCCAGCTGCTTGGCCAGGTCCTGGAAGCGCGCCTGCTTCTCCCAGACATCCGCCCGCGCGCTGCTCTGGTCGCTGTCCTTGACCTGCGGGAAGTGCTGCCACGGTTCGTGCGCCAGGCCATCAAGCTTCACCGCCCCGTCGGCAAACTTCTGCCCATCGAACGGCAGCCGGCCGCGCAACATGCCGCCCATGTCTTCGCTGGTCTTGAGCATCTGCTTGAAGATCGCCTTGCGCTGGCCCAACGGCGAGTTGGGATCGACACCGCCACAGGCGGTCAGGGTCAGGCAGGCCAGCACTACTACAGAAAGTCGCTTGAACATCATGGTGACGTCGGCTCACGGTAAAAATGGCGGCCAGTATCCTCGCCTCACCGACAAACACCAATACCCCTATTAACACTAAGGGTTGCCTGACCCACCTCAACCCCAGGCAAACCGCGAGGAACAGCGTTCATGAAACTTCCCCTGGGCCGGCTCGGCCTGACCCTGTCGGTACTCGCCCTGCTCGCCGGCTGCAACGGCAGCGCGCCGGAAAAAGGCAAGCCGCACCCGATCGCCACCTACACCCACGCCACCTGGCAAGACCTGCCGGTGGTTGGCGAAAGCGACCTGATGGCCGGCTTCAACGCCTGGCGCAGCGCCTGCGAACGGCTCAAGCGCGACGCAGTGTGGGGCGAAACCTGCGCCGCCGCCGTCAGCCTGCCCAACGATGCCCGGCAAGTGCGTGATTTTCTCGGCACGCACATGGAGGTCTACAGCCTGCGCTCAGCCGAGAACAGCGCCAATGGCCTGATCACCGGCTACTACGAGCCGGTCTATCCGGGCAGCCTGACCCAGACTGCCGCCGCCAAGGTGCCGGTCTACGGCGTGCCGGACGACATGATCACGGTATCGCTGGACAGCGTTTATCCAGAGCTGAAAGGCAAGCGCCTGCGCGGGCGCCTTGAAGGCCGCGTACTCAAGCCGTATGACACCGCCGAAGTGATCCAGCGCCAGGGCGTCAAGGCGCCGATCCTGGCCTGGCTGACCGACCCGATGGACCTGCAGTTCCTGCAAATCCAGGGTTCGGGGCGCATCCAACTGGAGAACGGTCGCCAACTGCGCGTCGGCTATGCTGACCAGAACGGCCACCCGTACCGCCCGGTGGGCCGCTGGCTGGTCGAGCAGGGCCAACTGGAAAAACAAGACGTCACCATGGGCGCGATCCATTCCTGGGCCCAGGCCAACCCGGCACGGGTGCCGGAACTGCTGGCGAGCAACCCCAGCTACGTGTTCTTCAGCACCCGCCCGGACAGCAACGAAGGCCCGCGCGGTTCGCTCAACGTGCCGCTGACTGCCGGCTACAGTGTCGCCATCGACCGCAAGGTGATCCCGCTGGGCAGCCTGCTGTGGCTCTCGACCACCCGCCCGGATGGCGCGCCGGTCGTGCGCCCGGTGGCGGCACAAGACACCGGCGGGGCAATTGCCGGCGAAGTGCGCGCCGACCTGTTCTGGGGCACCGGCGCTGCCGCCGGGCAACTGGCTGGCGACATGAAGCAGCAAGGCCAGATCTGGCTGCTGTGGCCTAAGGGCGCACCGCTGCCAGACGTGCCGCAGGTGACCGACCAGTAATCAGGCCGATACCACGAAGAAGCTGATGATCAGGCCCAGGCCGACGAACCAGACGGCGGAACGCAGCATCGCCCAGTCGGCCAGGTAGCAGATGATGTAGAGCAGGCGACTGGTGATGAACAGCACCGCCAGGACGTCCTGGGTCACCTGCTCGGCATTGCCGAGGATATCGGCAATGATCACTGCGGCAGCAAACGCCGGGAAGGCTTCCAGGCTGTTCAGCTGGGCGGCGTTGGCCCGGCGTGGCAAGCCTTCGAGGGTGTCGAGGAAGGCGCGTGGGTCGTGGTTCCTGCCCAGGCTGTAGCGCCCGCTGCTGAACTTGGCGATGCTGGTGCAGACAATCGGGAGAAGCAGCGCGATCAATACGCACCAGAAGGCAACGGTCATGGCTATGTCCTTATGTAGGGTGGGTCAGAATTTCATGATCAGCATGCCGATCAGCACCAGGGCACAGGCTAAGAGCCTCGGCCCGCCGAAAGGTTCTTTGAGGTAACGCATCCCGAACAGCACCACCAGGATCACACTGATCTCGCGCAGTGCTGCCGCCTCTGCCACCGAGCCCAGCTGCATGGCCCAGAGCACCAGTGCGTAGCTGAACAGCACGCAGAAGCCGACCGCCAGG
The DNA here is from genome assembly GCF_028656955.1 of Pseudomonas fontis. Taxonomy (GTDB): domain Bacteria; phylum Pseudomonadota; class Gammaproteobacteria; order Pseudomonadales; family Pseudomonadaceae; genus Aquipseudomonas; species Aquipseudomonas fontis. Next base: position 12,112 of record NZ_JAMDGY010000008.1, read on the forward strand.
CCGAGCTTCCATTGCGTGCGCCAGAACAAGGCGAACGGCGCCCGCCGCGCCACCACCGCAAGCAGCGGGAACGGCCAGGCGCTGATCAGCGTCAGCCATACAAGATAGTCCAAAGGTTGCGACCAGCGCCGGATCGCCTGGCCGTCGAGCCAGGTGTAGCAGCCGATGCACAGGCCGATCAGCGCCACCACCGGCAGCATCGACCAGGGTAGGCGGTCACCGCCGCCACCCTGCCAGAGCAGGCACGCCATGCCGCAGGGGATCAGCATGATGCCGAGGATTTGCTGGTTGCTCAGGGTTTCGCCGGCGAAGGTCAGGGTCAGCGCCAGCACCACCAGCGGCGACAAACCACGCATCAGTGGATAGACCAGGCCCAGATCGCCGACCCGGTAGGCCTGGATCAGCAGGAACCGGTAGATCAGCTCGAAGCCCGCCGAGGCGAGCATCCATGGCCAGATTTCGGCCGGCGGCACCTGGACGAACGCGACCATCACCACGGCGAACAGCAAGGCCACCACGTCCATGCTGGCAATGACCAGCAGGCGCTCGCCGCTGAATTTGATCAGGGTGTTCCAGATGGCGTGCAGCAGCGCTGCAACCAGAACCAGGGAAGTTGCTAACACGGGTCGGATCCTTGCCTTGGCCCTTGCAGGTCTTGTTGGCCGAAGGCGGAGTTTCAACCACTGGCGAGAAAACAGCCAGTGCGGGATGCGAGCATCTCCCTGTCAGGCCGATACCTCGTAGCCGCTGCCGTAAGGCTGCGCTCGCCTGCAGGGCAGGCGCCATTTGGGAGCCCTGGCGGGCTCCAGCGCAGCCTG
>NZ_JAMDGY010000009.1 GCF_028656955.1 Pseudomonas fontis
GGCTGTGAGGCCCTGGCGAGTCCCTGTTGGGTGACTCGATGGAGTGAATATGTACCAATGGTTCATATTGGTCAAGTACCAAAAGTACATATTTTTATTCAAGGCACAAAAAACCGCTCAGGGCGGCTCTTAGAGTGGAGATGGCTCTCTGCTACAATCGGCGCACTTACGGAGCGGAGCTGGAAATGAAACGGATCATCGCCTTGTCAGTTGTACTGGCTTTGAGTGGCTGCGTTAGCTCGCCAGAGTACGTGGAAAGCGACTTCACCTTTGAGGATGTGTCTAGCTTCGACCAGGTCGGCGTGCGGGCAATCTCCAAGTCAACAGGGAAGACGATCGAGGCCTACGGAACCTGCACTGAGGATGAGCGTCGATACTTCATTGTTCGGAAAAGCTCGGGCGCATATGGAGGATTTGGAGATAAATGGGATGTGAGTATTGAGGGGCTTAGGCTCTACGCTGGAGAATCACATTATGAGGATGAAGCCACGTTCCTTGCGGCGATCTCTACATTAGAGGTGGTGGGGCCCGAAAATAAATTTGGTGGGCAGCAAAGGATTAGAGTTGCAAGTGCGCAAATGGATCGAATACCGACTCTTTGCAAGGCCAAGCAAGACGCCTTTACAGCCCACAAAAAGTCCATCTATGAGAAATCGGACGCGGAGAATGAAAGGCTGACAGATTCAGTAATAGAGCGCACAGGCGTGCAGCCTATGTTTCTTGGCAAGAACCTAAAAGATTTCAATGCTCTGGTCAGAATCTTCCAGGAAAATGGCACGACTAACTATAAGGAAAGGTTCGTATGGGTTTCTGACGGAGACTACAGAATCTCCCAAGTCGTTGAGGGTAGAGTCCTGCTTGTCAGCATGACCAATCCCGGCCTTTTCCCAACCATAACAATCATCACGGACAAGGAGGCACTGGAGGGGCAGTTTTGGTCTTCCGTGTCACGCGGGCCATTACAGTTTATAGGCGTATCCACCTATCAGACTGTTCTCGGCGCAAGCCGGCAGACTATCCTGTTCAAGTCCATCTAGTAAATCAAAGAGGTCCGCGAGCGGGAGAAAAGCTGGAGAATCTCCTAGAGCATCCCGCCGCGCCAGACGACACGCCCGATGATGCGAACCTCGTTTATCTCCCCGTCACGCAACGTCTCGTCGCCATACCGAGCCTTATCCGGGTTATCGCTCCGAATGATCCACCCAACGAAGTCCGACCTCACCAGGCGCTTCACGATCGTGCCTTTTGATTCGCTTTGCATAGCGAAGATCTGCCCGTCTTTCGGCTCAATCTTTGACTCATCCACCAACAGTACGTCGCCATCATTAATGGTCGGCTCCATGCTGTTACCGTTGGCGTAAATCACGTCCAAGTGCTTCTGGCTCAGGCCGTTTGCGCGCAACCAGGCGGACTTGAACGCCATGACTCCCCGAATCTCGACGTGCGGGTTGTCATCACCATCGCCAGTAGATCCTCGCGCAGTCAGTTGCAATACGCCGGTGTATTCCGGCTCATCTTGAAGATCAAAGCTTCGGGGTTGAATTCGGGAGTCCGGTGCCTGAGCAGGGGAGTCTTCACGCATTGCGCCACGCCCGTACTCCAGCCATTCAACCCTCACGGATAGCGCCGTGGCCAGGGCAAGCATTTTTGCCCCCCCAGGCATCGACTCTCCATTGAGCCACTTACTACAAGCCTTTGGAGTGACCTTCGCCATTTTTGCAAGGCGTACACCAGCTCCCCACTCCGGAATCCCCTCTGCGGCGAGAGCCTCCTTGAGCCGAGCGACAAACGATCTGCGTATTTCTTCTATCTGAACCATGGGTTCATGTTCGCACGCGCTTGCATGTACTTTCAGTTCCGACATAAGATGTACCGTAAGTTCATATTTTACTCGGAGGCCTTATGCGGCCGCTCAAGAAATCGATTGACGATGCTGGTGGTGTTCCGTCTGTGGCCTTGGCCTGCGGGAAGACCCCGCGCGCTATCTACAAGTGGCTTGTTGCCGACGCATTGCCGCGCACCGAGTACACAGGCGAAACCCAATACGCCAAGAAAATTGCAGAACTGGCTGCCGCGAATGGCAGGCCGTTCGAGCCCGCATGGCTGCTTGCCGAGGCTCACCCAAAGAAATCCGCCGCTTAAACCCAAATTCATCAGCCAGGAGCACCGAAGTATGTACATGGACCCCAATCAAAAGCGCGCCATTCCGGTGAAGGTTCGTTTCGAACCAGTGCTTGATCGGATTCTGCGTAAAGCCGCAAGCAAGACCCGTATGCAGCACGCCACGTATCTCTACGAAATCATCGAGTGGGCAGTTTCCAACGGTGTCATCGAAGAGCTCATGCAGGACAAACAAGAAGATATCGCGGGCTAGAGGCCTTTTGGAGGCCCGAATGAGCATTGAGCTTGAAAAGTTGCCGCCTAAAACGCGGCAAGCAGTGGAGGGGTTGATGCGCCAGAACGGGTGGAGTTTTGCCCAGGCCATCAACGCAATGATGGAGACATCAATCGCAAGTGGGGCGCTTTCAGAGGTCGGCCGGAAGAAGGCAATAGTCCTTCAGTTGGTTACCCCCATGAGGGCCTCAGGCAGGGACTCTTCAGGGTAATCCAGAGGGCCTCTGCCAAATTCAAGGCAAAAAAAAGCCGGGGTAGTGACCCGGCTCTCTTAAACATCTCGTGGGACTGATTATATGCAAACCACACCACATAGCAATACCCCAGTTAATTCCGCGCCACGTTTTTCGATTGATGAAAATGTGGCGCAAGCATCTTCAGTACCCATTACCAGAGGGCACTGATCATGGCCCGCGCTCGCAACATAAAACCCGCACTGTTTACCAACGAGATCCTGGGTGTAGGCCACCCACTGTGCACGCTGCTGTTTCAGGGTTTGTGGCTCCTTGCTGACAAAGAGGGTCGCCTTGAAGATCGTCCGTTGCGCATCAAGGCTGAAATCTTCCCTTATCGCGAAGCTGATGTTGACGCGATGCTTCATTGGTTGGCGCACAAAGGCTTCATCGTTCGCTACAGCGCTTCCGGGAAGGCGTTCATCGAGGTGTGCAACTTCACAAAGCACCAGAACCCTCACAAGAACGAGAAGGAATCAGAAATCCCTTCTATTTCAGAAGGTTGTATCACTTCCGATTTTCTCGGTACTCGTTCCGAAATTATCGGTACGACTCGGGCTGATTCCCTCTCTTCTGATTCTGATCTTCTGATTCCTGATTCACTGATTCCTGATGTCCTGAACCCGGATTCAAAACCCTTGCCAGTCGCCGAGGCTCCGGCGCCGTCGAACGTCAAGGTTCTGAATCCCAAGCCGAAGCAAAAGACCGAAGCGCAGATCGCCAATACCAACACCTGGGACTCTTACACCATCGCCTATCTTGATCGGTATGGCGTAGAGCCGGTGCGTAACGCGAAGGTCAATGGCCAAGTTGCCCAGCTTGTTCAACGGCTGGGGGCTGATGAGGCCCCGGGTGTCGCCGCGTTCTACGTTTCCATCAACGATTCGTTCTTCATCCGGGCCTCTCACGAGTTTGGATTGCTGGTGGCGCGCGCAGAGGGTATTCGCACGCAGTGGCTCACAGGTCGCCAGGTGAACGCGGTGACCGCCCGCCAGATGGAAAACACTCAAGCGAACATTAGCGCCGCCCAGGAGGCCAGTCGCAGCATTTTGGAAGGAGGGAACAGCAATGCTTTCCTACGCCGAAACCGCTGAACTGAGCATGGCCATCTGCGCCACTGCTGAAACCCTTGGGCAAGTGCTGAGCGCTCCTGCTGCCAAGCTGATGGCCGAGGACTTGGCCGAGCACCCCATGGACGTGATCGCCAACGCGCTTTGGTCATGCCGCCGCGAAGTGACTGGAAAGCTGACCCTTGCCGCGATTCTTCAGCGCGTCCAGGCCGCCGACGGCCGCCCCGGCAAGGATGAAGCCTGGGCCATTGCCATGACCACCAACGACGAATTTGAAACCGTGGTGCTGACCGACGAAATCCAGTTGGCCCTGGCGGCCGCAAAACCCGTCCTCGACGCCGGGGACAAGATCGGCGCCCGCATGGCCTTCATCAGCGCTTACGAGCGGTTTGTGAGCCAGTCGCGTGAAGACGCCAAGCCGGTCAACTGGCACGTTTCTGTGGGCTTCGACGCTAGCCGCCGTGTCCAGGCTGTGACCAAGGCAATGGAACTGAAGCGCATCCCTCGCGAACACGCCCAGAAGTATCTGGCTGACCTGAGCGTTGTTCCGGTCACCGAGGATGGACGCGCCATTGCCGGCCTGCTCACTGGTGCGGTGACTCAGCCTGCGCCGGTGCTGCGCAAGAAGCTGGAACTGGTGAAGAGCTCAATGATGGAAATGCGTAGGGCCAGCGAAGAGCGAAAGCTTGAAATACGCATTGAAGCGGCCAACGAGTTGGCGGATCGCCGGGCGCTGCTGATCAGACAGGCCCAGGAATTGGAGTCACGAGCATGAAGCGAGCAAACCCAGCACAGCTACGCCAATCCCTTGAGATGGCGAACACCATGGTCAAGCACGGAATCCGTTTCGTGTGCATGCCGGTGGTGGACGAAGCTGACCTTCATAACCTTGCCAGCCAGGCCGCTGAGCGCTTTGAGCGCATGGCATTGATCGCAGAAGCAGCGGAGCAACGGACATGAGCGAAATCACCAGAGGCGCAATCGGAATGCCTTTCGAGATGGCGATGGGAAGCGAGTTGTCCCGCCGCCAGTTCCATTCCATCGCCCAGGCGCTGCTGGCTGAGCGCGACCAGCTCAAGGCCGAGAACGAGGCGCTGCGAGGGGTTATGAGTGCCGTAGTCAATGAAATCCATGGGGCGCACATCAGTCGTTCCGGCAATGCGCCCGGCCACTGCCACTCGATTCCAGGTGTATGGGACGCGGACAACGGCGCCAAGGCTGGCAAAGAGTGCGCATGGTGCAAAGTTTGGAATTACGCCGTCGCCATGGGCAACGGAGAGAAGTCATGATCGGTAAAGGGTTTGGCGCGCGTTACTGGTGGTTCCGCATTCCCGGCGGTTACGGCCTTCACTTCCGATGGGTGAACGCCGGATATGTACCCCTTTTCAGCGAGCGAAACGGGCACGTGAAGGTGCTGAAACTTGGGAAGCTCTGGATCAAGGTGCTGCGGCCATGACCGACAAGATCAGCGTCAACTGCCAGGCCAAGCTCTCCGAGGCCATCACTAAGCCTCGCCATTTTTGGTCATCTGGCCCATCACGTGTGCGCGAGGTGTGTCGGTTGGCCTACCTCTTCGCTACCGACCTTGCGCTGGACGGAGCTATAGAGATCATCGTCCGCCCAGTGAAGTCACGCCGCACTCTGGAGCAGAACGCCAAGCTGTGGGCCATGTTGGCCGACATATCCCGCCAGGTCGAATGGCCAGTCAACGGCGTCATGCAGAGGCTCGACAGCGAGGACTGGAAGGCGCTCATGACCGCTGCGGCCCGCCAGGAGGTGCGCATGGCTTCGGGCATCAATGGCGGAGTCGTGATGCTAGGAGTCAGCACAAAGCGCATGACCGTGGCCGAACTTGGCGACGTGATCGAGTGCATGTACGTCTTCGGCGCTGAGCGCGATGTTCGCTGGAGCGAGCCGAAAGGACAAATGCCTGAGCAATGGGAGGCGGCATGAGCGAAATATGGATCGAAAGCAAAACATTGGCAGGGCGTTACATGGTCTCGTCGCTCGGGCGCGCAAAGCGGATGGCTCACGTTTCGACCGGCGTCTCGGGGGTCACTAAAAGCTATCCGGAGCGGTTGATTCAGCGTGCAAAGTCCCAAGACTACCCGAGGATTATCTTGAAGGTAAACGGTAAGGCGAAGGCGTATCTGGTCCACCGCCTTGTTGCTGAGATGTTCCTGCCGAACCCGGACAGCTTGCCGTGCATCAATCACAAAGACGGCGACAAGAGCAATCCGCACCCAGAGAACCTTGAGTGGTGCACGCACCAGGAAAATATGGCCCACGCAGCTGCTACGGGTCTCAGCGACTGCGCGGTGCCCGTCCAATCATCAAAGCAAGGTTCGGGCATGTGGTTCCCCTCTTTGGAGTCCGCTTGCCGCCACACAGGAGTGAGCAAGCCGTGCATCTGTGCGGCCGCCAAGAAAAAGCAGAAAACAGCAGGCGGAATGGAGTGGGGCTATGCCGCCCCTGGAGTGGTCTTCGACGATCTGCTGGGCGAGGTGGCGGCATGAGCGAGCACGAGAACTGTATTGGCGCAAGCGATGACTGGTATACGCCTCCATTCATATTCGATGCCTTGGCGCTCAAGTTTGATCTTGACCCTTGCAGCCCTGGGGCCAATCACTGGGTGCCGGCAGAGCAAGTGATCACCGCGCAGGAAGACGGCTTGAGCCGAGACTGGAATGGGCTCGTATGGATGAACCCGCCGTTTGGTGGGCGTAACGGCCAAGTTCCTTGGCTTGAGAAATTCATTGCGCACGGGAATGGCATTGCTCTCGTTGCAGCCCGGACCTCTGCCGGATGGTTCCATGACCTCGCGCCTCAATGTGATGGCCTGCTATTCCCCAAAGGGAAAACCAAATTTGTTCGGCCTGACGGAAGCATTGGGGGCTCCCCAGGAACCGGCGTAGTCCTCTTGGCTATGGGTGAGACGGCTTGTTCGGCGCTGCGCGCCAGTGGGCTGGGGATGTATCTCGAAATACAGGACGCGGCATGAGCCTTTTCCTCGCGGCATACACCATCGCGCTGCTTATCTGCTTTTTCGCCGGAGAAGACATTTGATGCTCGCCGCCAAACAGCCCAAGCCCAAGACCTGCAAGAACCCAGCATGCGGCGAGAAGTTCGTTGCCCAGCGCTTGGGCCAAGCCGTATGCAGCCCCAAGTGCGGCCTGGCCATCAAGCATGTGAACGAGGAGAAGGCGCGAAAGTCGCTGGATCAGGTTGGCCGCGCCGACATCAAGGTTCGCAAAGAGGCCCTGAAAAGTCGCGGCGACCACATGCGTGAAGCCCAGCAGGCGTTCAACGAGTACATCCGCACCCGGGACCAGGCCGCCGGCCACCACTGCATCTCGAGCGGCAAGCCGTTGGACTGGAGCGGCAACGCGGTAGATGCCGGGCATTACCGCAGCGTCGGCTCTGCCCCGCACCTGCGCTTCGATGAGCGTAACTGCCATGCCCAGAGCAAGCAGGACAACCGGTTCCTCTCAGGAAATGCGGTGGATTACCGGATCGGCCTGATAGCGCGCATTGGTCAGGAAGCCGTCAATGCACTTGAGGCCGACCAGAGCGTGCGCAAGTACACCGTCGAGCATATCAAGGGCATTAAGGCCTACTACCGGGCAAAGACCAGAGAACTGAAGAAGGGGGAGGCAGCATGAAGATCAACTCAGCGCGCCAGGCGTGGCATGACTGCAAGTACAACCCGGCCCCCGGCCAGACCTCTGACGTGGTGCAGCTGGGCGTGGTGGTGCAGACCACCGAGCGCGGGCCCACGGCAAACCACGCGGTTCACGGCGCGCTGGCTGGACACATCCAGTCGGCAATCGCCCGGCTGCACCCGCAGATCCGCGTGTTTGGCGACTTCATGTACGCCGCCGAGCAGAGCGACGACATCCGGGAAGCGGCGGAAGAGGTCGTGTTTCTTCTGGTGCAGAACCGCTCACCGCGCATGACGGCGGCAAAGCGCGAGAAGCTGGAGTTCGTCGTGAAGGGCGTACTACGCCGGTACCAGCATATGCACCAGGGCGGCCAGTCATCCAATGAAGACCCGCTGGCCAACGCCGAGAAGTTCCGGGCATGGATGTGGCAGGTCTATGAAGTGCGGCTGGAGTCGTGCAACTGGGAGCGGGATTGGGGTGGAATGCTGCAGCTGATCTTCGAGTGCTGCGAGGATCTGGATCGCCGCGCACTGAGCCCCGTTGCAGCGGTAATTTACGAAATGCGCGAGGCCGCATGAGGGCCTATTGCGTTCCCGTGCGGCTGGTGATACTTTATCGCCACTGCTAGAGTTTTGCCTTCGGCAACTTACTCTTGAAACACTAAACCCGGCCACTGTGTCGGGTTTTTTATTGCCTAAATTTCGCCGCCATAGCTCCAGCGGTAGAGCAGTCGCCTTGTAAGCGAATGGCCTGGGGTTCGAATCCTCGTGGCGGCACCAAATTGGTGAGTAGCACAGCGGTAGTGCAATCGGCTGTTAACCGATCGGTCAGTGGTTCGATCCCACTCTCACCAGCCAGTAACACCTGTAGCCAGGACAGCCCTCGGGAAGGCCTGGACGTCGATAGTCGGACAGTGCGACGTACGAGAACAACCCCGGCAGCCCGCGCACCCTTACCTCAATGCTTATGGGGTGGCGCGAGACAGGAACGGCGAGGTCGGTGCATAGGGGCGTCGACGCTGGGATGGTCTTTGGCAGGCGGCGTGGGAAGACACGCAATTGCGGGTAGCGCAGGTCGCTAGACAGCCTTCCAAGCTTTCGATCAGGGTTCGATTCCCTGTATCCGCTCCAAATCTGGCCCGAAGCATTGACGGTTGATGCGCCCGGCTCATAACCGGGGGAAGAGGGTTCAAGCCCCTACGGGCCGACCAAGTTCTGAAGCGGCGGAGATTGAAGCCAGATCCGCACGGTCATGCTGGAAGGGAAAGCGCCCAGCCTTCGAACACCTATTCAGGGCCTCGACATTGATCGAGGCCTTTTCGTTTTCGGCTCCGCCACACCCATTGCTCCGAGCTGGGAGTGCTGTGTGAGCCGATTCAATTCCGCAGGTCATGGCCTGTCGTATTCCTAACTCCCTGACGGGGAGGAACCGAGATGTCCAACATGCCAGACAAACCAGACACCTGGGCGATAGCGCTTGCGTGGTTTAGCCAGCATTCGCCAATCCTCTATGCGGCTGCGTTGTCCTGTGCGATGGCTGTTCTGCGAATCACCTACGGTGGTGGTACACGTCGCCAGATGATCGTTGAGGGCGCTATCTGTGGCGGCCTGGCCCTGACCATCATCAGCGGCCTTGAGTTCTTCTCGCTCCCGCAGAGCATGGCCACCTTCGTCGGCGGCTGGGTTGGTTTCCTGGGCGTGGAGAAGATCCGGTCCATTGCTGACCGGGTGACTGACTTCAAGCTGCCAGGCCGCAAGGTAGATTAATCCGCGCCACGTTTTCACAACCGCCGTTTCGTGGCGCGAGATAGATCAATTTATGACCACATCAAAACCGCGAATTCAGATTCAGGCCGGTAAGGTCGTGTCAACTGATAGTTTGTCGAACATGGTTGCCAACATCGGCACCAACCGAGACAAGCGCACGCACAACGTTTTCGGCTTTGAGTTCGTCAACCAGATTGAGCTTGAGGCGGCGTATCAGTCGAACTGGATTGCCCGCCGTATCGTGGACAAGCCGAACGAAGACGCGCTGCGTGAGTGGCGCACGTTCAATGGCAAGCAGGCCAAGGACATCCAGAACGAAGAGCGCCGCCTGGGTGTTCAGCAGGCTTACCTTGATACGTGCTGCTGGGCTGACCTGTACGGTGGCGCCGCGCTGCTGATGGTGACCGGGCAAGACCTGAGCGAGCCCCTCGACCTGAAGAAGGTCAAGAAGGGCGACCTGAAGAACCTGGTCGTCCTCGACCGCTGGGATATCCAGCCAACAGAATTCAACCTGACTGACCCGCTAAAGCCTAACTGGATGCTCCCCGAGTACTACATGATGGTGAACGGCGAGCAGCGTATTCACTACAGCCACATCATTCGCCGCACTGGGGCTCGCCTGCCGCGCCGTATGCGCATGTTTGAGCAAGGCTGGGGTGACAGCCGCCTACGTCGCTGCATGTCTGACCTGCGTGATGTGGTAGCTACCAAGGGCGGTATTGCTTCCCTAGTGCTGGAAGCGAACGTCGACACCATTAAGGTTAAGGGCCTCAAGGCCGCCTTGGCCAGCGCCCAGTGCGACAACGTCACCGAGCGCTATCGCATGTTCGGCATGATGAAGTCCCTGGTTAACCTGGGCCTGCTCGATGCCGAAAGCGAAGAGTACGAGCGCAACAGTATCTCGTTCTCCGGCCTTAGCCAGATCATGGAACAGTTCATGGTGTGGACTGCTGGCGCAGCTGAGATGCCGGTTACTGAGCTATGGGGCCAATCGGCGTCGGGCTTGAGTGCCACCGGTGAAGGTGACCGCAAGACCTACGAAGGGACGATCAAGGGCAAGCAGGATGGCCAGATGCGTCTCGACCTTGAAGCGCTTGATCAGGTGCTTATCCGTTCGGCCCTTGGCGACTACCCCGAAGATCTTGAATTTGAATGGAAGCCTCTGTCCCTGCCTACGGGGACTGAACAGGCCCAGGAAGATCTGGCAGACGCCCAGGCTGACGCGATGAGCATTGAGGCTGGCGTCATTCGCCCGAGCCACGCCATGCGCCGCGTACAGTCGAAAGGCACGTACGCCATCACCGACGAACAGATCGCCGCCCAAGAGAAGATCGAGAAGGATCAGGACAATGGAATCGGCGATGACGGCAAAGACCTCCCAGGTTTCGACCTTGGAGAAGCTGACGGCGACAAACCTGGGGTTGATGGAGCAGCGGAAAAAGAAACCCCGCGCCCCTAAGCCTGTCCTGCCAAGCCAAGAGGCTGAGCGCTACTACAGCGGGCAGCTTCGTGGAATGGTCAGGCTGATGGCTGGGGAACTGGTCAAGGCGCTTGAGCCTGAGCTGAAACGCCTTAAGCGTGACTACACCGCCGACGCCAAGCCGACCATGGATGGCTGGACTGACGACATCCTCGCAGCGATACGCGGGGTATCACGCCGATTCAGCTCATCCCTGTTCGAATCCCAGATCCAGCGGGTGGCTGCCAGCACTGTCAGCCGGGCTGATGCGGATAACGCTGAAGACTTCCGCAAGTCTGTCAATCAAGCCGTCGGTGTCGACTTCCAGCTGATCACCCGAACTAAGGGTATGCAGGACTACTTGGAAGCCTCCACAGCCGAGAACGTGAACTTGATCAAGTCGATACCCGACGAGTACTTCAAAAACGTCGAGACGATCGTTCTGGGCGGCATGAAGGATGGGCTTGCCCCTACCGCCATAGCCAAGCAGATCCAAGAGCAGACCGGGGTCAGTGCTCGCCGGGCCAAGCTCATCGCTCGGGATCAGGTGTCGCAGCTGAATAGCGACCTGACCCGGCAACGCCAAGCAGCGGCCGGCATCGAGTTCTATAAAGCAGTGGACGCTGGCGATCAGCGCGTATCTGGCGCGCCAGGCGGGAAATACCCCAACGCCAAGATCAGTTGCTACGGCATTGCGCGACAGGACATCGGCTACGGGCCAGGCGTCTACAAGGTCGCTGACGGTGCCCCGTGGGGCGGCAAGACCGGCCTGCATCCTGGCAAGCATCACGTTCTCTGCCGATGCGTAGGCCTGGCCATGATCCCAGGCGTGAACTACTTCCCCAAAGACGGGTAACCCAATGCAAAGAATGACCATCGATGAGGCCTTCAAGCCTACGTCGCGAACACTCACGGCTGAAGGTTTTCTATGCGTGAAAGGCATTGCGGCACGGACAGGGGTTTATCAGTACCTGTCGAGCGAGCTGGATCTGGACGGTCCCGAGCGGATCGTCAATGTCTACCGCTCGCCCGAAGAGGTGTTCAAGCCCGAGTCCATGGCCACCTATCTCGACAAGGACGTGACCAACGACCACCCGGACGACTTGGTTGATTCGACCACCTTTAAGGATGTGTCGGTCGGCCATGTGCGCGGCGTTGAGCGGGACGGTGACAACCTCATCGTGGACATGATCATCAAGGATCAGTCCGCCATCGACGACATTCAGTCCGGCAAGGCCGAACTATCCCCCGGCTACCTCGCTGAATACGTGGAAGCCCCAGGCGTTTCCCCCGACGGCACCGCCTACGAATACGAGCAGCGTGACATTCAAATCAATCACAACGCCGTTGTAGAAGCAGCGCGGGCCGGAAAGGTCGCCCGCATTTTTGACCACAAACCGAAAGGTATTACCCATATGGCGACCCGGAAAGTCTTTCTGGACTCCAAGAAAAGCCGCTCCATCATCCTGGACGAAGAGGCCGCAACGGTAGTCGAAGACGCCGTGGCAGCCTTGCAAAAGTTCGCGGATGAAGAAGCGGAGCGCGCAGACAAAGCTGAAGCCACCAAGGACGAAGCCGAAGAGAAGCTGGAAGAGGCCAAGAAGGAAACTTCCGATGCCGCTATCGGCGTGCGCGTGAAAGCAACCCTCGACACCATTGCTCTGGCTACCAGGCTCGTTAAGAGCTTCGACGCCAAAGGCTTGGTCTCCCCCATCGAAATCAAGCGCGCCGCGATGGCGAAGCTCAAGCCGACTCGCGACTGGGCAAGCAAGTCTGACGCCTATGTCACCCATGTTTTCGACTCCGCTGCCGAAGAGGCCGAAGAGAAGAAAACCGAGGACGACGATGAGGATGACGACAAATCGAAAGTCAACGATAGCCTGAAGCAGTTCGCCAAGGACGCTGCAGCTCGCGGCCTTAAGCCAACTCAAGACGGTACTGACGCCTACAACAAATTCCTGAGTGGTGGCAAATAATGGGCATTGCAATTGATACCTTCGGCCAGTACGCCGGCAAGGCCTACGAAGGCCAGATCAATGACCTGAGCATGGCGGATGTAACCACCGCTGTCGCAGCTGTCGCCATTCCATTCGCGCGCGCCGTGGTCTCCGCAGCCATCGACAAGCAGGGCGCATTGCCTGCCGCTGGAGCTGGTTTCTTCCTGGGCATCTCGGTACGCAAGCCGGTTGGCGTGAGCGGTAACTACATGACTGGCCAGGTCTCCGACAGCGGCAACACTGTTGGCGGCTACCGCCCGAACGAAGAAGTCAGCCTGATCAGCACTGGCCGCATCTGGGTCAAGACCTTGGCCGGTGCCACCAAGGGCGCGCAGGTTTACGCCGTGCCACTGACTGGCGAACTGACCAACGCGGCCACAGCAGGTAATCACCTGCTGCCAGGTTGCGTATTCAAGACTACCGCGGCGGCGGGTGAGCTGGCGCTGGTACAGGTCAAGTCCGACGTCACCACCACCATCGCCGCTTAAGGATCAGATCGAATGAAGACTTTCGACGCTTCCCCCCAGGCGCAACTGGGATTCCTGTTGGGTCAACTGACCTACGTTGAACAGGAAGTCCTGCGCCAGCCATACCCAGAAATCAAATACCCGTCGATCCTGACCGTCGACACCTCGGCACCGGATTACACCGAGTCGATCGCCTTCAAGGTTCTCGACTACAAGGGTGAGCCGGCACCAATCGGTGACGTTTCCCACGATTTCCCGCTCGCTGAAATCGCTGCCAAGGTCGGCGGTGTTGACGTGGTTCAGGCTGGCCTGGGCTACACCTACACCCAGATCGAAGTCGGCAAGGCCATGCAAATCGCCAACTCCGTCGGCTTCGGCGGTGCGATCAACCTGTTGGCCGAAAAGCCAATCGCAACCCGCACCCTGACCGAGCAGTGGCTGGACCGTGTAGCGTTCGTCGGTGATGCTCGCTGGCCTTCGCTGACCACTGGTGGCCTGCTGAAGTATCCAGGTGTCCCGGTTGTTGCTACCGGCACCCTGTTGGGTGGCGCGAACAAGACCATCGCCCAGATCCTGGCTGGTGGCGGTGAGACGGCTGCGAACGAGATCCTGACTCTGCTGAACAACGCGATCCTGCGTGTTTACGCTACTCAGACCAACTCGATCTTCCGCCCGACTCACATCCTGCTGCCGCTGGTTGAATACGGACTGCTTACCACCTTCCGAATCCCGAACACCTCGGAAACGCTGGTTAGCTACTTGGAGCGGGTGCTGAACATCACCATCGAGCCAATCTTGCAGGCGTCAACTGCTGGTGTTGGTGGCGTCAACCGCATGATGGTCTACACCAAGAACGCCCAGTTCGCCAAGTTCCACTTGCCAATGCCTTACACGCTGAACGCGCCGATCCCGTCTCACGGCGGCCTGCGCTTCGAGGCTGCTGGCGTGGTGCGCACCGCTGGTACTGAGCTGCGTGTTCCGATGTCCCACTTGTACGTCGACGGCGTTTAAGGAGGCCATATGGCTCGCAAACAAGGCAAAACAGGCGAGGCCGCTTCGGCGGACCTCGTTGTCTGGACCAACGTCAGCAAGAACCCGGTGATCCTGGGCGACGGCAGCACTGTGGGGGCTGGCCAGCAAACCACCCCAGAGCAGGCTGAGTTCGCCGAGGGCTCGTTGTGGGAGGAGCATGGCGTGCTGGTATCTGGTGCACCAGTGCTCATGGATGATGGTGCCGATCAGATCGCGGCGTTGACTGCCGAAGTCGAAACCCTCCGGGGTCAGCTGGCTGCCGCTGCCAGCGATAAAGAAGTGCTGCTGGCTGAAGTCGAAGAGCTGAAAAAGCAGATCGCTGTCTAAGAGTGATCTGAACAAAGCCCAATAGCCCCGCCCAGTGCGGGGCTGTTTCATTCTGGAGTCTGACCCGTGGCTGAACTGACCATTGAAGTGACGCCGGCGGTCATTGCGGACTTCCGAGCGTTTTACCCTGAATTTTCAGATGTCACTGCCTGGCCTGATGCATCCATCACCCGGGCGCTGTACATCGCACGCGGCGAGTTTGGCGGCTGCGGCTGCGCTGGATGGGGGGATTACAAGCCCTACTCATTCCTCCAGCGCGGCTGGTTCGCCCTCGCAGCGCATTACCTGACCTGGAACAAGCTGGCTACTGATGCAACATCGACGGACGGAAGCGCTTCGACACCCTACGCTCAGTCCAGCAAGAGCGTGCGAGATGAGTCGGTGTCCTACGCCATTCCAGGCGCAAACGCATCGCTGACGACCTGGGATGCGGCCTTGGCCCTTACCCCATACGGTCTTGAGTACCTGAAACTACGCGATAGGGCTGGCATGGGAGCGGTCTGCGTATGATTGAGCCGACCGTCAGTCTGGTTAACACTCAACAGGTCCACAAGGCACTGAAAGACCTAGCCAAAAGGCTAAAGGGGCGCGAAAAAGTTCTGGTTGGCGTCCCGAAAGGCGCCGGTGTTTATGAGGATGGCCTGACCATCGCCACTATTGCGGCAGTAAACGAATTCGGCGCTGAGGACATCAAGCATAAAGGCGGCGTCTCCTATGGCTACAAGACGGAGAAGGACGCAGAGGCCGGGCATGTGAGATTCATGAAAACCGGCGAGGGGTTCATGGAGCTAGGGAAAACAAGTGCGCACACAGGAAGTATTCCTGCGCGACCCTTCCTGCATCCAGGCGTTGAAAATGCGGCCCCGTTATTCACCAAGCTCGCGGAGCTCATGATTCCAAAGGTGCTCACTGGCGAGTTTGCCATGAGAACTCTTCTTGAGCAGATGGGGAACATGGCAGAGAGCAGTGTCAAGCAGGCCATCACCGATCTCAAAGACCCGCCAAACGCCAGATCAACTATTGCGAAGAAAGGGTCTGACAACCCACTTATCGATACGGGCAACCTCCGACAATCCATCCGCTACGTCATTGATGACGGGGCCGAACCTATCGAAGAGGGTTTGTGATGAGCCTGAACATGCGCGGACACGTCAGCGGGCCATTCATCACGCATAAAGGTGTGATCCTGAACCGCTACACCAGTGAGATCGTAGATTTTGAGCCGGTCCTGGCCCTAACCTACACCGACACCTTCGACTCCAATGTCCAGCCGGTCAGCGATAAGGAAATCGAATTCCTCCAGATCGGCGCCGAGCGAATCAACGACGTGCGAGTGATCCACCGCAACGATGGCAAGGGAATCGAGGTATCGACCCCCGGCAAGCTGGCCGACATCCTGGTGTTCGCCGAGACGCCCGATAAGGCAGCGACCTGGTGGAAGTCCATTGCGACAGACTATCGCCCATGGCACAACTTCTGCCGCGCCGTGGTAGCCAAGCTTGACCCTGCCGAGATAGCCAGCCTGGAGGCGCACACCGATGCTTGACTCCAAAGCGCTATCCAAGGCGGTCTGTCGGATTGTCGTGGCTGTTACTGGCCTGCCGGCGGACAAGGTAATCCTGGCGGACAACAACACCGCTGCGCCATCTGGCAGTTATTGCGCGGTGCGTCTGCAAAACCCTGAGCAATTCGGGCAGGCGCTCAACTCGCAAACCAACGTGCCGGCCGAAGACGACCCTCAATACGAGGACATCATCGCCAAGGTGGCTACCCAGTTCACGCTGGGGTTCAGCATCAACTTCTACCGGGCCGGAGCCTTGATGTATGCCGCAGCCCTGTGTGAGGCGAACAAGCGAGAACCGGTGAAGACCATCCTGCGCGCTGCAAAGCTCGGCTGGTCCCGCGTGTCACCAATCAACAACCTGACCGGCCTATATCAGGCCGCCATGGAAGAGCGCTCCCAGCTCACACTCTACCTGTATGGCGAATCAATCGCAGAAGACCGCGTACAGCGGATCTATCGCGCGGGCTTCTCCGTGCAAACCGAACAATCTGGCGCTGTCGCGCAAGGGGAAGTAAATGGCTTATCCGGCTGAAGACATCATCAACATCAACGTCCTGATCAACTCGGCCGGGCTTGGGACTTCCAACTTCGGCGCTGGCATGGTGTTTGCGGACTTCGATTCGTCGAGCGATGCGACATTCGTGACCGGGACTTACCGGGACTACGGCACAGCGGCTCAGGTAGCGGAGGATTTCAACATCGCTTCCGACCCATACGCGGCTGCACTGGCATGGTTTTCGGCGATTCCCAAGCCTAAGACTCTGCGCATCTACCTGCGCATCGAGGAAGACACCCCTGTCGAGTCGCTGAATGACGCGATCAGCAAGGGCATTTGGTTCTACTGGTACGAGTTCGAAACCTCTATCCGCGCCGTGGATGCAGATGTTTTGGCCCTGGCGGCTGCTGGCGATGCCGCAAGCAAGTTCTTTGCCTTCACCACCAACCAGGCAACCGTTCGAGACCCGTCTGTAACCACCGACATCGTCAGCAAGGCATTTGTGCAGGGCTCTCGCCGCATGTTCATTGTGAGCCATGCTACCGAGCCCTACGCCGGTTTTGAGTTGGCGGCTGTGTTCAGTCGCGTAAATTTCAACGCGGCCAACTCGACCATCACCGGCGAATTCAAAAAGCTTCCGGGCATTGACGCCGAAAGCCTGACGCCGACCGCCTACAGCACCATGAAGTCGAAGGGCGCGATCTTCTACACGGTTGTCGAGACCGGTGGCGAGAAGGACATGGGGCGAATCATCAACTCCAAGACCACTTCCACCTTCGGCGAGTACATCGACGATGTGTTCAACCTGGATGCATTCGTAAACTTTGAACGAGTGGCGCTGTACAACGCCCTCACCAAGGTTCCTACGAAACTTCGGCAGACCCCGCCAGGCCAGCAGGTGCTTATCAACGCAGGCTCTCAGGTCGGCGAGGTATTCATCGACAACGGCTATCTGGGCGAACGGATCTTCACCGATGACGAAACCGGTGAAGAAAAAATCAGCCGCGGCTACGAGATGCTCACCAAAGCGGAGGAAATTCTTCGGATTTCTGATTCTGAGCGCGCCAATCGTGACTCCGCACCAATCCGCATGCGCATCTTCCGCGCTGGCGCTATCCATGCTGTCGACCTGACCGCCAACGTTGAATAAGGAGCTCTGACCCATGTCTGTAGCTGATCTTTCCGTAGAAAACACAATCATGGTCATCACTGGCGTCGGCGTGCTGGATGATTGGGGTCGAACTGATCCGCCATTCACCGTTGAGGTAATAGACGATCAGGCAAACCTGAGTCGAGGCCTGGGCGGCAACGCTGTGCGGTTCCATCGCAAAAACCCTGGCCTTCGCGTGACCGCCAACCTTATGCCAGGCAGCCCTCAGGCCCTGGCAATGCAGGCGCTTATCTTGGCTCGAACCGAGATGTCAGGTTCCTATGCCTCGATTGCAGGCCTGGAGGGAGCGGTGTTTTCTGAGGGCGTAATCACCCGAGGAAAGTCGATGGCCCGTGGTGGCCCCGGCATGAATGACGCCACCTTCGTCATGGAGTTCAACAAAGGCGTGATTGTATGAGTCAGGCTGAATCCTATATCCGGACCATTGAGCATGACGGGATGACCTACCGTTTCGGCATGCCCAGCGCCGAGAAGCAGCGTGCAGTTCTGTTCCGCTTGGGCAAGTACGGCGTAGAGCCAATGATCAAGGGCCTGGCCCTGGCTGAACTAGGTAGTGCCTCTTCGTTCATCGTCGCCGGTGGAATCGTTGGCGCCATGCTCTCGCGTATGCCCGAGGACGACTTCAACTTCGTCTGTGACTCCATGCTGGGCAAGCTGTTCAAGGAAGGCAGCCAAACGCCGCTGACCATGGAAGACTTTTCCGGGCGCCTGAAGACCTACTTCACCATTGTGGTGCTGGCTCTCGGGAACGCCTTCGAGGATTTTTCCGGACTCCTGACCCCCTTCCAGAAATCTACCGCTTCAGCCGAGGCGCCGGATTCGAGTCAGGAGAGCGCCTAAACCCGGCTGTCGATTGGGAACTGTGGCGCCCGTGCGTTGGTATACCTGGGCTTTGCCCGCCGCTTTGCACCTATAACCAGCTCACTGACGGTACCCATTCGCTTGGATGGGTTAAGCGTGCAAATCTCGTCATGGACGAAATGATCTATGCCCGTCATCTGGCTGAAGCCAATCGACCTAAATAGCCCTGCACCCGCGGGGCTTTTTGTTTTAAAGGAGCCGAGCCATCAAGGTCTTAGAGAGTTTCCTCATCGCGCTCGGCATGAAGGTCGACGAAAAGTCATTCATGAAAGCCGATGCAGCATTCGGCGGGCTAACAAAGTCAGCTCTACAGCTTGGTACTGTGCTAGCCGGGAAACTGGCGATCGATAAGGTAGTTGGAAACTTCAAGCAGGCAGGCACAGAGCTCGACAATTTCAACAGATTGACCGGGATGAGTACGCAAAACGTTCAGGCTCTTGGGCAAGCTCTTACAGCTCAGGGAGGAAGCGCTTCAGATGCCTTTTCGGCAATGAAGAAAATTCAAGACCTGATGGCATCCCCTATCACAGGCGATACCGGGTGGTTTGGCGATGTGGCCAAGCTCGGGCTTAACCCTGATGTGATCATCGGAGCACAGAATACAGCAGACGCTTTAGCCGGCATTGCTGGCGAGTTCGAGCATATGAGTGCGCTAAATCAGCGCCTCGCTGGCCAAGATTTAGGTCTGGATGACTCCACCATACGATTCCTAATGCGCGGAAGAGAAGAGGTAGAAAAACAACTCGACTCTAGAAGCAAGATTTCGGTCATGACCGGAAAGCAGGTTGAAGACGCGGCGCGCCTTACCAAGGCCAATAGCGAACTTAATCAGGTTTTTGAGGATATGGGCAACACTATCGCCGGAGAGTTGACGCCAGCATTTTCTGAAATGGCTGAAGATTTTGTGGCTTTCTATCGTAATAACAAGGAACTGGTTGATTCGGGCTTAAAGGAGTTCTTCGGCGGCGTGGCCAAGAATATCGAACTGGTAGCCATCGCTATGGCGTTAATGGGCGGTAGCGCTGCAATTAAGGGGCTTCAAGTTCTCAAGGACTTAATGAGGCTTGGTGGAAGGCCCCCAGTTCCCCCGGTACCAACCCCAGGGCCTGCCCCAGGGATCCCTCTTTTATTCCGCGCTGGAGTACCGCTTACCGCAGCGCTCTTCTCTACCAGTCTCAACGAAGGCGAAGACACCGAACTGCTGAACAATCGCCTGAAGAAAGGCGGCGGCGAGGCTATTGGCGCTGTCGTGGACTACTTCACGTCGAAGGGCTGGACCAAAGAGCAGGCCGAAGGGATTGCCGCCAACATCGAGGCCGAGAGCGGATTTAAGGCGAATGCCAAGGGCGACGGCGGCCAAGCTTATGGCCTGGCTCAGTGGCACCCAGACCGACAGGCTGAGTTCGCCAAGCAGTACGGCAAGGACATTCGCAACTCCACTGGCGCCGAGCAGCTTGAGTTCATCAATCACGAACTCACCCGCGGCAACGAGAAGTCGGCGGGCACCAAGCTGCGTGCGGCGACCAGTTCCTACGATGCCGCTTCTATCGTCTCCCGCGAGTATGAGCGGCCTGCAGATGTTGCGGGTGAGGCGTCCAGGCGTGGTGCAAGCGCTGCGGGATATACCGACAACCGCGTTTACCACATCAGCGGCGCCGACACCGAGAAGGTCAAGCAGGTACTCAACGAACAGATGGGTCAGATGACCGAGCAGACCATGCAGGACTTCAAGAGCCCAGAACTATGAGCCTGATGAGCATCTTCACCAAGACGCTGCCGAAGATCGGCCCTCTTGAGTTCGACGCGAAGCTGGAAGGTATTACCAGCAAGGCGATCACCCTGACCCAGTACCCGGTCGAGTTCGGCGCGAACACCAACGATCACGCGATTCTCATGCCGAATCGATACCTGCTCACCGGCGCCGTATCGAATAGCCCTCTTGGGCTCGGCCTGGACGACATCGGCATGATGGGGGCCGGCGCTATTGCTTCGGCAGTCGGCGGTATTGGTGGGGCGGCGATCACAGCTGTGTCTGCATACCTGCTGTCTGGCGGTGATGACACCCGGGCATCAACTGCCTGGGCGTCTCTCACCGCGATCATGGAGGCCCGCGCCAAGTTCGATCTGGACACGGGCAAGGAGATCATGCGCGACATGATGATAATCCGGCTTGATGAGCGTACGCGGCCCGAGAACGAGGATGGCCTGGTGTTTATTGCAGAGCTTCAGCAGGTTCGGATTGTTCGCTCAACGGTTGGTCGCGGCGTCACATCGGCTGATCAGCTCATGAAGAACGACACTGTGTCCACCCAGGGCGCTCCGATGATCTCGGCGGGCGATGCCGCTGTAGAGGTAATGCCATGAGCCGTTACAGCGTTGCCGTCCAAGCACTGCCGGCTCAGACCTTCACTGCGCGCCTCGGAAAAAACACTGTAACCGTCGAGTTGCAATGGATGGCAAGGTTTGAGGTGTTCCGCGTGAACATCCTGACCGCCTTGGGCTCTCCCCTCACGATGGGTCGGTTCCTTCTTCCGAACATTGACCTTCTGGCCGGACTTTACCCTCCGCCATCCGCTTCCTATGGGTCGCTGGTCTTGGAGGGTGACGCGGCAACGCCAATTAACCTGGGTATCGACAACGTGCTGGTGTGGTCAGATGAATGACGAAATCTTTCTTCGCAACTACCGGCTGAAGATCGGGCGCAGCACGGGCTCTCGTGTTTACGAGATGCGGCCCAACGAAACAAGACCAGATCAGGACGGGCTGCGCCTGACCTTCCAGGTCACGCACTTCGCCGGCGGGGCATTCAGCGTTGCTGAAATCACCATCTACAACGTGTCGCGCTACGCGTCCAGGCAGATGCTTGGCGACGGCTCAACTGGTAAATATGAGTTCATTTCCTTGGAGGCTGGGTACGACGGTCTGTTTGGTTCGATATTCGTGGGCCAAATCACCAACGTTCAGATACACCTTGAGGATGGCGGCTCTACTCGTGGGATTCGTTTCTTCTGCAAATCTTCAGCGAAAGAGCGCGATCAAAATCTGATCAACTTAACCCTGGCACCTGAGACGGACCCCGTCCAGATCATTGAGGAATGCGCTTCAGTGTTCGGCGCCGAGATCCAGTTTTATGGGGATTTCTCAGGACTCAAGCGCCGCTCGCGTGGAACGGTCCTCCAGGGCAGCCCAACCTCCTGCATGAATGAGCTCGGCGAGACCTTCCAGTTCGATTGGATGGTTGAGAACGGCGCGATGAAAATCATCAAGCGCGACTTTGCGCTGGACAATCAGGTCTACGTGATCAGTTCCGGAACCGGAATGATCGGCTCGCCAGTGGTCAGCGACACAGAGGTGGGCATCCGCTACACGCTCAACCCCAAGATCAAGCTTGGCGACACCATCAAGCTTGAATCTATGGCGCCTCGCTTCGAGTTCTCCGGGGCTTTCTTCTACGACGTGCCTCGCACCATCGGCGAGGGCTACTACAAGGTCAACTCGTTGGTGTTCGCGGGAGACTCCCACGGCGACCAGTGGGAAAGCCAGATCAGTTGCCTGCGCCTCAGCGCAGCGGCCCAGGCCGGAATTTCAGAAAGGGCAACCCGATGAGTGATCCGCTCTCTTCAAGAACTCAGGCTGAATACAGCAAGATGCTGCGCGGGATATTCGGCGAGTACCTGAAAGACAACATGCGCACCAGCGTTCCTGGCCACGTCCTGAGCTTCGACCCGTCTACGCAGATGGCAGAGGTTCAGATCGGCCTGATGCTGGAAGACCGCCTTGGCTCACAGCAGCCACGCCGCCCAATCATTCATGTCCCGGTTCAGTTCTGGGGCGCCGCCGGCGGTACGCTCGAATGCCGAGTTGCCAGCAATACCGAGGGCGTCCTGTTCTTCTCCCAGGAGTGCATTGACTCCTGGGTCGACCAGGGCGGCGTGGCCGTTAAGTCGGAGCCTCGCAGGTTCTCCATCAACGATGCGTACTTCATCCCAGGGGTCAGATCTATCCCGGGCGCGATCACCGATTTCTCTAACGACGGCATCCGCCTGCGCAGCAATGACGGCTCGGCCTACTTTTGGATTCACGATGATAAGACGCTCGAAATTGACGGCGTCTCGCTCAACGTTAAGTGCGCAACCAACTTTGAGCAGCCTGCCAACTTTGAGCAGGCCGTGACCACCATGACAATCATTACCAATCAGGGCGTCAGCATCGGCCTCGAGCACACTCACGGCGGCGTAATGCCTGGAAGTGGAACATCTGGAGTAGTGACGCCATGACGGTACGAAAACTGGACGCAGACGGCGACCTGGCCCTGGGGCCTCAAGAGTTCCTGACAGGCTATACCGCCGAGGAAGTCGGGCAGAACGTGGTTACCCGCCTCAAGTTCTTTTTCGGCGAGTGGTTCCTTGATACCACCGATGGGACGGACTGGTTCGGCAGCGTATTAGGCAAAGGCTCTGTCCTGGCGTCTCGTGAGTCGGTGATCCGTCGCCGCATCCTGCTAACCCCTGGGTGCGCGGGCATGACGTCATTCAGCCTCACCACGGACATCGATACCCGACAACTCACCGTCACCGCGTCAATCGTCAGCACTTCAGGCGATAACGCAGAAATCAATTATGTTCAGGCGATCGTCTAATGGCTCAAATCACGGACCAAGGAATCACCGGGCGCTCGCTGAACGAGTACCTCGGCGACATTAAAGAAAAGACGCTGGCGATTGACCCTGAATGGAACATTGACCCAGACAGCCCGGACGGCCAGCGGATCGGCATCGAAGCCGAGATGTTCGCCAACCTTGACGAGGCGGTAGTCGCAGCCTATCGCAGCAAGGATCCGGACAGCGCCACCGGTGAAGCTCTGCGCGACATCGGCAAAATCTCAGGTATCCCGATCCGAGAGGCGACCTATTCAGTCGCACCAATCACCGTGACCGGGCAGACAGGAACCCCTATTCCAGCTCAGTCGCAGGTCAGAAGCAGAATTGACAACACCGTTTGGCTAACCACTGCCTCGATAGTCATAGGCGTAGGTCAAACAGCTACCGGCTTCGCAACGTGCACAACCCCGGGCCGGGTTCTCGCGTCTCCGGGCGATCTGACGATCATTGGCACCCCTATCGGCGGGTGGTCGTCCGTTACCAATGGGGAGGCGGCTGCCGGTGTTGCGGCGGAAAGCGACGAAGACTTCCGTATCCGCAGGAATAACGGTGTGTCACGCGCCGGCAGCAACATGCGGGACAACATGGAAGCGAACATCGCTAGCGTCCCTGGTGTTACCGACGTCAAGGTGCTGGAAAACAGCAGCGACTCTCCTTTCGACGTTGACGGCGTCCCTTACACCGGCATTGCAGTGATTGTGAATGGTGGCTCTGACGCTGATATTGGCCTGGCCATGTATCAAAAGCACAATCCCGGCACGCCGATGCTTCCGCGTTACAGTTCGAAGACCGACACCTGGGTAGATCCGCCAGGTGCGAACGGCGTCAAGGTCGACGTGACCTCTCCCGTCACGGGCAACAAGGCGGTCATGACCTTCCAGCGCGCGACAGGCCTGCCAATATTTGTGGCCATCACGATCCAGCGAGAGGGCGACCTCCCTTCAAATATTGAAGATCTCATAAAAAAAGCGGTTATCGCCGATTCGACCCGAAGCCTATTCAGTGGCGAGACCACCACTGGCTTTAACAGGGGCGGGTATGACATCGGCGAGAAGGTCCCACCGGGCCGGATATACACACCAGTCAACAAGGTGCTTGGTCAGTATGGTGACAGTTACATCACTTCCTTGACGATTGGGATTTCCGCGGTAGCTCAAGGCTTAACGCCGATACAGCCGACGATTGCCCAGATAGCCACTTTTGACCCTGACAACATTCAAGTCACGGTGATTCCATGATCATGGACCACGTCGAGCGCGCCAAATCTCGAATCATTAACGAGTATCGCGGCAAGAACAGGATGGTCAGATGGGCGACCATTGCACCAGAGATCTCAAACGACCGCATCGAGCGACCACTTGATCAAATCTATGGGAGCTACGACGTAGACACCGTGTCGGGAGAGATGCTTGACATCATTGGTCGAATCGTTGGGGTTGCTCGCCCAATACTGCGTGACGCCGAGTTCGATGTCTTTGGATATGCAGGGAACGATAGCTACACCAATTACAACATCGCCCCATATATCGGTGATGGCGAAGCCATTGACGCGCCACTTAATAATGATCTTTACCGAAAGCTGATCAAAGCGAAGATTGCAAGAAACATAAGTGATGGAACTGCCGACAGCATCATTCAACTCGTCGAAATAATCATAGGCGTGAAAGTTACCGCGCTTGTCGATAATGGCGATAAGTCATTTGATCTCGGCGTTGCATCTCAGTTGGACAATACGACCCTTTACCTGATTGAGAATTTCGACCTGATACCAAGGCCGCAAGGCACAAGGATTGGCCAAGTGTTTGTGCTCCCTCCCGAAATTGACGAAATAGAATCGTCCTCATCGCATATTTATGAGTACGGAAACTTCACCCTCCCCGGAGATTTAGCCTAATGGCACGACAGCCTTTTAACATCCGATGGGCTCAGGGTGTCGAGTCCGAAGACAATCTGAACAGCTTCAAGGATCCGGGCGACGTTCGCGTGAGCACTGGGTGGGAGGGTGGGCAGGATAAGGATGCGCCGCCGGCAGGTCAGGAAAATTGGTGGCACAACAGAGCAGATTCTGCTTTCCAGGGGATTGAGCGAAACGGCGTTATGGCCTGGCATGCGCAGGCTCAATACGAGGTTGGCGCGCCCACCAGGGCGACAGATGGGAATTACTACGAGAGCCTGGCATTCCCGAATGTCGGCAACAACCCGGTAAGCACGTCCGGATTCTGGCGATTCATTGGCTCGTCGTTCTTCTCAAACTATGACCCGGGCGATATCAAAACTGTCGCGCACAACAACATCCCGAGCCCTGGCTGGCTGAAGTGCAACGGTGCAGCAGTAGAAAAGGCTTCATACCCAAGACTTTTTTCCGCGATTGGAACAACTTGGAACACTGGTGGTGAGACGCCATCACAGTTCAGGCTTCCCGATTTTCGCGGAGAGTTCTTAAGGGGCTTCAATGATGGTCGCGGCACAGATCCTGGCCGGGTGTTCGGGTCGTATCAGCAAGGCACCACGCATGCATATGCAGAAGGCCCAGGAGATAATGGAGCAGTAGGGTCAAGGTGGTCTGACGCCTTGCATTTCTATGACCTTCAAACAAAAGAAGAGTCCGCCTTTTACAATCCTGACGCGTATGCATCGGGACCAATCTATCCCGCTGGAACCACATACCAGATTATCCCCAACTCTGTGATTCTCACTACATTCAAGTCCCGGCCAAGAAACAAGACCGTTAACTACTGGATACGGTATTGAACTATGAAATTGTTCCCAGGGCAAAAGCTCGTCTATCAGACCGATCACGAACAAGTTTTTATCGGAGAGTCAGCTGCAGATCCAGACCCTCAGTCTCCAGGCAACTGGCTTGTGCCTGCGGGCTGCGTAGAGGTTAAGCCCCCGCCAATACCAGTCGGTAAAAAAGCCCAATGGGCCGAATACAAATGGAAAATAATCAGTAAGTAGGTGGTTTATGGAGCGCAAGCGCAAGCGTCACTTCAGCGACAAGATGGAAAAGTTCTGTCTTGCCTACGTCGAGACAGCTAACGCAGCGGAGTCCTATCGAATCGCCTACAACACTGAAAACATGGCTACGGCCACTATCGGCCGAGAAGGCTACAACACCCTACAGAAGTCCCAGGTTCAAGCCAGGCTCGAAGAATTAAGGAAGAAAGTCATGGAGCGTCACGAAATCACCGTGGACACGCTCCTTGCCGAGCTGGAGGAGGCAAGGAAGGCCGCGCTGGATGCCGACACACCTCAGACATCCGCAGCCGTCTCGGCCACCATGGGCAAGGCTAAGCTTTTGGGCTTGGACAAGAAGATCGTGGAGCTCACCGGAAAGAACGGAGCGCCGATTGAAACCAGTTCGACAGTCACGGTTGACCAGAAGGCCTTGAACTCTGTACTGGGCTGCCTATGAGCAAGCTGCTCGACTGGGATGTAATGAGCAGCGCAGAACGACAAGCAGCAAAACTGATCAGCGAGCATTCGCCGCTGTCGTTCATGCGCGTTTTTTTCCAGCTGAACCAGGGCATGAAGATGCTCTGCAACTGGCACCACCGCTACATGGACCATACAGCTTTGAGGGTGCTGTCTGGTGAGCTTAAGAACGTCGTGTTCAACATGCCGCCAGGCGGCACCAAGACCGAATTCTGGTCTATCCATGTGCCTTCATACGCCATGACTAAGTTTGACCGCACGCGAACGCTCAATGTCTCCTACTCCAAGGCTTTGGTTGAGGAAAACTCGAACCGCATCAAATCGATAATCACCAGTGATGAATATCAGGATTTGTGGCCGTGCGACATAGGAAAGGCCGACGTGGCCAACTGGGTCATCACCGACGAGCGCGGACGCAATAAGCACCAGATCTTCAGCCGGTCGACTGGCGGACAGATCACCGGCGTGCGCGGCGGCTACATATCAGAAGGATTCACCGGCTTCATTAACCTGGATGATCCGGAGAAGGCCGACAGCGCTTTCAGCGCGACTATGCGGGCCAAGGCTCAACGTATTGTTACCAACACCCTGCGAAGTCGTAGGGCTTCTCCAGATACGCCTGTCATCTGTACCCAGCAACGCCTACACACAGACGATGTGTCCGGCTTCCTTCTGAAGGGCGGAATGGGTCTGGACTTTGCGCACATCAAGGTTCCGGCCCTAGTCACGCGTGAATACATCTCCAGCCTGCCTGACGAGATACGCGAACACGCCGAGCGAGACGTTTTTGGCGGTCCGTCAATCATCCGTGGCGGCGTGGAATACTGGTCGTACTGGCCAGCCAAGGAAACGGTCGCTGACCTTATGGCGCTGTGGGATCGCGACCCATACACCATGGTCAGCCAGTACCAGCAAGAGCCCGTAGCACTGACTGGCGGAATGATCGATGCGGACTGGTTCAAGACCTACGAGCAGTTGCCGTTTCTGGTGTGGCGCGGCGTATACGTCGATACCGCACAGAAAACCGACGAGCAGCACGACTTCTCAGTGTTCAGCCATTGCGGCCTGGGCGTTGACGGAAACCTCTACATCATCGATGTGCATCGGGGCAAATGGGACGCGGGCGATCTGGAAACAGAAGCCTTGCGCATCTGGCATAAGTGGAAAGACTGGGATCAGTTCCGTCCGGCCGCCCTTCGATACATGCGGGTGGAGGACAAGTCGTCAGGCACCGGCCTGATTCAAACCATCAGCAAGAAAGGATCCATCCCAATTGAGCCTCAGCCGCGCGGGCCAGCGGCAAACAAGGTTACCCGTTGCATGGATGCGGTGCCTTGGATCAAGTCGGGTCGGGTTTTCGTGCCAGCAATTTTCGATGACCAGGGCCGAAAGATAGAGCATGTGAAGGATCATCGTGGCGAAACAATCGCCAGCACCGACTGGGTCGCGCCATTCCTTACGGAAGCATCAGCCTTCACGGCCGACGACAGTCACGACCACGACGACCAGGTAGACACCATGTTCGACGCAGTCGCGGACATGCTCATCAGTAACAGCGGCGACTTCTTCTCCGGCAACTGGCTTTAACCCAACCCCCTAGCACGCCCCAACTTTCGTTGGCCGACCCCGGCTGCGCTCATTAAACACGCCCCAAGGAAACGACATGACTGACCAGACTCAGCGACTTGAGATCGCCACAGTTCGCGCGGAGATCGGTAGCAACATCACCTTTCGATTCAATAATGACGCGATTGATGCGGGCGGCATCCCAACCGAATCAGGCGACATCAAAAACCTGAAGCTGATCATAAAGGAGATCGAGGACAAGGCCAGTGTGTCTACCACGATTTACCCGACAGTTTCGGCGGGGCTTGCTGCTACCCCAGAAGGAGGCATGTTTCTTGTCGCTTCAAGCGAAGAAGATGAGATCTATGTTGTATGGCGCAAGGTGGGCGGCGTAGCGGTTGATACTGGAAAGCGCACCCTTTCATCGCAGGCGGTAGAGACCGCAACAGAGGCCGCCCAGGCAAGCGCTGACGAGTCTGCCGCATCCGCTACTACCGCCCAAGCCGCAGCAACTGCTGCTGTTGCACAATTCCAGTCGCTCACCTCCACGGCTGAAAATGAGGGCGCTGCAATTGTAGGAAATGCCTACAAGGTAATTAACGCGAGTCAGTATGGATGCGCTGACGGCGAGGATGTAGCGCTCAGCCTGCAACTCGCTTCAGACGATGCTGATGCTAGAGGTTGGCCGCTCGCACTTGATTTTAAAAACGGAACCTTGAGCGTGCCTGTCGCCTTGCCTCAGCGAGTTATTGGGTTAGGGTGTGAGTTGGAGGGGGATTTGACTTGGACAGCAAGAAAGTATGCAAGTGGCTCTGAGTTCAAATGCACCAACCTTCTGTTCGATGGATTCTGGAATCCGGACATTAAAGGGATCGAAGTTTCCAACATATTGACCTTCAGAGGCTTCATTCCAGACTTCGGTGGGTTCTACAGCGTATTTCAATCTTTCCGAGCCGGCCAGATTGTTTTGGATGCAAGCAAGCAGGCGATTAACGGCAATACGTTTATCGGTATGAACGGTAACAAGGCGGGCGGCCCGGGCATTCTCATCACCACCTACGGGCAACCCCCGAGCGGCGGCGTCCAAGAGGCACATGGAAACCTTTTTATCGGCGCCGACACCTCGCACTCCACTGGATTGCGCAACGATATTGTGGGTAATAATCAGACCAACTTCATCCTTGGCGGATACTGCGAGTTAGGAGCATTACCTCTTGGTGATTGGCATATTGGCGTTGCCGGTATGCACATCGATGGAAGCTCTCTACCAGTGCTTCAGCATCACAACCACTGCCTCGGGATGACCCACCATAGCCCAGCTACAGCAGGCGACAGTATTTCAGCGTCCCCAGTGAATGCGTGCGTGGGTGGTGATTGGAGTGTTATTGGGGTCAACAATGCACCACCATGCTTCGAGTCCTCATACGCTGCAACACTTAGTGCGAGAGCGGAAACGCCCTATGGGTACACGGCAGTCTGGGGGGGCGCTGCAACTGGCGCGAACCAATATCTGCAGTGCAGGTTTTCGACACCAACCGGGCGATTCAGCGGGACATTCATCCTTGAATGCCCCAACGGCCTATTGCCTTATGCGATTGAGGTTTCAGACGGTATTACTACCAGCAACAGACAGGCCAACGCGGCGGCCAACTTGGGAAATGGATTCTTCTTGTTCAGGGTTTCGGGAGCTGTCCAAAAGAACACTCAGAGCGTTGTCCGATTTTTTGTAACTGCACCGGACGGTATGAATCGTCAAATCAGCTTGGGCGCGGCGTTCGTTACTCCATTGAAGGCGGCATTCATGCCAACCTTTACCGAGCCAGCCTCATGCATAACCTCCTTCTCCGGTGGTCGTGAACACAAAGTCGGCACCGTTACGCAGCCGCTTGTGAATACGGCAGGGGTTCAGTTGGTCACGATCACGTACCCACAGCCGTTCCGGAACTTTTTGGTGGGGAGCCCGACATTCACTTTTCAGCCTGATGCCGGTTACCAGGGGGCATACTTAAGGCATGAGCTTGTGAGTGCCGACCAATTCAGTGCCGTGGTGAGGTTCTACTACTCTACGGCATGGGCCGGCAAAATTCTTTGGACCTCGACCAGTCAGTGACCTAGCTATGGGCGGGGTGCGAAAGCATCCCTTTTCATATGATTAGATAGAAAAAAACCTCAATGAATGGTTAGATACCAATCCATTTTTAATCCAGTAGCTCGGTAATGACTGACAAGCCTCAGATAGATTTTATTCAAGCGCTAAGAGCCATTGCAGCAATGATGGTTTTGATTTGGCATTTTAGGCCGCAGGTTAAAGGAGATCTTGAGGTTTCAGCCCTAACACTTTTTTTCTCTAACGGGTTTTCTGGCGTTGATATTTTTTTTGTTATCAGCGGTTTTATTATGGTTTATTCAACTGGCGGTCGCCCTGGTGGTGCAAGAAGTGCACTAGAGTTTTTGGCTAAGCGGTTTTCTAGAATATGGCCTCTCTATGCTTTCGGTACCGCTCTATATGTTTTATTTCTTATGTATCTTGGCTGGATGACTACAGGGGAATACATAAAAACAGCATTGAGTCTTGTTTTTTACCCCGTGTCTCCTGCTCCAGCTCTAGATGTTGGGTGGACGTTGAATATAGAAATGTATTTCTATCTCGTATTTGCTGTTTGTTTGTTTTTTGATCGTCTCCGATGGCTGGCTGCTGGCGTTTGGATAGCCCTGACAGTGATTACACAGAATCTCATATCTGATTTTTCATCGATTCCTGAAAATCTTGAATTTATTGTTCCTGTTTTAACTCAAGCAATACACCCGTGCATTCCTGAATTCTTCGCTGGGATGTTGATTGCCTGCTTTTTCATGTCTAATTTCAAGGTTGCTAAATCTGTAGGTCTTCCGGTTGCAGGGGTTCTAGTTTCATTTGCTACCTGGCAGTATTTAGGAGGGTTCTATAATAAGCCAGGGATTTACGGGATGGGTTCAGGAGCTATAGCTCTTGTTCTTGGATTCGCAATTGCGGAAAAGTCAGGTTGCGGATGGCGTCCAGGGCCTATTCTTATGTGGATTGGGAAAATATCTTTTTCTATATACATATTGCATACGACTGTGGGGCTTGTAGTGACGAGGGCGCTAAGCGGCACCTTTCTTTCCGGCTATCTTAATGGTGTAGGGTACATTGTATTTCTTACTGTTTTGATTCTGGCGCTATCTGCGCTTACACATGAGTACATTGAAAAACGTCTAAGCTCTATGCTTAGCAGGCGCCTTTCCAGATGTTTGGCTCGGTCTTGATGGCAAGTAGGGTATTCCTCCATGTTATTGACTGATCCCTACAAGATCGCAGTTTTGCGCTTCGATTCGTATCCTGATATTTACAACTGAAATTTCTTAAGGCCCGCCAATTGAGCGGGCTTTTTTGTGCCTGGAGAAAAGCATGCCGATCACCG
The DNA here is from genome assembly GCF_028656955.1 of Pseudomonas fontis. Classification (GTDB taxonomy): domain Bacteria; phylum Pseudomonadota; class Gammaproteobacteria; order Pseudomonadales; family Pseudomonadaceae; genus Aquipseudomonas; species Aquipseudomonas fontis. The sequence goes on from NZ_JAMDGY010000009.1 coordinate 31,601, forward strand.
AGCAGCAGCTGCTGCAGATCCTCTCGAACGCCGGCCACCAAGCCGGCGTTTTTGTTCCTGTGCTGAATACGGCTATGGCCAAGTATGGAATCGTCACGCGACTGCGCCTGGCCGCCTTCATCGCCCAGGTCGGGCATGAGTCGGGTCAGTTCCGCTGGCTGAAGGAGTTGTGGGGCCCAACGGCTCAACAGGCCGGGTACGAAGGCCGCTCCGATCTGGGCAACACCGTAAAGGGTGACGGCTCCAAGTACCGTGGCCGTGGGCTGATCCAAGTCACCGGCCGGGCCAACTATGCGGCGTGCGGCGATGCCTTGGGCCTGGGCCTGGTCAATCAGCCCGAGCTGCTCGAGCTGCCCCAGCACGCGGCGATGTCGGCTGCCTGGTTCTGGTCTACCAAGGGGCTCAACACGCTGGCGGATCAGGGGGAGTTCACGAAGATCACGCGGCGCATCAATGGCGGACTCACAGGCCAGGCCGATCGCCAGGCGCTATACGACAAGGCGCTGAAGGTGCTGGCATGACGCCGGTGCAGAAGCTGGCCGGTCTGGTGGCGCTGATCATGGTGCTGATGGCGGCCGCCGCCGGCGTGACCTGGCGGGTGCAGGATTGGCGGTATGACGGGAAGCTGGCAAAGCAGGCGGCGAACTTTCAAACAGACCTGGACGCGATCCGCAATGCCGCTACCGCCCAGGCCCGCGCCGAGCAGGACAAGCGCCTGGCCACCGAGCAGCAACTGGCCGCCGCCGACCAACAACACTCCAAGGAATTATCCGATGCCCAGCGCAACCAGGCTTTGCTGCGTGACCGTCTTGCTACTGCTGATGTGCGGCTGTCAGTCCTCCTTGCCGAGGATCCAGCCAGTGGCTGCGACGTGCCTGCCACCCCCGGCGCCGTCGGCGTGGTTCATGCAGCCCGTAGAGCCCAACTTGACCCAGCGCATGCGCAACGAATTATCGCCATCACCGACGACGGGGATAACGCCGTGATCGCGCTGCGGGCGTGCCAGTCGTATGTCAGGGCTGTGTCCCCCTGAGCACGCTCAACTCCAGCAGTAGCCGCTGATTCTCCCTGAACAGATGGTCGCGCTGCTCGGTAATTAGGTCGATAGGGCGAAAGCTCCCTGTCTCAGCAGGCTCTTGGCTCTTCCCGGATATGCCTTCTAAAGCGTCCTTCAGAGATCGCTCGGCCCGAGCTTTGGCAACAAGCAGCGCGTCATTCATTTGCACCAGGCCAGCGATATTTGCCCGGGACTTGGCCAGGCGGATATGTAGGCCGCTTATCTCGTCCTCGAGCATGGCCGCATGATGTTTGTACATTTCCAGGGGCGTAGGGCATCCAAGCCACTCGCAGGTGTCTTCATCGATGTTCATGGGGTGTGCTTCCGAATGCTGTATGTGTATACAGTAATCGAGGCGTGTCAGATTTGGGAGTGGTGTTCGTCGGCAGGACGCCGTAGGGGGGGTGTGTGACAGGATTGTGCTACACAAGCGGGATGCTGTGACACAGAGCGGGACGATGTGAACGGTTAAAACGAGTGCGGGCGTCGTAACCTATTGATTTTACTGGTCTATAATTGGCCGGTCATGATTTAGGTTCCAGCGCCGAAAGGTGTAAGAGTTCGAGTCTCTTCGTCCGCACCATACAAGCTTTCACTGTCCTCCGCTGGAGCCTTTGAAAGCCTCGAAAAAAGCCGCCTTGTGCGGCTTTTTTCGTTTCTGCGGTTTGATCAATCAAGGGAGTGATTGTGCATGAGTAGCGAAGCATTCAGCCGGCAGTACCGGTATCGCCCGAACTACCTCGTCCTTATTGTGGCGGCTGCACTGTGCTACGTAGCTTGCGGCTTCATCGTTTTCTACGATGACGTGCACGCTACGGGCACGGTGGCCAAGTTGGCCGGCCTTCTGGATCTCAATGGCGACACCCTGATGCGACTGATCGGGATCGTGGGCCTGATGGGTGCGGTCTGGGTTACCGTCTTGCTGATCTTCTATGCGCTCACCCCTGCCAAGTACATCACGGTCACCGATGACAAGGTCATCGTCCCGGTTCACGGGATCTCCTCGCGCAAGCTTGAGGTGCGTGCCATTGATCTGCTGGGTGCCCATATCAATGAGCAAAGTGGTCAGCGCACCCTGTATATCCTTCACAAGGCCGGCAAGATAAAGGTGCCGGGCCTCATGCTGGAAAGCAAAGATCACATGATCAATCTCTATCAGGCCCTTTTATATGTAGGGCGGCTCGAATAGCGCTCGGTTGGGTCTATAGCGGGAATATCCACGGCACCATGATCACGCTGACAATCATTACCAGCAGCGTGAACGGCACGCCCACCTTCACGAAGTCGGCAAAACGATACTGGCCTGGCCCCAGTACCAGCGTGTTCACTGGTGAAGATACTGGCGTCATGAAGGCGGCCGACGCCGCTAGCGCCACAATCATGGCGAACGGGTAGGGCGAGGCACCCAGTTGTTGCGCTGTGGTGATGGCGACCGGTGCCATCAATACCGCAGTCGCGGTGTTTGAAATGAACAGGCCAATGGTTGCGGTGATTGCGAACAGGCAGGCCAGGATGGCATAGGGGCCGGCGTCGCCGAGAATCTGTACCAGCCCGTGTACGGCCAGGGCAATCCCGCCGGTTTTTTGCAGTGCCAGGGCAAAGGGCAACATTCCCACGATCAGAATCAGGCTCTGCCAGTGAATCGAGCGGTAGGCGCTGTCCATGTCGATGCAGCGTCCGACACCCATCAGCAAACAGCCAATCAGGGCGGCAATCACGTTGGGTACGACGCCGCTGATCATCAGGCCAACCATCACCGCCAGGCTGATCAGGGCATACGGTGCCTGGTTGAGTGCCGGCGCCACGTTGTCGACCTCGGCCGGCAGGCTCAATACCAGGAAGTCCCTGGGTTGAGCCTGCAGTTGGCGAATGGCCTTCCAGGTGCCGATCACCAGCAAGGTGTCGCCCATCTTCAGCTTTTCTTCTACCAATTGCTCTTCTATGGCCGTGTTGTCGCGGCGCAAACCCACCACGTTGAGCCCCCAGCGGCTGCGGAAAGTCAGCTCCAGCAAGGTCTTGCCGATCAGTTGCGAGCCCGGCGGCAGCGCCACTTCGGCCATGCCCACCTCGCGCGACTGATCAATGAAGTAGGCTGCCTTGAAATGCAGTGGCTCCAGGTGCATGGCTTGGCACAAGCTGCGCAGATCGTCCTTGGGGGCGAACAGGTCCAGCAGCAGTACGTCGCCCTCATTAATAGTGGTGCTGGAGTCCGGGCTGATCACGCGGGTGGTGAATTTATGCTGGCGCTCGATGCCGACGACGTTGGCGCCGTGGTTCGTGCGTAGCTTCAGTTCACCTAGTGCGTGGCCGATCAGCGGCGAACCACGGCGAACGCGCAAGCGTCGCTCGCGCCCGGCAAGCTTGTAGTCGAGCACCAGGTCGAGCAGGGTGCGGCGGGTTTCCGTGGTGCCATCCTTGCGCGCCTCGCCACTGAGCCAGTTGCGCGTCGCCAGCATATAAAGGACGCCCAGGACCAGTATCACCAGGCCGAACGGGGTAAAGCTGAAGAAGCTGAAGCCTGCCTGGCCATGGCGCACCATTTCGCTGTGCACCACGACATTGGGTGGGGTGGCGACCAGGCTGAGCATGCCGCTGATCAGGCCGGCGAAGCTGAGCGGCATCATCAAGCGGCTGGGCGACACTTTCATGCGCGCGGCAATGCTCAGGACCACGGGGATGAAGATGGCGACCACGCCGGTAGAGCTCATCACCGAGCCCAGGCCTGCCACCGAAACCATCAGCAGTACCAGCAGGCGGACTTCACTGTTGCCGGCACGTGCCGACATCCATTCGCCAATGCGGTAGGCGATCCCGGTGCGCACCAGGCCTTCGCCGATCACGAACAGTGCCGCAATCAGCACGACGTTCGGGTCGCTGAAGCCGGCCAGTGACTCCTGTACGGTCAGGATGCCGGACAAGGGCAGGGCGACAATCACCAGCAAAGCGACGACATCCATGCGCGGGCGGTTGGCGACGAACAGGGCAACGGCGGTAAAAAGCAGGGCCAACACCCCAAGCAATTCGTGGTTCATGCGCGGCTTCCGTGACGTGAAGCCTTGAGTCTGTCAGATAATTCGCGACAGTTTATTGATCGGCGTGCGCCACAGCTCGTCGCCGGGTGGTGACAAGTCATTAAAAGCTGATAGATTTCAGGCGGTTGACAAGGCGCTTGGCGCCCTTAGGTAGGAACTCATGATTGCAAAAGAATCCCGTCAGGCTGTTGCACTGGAGCGTTTTGCTCAGGCGCACCCGCAATTGCTTGAAGAAATCGCCGGTCTGAGTGCTCACGAGCAACAGCAACAGATTCAGTGGGCGTTTGAGGACCAGGCCGATGAGCAGGGCCTGCAGCCGTGGGAGCTGACCCTTCAGCTGATCGCTGAATCGCCTGAAGAGCTGCATGCCATGCGCATGGAGGTTCACCGCGAGGTGGCCGAAGCGCTGGGTTTGAGCTGGCAGGAATACTGCGAGTTCAACGAGATTGAAGATGCCGCGCCCTGAGCTGCGGTAGTGTTTTGAAAAAGTTTCTGTCGGATGGCCGGGAAGGGGCTTGCACGGCTCGCCAGTTGAGGTCGCAAAGCCTTGCTTGGCGGGTCTTGGAGCCTGATTGAGCGGTTGTCTGGCAGTGGTCCGACATTCAAATGTGCCGGTGCCTGATCCCATTGACTTCTACTGGGTGACTTCTGGTGTTTGAGCCACTAGAATGCTTGCCCTTGATTCTGGAGTCGGGTATCGCCGGCTAACGTCTGTGCAACGAGGAATATCCATGCAAGTTTCTGTTGAAAATACTTCCGCTCTCGAGCGCCGCATGACCATCGCCATTCCGGCCGAGCGCATCGAAACGGCAGTCAACAAGCGTCTGCAACAGACTGCCCAAAAAGCCAAGATCCCAGGCTTCCGCCCTGGCAAAGTGCCAATGAGCGTGATTCGTCAGCGTTACGAAGGCGATGCGCGTCAGGAAGCCTTCGGTGACCTGGTCCAGTCTTCGTTCTACGAAGCTGTGGTTGAGCAGAAGCTGAACCCGGCAGGCGCGCCTACCATCGAGCCTAAGTCGTTCGAAAAGGGCAAAGACCTGGAATACGTCGCTATCTTCGAAGTATTCCCGGAGTTCACCGTTGCCGGCTTCGAGTCGATCGCCGTTGAGCGCCTGAGCGCCGACGTTGCTGACGCCGACCTGGACAACATGCTGGAAGTGCTGCGCAAGCAGAACGTTCGTTTCGAAGCCACTGACCGTGCTGCCCAGAACGAAGACCAACTGAACATCGATTTCGTTGGCAAGATCGACGGCGAAGCCTTCGCTGGTGGTTCGGCCCAGGGCACCCAGCTGGTGCTGGGTTCCGGCCGCATGATCCCAGGCTTCGAAGAAGGCCTGGTTGGCGCCAAAGCCGGTGAAGAACGCGTTCTGAACCTGACCTTCCCTGAGGACTATCAGAACCTGGACCTGGCTGGCAAAACCGCCGAGTTCACCGTTACCGTCAACAGCATCGCCGAGCCTAAGCTGCCAGAACTGACCGAAGAATTCTTCGCCCAGTTCGGCATCAAGGAAGCGACCCTGGAAGGTTTCCGCACCGAAGTTCGCAAGAACATGGAGCGTGAACTGCGCCAGGCGATCAAAACCAAGGTCAAGAACCAGGTAATGGACGGCCTGCTGGCTGCCAACCCGATCGAAGTGCCAAAAGCCCTGCTGGAAAACGAAGTGAACCGCCTGCGCGTTCAAGCCGTTCAGCAGTTCGGTGGCAACATCAAGCCAGAGCAGCTGCCAGCTGAGCTGTTTGAAGAGCAAGCCAAGCGCCGCGTTGTGCTGGGCCTGATCGTTGCCGAAGTGGTCAAGCAGTTCGACCTGAAGCCTGATGAAGCCCGCGTTCGCGAGATGATCCAGGAAATGGCCTCGGCTTACCAAGAGCCTGAGCAAGTCGTTGCCTGGTACTACAAGAACGACCAGCAACTGAACGAAGTGCGTTCGGTTGTGCTGGAAGAACAAGTTGTGGATACTGTTCTGCAGAAAGCTACTGTGACCGACAAATCGGTCTCGTACGAAGAAGCTGTCAAGCCAGTGCAGGCACCTGCCGCTGACTGATTTCCTTCTCTCGTAGGAAAACACCACAAGCCAGCTTTCGAGCTGGCTTGTGCGTATTCAAGACATGACTATTTGGGAGTGAGTGCAGGACATGTCCCGCAATTCTTATTATCAGCAGAGCTCTGACATCCAAGCCGCTGGCGGCCTGGTCCCGATGGTTATCGAGCAATCCGCTCGTGGCGAACGTGCCTACGACATCTACTCGCGTCTGTTGAAGGAGCGAGTGATCTTCCTGATTGGCCCCGTAGAAGATTACATGGCCAACCTGGTTGCGGCGCAGTTGCTGTTCCTTGAAGCGGAAAACCCGGACAAGGATATCCATCTTTACATCAACTCCCCTGGCGGCTCGGTCACTGCTGGCATGTCGATCTACGACACCATGCAGTTCATCAAGCCGGACGTGTCCACCATCTGCATCGGCCAAGCCTGCAGCATGGGTGCGTTCCTGCTCGCTGCCGGGGCTAAAGGCAAGCGTCACTGCCTGCCGAACTCGCGGGTGATGATTCACCAGCCACTGGGCGGCTTCCAGGGTCAGGCCTCGGATATCGAGATCCACGCCAAGGAAATCCTCCAGATCAAATCGCGCCTGAACGAGCTGCTGGCCTACCACACTGGCCAGGACCTCGAGACCATCGAGCGTGATACCAACCGCGACAACTTCATGAGCGCCCAGCGCGCGGCCGAGTACGGCCTGATCGACTCGGTGTACGACAAGCGTCAATTGACTGCTTGAGTGACGCAAAAGCAGGCGGCGGGGCGTTCCCGCCACCTGCGGACTTGAAAAAGCCCGCAATTGCCTTCATCTTGTGTTGCAAGCCTACCGGATTGGATCGATCGAATGACTGACACCCGTAACGGCGAGGACAACGGCAAATTGCTCTATTGCTCCTTCTGCGGCAAAAGCCAGCATGAAGTGCGCAAGTTGATTGCCGGCCCCTCGGTCTTTATTTGCGACGAGTGCGTCGACCTGTGCAATGACATCATCCGTGAGGAGGTGCAGGAAGCCCAGGCCGAGAGCAGCGCGCATAAATTGCCTTCGCCGAAAGAAATCAGCGGCATCCTTGACCAATATGTCATCGGTCAGGAGCGTGCGAAAAAGGTTCTGGCCGTAGCGGTGTACAACCACTACAAACGCTTGAACCAGCGTGACAAGAAGAGCGACGACGTCGAACTCGGCAAGAGTAACATCCTGCTGATCGGCCCGACGGGCTCGGGTAAGACCCTGCTCGCCGAAACCCTGGCGCGTCTGCTGAACGTACCGTTTACCATTGCCGATGCCACCACGCTTACCGAAGCGGGTTATGTCGGTGAAGATGTCGAGAACATCATTCAGAAGCTGCTGCAAAAGTGCGACTACGACGTGGAAAAGGCCCAGATGGGCATTGTCTACATCGACGAAATCGACAAGATCTCGCGCAAGTCGGACAACCCGTCGATTACCCGTGACGTTTCGGGTGAAGGCGTGCAGCAGGCACTGCTCAAGCTGATCGAAGGCACGGTTGCCTCGGTACCGCCGCAAGGTGGCCGCAAGCATCCACAGCAGGAGTTCCTGCAGGTCGATACGCGCAACATCCTGTTTATCTGCGGCGGCGCATTCTCGGGCCTTGAAAAGGTCATCCAGAACCGCTCCACCCGCGGCGGCATCGGCTTCAGCGCCGAAGTACGCAGCAAGCAGGAAGGCAAGAAGGTTGGCGAGTCGCTGCGTGAGGTCGAGCCGGACGATCTGGTCAAGTTTGGCCTGATCCCCGAGTTCGTTGGCCGCCTGCCGGTCCTGGCGACCCTGGACGAGCTGGATGAGCCTGCATTGATGCAGATCCTCACCGAGCCGAAGAACGCCCTGACCAAGCAGTATGCCAAGCTGTTCGAGATGGAAGGCGTAGACCTCGAGTTCCGTACCGATGCGCTGAAATCCGTGGCTCGCAAGGCCCTGGACCGCAAAACCGGTGCACGAGGCCTGCGTTCGATCCTCGAAGGCATCCTGCTCGACACCATGTACGAGATTCCTTCGCAGAAGGATGTCAGCAAGGTGGTGATCGACGAGAGCGTCATCGAAGGCACTTCGAAGCCGCTGTTGATCTACGAGAACAGTGAGCCGCAAGCCAAGGCTGCACCCGACGCCTAAGTCGGGATGACGGCAGTAAATGCAAGGGGCCTACGGGCCCCTTTGCTTTTCCTGACGTAGAGCTTGTTTTTTTATGGGGCTGCCCCCACATTAACTCCACGCTCAAATTTCCATCGGTTTACGGCCACAAGGCCGCTGTAGAGGCGAAATCATGAAGACAACCCTCGACTTGCCTCTTTTGCCATTGCGCGACGTAGTCGTTTACCCGCACATGGTTATCCCGCTGTTCGTGGGACGTGAGAAGTCTATCGAAGCCCTCGAAGCTGCGATGACGGGCGAGAAGCAGATCCTCCTGCTGGCCCAAAAGAATCCTGCTGACGATGATCCAGGCGAAGACGCCCTGTATCGCGTCGGCACCATTGCCACCGTACTGCAACTGCTGAAACTGCCCGATGGCACCGTCAAGGTGCTGGTCGAAGGCGAACAGCGTGGTTCGGTCGAGCGTTTCAATGAAGTCGACGGGCATATCCGTGCCGACGTCGCACTGATCGAAGAATCCGATACGGCTGACCGCGAATCCGAAGTGTTCGTGCGCAGCCTGCTGTCGCAATTCGAGCAATATGTTCAGTTGGGCAAGAAAGTCCCGGCTGAAGTGCTCTCTTCGCTCAACAGCATCGATGAGCCGGGCCGCCTGGTCGACACCATGGCCGCGCACATGGCCCTGAAGATCGAGCAGAAGCAGGAAATCCTCGAAATCATCGACCTGGGTGCTCGTGTCGAGCACGTCCTGGCGTTGCTGGATGCCGAAATCGACCTGCTGCAGGTCGAGAAGCGCATTCGTGGCCGGGTCAAGAAGCAAATGGAGCGCAGCCAGCGCGAGTACTACCTGAATGAGCAGATGAAGGCCATTCAGAAAGAACTCGGCGACAGCGACGAAGGCCACAACGAAGTCGAAGAGCTGAAAAAGCGCCTCGATGCCGCTGGCCTGCCGAAAGATGCCTATGCCAAGGCCCAGGCAGAGCTGAACAAGCTCAAGCAGATGTCGCCGATGTCTGCCGAGGCCACGGTCGTTCGTTCCTACCTCGACTGGCTGGTGCAGGTGCCGTGGAAGGCCCAGAGCAAGGTGCGCCTGGATCTGGCCAAGGCCGAGGAAATCCTCGATGCCGACCACTACGGCCTGGAAGAGGTCAAGGAGCGCATCCTTGAATATCTCGCCGTGCAAAAGCGCGTGAAAAAGATTCGCGGCCCAGTGTTGTGCCTGGTCGGCCCGCCTGGCGTGGGTAAAACCTCGCTGGCCGAGTCCATCGCCAGCGCGACCAACCGCAAGTTCGTGCGCATGGCCCTGGGTGGCGTGCGTGACGAAGCCGAGATCCGTGGTCACCGTCGGACCTACATCGGTTCGATGCCTGGTCGCCTGATCCAGAAGATGACCAAGGTTGGCGTACGCAACCCGCTGTTCCTGCTCGACGAAATCGACAAGATGGGCAGCGACATGCGTGGCGACCCGGCGTCGGCGCTGCTGGAAGTGCTCGACCCCGAGCAGAACCACAACTTCAACGATCACTACCTGGAGGTCGATTACGACCTGTCGGACGTGATGTTCCTGTGTACCTCCAACTCGATGAACATTCCGCCAGCGCTGCTGGACCGGATGGAAGTCATCCGGCTGCCGGGCTACACCGAGGACGAGAAGATCAACATCGCGGTCAAGTACCTCTCGCCCAAGCAGATCAAGGCCAACGGCCTGAAAAAAGGCGAGCTGGAGATCGAGACTTCGGCAATTCGCGACATCATTCGCTACTACACCCGCGAAGCCGGTGTGCGGGGCCTGGAGCGTCAGATCGCCAAGGTCTGCCGCAAGGTGGTCAAGGAACACGCCGGGCTCAAGCAGCACCCGCTCGTCAAGGTGGGCGGCGATCAGCTCGAGCACTTCCTGGGCGTACGCAAGTTCCGTTACGGCCTGGCTGAGCAGCAGGACCAGGTGGGCCAGGTGACGGGCTTGGCATGGACCCAGGTGGGCGGCGAACTGCTGACCATCGAAGCGGCGGTCATTCCGGGCAAGGGTCAGCTGATCAAGACCGGTTCGCTGGGCGATGTCATGGTCGAGTCGATCACTGCCGCGCAAACCGTGGTTCGCAGCCGTGCTCGCAGCCTGGGCATTCCTGCCGACTTCCACGAGAAGCGCGACACGCACATCCACATGCCGGAAGGGGCAACGCCGAAGGACGGTCCAAGTGCCGGTGTCGGCATGTGCACCGCCCTGGTTTCAGCCTTGACCGGGATCCCGGTACGCGCCGATGTGGCGATGACTGGTGAAATCACCCTGCGTGGACAGGTGCTGGCAATTGGTGGTTTGAAAGAGAAACTGCTGGCTGCGCATCGCGGCGGAATCAAGACCGTGATCATTCCGGAAGAGAATGTGCGTGATCTGAAGGAAATTCCGGACAATATTAAGCAGGATCTGCAGATTAAACCTGTTAAATGGATTGACGAAGTCCTCCAAATTGCGCTGCAATACGCCCCGGAGCCCTTGCCAGATGTGGCTCCAGAGATTGTCGCCAAGGATGAAAAGCGCGACGGTGATTCGAAGGAAAGAATCAGCACGCATTAGTACGTATTTGGCTGGGTGGCTTTCTTGACAGTATTTTCAGGCCCTTGTTATAAAGCGGCTCTTAAGTGTCAACAGGCCACCCAGCGCCCGCTTCGCTTTTTATTACATACTTAGAAACAAACTCAATAGAGATATAAGGGGACTTAGAGTGAACAAGTCGGAACTGATTGACGCTATCGCCGCTTCTGCTGATATTTCGAAAGCCACCGCCGGCAAGGCGCTGGACGCAGTCATCGAATCCGTTACTGGTGCCCTGAAGGCCGGTGACTCCGTGGTACTGGTTGGTTTCGGTACCTTCTCCGTTACCGATCGTCCAGCTCGTGTCGGCCGCAACCCGCAGACCGGCAAGACCCTGGAAATCGCTGCTGCCAAGAAGCCTGGTTTCAAGGCTGGCAAGGCACTGAAAGAAGCCGTCAACTAAGTCGTCTCTTTCAGGCTTAGGCCTTACGAGCCAGGTTAGCCCGGTTCGACAGCGAAGTGGCAGATCGCAAACGATCCCGTCCAGTTCGCACGTTACGAGAAGGCGCATCCTCGGATGCGCCTTTCTTCTATCAGGACTCTACCCACGCTCCACGGTTGTTGCATTTGTGCAACCGTTTCTGGGGGAAGCATGCTTCAAAATATCCGGGACAATTCACAAGGTTGGATTGCCAAGACCATTATCGGTGTCATCATCGCGTTGATGGCGCTGACAGGCTTTGACGCCATCTTCCAGGCTGCTACCCATAGCCAGGATGCCGCCAAGGTCAATGGTGACACCATCAGCCAGAACGAGCTGAGCCAGGCCGTCGACATGCAACGTCGGCAGCTGATGCAGCAACTGGGCAAGGACTTCGATCCTGCGCTGCTCGACGAGAAAATGCTGCGTGAGGCGGCGCTCAAAGGGCTGATCGACCGCAAGTTGCTGCTCCAGGGCGCCCATGACGCCAACTTCTCCTTCTCCGAAGCGGCATTGGACCAGGTGATCCTGCAGACCCCTGAGTTCCAGGTGGACGGCAAGTTCAGCCCCGAGCGTTTCGATCAGGTCATCCGTCAGCTGGGCTACGGTCGTTTGCAGTTCCGCGACATGCTCGCCCAGGAAATGCTGATCGGCCAACTGCGTGCCGGCCTGGCAGGCAGCGGCTTCGTCACCGACTCGCAGGTCGAGGCATTCGCCCGCCTGGAGAAGCAGACCCGCGACTTCGCTTCGCTGACCTTCAAGGCTGACCCGTCTGCCGTCAAGGTCACTGATGAAGCGATCAAGGCGCACTACGACGAGCACGCCAAAGAGTTCATGAGCCCGGATCAGGTCGTCATCGACTACATCGAGCTGAAGAAATCGGCGTTCTTCGATCAGGTCAAGGTCAGCGACGACGAGTTGCAGGCCCTGTACCAGAAGGAAATCGCCAACCTGGCCGAGCAGCGTCATGCCGCGCACATCCTCATCGAAGTCAATGACAAGATGAACGATGCCCAGGCCAAGGCTCGCATTGAAGAGATCAAGCAGCGCCTGGACAAGGGTGAAGACTTCGCCGCATTGGCCAAGGAGTTCTCCCAGGATCCGGGTTCGGCCAACACTGGCGGTGACCTCGGTTTTGCCGGCCAGGGCGTTTACGATCCGACCTTCGAAGAGGCGCTGTACGCGCTGAACAAGGATCAGGTCTCGGCGCCGGTGCGTACCGACTACGGTTACCACCTGATCAAGCTGCTGGGCGTGCAGGCACCTGAAGTGCCGACCTTCGCCAGCTTGAAAGACAAGCTGACCCGCGAGCTGAAAACCCAGCAGGTTGAGCAGCGCTTCGTTGAAGCGTCCAAGCAGCTGGAAGACTCGGCGTTCGAAGCCTCCGACCTGGCGCAGCCAGCACAGGACCTGGGCTTGAAGGTGCATACCTCCGAAGCGTTTGGTCGTGAAGGCGGTGAAGGTATTACTGCCAATCGTGGTGTGGTGCAGGCCGCCTTCAGCACTGAAGTGCTGGATGAAGGCTCCAACAGCAGCGCGATCGAGTTGGACCCGGAGACTGTCGTGGTCATCCGTGCCAAGGAGCATCGCAAGCCGGCGCAACTGCCACTGGAGTCGGTGGCTGACAGCATCCGTGCCCACCTGGCCAAAGAGCAGGCGACTGCTGCGGTCAAGGCCAAAGGCGAAGCCCTGATTGCCGAGCTGCGTGATGGTAAGGCCGGCCAGCCAGCACAGAGCTGGAAGGTCCAGGAAGCGGTTGCCCGCAACCAGGAAGGCATCGACCCACTGGCGTTGCAGGCGGTGTTCCGCATGACCAAGCCTGAAGCCAAGGACAAGCCGAGCTACGCCAGTGTGACCCTGGCCGATGGCAGCGTTGTCGTGCTGCGCTTGAATGGCGTGAACGAAGGCGCAGCGGCCAGCGAAGAAGAGAAGGCGGCCTACCGTCGCTTCCTCGCCTCGCGTGCCGGCCAGCAGGACTTTGCGGCCTACCGCAAGCAGCTGGAAGCCCAGGCGGATATCACTCGTTATTGAGGGATGTTGCGCTGAATGAAAAAGGCCCCGATCAGGGGCCTTTTTTTATGGGTGGGGAGAAAGCGCCGGGTTGGCAGAGTTGACATGTTGGCTGCTCTGGCCTCATCGCCGGCAAGGCCGGCTCCCACCCCAATCCGCAAGGCCAAGGGCATTTACGGCATGCATGAATAACTGTGGGAGCTGGCCTTGCCAGCGATACAGGCACCGCGAAGTTGCTGACACCACATCGATGTATTCGCCGCGGTCCGGCGTCCCGGCAAGGCCGGCCTCTAAAGAGGTCAGCCAGGGACCAGGAAGGCCGCCTCCAGCAACTGCTGGGTGTACGGGTGCTGCGGTGAGGAGAAGATGTCCTCGGCCAACCCCTGCTCAACCACCTGCCCATGTTTGACCACCATCAACTGGTGGCTCAGCGCCTTGACCACCGCCAGGTCATGGCTGATGAACAGGTAGGTCAGGTTGTACTTGCTCTGAAGCGTACGCAGCAACTCCACCACCTGACGCTGCACGGTACGGTCCAGCGCTGAAGTAGGCTCATCAAGCAGTATCAGCGCAGGCTTGAGCACCAGCGCGCGGGCAATGGCGATACGTTGGCGCTGGCCGCCGGAAAACTCATGCGGATAGCGATGCCGCGACTCCGGGTCCAGGCCTACCTCCTTGAGTGCCTCCATGATCGCCTGTTCCTGCTCTACAGGCGTTCCGATCTTGTGGATGCGCAAACCCTCGCCGACGATGTCACTGACGCACATGCGCGGGCTCAGGCTGCCGAAGGGGTCCTGGAACACCACCTGCATCTCTCGACGCAACGGGCGCACCTGCTGCTGGGTCAAGCCGTCCAGTGACTTGCCTTCGAAGCGGATCGCACCCTTGCTGCCAATCAGCCGCAGGATCGCCAGCCCCAGGGTGGATTTGCCCGAGCCACTTTCGCCGACAATACCCAGGGTCTGCCCCTGGAGCAGGCTGAAGTTGATGCCGTCGACTGCCTTGACGTGGTCAACGGTGCGCCGCAACAAGCCTTTCTTGATCGGGAACCAGACGCGCAGGTCTTCGACTTCAAGCATCGGCGGGCCCACCGGGTTATGCGCCGGCTTGCCGCTGGGTTCCGCGCCCAGCAGCATTTGTGTGTAAGGGTGCTGCGGTGCCCGGAACAGCGCTTCGCACGAGGCCTGCTCAACGATGCAGCCACGCTGCATGACGCACACGCGATGGGCAATGCGCTTGACCAGGTTCAAGTCATGGCTGATCAGTAGCAGCGCCATGCCCAGGCGCGCCTGCAATTGCTTGAGCAGTTCGAGGATCTTCAACTGCACGGTAACGTCCAGTGCAGTGGTCGGCTCGTCGGCAATCAGCAGTTCCGGCTCATTGGCCAGGGCCATGGCGATCATCACCCGTTGCCGTTGGCCGCCGGACAGCTCATGCGGCAAGGCCTTGAGGCGTTTTACCGGGTCGGGGATGCCCACCAGTTCCAGCAGCTCCAGGGTGCGCCGGGTGGCCGCCTTGCCACGCAGGCCCTTGTGCAACATGAGGATCTCGTTGATCTGCTTCTCGATGTTGTGCAGCGGGTTGAGCGAGGTCATCGGCTCCTGGAAGATCATCGCGATGCGGTTGCCGCGGATGTGGCGCATCTGCTTTTCGCCCAGGTGCAGCAGGTCCTTGCCGTTGTACTGGATGCTGCCCGAGGGGTGCTGGGCCAGCGGGTAGGGCAGCAGGCGCAGGATCGAGTGGGCGGTGACCGACTTGCCCGAGCCGCTTTCACCCACCAGGGCCAACGTCTCGCCCCGGCGGATATCGAAACTGATGCCTTCGACCACGCGTTGCTGCTGGTCGCCGGAGACGAACTCGACAGACAGGTCGCGGACTTCGATCAAGGTGTCCTGGCTCATGTTATTTCCTCGGGTCGAAGGCATCGCGGGCGGATTCACCAATGAATACCAGCAGGCTGAGCATCACTGCCAGTACGGCAAAGGCACTCATGCCCAGCCACGGCGCTTGCAGGTTGGACTTGCCCTGGGCCACCAGCTCACCCAGCGAGGGCGAGCCGGCGGGTAGGCCGAAGCCGAGGAAGTCCAGCGCGGTCAGGGTGCCGATGGCACCGGTCAGGATGAAGGGCATGAAGGTCATGGTCGAGACCATGGCGTTGGGCAGGATGTGCCGGAACATGATCGCGCCGTTCTGCATGCCCAGCGCCCGTGCGGCGCGCACGTATTCAAGGTTGCGCCCGCGCAGGAACTCGGCGCGCACCACGTCCACCAGGCTCATCCAGGAGAACAGCAGCATGATGCCCAGCAGCCACCAGAAGTTCGGCTGCACGAAGCTGGCCAGGATGATCAGCAGGTACAGCACCGGCAGGCCCGACCAGATCTCCAGGAAGCGCTGGCCGGCCAGGTCGACCCAGCCGCCATAGAAGCCCTGCAGGGCGCCGGCGATCACGCCGATGATCGAGCTGAAGATGGTCAGGGTCAGGGCGAACAGCACCGATATGCGAAAGCCGTAGATCACCCGTGCGAGCACGTCACGGCCCTGGTCATCGGTGCCCAGCCAGTTCTGTGCTGAAGGCGGGGCGGGGGCGGGGACCTTGAGGTCGTAGTTGATGCTCTGGTAGCTGAAGGGGATCGGGGTCCAGAGCACCCAGCCGTCTTTCTGCGCCAGCAGTTCGCGGATGTACGGGCTCTTGTAGTTGGCTTCCAGGGGGAACTCGCCACCGAAGGTGGTTTCCGGGTAGCGCTTGAGTGCCGGGAAATACCATTCGCCGTCGTAGCGCACGGCCAGCGGCTTGTCGTTGGCAATCAGTTCGGCGCCCAGGCTCAGGCCGAACAGGATCAGAAACAACCACAGCGACCACCAGCCTCGGCGGTTGGCCTTGAAGCGTTCGAAACGGCGTCGATTTAACGGTGAAAGGGCCATTTCAATGCTCCCGGCTTGCGAAGTCGATCCGTGGATCGACCAGGGTGTAGGTCAGGTCGCCGATCAGCTTCACCACCAGCCCAAGCAGGGTGAAGATGAACAGCGTGCCGAAGACTACCGGGTAGTCACGGTTGATGGCCGCCTCGAAGCTCATCAGGCCCAGGCCGTCGAGGGAGAAGATCACTTCGACCAGCAAGGAGCCGGTGAAGAAGATGCCGATGAACGCCGACGGGAAACCTGCGATCACCAGCAGCATGGCATTGCGGAACACATGCCCGTAGAGCACGCGGTTGCGGCTCAGGCCCTTGGCCTTGGCGGTGACCACGTACTGCTTGTTGATCTCGTCGAGGAAGCTGTTCTTGGTCAGCAACGTCATGGTTGCGAAGTTGCCGATCACCAGCGCGGTCACCGGTAATGCCAGGTGCCAGAAGTAATCGAGGATCTTGCCGGTGGTGCTCAACTCGTCGAAGTTGTTCGAGGTCAGCCCGCGCAGGGGGAACCAGTCCAGGTAGCTGCCGCCGGCGAACACCACGATCAGCAGGATGGCGAACAGGAAGGCGGGAATTGCATAGCCGACGATGATCGCCGAGCTGGTCCAGACGTCGAAATGGCTGCCATGCCGGGTGGCCTTGGCGATCCCCAGGGGGATCGACACCAGGTACATGATCAACGTGCTCCACAACCCCAGCGAGATTGACACCGGCATCTTCTCGGCGATCAGGTCGATGACCTTGGCATCGCGGAAGAAGCTGTCGCCGAAGTCGAGCCGGGCGTAGTTCTTGATCATGATCCACAGGCGTTCCGGCGCCGACTTGTCGAAGCCGTACATGCGTTCGATTTCCTTGATCAGTGCCGGATCAAGGCCTTGCGCACCGCGGTAGTTGGAGCCGGCCACCGAGACCTCGGAGCCACCCCCGGAGATGCGGCTGGTGGCGCCCTCGAAGCCTTCGAGCTTGGCGATCATCTGCTCCACCGGCCCGCCAGGTGCGGCCTGGATGATGATGAAGTTGATGATCAGGATGCCGAACAAGGTCGGGATAATCAGCAGCAGGCGCCGCAGGATATAGGCCAGCATGCTACTGCCCCTCGCCAGGTGCCGGCGCTTGGTCCGGCGTGCTCGCCGGTACGGCCGGGGCTACGTCGGGCTTGACCCACCAGGTGTTGATGCCGATGTCGTACTTGGGCGGTGTCTGCGGGTGGCCGATATGGTTCCAGTAGGCCACGCGCCAGGTCTTGATGTGCCAGTTCGGCACCACGTAGAAGCCCCAGAGCAGCACGCGGTCGAGGGCGCGGGTGTGGTCGATCAGGCTCTGGCGCGAGTCGGCATTGATCAGGCCTTCGACCAGGCTGTCGATGGCCGGGTCCTTGAGGCCGATGAAGTTGCGGCTGCCGGGGTTGTCGGCGCTGCTGCTCTGCCAGAACTCACGCTGCTCGTTGCCCGGCGAATTGGATTGCGGATAGCCGCTGACGATCATGTCGTAATCCCGCGAGCGCAGGCGGTTGATGTATTCGGCAACGTCGACCCGGCGAATGCTCAGCTCGATGCCCAGGTCAGCAAGGTTGCGCTTGTAGGGCAGGAGGATGCGTTCGAACTCGGTTTGCGCCAGGAGGAACTCGATCTTCAGTGGCTTGCCACTGGCATCGACCATCTTGTCGTCCTGGATGCGGTAGCCGGCTTCCTGCAGCAGCTTGTAGGCCTGGCGCTGCTGTTCGCGGATCATCCCGCTGCCATCGGTGACCGGATTGGCGAACGCGGTGCTGAACACCTGCTCGGGGATCTTGCCGCGCAGCGGTTCGAGGAGTTTCAGCTCCGCCTCCGACGGCAGGCCCTTGGCGGCCATGTCGGAGTTTTCAAAGTAGCTGCCGGTGCGGGTATAGGCGCCGTTGAACAGCTGCTTGTTGGTCCATTCGAAGTCCAGCAGCAGGCTCAGCGCCTGGCGCACACGCACGTCCTGGAACACCGCGTGGCGCAGGTTGAATATGAAGCCCTGCATGCCGACCGGCGTGCCATTGGGGATCTCTTCGCGAATCAGGCGGCCTTCGCGCACGGCCGGGGTGTTGTAGGCGGTCGCCCAGTTCTTGGCGCTGGTCTCGAACCAGTAGTCGAACTGCCCGGCTTTCATCGCCTCGAGGGCCACCGTGTTGTCGCGGTAGTAGTCGACAGTCATGACGTCGAAGTTGTAGAAGCCGCGGTTGATCGGCAGGTCCTTGCCCCAGTAGTTCTTGTCGCGTTCCAGGCGCACCGAGCGCCCCGGCTTGACCTCGGTGACGCGATACGGGCCGCTGCCCAGCGGAATCTCGAGGTTGCCACGGGTGAAGTCGCGGCTCTCCCACCAGTGCTTGGGCAATACCGGGAGCTGGCCGAGGATCAGCGGCAGCTCGCGGTTGTTGTTGTGCTTGAACTTGAACAGCACGCGCAGCGGGTCCTCGGCGACCACTTCGGCGATGTCGGCATAGTAGCCGCGATACAGCGGCGCACCGCTCTTGATCAGGGTGTTGAAGGTGAACACGACGTCTTCGGCGCGCACCGGATGGCCATCCTGGAAGCGCGCTTCAGGGCGCAGGTAGAAACGCACCCAGCTGTTGTCCGGGGCCTTTTCGATCTGCTTGGCGATCAACCCGTATTCGGTGAACGGCTCATCCAGGCTCGCCCGCGCCAGGGTGTCGTAGACCATGTCGATGTTTTCGGCCGGGACGCCCTTGTTGATGAACGGGTTGAGGCTGTCGAAGCCGCCGAAGCCGTTCTGGCGAAAGGTGCCGCCCTTGGGCGCGTCGGGGTTTACGTAGTCGAAATGCTTGAAGTTGGCGGGGTACTTGGGCGCTTCGTTGTACAGCGTCACCGCGTGTTCCGGCTTGGCCAGGGCCTGCAGGCTGAGGCTGGCCAGCAAAAGGCTGCTGGCGATCAGGCGCAGGCTGGTCAATGGCATCATTGGGCGTTCTCCGAAGGCTTGAGCCACCAGCTATTGAGCCCCAGCGTATAGGGCGGCGTGGCGACGAAGGCGAACCGATTGCGGTAGGCCAGGCGGTGATAATCGAGGTACCAGTTGGGAATCATGTAGTGCTGCCACAGCAACACGCGGTCCAGGGCGCGTGCGGCGGCCACCTGGTCATCGCGGCTCTGGGCGCCGAGCAAGGCTTCGAGCAGGTGGTCGACCACCGCGCTCCTGACCCCAGCGTAGTTCTTGCTGCCCTTGGTTGCGGCCTGGCTTGAGTGGAAATACAACCACTGCTCAAGGCCTGGGCTGAGGGTCTGGTTGAGTGTCATCAGAATCATGTCGAAATCGAACTGGTCCAGCCGTTGTTTGTACTGGGCCCGGTCGACCGTGCGCAAGCGCGCATCGATGCCGATGCTGGCAAGATTTTCGACATAAGGTTGCAGGATCCGCTCAAGGTTCGGATTGACCAGCAGGATTTCCAGCTTGAGCGGCTGCCCGCTGCTGTTTTGCAGGCGCTGGCCGGACAGCTTCCAGCCCGCCTGGGAGAGCAGTTCGAGTGCCTGGCGCAGGGTGTCACGGCCGATGCCGCGACCGTCGGTGCGGCTGACGCTGAACGGCTGGGTGAACAATGCCGCAGGCAGTTGATCGCGATAAGGCGCCAGCAGCAGCCATTCCTTGCCGACCGGCAAGCTGCTGGCACTGAACTCGCTGTTGGGGTAGTAGCTGGTGGCGCGCTGGTAGGCGCTGCTGAACAGGGCGCGGTTGGTCCATTCGAAGTCGAGCATCAGGCCCAGCGCCTGGCGCACCCGGTCATCGGCGAAGGTGGCGCGGCGGCTGTTCATGAACAGGCCTTGGGTCTGGGTCGGGATCTTGTGCGCGATCTGCGCCTTGATCACCTCGCCCCGGCGCACGCCGGGGAAGTTGTAGCCGTTCGCCCAGTTCTTCGCCTGGTGTTCGATATAGATATCGAACTCGCCGGCCTTGAAGGCTTCGAAGGCGACATCGGCGTCACGGTAGAACTCGTACTCGACGCGATCGACGTTGTACTTGCCACGGTTCACCGCCAGGTCCTTGCCCCACCAGTCCTTGACCCGCTCGAACACCAGCCTGCGCCCCGGTTGTACCTGGGTGATGCGATAGGGGCCGCTGCCCAGCGGTGGCTCGAAGGTGGTGGCCTGGAAGTCGCGGCCTTTCCAGTAATGCTGTGGCAGCACCGGCATCTCGCCCAGGCGCAGGATCAGCAGCGGGTTGCCGGCGCGCTTGAAGACGAAACGGATGCGCTTGGCATTGAGGATGTCGACCCGCTGCACTTCCTGCAGGTTGGTCCGGTAAATCGGGTGGCCTTCCTTGAGCAGGGTGCGGTAGGAGAACGCGACATCGGCGGCAGTGATTGGCTGGCCGTCGTTGAAGCGGGCTTCCGGGCGCAGGTTGAACACCACCCAGCTGCGGTCTTCGCTGTACTCGACGGAAGCTGCGATCAGGCCATAGCTGGAGGTCGGCTCGTCACCGGAAGGGTCGTACTGGCCCGTGCCGACCATCAGGGTTTCGTTCAGCTCGTTCACGCCGTATTGCAGGAAGTTCGGCGTGGTGACCGGGCTGGTGCCCTTGAAGGTATAGGGGTTGAGCGTATCGAAGGTGCCGAATGCCATCGCGCGCAAGGTGCCACCTTTCGGTGCTTGCGGGTTTACCCAATCGAAGTGGGTGAATTTGGCTGGATACTTGAGCGTGCCGAACTGGGCGTAACCATGGCTTTCGCTGATTGTCGCGCCCGCGGGAAAGCTCAAGACCAGGCTGAATGACAGCAACAGGAGGGGACGTATCAAGTCGGCGATCCGATCCAGGCGGCTTGGGCTTTGTTCCGGCTACAGTAACAGCTTGTATCGGCAGGAAAAAGAGCCGCCTTGGCGGGGCCTTGAAGCCGGCACGAATGCCGGCGGGGGGAATTTAGTGCGGCAGGTACACGGTCAGGGTCTGGCCGGGTTTCAGTGCTTGGCCGCTGCGCGGGTTCCAGCGCTTGAGGTGCTGCATTTCGACGTTGAAACGCTTGGCCACCAGGTACAGCGAATCACCCTTGCGCACCTTGTACTGGGTCGACTTCTGCTTGTTGCTGGCAACGGTTACAGGCTGGGCGCTCTGCATGACCAGGGTCTGGCCAGCCTTGAGGCGTTGGCCTGGCAGCTTGTTCCAGCGTTGCAGGTCCTTGACGCTGACCTTGTTGGCCTTGGCGATGCTCGCCAGGCTATCGCCACGCTTGACCTTGTAGCGGCTGCTGCGGGTTGCGGTTGGTGAGGCTTCGGCCATCGCCGCTTCGAACACGGCTTTTTTAGGCTGCAGGCTGAGCAGCTCTTCCGGCTTCATGTTCGACAGGCTGGCGGTCAGCAGCTGCGCCTTGGCGGTCGGCACCAGCAATTGCTTCGGACCGTCGACGGTCATGCGCTTCTTGAAGGCCGGGTTGAGCTGGAACAGCTCGTCTTCGTCGATTTCGGCAAGGGCTGCGACGCGGGACAGATCGAGGCGGTCCTTGATCTCGACCACTTCGAAGTAGGGTTCGTTGGCGATCGGGTTGAGGTTCACGCCATAGGCTTGCGGAGTCAGCACTACTTGCGACAGGGCCAACAATTTGGGCACGTAGTCGCGGGTTTCCTGCGGCAGGGGCAGGTTCCAGTAGTCGGTGGGCAGGCCAAGTTTTTCGTTGCGCTCGATGGCCCGGCTGACCGTGCCTTCGCCGGCGTTGTAGGCCGCCAGGGCCAGCAGCCAGTCGCCGTTGAACATGTCGTGCAGGCGGGTCAGGTAGTCCAGCGCGGCGTTGGTCGAGGCGGTGATGTCGCGACGGCCATCGTAGAAGCGGGTCTGACGCAGGTTGAAGTAGCGACCGGTGGACGGAATGAACTGCCACAGGCCAACCGCATGGGCCCGGGAATAGGCCATGGGGTTGTAGGCGCTTTCGATGGCTGGCAACAGGGCCAGCTCCAGCGGCATGTCGCGCTCTTCAAGACGCTCGACGATGTAGTGGATATACAGGCTGCCGCGATCGCCTGCGCCTTCGAGGAACGAAGGGTTGCTGGCGAACCACAGGCGTTGCTGTTCGATGCGCGGGTTCACCGCAATGCCGTCTTGCAGCTGGAAGCCTTGGCGCATACGGTCCCAGACATCCTGCGGGGCCTGCTCGGCCGGTTTTTCGTGAACGAAAATCGGCTTTTGCTTGATCCGGGTCTGGAAGTTATGCGCGCGAACGCTCTCGGATTCGTTGACCTGAGGGGTGCTCTGGCAGCCCACCAAAGTGGCTGTCAGGGCCAGCGCGGTGGCTTGGGCCAGACGCGTCAGGGCGACGGAATTGAAGGTTCTGCGGCTAGGGGACGACATTGGCTGGGAGAAAGTTCCGGGCAAAAATGTCGGGCGATTCTAGAAAGCGGCCTCCTCTGGGTCAACCTTTCAGAACTTTTAGCACCCAGCCGAGGCTGTTTAGAACGTATCTTTCCAAGCACGCAGCCCCGCAAAAACAGCACTTGGCGTGGGGTTTTGCCGGCCGGTCCGTTCGTCTGCTTTTTCTTTAACGGATGTTTCGGTGGTGCGCAGAAAGGGGTTGGTGAGCTTTTCCAATGCCAGGTTGGAAGGCAACGTGATGCGATCTTGCGCGCGAAGTTGGGTAACTTCTTCGAAGCGCTGGGCAATGTGCGGATTTTGCGGCTCAACGGCCTTGGCAAAACGCAGGTTGCTCAGGGTGTATTCGTGGGTGCAATAGATCAGCGTGGCAGCCGGCAAGGCCGCCAGGCGCTCCAGCGAGTCGTGCATTTGTTGCGGTGTACCTTCGAAAAGCCGGCCACAGCCGGCGGCAAACAGGGTGTCGCCACAGAACAGTACCGGGGTTGGCAGTGCGCCACCGTAATAGGCGATATGCCCCAGGGTATGCCCCGGCACGGCGATCACTTGCAAGTCCAGGCCCAGCACCTGCACCCGGTCATCGTTGCCCAGGGCCAGATCTCGGCCTGGAATGCGCTCGTTTGCCGGGCCGCAGACCCGCGCGCCAGTGTGCGCCTTGAGCTGCTCGACGCCGCCGACATGGTCGTGGTGGTGATGGGTGATCAGGATGTCGCTCAGTTGCCAGCCCGGATGGCCCTGCAACCAGGCGAGTACCGGCGCCGCATCGCCCGGGTCGACCACCGCACAGCGCTGGGTGGCGTTGTCCTGCAACAACCAGATGTAATTGTCGGTGAAAGCGGGCAGGGCATCGATCTGTATCATGGTGCGATTCGCCAAAAGGTGGACATGGGTGCATCTTAGTAGCTATGGGGTTCATCGAGAACCTTCAAGGGAGACTGCAATGACCGATCAAGCCTTCGCCCAGGCCGATCCGCAGTGGCTTGAACTGATCAGCGAGGCCCGCGACTGGTTCGCCGGGCCCTTGGGCCAATTGCTGCTCAAGGAAGAACAGCGTCTGCTGGAAGAAGAGTTGGGCCGTTATTTTGGTGGCTACCTGGTGCATTACGGCCCGTGCGCCGAAGCACCGCCCACTGCCCCGCAGGTACAGCGCAACGTGCGCCTGGGGGCACCGTTGCCGGGGGTCGAGATCGTCTGTGAAGAACAGGCCTGGCCATTGAGCGAGCATGCCGCCGACGTGGTGGTGTTGCAGCATGGCCTGGACTTCAGCCTGTCGCCCCATGGCCTGCTGCGCGAAGCCGCCAGTAGCGTGCGGCCGGGCGGGCACCTGTTGATTGTCGGCATCAACCCCTGGAGCAGTTGGGGCGTGCGCCGCCTGTTCAGCCCCGGCGCCTTGCGCAAGGCCCGCTGCATCTCGCCGTCGCGGGTCGGTGACTGGCTCAACCTGCTGGGCTTCGCGCTGGAGAAACGCCGCTTCGGGTGCTATCGTCCGCCGCTCGCTTCCCCGGCCTGGCAGTCTCGCCTGGAAGGTTGGGAGCGACTCGCCGGTCGCTGGCAGGGCGCCGGTGGTGGGGTCTATCTGCTGGTGGCGCGCAAAATGGTGGTGGGCCTGCGGCCCTTGCGCCTGGCGCGCCGCGAACCGATGGGCAAACTCCTGCCGCTGCCGATGGCCAAGGTCAACCGGCGCGACCCTCACCCCGAGGGCAGTACCTTCACTGAAGAATAAAGGCTGTACATGAGCGATAGCGTCGAGCTTTACACCGATGGCGCCTGCAAGGGCAACCCTGGCCTGGGCGGCTGGGGTGCCCTGCTGGTTTGCAAGGGCGTGGAAAAGGAACTGTGGGGCGGCGAACGCGACACCACCAACAACCGCATGGAACTGATGGCCGCGATCAAGGGCCTCGAAGCGCTCAAGCGTGAATGTGAGGTACTGCTGGTCACTGACTCGCAGTACGTCATGAAAGGCATCACCGAGTGGATGGTCAACTGGAAGAAGCGCGGTTGGAAAACCGCCGCCAAGGAGCCGGTGAAAAACGCCGACCTGTGGCAGCAACTCGACGAGCAGGTCAACCGCCACAAGGTGTCCTGGAAGTGGGTGCGCGGGCACATCGGCCACCCTGGCAACGAGCGTGCCGACCAGTTGGCCAACCGCGGCGTCGACGACCTGCGCAAGCAGCGCTGAAGCCCTTGCGGCGAATTCGCCCCATCCCCGGCGGGTTGAGGTAAAATTCGCCGCTTTCAATGTTCAAGCTGTACGCGGCAGGAGATCACCGGCGTGGAGATGCAAAACAACCGAACGGTGGTGCTGGATACCGAGACCACCGGTATGCCGGTCACCGACGGCCACCGGATTGTCGAGATCGGCTGTGTCGAGCTGATGGGTCGGCGCTTTACCGGGCGTAACTTTCACGTCTACCTGCAACCGGACCGCGAGAGTGACGAGGGCGCCATCGGCGTTCACGGCATCACCAACCAGTTCCTGGTCGACAAGCCGCGCTTTGCCGAAGTGGCCGATGAATTCTTCGAGTTCATCCAAGGCGCGCGGCTGATCATCCACAACGCGGCGTTCGACGTTGGCTTCATCAACAACGAATTCGCCCTGATCGGCCAGGGCGACCGCTCTGACATCTCCCAGCACTGCGAGATTCTTGACACCCTGTTGATGGCCCGTGAGCGTCACCCTGGCCAGCGCAACAGCCTCGATGCCTTGTGCAAACGCTACGGTGTCGACAACTCCGGCCGTGAACTGCACGGCGCCTTGCTCGACTCCGAGTTGCTGGCGGATGTCTTCCTGGCCATGACCGGTGGCCAGACCAGCCTGTCGCTGGCCGGGCACGGCGAAGGCGACGGTGATGGCAAGTCTGGCAACGGCAGCGAGATCCGTCGTTTGCCCGCCAGTCGTCAGCCGGGGCGGATCATCATGGCCAATGCCCTGGAGCTGGAAGCCCATGTCTCGCGCCTGGAAGCCATCGCCAAATCTGCCGGTGGCCCGTCCTTGTGGCAAACCCTTGGCGAGGCCAACTGAGGCAATTCGCCCTGCGTAGTGGCAGCAACCTTCTACCCTGAACACAAAGGCCCCAGAGCCTGACGTTCGCAAGGTGCTGCCACTTATGTACAAGGACCTCAAGTTTCCCATCCTCATCGTTCACCGCGATATCAAGGCCGATAGCGTGGCGGGCGAGCGCGTGCGCGGGATTGCCCAGGAGCTGACGCAGGACGGCTTCACCATCCTGCCTGCCGTGGACTATGCCGAAGGCCGCCTGGTCGCCGCGACCCACCATGGGCTGGCGTGCATGCTGATCGCCGCCGAGGGGGCTGGTGAAAACACCCACCTGTTGCAGAACATGGTCGAGCTGATCCGCCTGGCGCGGGTGCGTGCCCCGCATTTGCCGATCTTTGCCCTGGGCGAGCAGGTGACCCTGGAGAACGCCCCGGCCGATGCCATGAGCGAGCTGAACCAGCTGCGCGGCATCCTTTACCTGTTTGAAGACACCGTGCCGTTTCTGGCCCGGCAGGTGGCGCGGGCGGCGCACAACTACCTTGACGGGCTGCTGCCACCGTTCTTCAAGGCGCTGGTGCAGCACACGGCGCAATCCAATTACTCCTGGCACACTCCGGGCCATGGCGGTGGCGTGGCTTACCGCAAGAGCCCTGTGGGGCAGGCCTTTCACCAGTTTTTTGGCGAGAACACCTTGCGTTCGGACCTCTCGGTCTCGGTGCCGGAACTCGGCTCGCTGCTTGACCATACCGGCCCGCTGGCCGCTGCCGAGGCGCGCGCAGCCAAAAACTTCGGGGCGGACCATACCTTCTTCGTGATCAACGGCACGTCCACGGCGAACAAGATCGTCTGGCACTCGATGGTCGGGCGCGATGACCTGGTGCTGGTCGACCGCAACTGCCACAAGTCGGTGTTGCACGCGATCATCATGACCGGCGCCATCCCCATCTACCTGTGCCCTGAGCGCAACGAGCTGGGCATCATCGGGCCGATTCCGCTGAGCGAGTTCAGCCGCGAATCAATCCAGGCCAAGCTGCAAGCCAACCCCTTGGCGAAAGGCCGTGAGCCGAAAGTGAAGATGGCCGTGGTCACCAACTCCACCTATGACGGGCTGTGCTACAACGCCGAGCTGATCAAGCAAATGCTCGGCAACAGCGTCGAAGTGCTGCACTTCGACGAGGCCTGGTACGCCTATGCAGCCTTCCATGAGTTCTTTGCCGGGCGCTATGCCATGGGCACCTCGCGCAGTGATGACAGCCCGCTGGTGTTCAGCACCCATTCCACGCACAAGTTGCTGGCGGCGTTCAGCCAGGCATCGATGATCCATGTGCAGGATGGTGGTGCGCGCCAGCTGGACCGTGACCGCTTCAACGAAGCGTTCATGATGCATATCTCCACCTCGCCGCAGTACAGCATCCTGGCCTCGCTGGATGTGTCCTCGGCAATGATGGAGGGGCCGGCTGGGCGTTCGCTGTTGCAGGAGATGTTCGACGAAGCGTTGAGCTTTCGCCGTGCCTTGGCGAACCTGCGCGAGCATATTGCTGCGCATGACTGGTGGTTCAGCATCTGGCAGCCGCCGCTGGTCGAGGGGACTCACCGGATCGCTACCGAGGACTGGCTGTTGCAGCCCTCGGCGGACTGGCATGGCTTTGGTGACCTGGCCGACGACTATGTGTTGCTTGACCCGATCAAGGTCACGCTGGTGATGCCGGGGCTGACGGCAACCGGCAGCCTGGACGAGCATGGCATCCCGGCGGCGGTGGTTAGCAAGTTCCTCTGGGAACGCGGGTTGGTGGTGGAGAAGACCGGGTTGTATTCGTTTCTGGTGTTGTTCTCCATGGGCATCACCAAGGGCAAGTGGAGCACCTTGCTCACCGAGTTGCTGGAGTTCAAGCGCAGTTATGACGCCAACACCGGGCTGGCGCAGTGCCTGCCGTGCGTGGCGCAGGTTGACCCGCTGCGCTACCAGGGGCTGGGCTTGCGTGACCTGTGCGACCAGTTGCATGCCTGCTACCGCAGCAATGCCACGGCCAAGCAGCTCAAGCGTTTGTACACGCGTCTGCCAGAGGTGGTGATGAAGCCGGGGGATGCCTACGACAAGCTGGTGCGTGGCGAGGTCGAGGCGGTGCCGATCGAGCAGTTGCTGGGCCGGGTCGCGGCGGTGATGCTGGTGCCTTACCCACCGGGTATTCCGTTGATCATGCCGGGTGAGCGCTTTACCGAAGCAACGCGCTCGATCATCGACTACCTGGCCTTTGCCCGGGCGTTTGACCAAGGCTTCCCGGGGTTTGTCGCCGATGTGCATGGGTTGCAGGAGGAGGGTGGGGTGTACACGGTGGATTGTGTGGTGGAGTAGGGCCCCATCGCCGGCAAGGCCGGCTCCCACAGAAGTTGTGGCAACACAGGGACATTGTGGGAGCCGGCCTTGCCGGCGATGGCGCCTGAAAGCTCGCCACTTCGTTACAACATGTTTGAAATGAACCAGCACCCTGCACTGATGCTAAAATCCGCCGCTTGAATTCAGGAGATAGGCGCGTGCGCAGAATTGCGGTAATGATGGCGGTGTTGGCCCTGGCGGGCTGCGAGAACGATGTCGAGCGGGCCCACAAGCAGGTCGCCGAGCATCTGCAGAACCCCAAGACAGCCAAGTTCGCCAACGTGCGAATCAGTGAGCAAGGCACCATCTGCGGCCAATTCCGTGGCAAGGATGACACCGGCACCTTCGTCGCCTACCGCAGCTACGTCGCCGTCAAAAAAGGCACCGACTACGACATCATCATCGACCAGCAGCCGGGCGACCTGCTGCGCATCCGTGAAATCTGCGGTGGCGCCGACCTGCAGCGACGTGCTGACGCCCTTGCCGATCAACCCGCTCCAGAAGGCTGGGATGTCGAGATCGTTCAGGGCGCCAACATGGGCGCCGTCAGCGACACCACCGCCCGCCTGATCGAAAAGCAGATCCCTTCCAGCGTGATCAAGCGTGACGGCAAGCCGGTGGTGCTGCTCGGCCCGTTCCCGGACAAAGCCGCTGCCGATGCGCAGAAGGCCGACGTTATGTCGCGCCTGGGCATGGACTCGATCGTCATCCAGCACGACGCGCCTCGCTAGTCAGCCTCGCTTGCCGCCCCTTACACTCACGGCTCAACCCTCAAGGAAGAGCCGGCATGAGTGACTCAAATCACGCGATTACCCTCCAGCGTTGTACCGATGCGCATGTGGGCGGGCTGACTGCCTTGTACAACCATCCTGGAGTCGCCCGTCAGGTACTGCAGATGCCGTGGCAGCCGACTGTTGCTCACCGTTTACGCCGACAACCCGTCAGCGCTGGCGCTCTATCACAAGCACGGCTTCGCGGTGGAAGGTCATTTGCGCGACTATGCTTTACGTGACGGCGTTCTCATGGATGCGGTCAGCATGGCGCGTCTGCGACGACGCGAGCGTTGAGGGGAGGTGATCTATGTCCACGCTGGAGCGCGCCATTGCGGTGGCCGCCAAAGCCCACGAGGGCCAACAGGACAAAGGCGGCAGCGCCTATATCCTGCACCCTTTGCGGGTAATGATGCGGGTCTGCACACCTGAACAACGGATTGTCGCGGTGCTGCATGACGTACTTGAAGATTCCAACACCAGCCTCGCCGACCTGGTTCGCGCAGGCTTCAACCTGAAAGTCCTGGCGGCGGTGCAAACGCTCAGCCGGCGCGGCGACGAAACCTACGAGGCCTTCGTCTTCCGCATCGGCAGCGACCCGCTCGCACGGGTGGTGAAACTGGCCGACCTGGCCGACAACAGCGACCTTACGCGGATCGCCCTGCCAGGGCCGGAAGACATGGCGCGACTGCGACGCTACCAACAGGCCAGCGCCTACTTGCAGGCGCTGGCCTGAACCTCAGCCACAGGCGCTGAGGTTCACCGGGCCGACGAACTCGTTGCCGTGACCCATCACGCAGGCGACACGTTGGTTGCGTTGACGCTCCCAGGGTTGCGGCGGGTAGGTCTTGTTCCAGGCTTCGTAGAGTTGGCGGTCCTGCTTGGACAGGCGCAGGTCGTAGCGTTTGCTCATATAGAAGTAGGTGCGCGCGATCATCCCGCGGATCGACGGGCGCGGCATGACCTTCTTCGCCTTGAAGTCTACCTGGGTCAGGCATGAGCCGTATTGCCCGCGCTGCTCGGGCAGCCAGCCGAAGCTGAAGTTGCTGCGGTCCCCATTCACCTCGCCGATGCTCGGCACCAGGTTGTGCAGGTCGGCTTCGGCGCGCTGGTAGGCCTTGTCGTTGCGTGAGCAATTCTTGCGCCCGCCACTCTGCCAGCACTGGCGCTGGTGGCCGATCTGCCAGGCCGGGACGATGTGCTCCCACTCGATGCGCGCGGCACGGTTGGCGTTCTTGCGCGGCTTGTAGCCACAAGCCTGCAGGTCGATGCGGTTACCGTTGTACTTGCAGCCACAATAGAACTCGGTGGACTGCGGCGCATACAGGCCCCAGGCGACCTTCTTGGCTTCGCTGAACGTGCGCGGGGCATCGGCCTGGGCGGTAACGGTGACACTGAACAACAGGCAGGTAACTGCCAATACAGTAAATCTCATCCGGCTCAATCTTCCTTCGGCACTACCCAGAAAATCTGTACGCCACCGTCATCGCGGTAGGCGAGGGTGACGTTGTCGTTTTCAGCGATCTCTTCAAGCAGGGTTTCCCAGTCGCTTGGGGACTCATGCTCGAGGCGGAAGATCAGCGCGGCACGGGCTTTTTGTGCGGTCGGGCTGTTGATGATCTTCTGGATGCGGATGCCCAACTGCTCATAGCGGCTGGCAGGCGTCGAAGCGGCGGCGTTGGTCACGACTGTGTTTCCTTGTTTTGCTGTATGCGCATACAGTATTTTACCGTAGGACTTTTCGCAACAGCTCGTCGGTGAAAGAACGCATGTGACCGCTCAGCGCAGGCTTTGCTGCACTGATGGGAAAATAAATTTGCTGGGATTTTAAGAGGTTAGGTCACCCTCAAGAGGTGAGGGCGACCTGGAGGGCGGGATCAGTATTCCCAGAAGATACGCTGAAGCTCCTTGCTGTCCTGGGTCTTGGTCAGGGCGACCATGGCCAGGATGCGGGCTTTTTGCGGGTTCAGGTCGTGGGCCACGACCCAGTCGTTCTTGTCGTCAGGCTGCTCGGCGTTGCGCAGTACGAAGCCGCCGGCGTTGACGTGGGAGGAACGAATGATCTGCACGCCGTTCTTGCGCAGTTCCTGCAGGGCAGGCACTACACGCGAAGACACCGAGCCATTGCCGGTGCCGGCGTGGATGATGGCTTTGGCGCCCGCTTGGCCGAGGGCCTTGTAGGCGGTGTCGCTGACGTTGCCATAGCCGTAGGCGATATCCACCGCTGGCAGGCTGCTGATTTTCTTGATGTCGAATTCCGAATCCATGGTGTGGCGCTTGGCGGGCAGGCGGAACCAGTAGGACTTGCCTTCCACGACCATGCCCATTGGGCCCCAGGCGCTCTTGAAGGCTTCGGTCTTGATGTTCACCGACTTGCTCACGTCACGACCGGACTGGATCTCGTCGTTCATGGTGACCAGCACGCCTTTGCCGCGCGACTGCTTGTCGCTGGCTACGGCCACGGCGTTGTACAGGTTGAGCATGCCGTCGGCGGACATCGCGGTGCCTGGGCGCATCGAGCCGACCACGACGATTGGCTTGCCGGTTTTCTCGACCAGGTTGAGGAAGTAGGCGGTCTCTTCCAGGGTGTCGGTGCCGTGGGTGATCACGATGCCATCGACGTTCTTGTCATCAGCCAGTTCCGCGACGCGCTTGCCCAGTTGCAGCAGGTTGTCGTTGGTGATGCTCTCGGAGGCGATCTGCATGACCTGTTCGCCACGCACGTTGGCCAGGCTGGCCAGTTCCGGAACACCGGCGATCAGTTTGTCGATGCCAAGCTTGGCGGCTTGGTAAGTGGCGCTGTTGGCAGCGCTGGCGCCGGCGCCGGCAATGGTGCCGCCGGTGGCGAGGATGACTACGTTGGCCAGTTTCTGTTGGGTTTCGACTTCCTTGGCGTTGACGCTGGCCGGCAGGAGCATGAACAGGGCGAGGGCGCCGGGTACAAAGGAGTGAAGCGCAGCTTTCATCGTTATTTTTCCCTAATGAGTGAAATCGCTGTGGTGCCCAGGGAGTTCAGCACGATGCATACCACTTCGGCAGATGGTTACATTTATGCTGCAAATTACTGATTTCATTAGACTTAATGGGTGTTTGCGATGACCCGCTGCAATGCGCATGATTCGGAATTCCGAATATTTCGTAACTTCTTGTTCGGTTTTCCGATGGTTTTGAGGATAATTCCCACTCACGCCGTTGACGATGTCCTATTGCTGATTTGACAAACCCATGCGTCGTTTCCATAGTGGTGTAACGCAAACGTTTGCGACCCGACAAAAATCATAAGATTCGGAGTAAACCCATGACGCTGCCCTTCGCTGGACGCCTGCTGGCTGTTGCCATGCTCGCCTCGCTGTCTACCGCCTTGTCGTTCTCCCTTGCCCATGCCGACACCGAAAAGCCCAAAGTGGGCCTGGTGATGAAGTCCCTGGCCAATGAGTTCTTCCTGACCATGGAAGATGGCGCCAAGGCCTATCAGAAAGCACACGCTGCCGATTTCGACCTGGTTTCCAACGGCATCAAGAACGAGTCCGATACCAGCGCACAGATCCAGATCGTCGAGCAGATGCTGGTGTCCGGGGTCAAGGCGCTGGTCATTGCCCCGGCAGACTCCAAGGCCTTGGTCCCGGTGATCAAGAAGGCCATGGACGCGGGTGTCACGGTGATCAACATCGACAACCGCCTCGATCCCGCCGTGCTCAAGAGCAAAAACCTCAGCGTACCGTTTGTAGGCCCGGACAACCGCAAGGGCGCTCGCCTGGTGGGTGAGTACCTGGCTGGCAAGCTGAGCGCAGGCGATCAGGTCGGCATCATCGAAGGGGTTTCGACCACCACCAACGCCCAGCAGCGCACGGCAGGCTTCAAGGATGCGATGGACGCTGCGCAGATGAAAATCGTCTCGGTGCAGTCGGGCAACTGGGAAATCGACAAGGGCAACGCAGTGGCCTCGGCGATGCTCAATGCGCACCCGGACCTCAAGGCCCTGCTTGCCGGCAACGACAGCATGGCGCTTGGCGCAGTGTCGGCGGTACGTGCGGCAGGCAAGACCGGCAAGGTCCAGGTAGTGGGCTACGACAACATCAATGCGATCAAGCCGATGCTCAAGGACGGTCGCGTGCTCGCCACCGCCGACCAGTACGCCGCCAAGCAGGCGGTGTTCGGCATCGAGGCGGCGTTGAAGATGCTCAAGGGCGAGAAGCCTGAAGTGGATGCCGACAACGTCATCCAGACCCCGGTCGAACTGGTCACCCAACCGTAGTCAGTCGTCGGTTGCCTGCCCCTTGCGGGCAGGCGCCAGGAGAATGCGTTATGTCAGCGACTGCAGAGGTCGTGCTGTCGGTCAGCGGGATTGGCAAGACCTACGCCCAGCCCGTGCTCGGCGACATCGACCTGACCTTGTTGCGCGGTGAAGTGCTGGCACTTACCGGCGAGAACGGCGCCGGCAAGAGCACCTTGTCGAAGATCATTGGCGGCCTGGAAGTGCCGACCACTGGCCAGATGCATTTCCATGGGCAGGCCTACCAGCCCGGCAGCCGCACCGGCGCCGAACGTCTCGGTGTGCGCATGGTGATGCAGGAGCTGAACCTGCTGCCCACCCTGACCGTGGCCGAGAACCTGTTTTTCGACAACCTGCCCAGCCGTGGCGGCTGGATCAGCCGCAAGCGTCTGCGCCAACTGGCCGAAGCAGCCATGGCGCAAGTTGGGCTGGAAGCCATCGACCCGGACACCCCGGTAGGGGAGTTGGGTATCGGTCATCAGCAGATGGTCGAGATTGCCCGCAACCTGATCGGCGACTGCCATGTGCTGATCCTCGACGAGCCCACCGCGATGCTCACGGCGCGTGAGGTCGAGTTGCTGTTCACCCAGATCGAGCGCTTGCAACAGCGTGGCGTGTCGATCGTGTACATCTCCCATCGCCTGGAAGAGCTCAAGCGCATCGCCCAGCGCATTGCCGTGCTGCGCGACGGCAAGCTGGTGTGCGTGGAGCCGATGGCGCGCTACAGCAGCGATCAGTTGGTCAACCTGATGGTCGGGCGCGAGCTGGGCGAGCATATCGACCTGGGTCGTCGGGTGATCGGTGAGCCGATTCTCAAGGTCACCGGCCTGGGCCGCTCGGACAAAGTCTGCGATGTGTCCTTTGCGGTACGCAGTGGTGAGATTTTCGGCATTTCCGGGCTGATCGGCGCCGGCCGGACCGAGCTGCTGCGGTTGATCTACGGGGCCGACCAGGCGGACACCGGCACCATTGAACTGGGCAACCCCCTGCGCGTAATCAAGGTGTCTTCGCCGGTCGCGGCCGTGGGCCACGGTATCGCCCTGATTACCGAAGACCGCAAGGGCGAGGGCCTGCTGCTGACGCAGTCGATCAGCGCCAATATTGCCCTGGGCAACATGCCGGCGGTCAGCCGCGCCGGCGTGGTCGATGCGGGTGCCGAGCGCGCCCTGGCCAACCGGCAGATCGAGGCGATGCGTATCCGCAGTTCCAGCCCCGAGCAATTGGTGGGCGAGCTCTCCGGCGGCAACCAGCAGAAAGTGGTGATCGGCCGCTGGCTGGAGCGTGATTGCGAGGTGCTGCTGTTCGATGAGCCAACCCGCGGCATCGACGTCGGTGCCAAGTTCGACATCTATGGGCTGCTCGCCGAGCTGGCTCGCCAGGGCAAGGCGCTGGTGGTGGTGTCCAGCGACCTGCGCGAACTCATGCTGATCTGCGATCGGATTGGCGTGCTGTCGGCCGGGCGCCTGATCGACACCTTCGAGCGTGAGCACTGGACCCAGGACCAACTCTTGGCCGCAGCATTTGCCGGCTACCAGAAACGTGACGCGCTGCTGCACGAAGCGGCGCCCAGGAACCCTGCATGAAGACTTCCCCAATGGACACCCCGGCACCTGCCGGCAAGCGCAGCGGTACTTACCTCGGCCTGGGCACCTACCTTGGCCTGGCTGGCGCGTTGCTGGCGATGGTGGTGTTGTTCTCGCTGCTCAGCGACCACTTCCTGTCGTATGCGACCTTCAGCACCCTGGCCAACCAGATCCCCGACCTGATGGTGCTGGCGGTGGGCATGACCTTCGTGCTGATCATCGGCGGTATCGATCTGTCGGTCGGCTCGGTGCTGGCCTTGGCGGCCTCGGCAGTCAGCGTGGCGATCCTCGGCTGGGGCTGGAGCGTGTTGCCGGCCGCCTTGCTCGGCATGGGCTGTGCTGCGCTGGCCGGGACCATCACCGGTTCGATCACCGTGGCCTGGCGGATCCCCTCGTTCATCGTTTCCCTCGGTGTGCTGGAGATGGCCCGAGGCGTGGCCTACCAGATGACCGATTCGCGCACCGCGTACATCGGTGACGCCTTTGCCTGGCTGTCCAACCCATTGGCGTTCGGGGTGTCGCCGTCGTTCATCATCGCCCTGCTGGTGATCATCGTCGCGCAACTGGTGCTGACCCGCAGCGTGTTCGGCCGCTACCTGATCGGCATCGGCACCAACGAAGAGGCCGTGCGCCTGGCCGGCATCGACCCGCGCCCGTACAAGATTCTGGTGTTCTCGCTGATGGGCCTGCTCGCCGGGCTGGCGGCACTGTTCCAGATTTCTCGCCTGGAGGCCGCCGACCCGAATGCCGGCTCCGGGCTCGAGCTGCAGGTCATCGCCGCCGTGGTGATTGGCGGCACCAGCCTGATGGGCGGGCGCGGCTCGGTCATCAGCACGTTCTTTGGCGTACTGATCATTTCGGTCCTGGCTGCAGGGTTGGCGCAAATCGGCGCCTCCGAGCCGACCAAACGCATTATCACCGGGGCGGTCATCGTGATTGCCGTGGTTCTTGACACTTATCGTAGCCGGCGCGCCCGTCGGCGGAATTAACTATGGCAACCATCAAAGATGTCGCGGCGCTGGCGGGTATTTCCTATACCACCGTGTCGCATGTGTTGAACAAGACCCGGCCGGTGAGCGAGCCGGTGCGGCTGAAGGTCGAGGCCGCGATTGCCCAGCTGGACTATGTACCCAGCGCCGTCGCCCGTTCGTTGAAGGCGCGCAGCACCGCTACCATCGGCCTGCTGGTGCCCAACAGCGTCAACCCGTACTTCGCCGAGCTGGCGCGGGGGATCGAGGACAGCTGCGAGCGTAATGGCTACTGCGTGATCCTGTGCAACTCCGACGACAACCCGCAAAAGCAGCGCAGCTACCTGCGCGTGCTGCTGGAAAAACGCATCGACGGCCTGATCGTGGCCTCGGTGGGGGAGGATGGCGACCTGCTCGACAGTTTGGCCACCGTGCGCACGCCCATGGTCATTGTCGATCGGGCGCTGGAAGGGGTCGAGGCGGACCTGGTGCGTATCGATCACGAACAAGGTGCTTACCTGGCAACCCGGCATCTGCTGGAGTTGGGCCATCAGGACATCGCCTGCATCAACGGCCCGGCGCAAACCAGCGTGGCGAAGATGCGCCTGGCCGGTTTCCAGCGCGCCCTGGCCGAGGCGGGCGTGAGCTTGCGCGAAGGGCGTGTGGTCGATAGCGACTTCACCAGCCTGGGTGGCTACGGCGCGGCGGCGCAGTTGCTGGAGCACGAGCGGCCGACGGCAATCTTTGCCGCCAACGACATGATCGGCATCGGCGTGCTGCGTGCGGCGGCCGAGCGCAATATCTGCGTGCCGGGCGAGCTGTCGGTGATCGGCTTTGACGATATCCAGATCAGCCAGTACGTCTTCCCGGCGCTGACGACGGTCGGCCAGTCGATTCGCGACCTGGGCGAACGTGCCGCCGAGTTGTTGTTGCGGCGTATCGCCGAGCCGCTGCGCAGCGCGGCGGAACACTGCATCGTTGCGCCGAGCATCGTATTGCGCGAGTCCACCGGGCCACGCCCGGACCTCTTCAATGATTACCGCTGAGACGGGGCAAGCATGCAAGCGAACGTAGTGGTGGTAGGCAGCCTGAACATGGACCTGGTGACCCGGGCGCAGCGCCTGCCCCAGGCTGGGGAAACGCTGGCCGGCGAGTCGTTCTTCACCGTGCCGGGTGGCAAGGGCGCCAACCAGGCGGTGGCGGCGGCGCGGCTGGGCGCGCAGGTGGCGATGGTCGGTTGCGTGGGGGCCGATGCCTATGGCCAGCAACTGCGCGACGCGCTGCTGGGTGAGGGCATCGATTGCCAGGCGGTGGCGATTGCCGAGGGCGTGTCCAGCGGTGTCGCACTGATCGTGGTGGACGCCAGCAGCCAGAACGCCATCGTGATAGTCGCGGGTGGCAACGGGCAGTTGTCGCCGGCTTCGGTGATGCGCTTCGATGCCTTGCTGCAGAGCGCCGAAGTGATCATCTGCCAGTTGGAAGTGCCCGCAGAAACGGTTGAATACACCCTGGCGCGCGGCCACGCGCTGGGCAAGACGGTCATCCTCAACCCGGCACCGGCGACCGGGCCTTTGCCTGCGCACTGGTTTGGCCATATCGATTACCTGATCCCCAACGAAAGCGAGGCGGCCGCGCTGACCGGGCTGCCGGTCAATGACCTGGCGTCTGCCAAGGTGGCGGCGACCCACCTCCTGGCCCTGGGTGTTGGCAAGGTCATCGTCACCCTGGGTGCCCAGGGCGCGGTGTTTGCCGATGGCACAGGTTTCGAACATTTCGCCGCACCCGTGGTGCAGCCGCTGGATACCACGGCGGCGGGGGATACCTTCGTCGGCGGGTTTGCCGCGATGCTGGCACGTGGCGAAGGGGTGCGCGAGGCGATTGCCTTTGGTCAGCAAGCTGCTGCCATTTCGGTCACCCGCGCAGGTGCCCAGCCATCGATTCCGTATTTGCTTGAAGTCCAGACTGTGGTGACCGCATGAAGAAAACCCCCTTGCTCAATATCGCCTTGTCGCGGCTGATTGCCTCGCTGGGGCACGGCGATATCCTGCTGATCGGTGATGCCGGGCTCCCGGTGCCTACCGGCGTTGAGTTGATCGATCTGGCGTTGACGCCGGGTATTCCAGATTTCGCCAGCACCCTGCAAACGGTGCTCGCCGAGATGCAGGTCGAAAGCCATGTGCTGGCCGACGAAACGCTGCTGCACCAACCGCCTGCACTGCCACTGATCGAGCAGTTGAATGCCCAGGGTGAACTGGGTGCGCGACGGCTGATGAGTCACGAGGAGTTCAAGCAACTCAGCCGCTGGGCCAAGGCGATCGTCCGCACGGGTGAATGCCAGCCGTACAGCAATATTGCCCTGGTTGCCGGGGTCACTTTCTGAAATCCTTCTCTGCTTGCACAAGGAGTGCCTGATGTCTGTTGTTGCCAAAAAAGCCAAACGTTTGCTACGAGGTGTTTTGTTGATGTCCGCCCTGACTGCTGCTGTTGCCCAGGCTGCGCCGCGTGACCTGATCATCGACACCGACCCGGGTGCGGATGATGTGGTGGCCTTGCTGTTCGCCCTGGCGTCGCCGGAAGAACTGAAGGTTCGCGCGATTACCACGGTCGCCGGCAACGTGCGTCTCGACAAGACCTCGCGCAATGCCCGCCTGGCCCGTGAGTGGGCCGGGCGCGAAGACGTGCCGGTGTACGCCGGTGCGCCGAAGCCGCTGCTGCGCACGCCGATCTACGCAGCGAATATCCATGGGGAGGAGGGCTTGCCGGGCATTCCGGTGCATGAGCCGAAGAAGGGGCTGGCGCAAGGTAATGCGGTGCAGTACCTGATCGATACGCTGAGCAAGGCCGAGCCGCACAGCATCACTATTGCCATGCTTGGCCCGCAGACCAACCTGGCGTTGGCGCTGATCCAGGCGCCGGAGATCGTCAACGGCATCAAGGAAGTGGTGGTGATGGGCGGCGCGCACTTCAATGGCGGCAATATCACGCCGGTGGCCGAGTTCAACCTGTTCGCCGACCCGCAGGCGGCAGAAGTGGTGCTCAAGAGCGGTGTGAAACTGACCTACCTGCCGCTGGATGTGACGCACAAAGTGCTGACCAGCGAGGCGCGCCTCAAGCAGATCGCCGCGTTGAACAACAATGCCGGCAAGCTGGTGGTCGATATCCTCAATGCCTATGTCAAAGCCGACATGGAGCACTACGGTTTGCCGGGTGGGCCGGTGCATGACGCCAGCGTGATCGCCTACCTGCTCAAGCCGGAACTGTTCAGCGGCCGCCAGGTAAATATGGTGGTCGACAGCCGCGAAGGGCCGACCTTCGGGCAGACGGTGGCAGATTGGTACAACACGCTGGAGCAGCCGGCCAATGTCACGTGGATCGACAGCGGCGATGCCCAGGGCTTCTTCGATTTGCTCAGCAGCCGCCTGGCGCGCTTGAAGTAAGGCGTTTCAAGCGGGCGTCGAATGCTCGTGGCTAAAACGCTCAAAGACCTGGTCGATGAAGCTGCGTGCAGCGTCGCTGCCCAGGTCCTTGACCAGCAGGTCGACGGCGATGAGGATCAGTTCTTCCGGGGTGCCGGGGCTGTAGGCGCTCTGGCCTTCGGGCCATTTGACCTTGATATCGGCATCGATGTGATGGGTTGTCATGGGAGTTCTCGAGTCGGAAATGCGCGTGCGCCGCTAGCTGCAAGTTAACCATGCCGGCCCGCAAAGGGCACTGCTACTTAGGCATAAGCGCGGGGTCGTGGCAAACTAACGGTGTTTTGAACTGCCAGGATGCCGACGTGCGCATTGATCTGAACGACCCCCAGCAACTCACCCTCGACAATGTTCGCCTGCTGTTGGCCAGTGCCAGTGGTGGTGTGCACAACCAACTGCGCGTCAATCGGGCCGGAGAGGCATGGTTGTCCCAGGTGGTCGGCGGGCGGGAAATCGACGGCTTGCTGTTTCGTCTGGAAACCTGGGCGGCGGGTTCCGGCTGCGTGGGTGAAGTGGCGGCCGCGGATGAGCGCTGGGTGCTTCAGGTGTTCAATGTGCTGAAGAACAATTGGCCCACGCCAGCCAGTGATTACATCGACATGTACTGAGTTGTGCAAAATCCGGTCACGATTGCGGGTTCCCCTTCGAATGGGGGCTCAGGCAGACTGGGTCGTTTTGCAACGAATTGCGTTAGAGGCTGTCGCATAAGGCAGCATTCCAGTCTTTGAAGGAGGATTCATGTTCCGCACGCGTGCATCATTGGTAAGCCTGTTGGCTGTCGCTGTTC
The DNA here is from genome assembly GCF_028656955.1 of Pseudomonas fontis. GTDB lineage: Bacteria > Pseudomonadota > Gammaproteobacteria > Pseudomonadales > Pseudomonadaceae > Aquipseudomonas > Aquipseudomonas fontis. The sequence continues at coordinate 71,319 of NZ_JAMDGY010000009.1, forward strand.
TGGCGGGTTGCAGTACGGGCGGCGGTAGTGCCTCGAAGGCGCCGGAGGCTGCGGCGAGCAGTTCGGATGGTCGTTGTGATGCGGCCGGTGCGGCCTTTGCGGTTGGCAAGCCGGCATCGCCAGCAGTGCTTGAGCAGGCGCGCAAGGCGAGCGGGGCGCAAATCGCCCGTGTGCTCAAGCCGCACGACGTGATGACCCTGGAGTACCGCTCGGAACGCTTGAACCTGAATGCGGATGACAAAGGTGTGGTAACCCGTGTGAACTGCGGTTAACGCTTCTCTGTGGGAGTCGGCCTTGCCGGCGATTGGGTCAGCCTGTGATTAGGGGTGGGCCATCGCTGGCAAGGCCAGCTCCCACAGGAATCACAGGTACAGGGCCCGGCAAGCGCCCACAAAAAAACCCGTCACATGGACGGGTTTTTTTATTCGACTAGAGCTTACTCTGGACGAACTTGTGCAGCCTGCATGCCCTTCTGGCCTTTCTCGGCAACGAAGGAAACAGTCTGGCCTTCTTTCAGACTCTTGAAGCCGTCGGATTCGATGGCCTTGAAGTGTACGAACAGGTCGTCGCCGCCACCTTGTGGAGTGATGAAGCCGAAGCCTTTTTCATCGTTGAACCATTTGACGGTGCCGGTTTGGCGATTGGACATGGGTGTATCTCCAGGAAACATGATTTTTTCGGTAGTGCGGTGTCGCCGAGGCCAACAAGGTGCACTCGGACATCATAGTCTAATTCTGCGCCCTGGGTAGGTTTTACCTTGGCTGAATGCTGATCTGGGGCAAATTAGATGCATTTCTGGCTATTTTTTAGGCGCACAGGCTGCTGTAACTGCTTGTTGTGCCTTCATAATCAGCTCATCTGAAGGCTTTGGGCCATCAAGTTGCTGAATCTGCTCAGTGGTAAAGTTTTTCTCAAGCGCATCGGCGCCGCACTTGCAGTGGGTATTGGCTATCGATGAGGTGACACCTTTTTGCTGGCTGGCAGCCGCAATGCACTTGTCCATATAGGCACCTTTGGCGGCACTGCCGCCTGGCCATGCGCCTGCGTTGGCAGTTAAAGGCAGCAGCAGGGCGCTGGTGGCAGCCAGGGCCAGAAGAGACTGAAGTCGCATAACCACACACTCCTTGGGTTTGACGGTCCTCATCAAGAGTAGGACGCTTCAGAAACTCTGAGAGGGAAAATTCCCTGTGAGTTCATTTCCTCGGGCGATTTCCAACTATTTATAGCTGCCATGCGTCTGCGCGGCCGTTTGTCCGAATGCTTTGTGCTAGCATGCTGCGCTCTGGGTGTAGACGTGCTTGTTGCCGCTACGCCTTTGTTTTTTCTATCCAGTCACTCTGGTTCGTTCCCTGGCAGGCCCTTGGGCTTCTGCCACTGTGAGGCAGGCTTTCCGTCGGAAAGACAGGGGCGAATCTTGTACTGGCTCATCCCAACCCACGTGACCTTTGGTAGGGGTCACCACTAGGAGAGGAGGCGCCATGCCCGTAATTACTCTTCCCGATGGCAGTCAACGTACCTTTGACAAGGCCGTATCCGTAGCTGAAGTCGCCGCATCCATTGGTGCCGGCCTGGCCAAGGCCACCGTTGCCGGTAAAGTCGACGGCAAGCTCGTTGATGCCAGCGACCTGATTGACCACGACGCCAGCCTGCAAATCATCACGCCTAAAGATGAAGCGGGGCTGGAGATCATCCGTCACTCCTGCGCTCACCTGGTCGGTCACGCCGTCAAGCAACTGTACCCAACCGCCAAAATGGTGATCGGGCCGGTCATTGACGAAGGCTTCTATTACGACATCGCCTACGAGCGTCCTTTCACGCCGGACGACATGGCTGCCATCGAGCAGCGCATGCACCAGCTGATCGAGACCGAGTACGACGTCATCAAGAAGGTCACCCCGCGCGCCGAGGTGATCGAAGTGTTCAAGGCCCGTGGCGAAGACTACAAGCTGCGCCTGGTCGAAGACATGCCGGATGAACAGGCCATGGGCCTGTACTACCACGAAGAATACGTCGACATGTGCCGTGGCCCGCACGTGCCGAACACGCGCTTCCTCAAGTCGTTCAAGCTGACCAAGCTGTCCGGTGCCTACTGGCGCGGCGACGCTAAAAACGAGCAGCTGCAACGTGTGTACGGTACTGCCTGGGCTGACAAGAAGCAGCTGGCGGCCTACATCCAGCGCATCGAAGAAGCGGAAAAACGCGACCATCGCAAGATCGGCAAGCGCCTGGGCCTGTTCCACCTCCAGGAAGAAGCGCCGGGCATGGTGTTCTGGCACCCGAACGGCTGGACCCTGTACCAGGTGCTCGAGCAGTACATGCGTCAGATCCAGCGTGAAAACGGCTACCTCGAGATCAAGACCCCGCAAGTGGTCGACCGTTCTCTGTGGGAAAAGTCCGGCCACTGGGCCAACTACGCCGACAACATGTTCACCACCCAGTCGGAAAACCGCGACTACGCCATCAAGCCGATGAACTGCCCGTGCCACGTGCAGGTGTTCAATCAGGGCCTGAAGAGCTACCGCGAGCTGCCGCTGCGTCTGGCCGAGTTCGGTGCTTGCCACCGCAACGAGCCGTCGGGTGCACTGCACGGCATCATGCGGGTACGTGGCTTCACCCAGGACGACGCGCACATCTTCTGTACTGAAGAGCAGATGCAGTCCGAGTCGGCCGCGTTCATCAAGCTGACCATGGCCGTTTACGCCGACTTCGGCTTCAAGGACATCGAGCTGAAACTCTCGACCCGTCCAGAGAAGCGCGTAGGTTCCGACGAGCTGTGGGATCGCGCTGAAGCCGCACTGGCTGCCGCCCTGGACAACGCCGGTCTGCCTTACGACCTGCAGCCGGGTGAGGGCGCCTTCTATGGTCCGAAGATCGAGTTCTCGCTGAAGGATTGCCTCGGCCGCGTCTGGCAGTGTGGTACCCTGCAGCTCGACTTCAACCTGCCGGTCCGTCTGGGCGCCGAATACGTGTCCGAAGACAACGGCCGCAAACAGCCGGTCATGCTGCACCGCGCGATCCTCGGTTCGTTCGAGCGTTTCGTCGGAATTCTGATCGAGCACTATGAAGGTGCATTCCCGGCTTGGCTCGCGCCAACCCAGGCGGTGATCATGAATATCACCGACAAACAGGCTGATTTTGCTCAACAAGTCGAAAAAACTCTGGCCGAAAGCGGGTTCCGTGCCAAGTCCGACTTGAGAAATGAGAAAATTGGCTTTAAGATCCGCGAGCATACCTTGCTCAAGGTTCCTTATCTCTTGGTTATCGGGGATCGGGAAGTCGAAACGCAAACTGTCGCTGTGCGTACCCGTGAAGGTGCAGACCTGGGCTCCATGCCCGTCGCCCAATTCGCGGACTTGCTCGCGCAAGCGGTTTCCCGGCGTGGTCGCCAAGATTCGGAGTAATTACTATTAAGCGTGAAATGAGAAACGATAAACGTGCTGTACCGAAGGCCCCGATCAACGAGAATATCTCGGCACGCGAGGTTCGGTTAATTGGCGCTGACGGCGAGCAGTTGGGCATCGTCTCGATTGAAGAAGCGCTTCGTATCGCTGAAGAAGCGAAGCTGGATCTGGTAGAAATTTCTGCTGATGCCGTACCTCCTGTCTGCAAGGTCATGGACTACGGCAAAAGCCTGTTCGAAAAGAAGAAGCAACAGGCTGCAGCCAAGAAAAACCAGAAGATCATCCAGATCAAAGAAATCAAGTTTCGTCCAGGGACGGAGGAAGGGGATTACCAGGTAAAACTACGCAACCTGGTACGTTTCCTAAGTGATGGGGACAAGACCAAAATCTCTCTGAGATTCCGTGGTCGTGAGATGGCCCACCAGGAGCTGGGCATGGAACTGTTGAAGCGGATCGAAGCTGATCTCGTCGAATACGGGACCGTTGAACAGCATCCTAAGATGGAAGGACGCCAGCTTTTGATGGTCATCGCCCCCAAGAAAAAGAAATAACCACCAGGGCACGGCAGGCCTTGCGGTTATGTTTATCAACTGAATGCGGAGTATCCGAACATGCCAAAAATGAAAACCAAAAGCGGTGCAGCCAAGCGTTTCTTGAAAACGGCTAACGGCATCAAGCACAAACACGCTTTCAAGAGCCACATCCTGACCAAAATGTCGACCAAGCGTAAGCGTCAACTTCGTGGTAGCAGCCTGCTGCACCCGTCGGACGTTGCAAAAGTCGAGCGCATGCTGCGCCTTCGTTAATTTTTGGTTATAGATAGAGGAAGTTACTCATGGCTCGTGTAAAGCGTGGCGTCATCGCTCGTAAGCGTCACAAGAAAATTCTGAAACTGGCTAAAGGTTACTACGGCGCTCGCTCGCGCGTGTTCCGTGTTGCCAAGCAAGCGGTCATCAAGGCAGGCCAATACGCCTACCGCGACCGTCGCCAGAAAAAACGTCAGTTCCGCGCTCTGTGGATCGCTCGTATCAACGCTGGTGCACGCATCAACGGCTTGTCGTACAGCCGCCTGATCGCTGGCCTGAAAAAAGCGTCGATCGAAATCGACCGCAAAGTTCTGGCTGATCTGGCAGTGAACGAAAAAGCGGCGTTTGCTGCGATTGTCGAAAAGGCTAAAGCCGTTCTGGCTTAAGTACCCACGACAATCATTCGCCGCTGGTAACGGCGGCGAATGCTAAACGTCATCAATAGGGGAAGAGCCTGCAAGCTCTTCCCCTATTTCGTATCTGGAGTCTGTACATGGAAAACCTGGATGCGCTGGTCTCCCAAGCCCTGGAGGCCGTGGAACGCGCTGAAGACATCAATGCCCTGGAACAGATCCGGGTTCAATACCTTGGCAAGAAAGGCGAACTGACTCAGGTGATGAAAACCCTGGGCAACCTGCCTGCCGAGGAGCGGCCGAAAGTCGGCGCGCTGATCAACGACGCCAAAGAACGCGTCACCGACGTGCTCAACGCACGCAAGGCAGCCTTTGAAGAGGCCGAGCTCAGCGCTCGCCTGGCCGCCGAATGCATCGACGTTACCCTGCCGGGCCGTGGCCAGACCTCCGGTGGTCTGCACCCGATTACCCGTACCCTGGAACGCATCGAGCAGTTCTTCACGCACATTGGCTACGGTATCGCCGAAGGCCCGGAAGTCGAAGACGACTACCACAACTTTGAAGCGCTCAACATTCCTGGCCACCACCCGGCCCGGGCAATGCATGACACCTTCTACTTCAATGCCAACATGCTGCTGCGTACCCACACCTCGCCGGTGCAGGTGCGGACCATGGAGTCGACCCAGCCGCCAATCCGCATTGTTTGCCCAGGTCGCGTGTACCGTTGCGACTCGGACTTGACCCACTCGCCGATGTTTCACCAGGTCGAAGGCCTGCTGATCGATCGCGACATCAATTTTGCCGACCTCAAAGGCACCATCGAAGAGTTCCTGCGGGTGTTCTTCGAGAAAGAGCTGGCGGTCCGTTTCCGCCCGTCGTTCTTCCCCTTCACCGAGCCTTCGGCTGAAGTCGATATCCAGTGCGTAATCTGCAGTGGCAACGGTTGCCGCGTCTGCAAGCAGACCGGTTGGCTGGAAGTCATGGGTTGCGGCATGGTTCACCCGAACGTGCTGCGCATGTCCGGTATCGACCCCGAAGAGTTCCAGGGCTTTGCCTTCGGCATGGGTGCCGAGCGTATGGCCATGCTGCGTTACGGCGTCAACGATTTGCGCCTGTTCTTCGACAACGACTTGCGGTTCCTTGCGCAATTTCGCTAGGTCGCGCACCCGTAACGAATCTTTCAGGAGAGCAGGATGAAATTCAGTGAAAAGTGGCTGCGCGGTTGGGTCAACCCGCAGGTATCCCGTGACGAGCTGGTAGCCCGTCTGTCGATGGCCGGTCTTGAGGTCGACAGCGTAACGCCGGCCGCCGGTCAATTCAGCGGCATCATCGTCGGCGAAGTGCTGAGCACCGAGCAGCACCCGGATGCCGACAAGCTGCGCGTGTGCCAGGTCAGCAGTGGCAGCGAGACTTTCCAGGTAGTGTGTGGCGCGCCCAACGTGCGCCCTGGCCTGAAAATCCCGTTCGCCATGATTGGCGCCGAGCTGCCGGGCGACTTCAAGATCAAGAAGGCCAAGCTGCGCGGTGTCGAGTCCAACGGCATGCTGTGCTCGGCAGCTGAACTGCAGATCAGCGAAGAAAACGACGGCCTGCTGGAACTGGCGGCTGACGCCCCGGTTGGCCAGGACATCCGTGTCTACCTGGACCTGGACGACGCCAGCATCGAGATCGGCCTGACCCCGAACCGTGGCGACTGCCTGTCGGTAGCGGGCTTGGCCCGTGACGTCGGTGCCTTGTACGCCGCGCCGGTCACCCGTGTGACGGTGCCGGCGGTTGCGCCTGCCCATGACGAAACCCGTCCGGTGGAAGTGCTGGCCCCTGCGGCTTGCCCGCGTTACCTGGGCCGGGTTATCCGCAATGTCGACCTGTCGCGCCCAACCCCGCTGTGGATGGTCGAGCGCCTGCGTCGTTCCGACGTGCGCAGCATCGACGCCGCTGTCGACATCACCAACTACGTGATGCTCGAGCTGGGCCAGCCGATGCACGCCTTCGATCTCGCCGAGATCAACGGTGGCATTCGCGTGCGCATGGCTGAAGACGGCGAGAAGCTGGTGCTGCTGGACGGCCAGGAAGTGACCCTGCGTTCCGACACTTTGGTCATTGCTGACCACAGCCGCGCCCTGGCGATTGCCGGCGTGATGGGTGGCGAGCACAGCGGCGTTGCTGCTGGCACCCGTGACCTGTTCCTGGAAAGTGCCTTCTTCGAGCCGATTTCGGTTGCTGGCAAGGCCCGTTCCTACGGCCTGCACACCGACGCCTCGCACCGCTACGAGCGTGGTGTGGACTCGCAACTGGCCCGCGAAGCCATGGAGCGCGCCACTGGTCTGCTGCTGGAAATCGTCGGCGGCGAAGCTGGCCCGATCGTTGATGTCACCAGCGCAGCCGACCTGCCGAATGTGGCCCCGGTGACCCTGCGTGCCGAGCGCGTGACCCAGATGCTGGGCATGGAAATGGCCAGCGCCGAAGTCGAGCAACTGCTCAACGGCCTGGGCCTGAAAACCACCGCTGGTGAAGGGCAGTGGCAGGTCGAAGTACCTAGCCATCGCTTCGATATCAGCCTGGAAGTCGACCTGATCGAAGAGCTGGCCCGCCTGTACGGTTACAACCGCCTGCCGGTCCGTTACCCGCAAGCGCGCCTGGCGCCTCAAGCCAAGGCTGAAGCCCGTGGCGACCTGCCAGCACTGCGTCGCCTGCTGGTGGCCCGTGGTTTCCAGGAAGCGATCACCTACAGCTTCATCGAGCCGAAACTGTTCGAGCTGTTCACCCCGGGTGTTGAACCGCTGCTGTTGGCCAATCCGATCTCCAGCGACATGGCGGCCATGCGTGCCTCCCTGTGGCCGGGCCTGGTCAAGGCGCTGCAGCACAACCTCAACCGCCAGCAAGACCGCGTACGCATGTTCGAAAGCGGCCTGCGTTTCGTTGGCCAACTGGGCAACCTGAAGCAAGAGCCGATGTTGGCCGGTGTAGTGTGCGGCAGCCGTCTGCCGGAAGGCTGGGCGAACAGCCGTGACAGCATCGACTTCTTCGATGTGAAGGCCGATGTCGAGGCGGTACTGGGCTTCTCCGGTTCGCTGACCGACTTCACCTTCGTTGCGGGCAAGCACCCGGCGCTGCATCCGGGGCAAACCGCGCGCATCGAGCGTGATGGTCGCGAAGTGGGCTATGTGGGTGCATTGCATCCGGAGCTGGCCAAGACCCTGGGCCTGGACCGTACCGTGTACGTGTTCGAGCTGGTATTGGCGGATGTGGTGGAAGGGCGCTTGCCGAAATTCCATGAACTGTCCAAGTTCCCGGAAGTGCGTCGTGACCTGGCGTTGATCGCCGGAGGTGATGTAGCTTCTAGCTCGGTAATGGCAGTAATCCGTGAAAATGCAGGCGAGTGGCTGACAGACCTCAGGCTGTTTGATGTGTATGAGGGTAAAGGCATTGATCCTGATAGAAAAAGCCTTGCCGTTGGCTTGACCTGGCAGCATCCATCGCGCACTCTTAATGATGAAGAGGTGAATGCGACGATGCAAAACATTCTCACCTCGCTCGAACAAAGGTTGAACACCACGTTAAGGAAATAGCGTATGGGTGCTCTGACGAAAGCTGAGATGGCAGAACGGCTGTACGAGGAGCTGGGTCTGAACAAGCGTGAGGCCAAGGAATTGGTCGAACTGTTTTTTGAAGAAATCAGGCACGCGTTGGAAGACAACGAGCAGGTGAAATTGTCCGGTTTCGGCAATTTCGACCTGCGGGACAAGCGTCAGCGTCCGGGTCGCAACCCGAAAACGGGTGAAGAGATCCCGATCACGGCGCGTCGAGTCGTCACCTTTCGTCCAGGGCAGAAGTTGAAGGCCCGAGTTGAGGCTTATGCTGGAACCAAGTCATAACGACGAGCTTCCGCCGATCCCAGGCAAGCGCTACTTCACCATTGGTGAAGTGAGTGAGCTTTGTGCGGTCAAGCCACATGTGCTGCGTTATTGGGAGCAGGAGTTCCCGCAGCTCAACCCGGTTAAACGCCGCGGCAATCGCCGGTATTATCAGCGCCAGGATGTGCTGATGATCCGGCAGATCCGCGCGTTGCTTTACGATCAGGGTTTCACCATTGGCGGTGCACGCTTGCGCTTGTCCAGTGATGAGGCCAAGGATGACACTACCCAGTACAAGCAACTGATTCGGCAGATGATTGTCGAGTTGGAAGATGTATTGGTGGTGCTGAAGAAGTAGTTAAGCTGGAAGGATTCACTGGAAAATAATACTTCCATAATTCAAAAGCTTAAGGTACATTCTTCAACGTTCTCAGCAACATTGAGAGCATGCTTCAAGCCCAGTCGGGGCGTAGCGCAGCCCGGTAGCGCACTTGCATGGGGTGCAAGGGGTCGAGTGTTCGAATCACTCCGTCCCGACCAATATTCCTGAGTAAAATCAGACGCTTAAGCCGATCAGCTAGATCGGCTTTTTTGTGCCTGCGCAAAACATGCGCAAAACTGGCGCAAAACTATCTGGCGATTTCTCCGATGTCGAGGTCCGCTTCAACCACGGACCACACCACATCTGCATGACCCTTCTGGTAGTTTCTGGTCATCCCTTCGGTGGTGTGGCCAGCGATCTTCTGGCCGTCTTTCCCTGCCCGCTTGTACAGGTGCAGGGACAGGGCGCGCACCTCATGAAACCCCGGCATCTCCTCCTCTTTGAGGTCGCTGTAGCAGCCGGCGGTATCCCTCGCATCCTTGAAGGCCCGAGTGAGAAACCTCTCGTCGACCTTCGTCCAGTGATCTTTCCCTTCGCGCTTCTTCTTCCGCTCGGGCCGGCGGTGTACCAGGTATGGCGACAGCAAGTCGTCTCTGCACCTGGCCAGCACGTCGCTCAACTGCTCGGTTATTTTAATCTTTAGCCAGCCAGCGTCGGATGCCTTTTCGGTCTTGTTTTGGATTACGTATAGGTAGCCCTCGCGAGCATCTTCGAACTTCATATCGAGAATGTCGCCACGCCGTTGTGCAGTGATCAACGCCAAATCGATAGCGTTTTGCAGCCATCGTGGTGACTTCTCGCGAATCGCCCTCAAGCCTTCGACCGTATGGCGCTTGCGCTGCTTCTTCTCAATCCTCGGTATGGTGCTGGCGGCCGGATTGTCGGGGCAAAGGCCCTTCGCCGCCGCGTGATTGAGCACATCGATAAGGATCGCTCGCGCCTGATTGCTGGCGCGGGCTGTCAGCGGTTCCAGAAATTCTGCGACCATCCGTATCGTAATTTCGTCGATTGGCCTCTGGCCCAGCCCGGCACGTATCTGTTTGAACCGGACGGCGTACAGCTCCAGGGTGGCCTTGGCCAGCTCGCGCGGCGGCAGCACATGCCGCTCGTACGTGTCCAGGAATTCGGCCAGGGTCACTTTCTTCTCGCCCAGAACGGCGGCAACCAAGTCGCCGCCACGCAGGAAGGTAGTGTTCAGCTGGCTCGCTGCGTCGATGGCGTTGCCGCGATCGGTGCCGAACTGGAACCATTTGCCATCTGTGGGCCGCCGGTAGCGGTACGTGCCACGGCGCGCGTCGAAGTAGAGGTTTTGGGGGAGGCCCTTGTTGGCCTTGTTCCTTGGGCGAGGAACCATCACGCGACTCCTTTCAGCACCATGTCGACCAGGTTGTTGCCGGTAGTACGCTGGTAAGCGGCCCAGTCAACGTACCAGATATTCCCGACGCGCTCGCCGGGTAGCTTGCGATTGCGCAGGTAGTTGCGTATCGCCTGGGAGCACAGCGGCGTTCCGTTCTCGCCCCATTTGCGGCGCTGAAACTCGCTGATCTTGATCAGTTCTTTCTTCATTGTAGGCTCCACGCCGCGCATGGCGGCAGAGGTGGGGAGGGCTTAGGCGCTGACCTTGGCGAGCGCAGCATCAGCGACTTTCATCGCGGCTTGAGCATCTGTGACATAGGCGGGATCAAAGCCACCGCAAAGGTGGATGGTTGCCTGGCAGGCACGCAGGTTCTCCCGGGTGAGCTTCAGCGCTGCGGTCAACTCTTCCGCCAGCGCTCTCTCTTCCCGACCGATATCCCAGAAGCGCTGCCTCCAGTGGCCGGAAGGCGGTTGGTTTTGGTTCTGCACACCGAAGGCCATCGCACCTACGACCGAGTCGAGCAAGTCACGCTTGTAGGCGTTGTCGCCGTCGATGCTTAGGCCTCCACGGCGAAGGGTGCTGATCACTTCATCGAGGACAATGCCTTGATCCTTTAGAACGATGTCCTTTCCGGGCTCGCCAGGCGTGTAGATGACCAGGGCGAGCTTCGCCTCGGGCCACAGGTTGTTGCTGATCTTCACCAGGGCATCGTTGGCGACTTCGTGGAATCGTGATGTTGCGGACATAGCTCATCCTCGCCCACCTACCGGCAGGCTTGAGTTGTTGTAGGGGGAGGGGTTACTTGATGCTGCTTTGCTGAGCCGCGAACTGCTCTTTCGTGCTGGAGCAGGCACGACCTTGGCAGCCGTGTTCATGGCAGTCGGTTCGGTTGCAGATGGAGCGGTAGCCGGTTCCGCCGCAGGCACTGCAGTTGCTGCCGGTGTGTGCGTGGCATGGATAGATCTCGCCCCAGCGCCCCCATTTCTGGGCGCGCAGCGGGAGCATCCCGGTACCGGCGTCCGGCACTGCATCGTTGCATGTGCTCATGGCCTCGGCCCCTTCCAGATCAACCAGGCCATGTAGAGCGGGGCAGCGATGGGTAGAAGGATCATGGCATTGCCTCTCCAAGCTGAGCCGCGACGCTGACGATGGCAGTGCGCGCAGCCTTCCTCCGATCCCCCTGCGCGTAATCGCAGCTCACCCAGATCATGGTGTCGTCAGCCAATACGGCTTCATCCTCGCCTGATCCTTGCACGCTGATCGGTATTCCCAGATCGATGGCCAGCTTGAATGCGTCGCCGTCGTTGATGTTGGGATTCCAGTGTGCCCGGGTTCCGGACCTGCCCTTGATACGCAGCGGCCACTTCGGATCGCTGCAGGTGCACGGCTCTACTTCAATCCCGGCAGCCTTGGCAGCCAACAGCAGTTCTTCGAGTTCAGTCACAGCTGATACCTCTCATCAATCCAGCGCCCAGGCGCCAGTGCGGGTGTAGGTTCGGGTTGTGTTTCGTGCGGGGAGAGCTGGCGCTCGTTGCCGGCCTGGTGCTTGTAGCGGCCCTTGAGCTGGCTGTCGGGAATGCAGCTGAGGCCCGTAGCGGTGTACCAACAGGTGGCAGCGCGCTCGTCGTCGTGGAAGGTATTGACGCCCCACGGAAGAGGCGACGCGCTGGCGCCGGTGGCCAGCAGCAAGAGGCAGAGGGCGAGGCGGGTCATGCTGCCTCCTCGCGTTCGTGCTTGATCATGTCGAGGAACGACTGGGACAGCTCGACGGCCTCATTGCCGGGAGACCAGGACAGAGGCGGGCTCTTGCGGATCATCTCGTTGAGCAGTTCGAATGCCGCGAGGATCTGCTCGTCGTGCAGTTCGCCGTCCTCTGGCAGGTCGTCACAGAAGTGGTCGTTGGGATCGATCTGTCCGGGGTAGTTCGGCGTGCAGAAGACCAGCTTCAGGTCGCCCAAGTCGATCTCATAATCGACAAGATAGTCACACAGGTCCTCTTCATCGAAGAAGTACCGGTCCCCATCGTAGTCAGTGATCGGCTCGCCAGCCCATACGCGCTTCGGCATGGCTTCGAACTTGGTCGCGCGACTTTCTGAATGGCAGGTCTCGCACCGTCCACTGGTAGCGCGGATCGGGTGCTCCGGGTTCTTCTCGCAATGTCGATGTGTCGAGCCGCAGTAGCGGGCCATGTGCTCATCATTGCCCCAGAACCGGCCAGAAGGATCGACCCAGCCCGTCACGGTCTGGAAGCTGGCGGCTTCGGGGGATTCGTACATCACGACTTTTTCTTCGTGCACGGGGATTCCTTGGCCGCCATATCGCGGCAGTGAATAGAGGGGAGAGGGGTTAAAGTTGGGAGGTCAGGCTTTGCGGTCGAGGGCGGCGTCGATTCGGTTCAGGCATGAAGCGCTCATGGGCTCCATGCGAGTTGCATGGCAAGCGGCCTCGCGCAGTAGCGCATCCCTCTCGGCCAGCTGGGCGTGCAGATCGTCGCGCTCTCGTTCAAGGCGCGCGACACTGGCGTAGGCCATACGCTCCCGCTCGTTCAGTTTTCGGTGCAGGCTCATGCTCGATTCTCCGTTTGATACCTTGCCTGTCGCTTCTTCGAGCAGGCCTTGTGGTTGCCGTGGGCGCGATGCTGCCCGCACTCGTCGCATACGTTGGATAAAGTGAACTGCGGCATGCCGACTCGGGGCTGGGAGTAGGAGCGGGGGATGGGCTTCATGCGGCCTCCGATTGGCGTTGCGTGATTCTCCATGGGTCATTGGCCCTGGCCAGCGCAGCCATCGGCGGAGGGCTTACGCTGTTGCCGCACATGTGTACCTGCTGGGTCTTGGTAAACGGCTTGCCGTCGGCGCCCTGGTCGATGATGTAGCTGGCCGGGAAGCCTTGGGCGCGGTAAAGCTCGTGCGGCTGCAGCATCCGGAGGCATATGTCGACGATCACGTACGGGGTGCCTTTCACGAATACGGTCACCAGGGCGAGTCGATCCTTGGTGGTGATCGTGGGCGCTGGGGCATCGCAAGCGCTGACGTTCTCTGTGCCGTAGTAGCTGACCAGGAACGCCGCAACTCGCAAAGCGCCGGCCTCGTGCTCTGGCGACAGCTTGTACTCGATCAGCGCGTGGTGCTCGGCGGCGGCGGTCATCGTCGGCACCGGCTCATCGACACCTCTGCCCACGCAGTTTTTACGCAGCGTGGCCAGATTTGCAGTCACCAGGCGCTGCTGACTGCCGGTGTTGGTGACCGTGGTGAGCGGCTCATCTGCGCCCTTGGCTGGTGTCGTATTGAAACCGCCGTTTGCCTGCTCAATGAATGCCGTGCAAACGCCCATGGCATGCGCCGCTCCGGCTGGGCGCTTGTAGTTGCCGCCACTGGTGATGGTTGGTACCGGATCTGTTATGGCAGAGCCCTCGCTGTTGAACCGGAACTTCACCAGGTGCGCTGATGCGAGTGCGCGATGACTACGGGTCATCAGGGTACCCATGGGTTGGTCGGCTGTTACTGGGTGGCCCGCATAAATCGGCCCGCCAGCACCAACCATAATCGGGCTCGCTATCATCAGCTCCCCGCGGTTAGCGCAGGTAATGGTCGGCACCGGATCCGCTGGGTCGTTGACGCGATCGCTGCCCTGATGGGTCGCGGGGGCGATGATTGGGCTGGCCATGGCGAATGACCCGCCGCGAGGCCAGGACGTTACGGTGCGCAGCGGCTCCTGCGCTGACTGGGCCAGCTCGCCAGACCAGTTTGCAATCGGGACGATGAATGGTTGCGGGTTGTCCAACACGAACTTCTTCATGCCTTTGGCTACCCTGCGCAGCGTGGCGCCGGCCAAGTCCTTCTTGCGCCCGAAGATGCTCTTGCTCGGCACGGTCCAATCTATGCAGTCAGCGGCGGTGCGCCACTTCTGCTGTCCCTTCGCAGGGTGCTTGGCGTGTGTTGGCTCGGGCCAAACAATCTGCTGACCGTCGCAGCGGGCGATCATGAAAAGGCGCTCGCGGCTGGTCGGTGCGCCGAAGTCGCAGGCTTTGATCACGCGCCATTCGACCTGATAGCCCATGCCTTCCAGCAGCTGCACGAACCGGCGCCAGGTGGTGCCGCGACGTTTCGGGTCAGGCACGAGGAACTGCTGGTGCACCGGTACGCGCTCGCCGACTGCGGCCACTGTGCCGTCCAGCTTCATCACCCGGCCGGTGGCCTTGTCGCGTTTGGCTATCAGCGGGCCCCACTGCAAAATCTGCTTCACATTCTCCAGGCTGATCACTCGGGGCTTCTTCTTGCCGCCCCACTTGAGGCCGATCCACGACAGGTTGCGGATCTCGCGCTTGCGCGGCTGGCCGCCGGCGGCCTGGCTGTGGTGCGTGCAATCGGGGCTCATGTGGAACCAGCCAACTGGACGGCCCTGGCACTCTTCGTCCGGGTCGCCATCGAACACGTCTGTGGTGAAGTGCCGCGCCGCAGGATGGTTGGCGGTGTGCATGCTTATGGCTGCCGGGCTGTGGTTCTTGGCGACCGTCACCGGCCGGCCCAGGCCCATCTCCAAGCCGGTACCGGCGCCGCCTCCACCGCAGAAGAAGTCCACCACGATCTCATCGTCTTGAGGGTCGAAGCCGAGGCCGTACTGGGTTTTGAAGTCGAGAGCGTTCTTTTTCTGAAATGCAGACATGGGCGGTCCTCGCCAGTGCGGCGTGATCGTTATCGTTGAATAGGGGAAGGCGCTGGCGGGCAGCGCGGGTCAGGCGGCTTTGCGTTGCTGAAGTATTTGCTGGCGCGCAGCTTCAAGCTCGCTTGCCATGATCTCCGTGGCGCCTTCGACCTGGTCGCCGTCATCGCTGAGCTTGAATCCGAGATGCAGGTACACGGTGCCCTCCAGCTCGAAGAACACCCCCCCACTGAGCCAGATCGCTCCCCAGTCCAGGCCGATAGCCTTCCAGGTGTCATCTGCGCTGATTCGTGCCGGGCAGTGCTCGAGCCAAAGAGCCTTGAGTTGTTCGTGCTCAGCCTTGATAGCAGGCCTTGCCTCCTTGGGGGTGCCCTTGGGGATTTTCGCGGCGGTGCGAAGCGATCTGTAGCCATGATCATCCGGCCGGCACCAGTGCACATCTAGGTCCCGGCTGGCGCTGATCTTCACGCCGCCGACGTACTTGTCGTTTCCGCTGTACATCGGGGAGCCTGGCCCGCCGAAGATCTTGGTCATCGCCTCGCGCTGGCCGTGGAATGCCTTGAGCTTTTCGTCCCACGCGCGAACTGCTTCGAGCACGGCCGGGGAAGTGGTCTTGTAGTGGTAGCTGGTGCTCATGGCTTTCTCCAGGCATGCGCCGCCCTCCGTGGCCGGATGCGGACGCGATAAGACGGTTCTGATAAATTGCTCCATCAAGATAGGAGGGAGCATGGACGACACACTGGTTATCCCACTCGTGGGCGCGATAGCTGTGGCGCTAATAGGCGGCGGAATATCTCTCGCTCTTGCGATCCTGACCAAGGACCAAAAAACATCAGAGTTCCGTCAGGCTTGGATTGATGCGCTTAGGGATGATGTTTCAAAACTTGTTGCCCATATGTCTGTTGTTAAGACGATATCCACTATCGTTAAAGAGATGCGAGAGGATGAAAAGCAAAAATTCATTTTGTCGAAACAAGAGCACTTTCTTGAAACCGTTGTGGTAGTTACTCGAATTAGGCTTCGACTGAATCGAGAGAAGGATAAGAAGCTCATCGACTTAGTAGCTAGAACCGATGGGCTTGGCAAGGACCCAGACGCATACGTCCGTAGAGTAGAAGATATTGTTGTGGAGGCTCAGTCTGTTTTAAAAACTGAGTGGAAGCGCGTCAAAAGAGGAGAGTGGTCCTTTAGACTGCTCAAGTATTTTTCTCTACTGGTGCTGTTGTGTGGAGTGTGGTTAAGCTACATCGCTTGGAATGACGGTTTGTCAGGATTGAAGTTTCTAACTGGCCAGTAGTACTCAGCCCGCTGGGCGGCAGATTGATGTGCTGCTGGCGCCGGCCGTGCCGAACGCGCGCGGTGATGCGTTTCATAGCTTTCGCTTCGCCTTCTTCTCGGCGGTCGTTGGGAAAGTGAGGTTGAATTCCCGCAGGATTCGGGACAGCTGTTTGTAGGAAATTCCCAGCAGCTCGACGGCATCTTTCCTCTTCAGGCCCGCGTCGCGGTAGGAAACGAGCTTCTCGGCCTTTCTCCGATCCTCAATGGGGTCACTGAGCTTTCTGCCAAGGTTGCCCTTTCCCCGCCGGGGGTCAGGCTGGAATTTGAAACCTCCGTCAGCGGCATAACGCACCAGAACGCCCTGGCATATTCCGGTGTGAGCCATTGCCTGGGCATAGGTCATCGTTTTGGCCAGCTCGCGAATCTCTGCAATCCGCTTAAGGCGCGCCGCCGTCTTCTTGTTGACTGGCTTACGGGTCGCATCGCCGGGCTGACTAGGTTCGCGGCGGGCGGGCAGCGGCACATTCCCGGCCCCAGGCAGCACCTCGATGGTTCCGCCATGAACGATGAAGCCATCAACGCACGAGCTCAGCCAGTCGCGGGCGATCTGGCGCTGATCCGGAATGTTTTGGCCAATCACTGCAGGCCTCTCTTGCTGGCGGCGCCGGCCTCCATCGCCAAGGCGAAACGCAGAGCGGCCTGATAGCTGAATGCGAAGCCCAGCACCGAGTCGGTGGCCATGTCGACCACATCCCAAGCCGGTCCTTTGCTGACCACCTGGTAGCGCGGCGCACCGACCTTTGCACGGGTCGCAGCCCGCAACGTGCGGCTGTACTCGAGCAGTGCCGCGAGCACAGCCAGCTTTTCCTGAAACGCAGGATGCATGATGGTTTGCATGGGTGATCCTCGGTGGGTCAGGCGTGAAGTTCGAAGGCCTCAGCCCTGCGAACGATTCGAACTTGGGCGGTGCGCCGCTCGGGCGCTCGGCGATCGCGCCTGATGGGGTCGCCGTCGTTAACTGCTGAGTGCATGGCCATGATCCCGACCAGCAGGATGCATAGCGGGCTGATGATCTGGCGCTTCATGGCCTCGGCGACCAAGGCGGCGCGGCGATGAACGCCGAGCTTGAACATGGCTGCCTCAAGGCGCTTCTTCACGGTGCCGGGTGCGATGTTGATCAGCTGGGCAATCTCTTTCCCAGTCATGCCCTGGGCTGTTGCCAGGACGCATTCCAGTTCGCGTGGAGCAAGGCCACAACCGAGGTGGCCCTTCCATGTGCCGCTTATGATCGTTTCCATAATGTGTCCTCGGTGGGCTGCATTGGGGTGTGATCGTGAAGGCTGGGCAATCGACCGCGTACGCGCGTCGAGGTGGCCACCCCGCTGTTTGCTTGCAGCTCATCCGATCACACTCCGATGCAGCCTGGTGATGGGGAACCAGGTGATCGGGCAGTTAACGTCAGGGCTGACGTGGCGCTGGTTGTTCTTAGGCTGCGTCAGCCGCCTGCTTTTCATCCTGAATCCGTTGATAAATCTCTGCGCGATGCACGACGACCTGTTCCGGCGCGGCAACTCCCAGTCTGATCTGTCGGCCGGATACGCTCAGCACGGTCACGCTGATGTCGTCATTGATGCGGATGGTTTCGCCGGGGCGGCGGGTGAGTATCAACATTTGCCTTCTCCTTGGTTGTCATCCCGCTGCCCACTCTGTGAATGGGCAGAAGTGATGCTCTATTGTTCGGTGCGTAGCTCGCGCTGCGGTGTCCAGCCGGTTGGCATCTTCACCATGCAACCAACGCCGAGCGCGTAGCGGGTAGTTCGATCTGTCTGGTAGCCGTACCAGGCGCAGGACCCACGACTGATCAGGCTTGAAGCGATCATCAGGAAAGCCAAAAAGGCGAGCATGATCAGCAGAACACCTTGCAATGGGTTGGCCCGCAGGTAAGCCTTCACAGATAGTCCTTCAGCCGGACATTTAGCTTCGCGGCGGCGCGTTCCAGCACCTCGATTTCCGCTGGCTCGATCTCGCCATCCGATTCGGCGATGGTCAGCATGAAATTGATCACCGTCTCGGCGTCGCCCGGGGTGTGGGCCAGGTCGCCCAGCTCGCGCTCGGCGTTCATGCGGATGATGCGCGGGCCGCCTTCGTTGAAGTCAGCCTTGGCCTTGTCGATCAGATTGCCGAGTTCGGCGCCGAAGCCCTGCAGCTTGGGTTCGTTGCGCAGCAACGATGGCCTGGAGCAGGTCGCGGTTTTCCAGTTTGCCCAGTGCAGCGCGAGCCTCGCGGCCTTTACCGAACAGCTTTTTCAATCCAAGCATGGTGAATCCTCGTCGTGGGGTGGTTGATGCAGGGGGCCGCCTTCGCGGTGTGTTCTCGTCCGCATCCCAAAGCACCCGGTAGGCCAGGTGCTTCAGTGATGCTTTCTGTAATGCTCCCGGCCTCGCTACTGGCGACAGACCGGGGATGCTGCATCGGCGGTGATTCGTCATTACGGGCGGGCTACCGGGAGTCCGGCCAATGCGCGGTGACATCGACGCCACAACTTGCCGCTGCCTGTTAGGGGGATGGGCGAAGCCTTCAGGCTTGCTGCGCCTCGCTGGTGAAGCGGTGCCTACTTCATGGCCAGGGTTCTCCTCTGTCCGTGGTTGATGGTTTGCCACCAAGATCCGAGGTCGATACGGCTTCGCTCAGGGAGGCTCCTGCCTATGAGCGTGCTAGCTACCTTTCCCACTTGGTGGTGTGTTGCGCCTGGTTGTGTAAAGAGCGGTGGCGGCTTTCGCTGCCTGGCCGGTGTGATCCGGCGACGAAGCGAAATATAGGGCAGCCTTTATTATGAGTCAACAGGAATACCTTTATTTTTATCAGGCGCACAAAAAAGCCCGCACAAGGCGGGCAAAGAGGGATCGCTGAAATCAGTCTTCTTTGGGCACAACCCACGACACCAGGACACCGCCATCGTCACGGTGAGCCAGGGTCACGTTGTCGGCCTCATCTATATCCATCAGGAGCTGGTCCCAGTCTTCAGGCAGCTCGTCCGAGGCCTTATAGATAACGGCGCGCTTGGCGGTTTGCGCTGCGGTTGCGTTAATAGTCCGCTGAATCCGCATGGCTAGAAGCTCGTACGACGTGGGTTCGGGTTTTTCCTGGGGCTTGGCTTTGGCCATGAGCACTACTCCTTAGCTGTTTATCCATACAGTATTTTACCGTTAGATAAATGGCAATACTGGATAGAGCACATTTGTACTCTTTTGGCGGGCAGACAAGAAAAAGCCCGCTTACTGCGGGTCTATTTGAGTCTTGCGGGGGGGGGCTACTTGTCAGTCCGAGCGCGCACGATCCTCGAGCTTTTCACTTCGTCCGCATAGCCCACCAGCTTGTCTTCGGCATCTTGGAGCGCCAGCGCGATCTTCATCAGGTCATTGGCGCCTTCTTCATCTCCAGCCGCAAGTAGGCGCTTGGCAATGACGAATAGATCCACGCCAGACCATTTGAGGAGGGCGGCCGCATCCTTCAGGTCGCGGCGTAGCTCTTGGTTCGGTTTGGTCAGAGACATGCTTAAGGTAGCTCGCCTGTTTGGACTAGATGCAAAAACTGGTCAGAGTCGATGATAAACGCACCTGCCTCTTGTGCCTTTGACACTTTTGTCGGGCCCGCGTTGTCGCCGTAGCAGAGAAACGTCAGAGACTTGCTTGGCGTCTTGATGACATTCATCCCAAATCCCTCGGCGAGCTGTTCCAGCTCGACTCTGTAAGCCGCAGAGAAACCAGTGAAGAGAATTTTGTTTTGTCCGTCAAAGGCTGTCTTTTGGGGGTTGGACAGGGCTGCGGCAGCTGCTATTTCTGACGGCCTTGGCTTTGGCGCTGGGGGTGCTGCGCCGTTCAGCAATAACTCTTCGCCCAGCGAGAACTCAACAATCCGGTCCTTGCGGAATGTTTTGGGGAATGTATCCCCTTGCGCCCTGCCTTGAATGTAGCTGGTGTTCTCTGTCCATTGAATGAGCTCGCGCTCAGTGATGTCGCCCTTTGCATCTCGATAGCTGAATCTAATGACAGTCATTTTCACCACTCCATAGTGAGGACGCTAGGCCCTAATTACTTGGCCTGCCGGACTACTGCATTACTCAAAAGCGGCCAAGCACCTTGCTTGGGGCCAGGATGTTCCCGACGTAGTGGATTTTGTCGATGTCTGCCCAAGCGATCACTCGGCGCTCGCCGTATGCCGAGTTCACCGACGCAAGATTCACGCCTTCCTCGTTCTCGAAAAGCAGTTCTTTGACCATGCTCTGGCCGTCAGTGGTCGTGACCATGACGTATTCGCCCGGCACAAGGCGGTGATTCGGTTCACAAACGGCGATCCAGCCACTACGAATCGCGGGAGCCATTGAGTCACCCTTCAGACGTAGCGCGTAGGCGTCTTCGTCCCGCGACCAGGTATCAACCCACCCCTCAGCAACATCAAGGCCAACCCAATAGCCATCGTTTCCTAGCTGGGCGGTGCCCACGATTTCGATCCTTCGAGTTGGGGAGATGATTGGCGGGCCTTGCTCGACGTTCGACTCATCGACGCCCTGCATATCGCCAGTGCCCTCGGAAAGCCAAACAGGGTCAACACCACAAATAGTGGCGAGCTTAACGAGGTGCCCACTCGTTCGAGTTAGACCTCGCTCGATTTCAGATACCGATGCCTGTTTGATTCCTGCGCGCTCAGCCAGCTCGACCTGCGTCAGCTGTGCATGTTTTCGTGCCTGTTTTAAGCGGTCTTTGAGTTCCATGCGACCGAAGATAAAGGCCAGCCTTTGATCTTGCAAAAAGGTGTTCCTTTCCTCTAGCATACAGGCATCCCTTTATTTAGGCAGAGCTCCATGAAGAGCCCCATCGAAAAATTGATTGAACATTTTGGCTCCCAGCAAGCAACTGCGGCGGCCCTTGGAGTCAAGCAGGGCACTGTTAGCGGCTGGGTTCGCGGCGTCCACGGCATGAGCGCAGAAGTCGCGCTTCAGGCAGAGATCGTAACTAAGGGGGCGGTAAGGGCGCTTGAACTACGACCATCCATTCCAAGAGGCGCCGCGCAATAGCCGCGATGACGTGAATTATCCATCCACTGGCACACCGCCAGTAGTCGCTCCACGGATCTGTTGATCCATCCAGTACCCAAATCGCAGGCACAAAAAAGCCGGTGGCTAGACCGGCTTCTTCACAACTCAAAACGAGGTGCGATTATGCACACCGCATTCGATACAGGCAACACCCACCCTCCCGCGTCAGGTTTCGCAGTAGCGCCAAATCTGTCGCGTCAGGTCATGTCGTCCCGAGAGATCGCTGAGCTCACCGGCAAGGCCCACGACAATGTGCTGCGGGATGCCCGCACCTTGGTCAAGCAGGGTGTCCTCAAATCTGAGGAGACCCCATACACCCACCCGCAGAACGGTCAGGCCTACCCGGAGTTCTTGCTCAGTCAGCGCGACACCCTGGTGCTGGTCTCCGGCTACAACGCTCAGCTGCGCGCCAAGATCATCGATCGCTGGCAGGAGCTGGAGGGCAGGGTGGTTGGCCAGTTCCAAATCCCGACCACCTTCGCTGAGGCACTTCGCGTTGCTGCTGACCAGGCCGAGCAGAATTTGCAATTGCAAAAAGTGGTCGAGCAGCAGGCGCCGAAGGTCGCGGCCATCAAGCGCCTGGCTGCTGCTGGTGGCGCGATCTGTATCACCGACGCCGCCAAGCACCTGCAGTTGTCGCCATCCAAGCTGTTCGACTGGCTGGAGCAGCATCGCTGGATCTTCCGTCGCAAGGGTTCTCGCCGCTGGATCGCTTACCAGCCGCGCATCACAGCCGGCCTGATGAAGCACAAGGTGACCGGGCTGAAGCCTGATGCCGAAACCGGCGCAGAGCGCGCCGCCTTTGATGTGCTTGTGACGCCGAAGGGCATTGCCCGCCTGGCTGAGCTTCTGCTGGAGGGCGTGTAATGGCTGGCGATTGGATCAAGTTTGAGCTGACCACCCTGGACAAGCCCGAGGTCTGCCAGATTGCAGACTTGGCCGACATCGATCTCGACGCGGTGATTGGCAAGCTGATGCGCGTATGGGGCTGGTTCGATCAGCAAACCGAAAAAGGTAACGCTCCAAGCGTTAGTAAAAAGTTACTGGATCGCTTAGTCGGCGTTATCGGCTTCTGCGAACACATGAAGTCGGTCGGCTGGATGGTTGAAGCCGAGGGCGTTATCACCCTGCCTCACTTCGAGCGTCACAACGGCAAGACCGCCAAAAACAGGCTTCTTACGGCAAAACGTGTGGCAAGCCACAAGGCCGCTAACGCAAAAGGTAACGCTGCCATCGTTAGCGATGCGTTACCTAAAGAAGATGTAGAGAAGAATAAAGACCCTCTCTCTGCGCACGAGCCTGTCGACCCTCGCATGCCCAGCGAAATGACCCTTACCTGGGTGCCGGATGCCAAGCTGCTGAAGACCTATTCCGTGCACAGCGGTGTCGCGCTGGCCCTGTTCACCGAGGAAGTGCGCCGCGCTTTCACTGCCCACTACGAGGCTCGTGGGCAAGTGAACACCCAGGCCGAGTGGGTGCAGATGCTGGTCAAGTGGGTGATCACCGATAAGGCCCGGGCTGCCGCTGCCTCCAATGTCACGCAGTTCAGGCCCAAGAGCGCCCTCGTCGACGACTTCGATGCCGATGATGATCAGTGGGTGCCGGAGGTGAAATTGTGAAGAGCGTATCCGTGATTGCTCAGGGACTGTGGTCCGATACCAGGTCTGGCGAATTTATCCCGGCTGCCACCCGAGAGCAGCAGCCTCGCGACAGTGAAGACCGCAGCACGTTGGTCGTGGCGATCAATGATCTGTTCAAGGAGCTTCGCTCGATTCGGTCTGCATGGCGTCAGGCCTGGCCGGACAAGGAGACCTACCGGGCGGCGAAGCGGCAGTGGTACCAGGCGTTTCTCGAAGAGGGTATTTGCAGTCAGGGCCAAGTGGCGTTCGGCATGGCGCAGGCCCGCAAGCAGCCCGGCGACTTCATCCCCAGCCCAGGCCAGTTTATCGAGTGGTGCAAGCCGTCACCTGAAATGCTCGGACTTCCTCCTCTGGCCAAGGCTTACCGCGAGGCCTGCCGGAATGCTCACCCGGGCATGGCGGGGCAAGGCAATTGGTCGCATGACGCCGTCTGGCATGCCGCCAAGGAGTGCGGCTTTGAGAGTCTGAACCGCCTGGCCGCCGATCTGAGCTTGAAGCTGTTCGAGCGGAACTATGCCATTGCGATCCGCCGCATTCTTACCGGCCAGCCCCTGCAGGCTATGCCTTTGGCGCTCACGCAGCAGGTTCCATTGCGCTCCACTCCTGAAGTTGCACGCGAAGCCTTGGCCGCGCTGCGAGCATCGCGAGGCGCCCGGCCATGACCGACCCGAAAATGATTAAGCCTGAGCTCACCGAGTACCACTGGGCGCTGTATGCCTGCGGCCACCTGCTTGACCTCACCTCCGAAGCACATCCACCCGTAGGCCTGTATCGCGACGAGGAGTCGGCGAATCTGCATGGCCTGCGGATGTGGCCCACCACCTTCACCGTTGTTGACCTCCACAAGGACGACCGCTCATGAAGCAATCCAAGTTGACCAAAGCCGCGCGCGGCCGGGAATGCCAGGTGCGCATTCCAGGTGTTTGCAACGGCGACCCTGAAACCACCGTGCTGGCTCATTACCGCATGGCCGGCACCTGTGGCGTCGGCATGAAACCCAACGACCTGCAGGGCGCCCATGCCTGCAGCGCCTGCCACGACGCCTGCGACGGTCGCAGCAACATCGTTGATCGCGAGACCGCGCGCCAGTGCCACGCCGAGGGTGTCATGCGCACCCAGGCCCTGCTGATCCGCGAGGGGGTGATTGCCGCATGAGCATTGAAAACGGCATCTGGCTGATCGTGCTCGGTCTCCTGTTGATCGGCGCGGTGGTAGCTCATGCGCTCGAGCAGCGCCGACGCCGCCACTACGAAGAGTTCCGCCGGCAGCATCGAGATCGAAAGGCTGAAGTTGAGCGGCAGGCGAGGAAGGCGTTATGAAGACCGTCAAGCCTGCTCTGTTCGGCACGAAGAAGCCCCGGGCCAAACCTGTTGATCGTGAAGGCCTGGAGCAGGCCTCGCTGATGCGCGAAGTAGCGTTGCGCTACCCGGCCGCCGCCAAGCTGATCTACCACGTCCCCAATGGCGGGCACCGGGTGAAAGCGGTTGCTGCCAAGCTCAAGGCCCAGGGCGTGAAGGCCGGCGTTCCTGATCTGGTGCTGCCGATGGCGCGTGGCGGGCACTTCGGCCTGTACATCGAGTTCAAGGCCAAGCCGCCATTCGATGCCGCCGTGTCCCCGAGCCAGGACGCCTACATCCAGGCGCTGCTCGATCAAGGCTACCTGGCCATCGTCTGCCGGGGCTCCATTGATGCGATGGAAGCGATCCGCGCCTACCTGCTGCAGCCGCAGACAAGGGCGGCGGCATGAGCAAGACCCGCGCTGTGAAGCTCACCGACGCCGAGATTCGCCGGCAGGCCGCTGACCCTGCCGTGCACGACCTGCGCGACCCGCGTCACCCCGGCCTGTACCTGCGTTTCGGCCAGGACCGTCAGCGCGGGTCGTGGTACCTGGTCAAGGGCAAGGCCTGGAACCAGATCGCCCGTTATCCCGAGCTGGGTGCCGCTGCGGTGCTGGCCGAACTGCCTGCGCTGCGGCAGCGCCTGCTCCGTGATCCGGACGCCGCCGTTGCCTTGGGCGGCCTCTCCTCCGTGGGCCAGTTGCTCGACTGGTACAGCGACCGTATGAGCCGCGACCGCTCGCTATCGGCCAAGCGCAAGACCGGCGCCAAGTCGGCCATTGCGTGCCACCTGAAGCCCCGGCTGGCCGATGTGCCGATTCGGGCCGTGTCGGCACCTGAGTTGGACAAGCTGCTGATGTGGCCCGCGCAGGAAGTGCTCTCTCTGTCCTACGTGCGCCAACTGTTCGGCCTGCTGGTGGTCGCGTTTCGCCAGGCCCATAAGCTGGGGCTGATCGATACCAACCCCATGGCCGCGCTGAAGTTCGTCGACTTCACCAAGGCCCGGATCATGCCCAAGCCGGCCCGACTGCGCGGCGTGCATCTGGTCGAGCTGGTACCCATGCTGGCCGGCCTGTTCGCCACCGAGCCCGGCGAGGCCATGCTTGCACTGATGATGCTGTGCCACGGCACCCGGGTGGGCGAGACCCGACTAGCGCGCTGGCCCGACATCTCGATGGCCGACAGCGAGTGGTTCATTCCGGCCGAGCACACCAAGACCCGCACTGAGCACCGGCTGCCGCTGACGAACCAGGCCAAGGCCATGCTGAGCCGGTACCGCGCTGCCCAGACCGCCCAGGGCTACGAGGGCATCTACCTGTTCCCGTCGCGGCGTGGCCGAGCACTGAGCGAGGGCCAAGCCAGCGCCGTGTTCACCCGTCTGGGCCAGAGTGAGTGGACCAGCCATGACCTGCGCAAGGTCGCCCGCACGGCCTGGACTGACCTGGGCATCGACGGCCACATCGGCGAGATGCTGCTGAATCACTCGCTGGGCAAGATCGCCTCGACCTACATCAACACCCAGGCCCGGGAGCAGCGTCTGGCCGCACTGGAGAAGTGGCACGCCTGGTTAGATGAACGCGGTTTCAACGCGGTTCACAACCTGACAGGCGCCCAATATGAAGATTCGCAAAACCCTGTGCAGCCCTTTAACGACGTGGCCTGCAAGGCAATTCCGAAAATTGTTAATAGCGAGGATTCGAAATGAAGAACAGCGACAAGATGCGCGTCCAGTTTGAGGCGGCATATGAGGCCAAAAGCTTTGAGCGGAACGGCCGTTTCGACAGGGCTGTGCTCACCCGAGGCGGTGACGACGAGTACGTCATTCCGCAGGTTCAATCTGCGTGGTGGGGCTGGCAGACCTCACTCGAATGTCTGCGCGTCACCAACCCATTCCCCGTCCAGATGGGTGACCCGGATGCGGCTTGGGCGCGAGAGGTGGCCGAGAAGTCGCTGCGGGCCCAGGGCCTGAAGGTGGTCGGCTGATGAAGAAGCACGGCCCAGCACTCAAGAAGGAAAGGATCGTCCTGACGCAGTGCAACGACTGCCGGGGCAGGGCGGTAATCAAGGGCGTGTTCTATGAGCTGCCCTGTGGCCTGTGCAATGCGTCGGGGTGGGTCACTGCGGTGACGGGCCGACCGCTGCCGCTGGAAGAACTTGTAACGCAGCTGGGCCTGCGAGTGCGCGAACTGGAGCAGCAGGTTGATCGCCAGCGCCCACCACGCACCGAAGGCCCAGCTGCGCAGTACCAATCGAACAACCGCCGCGGCGCCGGCGGAACCAACTACACCGGGGATTGAGGGGAACGACATGAGCCATTTGGAACGAAGTGCCGAGGAGATGCTGGAGCATTGGGGCAGGTGGGTTGTGCTGGGATCGGGCGTGTCGTGCTGCGCATCGAGGGAGAACACTGTTCTGGACCCAATCATCACAGACGACGAGGCGCTGTTTGTTGATCGCCTGGTTGGTCGTTTGTTGAAGCGCTATGCCGAGTGCGGCGCAGTGATCATGAAGTACTACACCTCCCGCGATACATCGCTGAGGGATGTGGGCAAGAAGCTGGGGTTTGGTGAAGAGAAAACCCGCCAACTCTGGAAGGCTGGCGTTGCCTGGGTTGATGGAGCGCTTGATGTTCGTAGAGAGGCCGCTTGACAGCCCCGGTCCCGTTCCGTATCTTTCGTGTTACTTTGCGGTAGGTGCGCGAGAGCAAGTCCACCATCACCGACAACCACCTTAGAGCCCTGGCATACGCCGGGGCTTTTGCGTTTCTGGAGCAGTGCTTATGGCCGAGCCAAGTACCGGTGCCCTCGCAGTGACCGGCGTACTTGCCAGCGTCAGCCTCGGTGCTGCATTCCCCCAGCTGGATCTCGCGGCTTTGGTCGGCGCGTTCGGTGGGGCTTTCTTCTACGTCGTGTTCGCCAAGGACATGAGCACCTGGCGCCGCATTGGCTACCTGCTCACCGGTTGGATCGGCGGCTACTTCGGGGCAGCTGAGCTAATGGGCAGGGCATGGACCCAGACCGCTGGCTTCAGCGCCTTCGTATGCGGCGTGCTCTGCGTCGTCACATTCTCTGGCTTGCTGGAGTGGATGCAGACCGGCCGCATGCCGACATGGCTGCAGTGGGTCTTCCGCCTGCGAGCCAGGAAGGAGGGTTGAATGGTTGCTGTCATCCAGGCCGCGCTGTGCGCCGTCATCTTCGTGATGATCGGTCTGCGCTACCGGCCATATCCAGATGCTCGGTACAAGCTGAGCGTATCGCTGATGGCGTGGGCAGCCTGCGCTGTCACAGGCATGCAGTGCGTCAGCCTGATCGGCCGCATGGTGCTGCATGACGATTTCGCTGATGCGTCCTGGTTCAACACTGCGTTCTATTTGCTGGCCGCCATTCTGGTGTGCCGGGCCAAGGGGAATGTAGCCAAGATTGTGAGGGTGGACTGATGAAGCTGATCTTGAAGCGTGTAGCGCCTGAGATAGAAGTTACCTGCCTGAGCGATAGCTCCTCTCGCTTTGTCCTGGGCAAGCCTGGTGGATGCTCTCCATTCGCCTTGCACGCCGAAAGTGGTGAGGTTCTGCCATGCCAGGTCAGCACCACCATGATAAGTGAGCCTGGTGAGCCAGTCCGGCTCACGGTCGTGTTCACCGTGGATGGTGACAAGCTGGTGGTTCAGGGCGATGGCCTGTAGCGGATGCGCCGCCCGGCGCGAATGGATCAACAAATGGACAAAGGTGGCATATGAGCGAGCCAAGCAAATCATTGGCGGTGGCGACGATCGTACCGGCAGTAAAGAGCAATCCAGGCAGACCCCACCCAGTAATGGGGACCAAGGTTCTGCTGAGTGATGGTAGCGAGCTGGAAGGTGTGACGAGTGTGGAGCTCAAGGCTTCGGTCGAGAGCGGTGCGTGGCATGCAGTTATCACTGTGCTGCCGCGCGAGATCCCCACCATCAGTGCCAGCGCACAGTTCGTTGAGGTGGATATCTCTGACCTCAAGAGCACTGCCCGTGAACACGCTCGGGTGGCGCCATGAGCATGCGCCAGGTGTCGCTGCTGGAGCGGATGCTGGCCGAGCAGGTGAAGCAGACCGAGCTGCTCGAGCAGATCGCAAAGAACCAGGCGGTACTGATCCAGGCCTTGGCCGATGAGCAGGACGTGGATGTTG
Source organism: Pseudomonas fontis (assembly GCF_028656955.1). Taxonomy (GTDB): domain Bacteria; phylum Pseudomonadota; class Gammaproteobacteria; order Pseudomonadales; family Pseudomonadaceae; genus Aquipseudomonas; species Aquipseudomonas fontis. The sequence continues at coordinate 99,641 of NZ_JAMDGY010000009.1, forward strand.
ACGATATGCCCCAGGCTTATCTGAGCGGCGCGCCCGTTCATGGCGGACGCTGATGGCCAGACTCACCTCCCTCAAGCCTCCCATGCAGGCGCAGCCATCCCGGCTTGCCTCGGTGAACTCTGACTCATGGCGATCAACCAAGGGCACGGCAGCGCAACGTGGGTATGGCTACAAATGGCAGAAGGCCCGAGTCGGCTGGCTTGAAGCTCACCCGCTGTGCGTGTACTGCCAGCGCGAAGGGCGGGTAACTGAAGGCTCAGTCGTCGACCACATCATCCCGCACAGAGGTGACATGAAGCTGTTCTGGGACAGCGGCAACTGGCAGACCCTGTGTCGGCCCTGCCATGACGTGGTGAAGGCCGCCGAGGAGGCGTCAGGCCTGATCGGTTGATGCACGTCATTGGCGTGCTGCATATGGTTGAGGCACGTCAACTCCCCGATCTTAAGGGGGAGGGTGGGTCGAGAGTTTGTGGCTTTTCGCTTCTAGACCACCCCTTCCCGCACGCGTGAATTTTTTTCCCGTTTCAGAGGTTTTTGTTAATGGCGTTAACAAACAAAAAGCGCCGTTTTGTCGAGTCTAAGGCCGCTGGTGCCTCGAACCGAGAAGCGGCGGAGGCCGCAGGTTACGCGGCCGGCAGCGCATCGGCAGCCGGGTCTAGACTCGCCAAAGACCCTGAGATTGTCGCCGCGCTGGAAAAGTTAAAGACAGTCCGAAATGTTAAACCGGAAGCATCGAGCGAGCCCCCTGAGCCCAGCCCTCTGGGTGACGAATCCGATGACCTGGCTGAGCTGCCAAGCACTGACGACCCTCTCGTTTGGTTGTTGGCGCTGATGAACGAACCCAAGGCAAAGATTTTCGACAGGCGCAACGCTGCCCAGTCGGCGCTCCCTTACTTCCACGGGAAGAAATCCGGCATGGGCAAGAAAGAACAGAAGCTCGACGATGCAGCGAAGGTCGGAGCCAGCGGCAGCCGCTTCGGGCTGCGTGAACGTCACTTGAAGGCTGTCAAATGAGAGCATGGACTACCGCCTGCCCAGATTGGGAAGACAGAATCGTCCGTGGCCAGGCACTTGTGCCGCTGGAGCCAATCTTCCCCGAACAGGCGGAGGACGCTCTCGACGTGTTCGGCAACCTTCGAATGGTCGACGCCGACGGCAGCCCGCTAATGGGGGAGACCTGCCGTAGCTGGGTGTTTGACGTGGTGGCTGCACTCTTCGGTGCATACGACGCGGAAGCCGGGCGCAGACTGATCACCAACTACTTTCTGATGGTCAGCAAGAAGAACGGTAAGTCGACAATCGCCGCGGGCATCATGCTTACCGCACTGATTCTGAACACCAGGCCTTCGGGTGAGTTCCTCATCCTTGCGCCAACAAAGGAAGCGGCCGACAACGCGTTTAAGCCGATTCGGGACATGATCGACGCGGACGAAGATCTGCAGGCCAGGTTCCATGTGCAGGAATACAGCCGGATCGTCACCGATAACCTGAACAAGGCGAACCTGAAGGTGGTAGCGGCTGACTCGGCCACCGTCACCGGCAAGAAGGCCACCGGCGTCTTCATCGACGAACTCTGGGAGTTCGGCAAACAGGCCAAGTCGGCGAAGATGCTGGTTGAGGCCACTGGCGGTCTGGCATCGCGTCCCGAGGGTTTTGTTTTCTACTGCACCACACAGTCCGACGAGCCGCCGGCTGGCGTCTTCAAAGCCAAGCTGGAATACGCGCGCAAAGTTCGAGACGGGGAGATCGAAGACCGGCGCTTCCTGCCGGTGATCTACGAATTTCCGAAAGAGATGATCAAGCGGAATGAGCATCGCGACCTTGCAAACGCTCATGTGACGAACCCCAACTGGGGGCTTTCAGTCGACCAGCAGGTCATCGAGCAGAAGTATCAAGAGGCTCAGGCAGAAGGTGAAGGTGCAGTTCGTGGTTTCTTGGCGAAGCATCTGAACGTCGAGATCGGCCTGGATCTGCGCTCTGATCGTTGGGCTGGCGCTGACTATTGGGAGCTTGCTGCCGAGACCGGTTTAGCGCTGGAGAGCCTGCTGGAGCGCTCCGAAGTGGTGACGGTGGGAATTGATGGCGGCGGCCTCGATGACTTGCTCGGCCTGACCGTGCTTGGCCGGGAACCTCTCACGCGTCGATGGCTCCACTGGTCTCACGCCTGGGCGCACAACATCGTATTTGAACGGCGGAAGGATATTGCCAGCGCGCTACGAGACTTCGAGCGGGCCGGCGACCTAAGTGTCGTTGACCGACCTGGTGACGACGTCCAGCAGGTTGCCGACATTATCTGCGACATCAGGGATCGCGGCTTGCTGCCGGAGAAGCTGGCAATCGGCGTCGATGCGGCAGGCATCGGCGATATCGTCGACGAGCTGACTACCCAAGAGCGCGGGATCGTCATGGAGCAGATCGTGGCTATCTCCCAAGGCTGGAAACTCAACGGCGCGATCAAGATGACTGAGCGCAAGGTGGCCGGTGGCGAGCTGGTCCACTGCGGCAGCGCACTGATGAACTGGTGCGTCGGCAATGCCCGGGTCGTACCTCAAGGCAATGCCATCACGATTACCAAGCAGGCCAGCGGCTCGGCAAAGATCGACCCGCTGATGTCGACGTTTGACGCTGTTTCGCTGATGGCTCTCAACCCCGAAGGCGCTGGTGATATCCAGGGCTTCTTTGATAACCCGATCATGGTAGGAATCTGATGGCCGAGAAGAAACCGGGCCGGGTGAAGGCTGCTCTGCAAAACTGGCTCGGGGTGCCCATCGGCCTGAAAGACGGCGCATTTTGGCAAGAGTGGTTCGGCAGCTCTGCATCTGGAAAACATGTATCGGTCGATAAGGCCATGCAGCTGTCCACGGTGTGGGCGTGCGTGCGATTGCTGTCCGAATCCGTTTCCACGCTCCCACTTAAGCTTTACCGGCGCCTCCCGGATGGGTCGCGCGAGGTGGCCAAAGAGCACCCACTGTACCGCTTGCTGTGCCGCATACCGAACGCCGAGATGACGCCGCAGCGCTTCATGCTGCTGGTGGTGGCGAGCATTTGCCTTCGAGGCAATGCCTTCGTAGAGAAGAAGATGATCGGTAGCCGGGTGATCGCCCTGGTGCCGCTCTTGCCTCAGTGCATGAAGGTCAAACGGCAGGACAACGGACGCCTCAAGTACACGTATAACGAGAATGGCGTTGAGCGCGACATTCCCGAGAAGAACCTGATGCACATCCGGGGGTTTGGCCTGGACGGCGTGTGCGGGATGCTCCCTGTCACCACCGGCCGCGAGATCTTCGGCTCGGCCATGGCGATCGAGGAGGCTGCGGCGAAGGTGTTCGCACAGGGCATGCAGGCGTCCGGCATTTTGAGCAGTGACGCCAAGATCACGCCACAGCAGCGCGAGCAACTTCGGACCAGCATGCAGGCGTTCATGGGATCGAAGAACGCCGGCAAAATCATGGTGGCGGAAGCAGGCTTCAAGTACCAGGGCATCACGATGAACCCTGAGGCCGCGCAGATGCTGGAGTCTCGGGCGTTCGGAATCGAGGAAATGTGCCGCTGGTTTCGTGTGCCGCCCTTCATGGTCGGTCACATGGATAAGCAATCCAGCTGGGCTGCTTCAGTTGAGGCCCAGAACCTTCACTTCCTCACCAATAGCCTGCGGCCGCTGCTCGTAAACATCGAGCAGGAGATCACCCGCTGCCTTATCGGTGAGGCTGATGCTGAAGAGTTCTTCGCCGAGTTTTCGGTGGAAGGCCTATTGCGCGCGGATAGCGCCGGCCGCGGCGCCTGGTACAACACTGCGCTACAGAACGGCTGGATGTCTCGCAATGAGGTGCGCCGTCTGGAGAACCTGCCTCCTATCCCTGGTGGCGATACTTACACGGTGCAGTCCGCGCTTGTTCCCCTGGATCAGCTCGGAAGGCCGGCCACGGGCGTCTCGCCGGCGGCGTCGGCATTCATGCTTCGTTTGGTTTCGGCGCGCAACAACGACGACCGAGAGGCCATCAACAAGGCGGTCGAGCTGGCTTCCGAGGCCCTCGAAACCGGAAACCCCGATGGGCCAATGATGGCTCACGCGCTGATATCGATGCCGCTGCTCAAAGCGGCCTGACCCGGAGCACCCCATGACACTGAAGACCCTTCCGGCAGCGCCGGAGGCCCGCCCGCGCGCGCAGGTTCATTGCGACCTCATGCCGAAGGCTTTGGAGCGCTGGAACCCTGCTATCAGGGCGGCCGCCGATGACGACGCCACCACTATCACCATGTATGACCCGATCGGCATGGATTGGTGGACCGGTGAAGGCGTCACGGCCAAGCGCATCAGCGCTGCTTTGCGCTCCATCGGAGAGCGCGACGTGACGGTGAAGATCAACAGTCCAGGTGGCGACGTGTTCGAAGGCCTGGCTATCTACAACCTGCTGCGCGAGCACAAGGGGCGAGTCACCGTCCAGGTGCTCGGGCTGGCTGCCTCCGCGGCCTCTTTCATCGCCATGGCAGCCGATGAGATCCAGATTGCGCGCGCTGGCTTTCTGATGATCCACAACGCTTGGACCTGCGCCTGCGGTGATCGGAACGACATCCGCGAGACCGCTGACTTCTTGGAGAAGATCGATGGAACGTTGGCCGACATCTACGCGGCCAGGTCCGGCGGCAAGGTCGGCGACATCCGCTCCCTGATGGATGTGGAGACGTGGATGGGCGGTACCGCCGCGATTGACGCTGGTTTCGCTGATGAATTCCTCGCCTCCGACGCGGTAAAGGAAGATGCAAAAGCAGCAGCACCTCATCAGATCGCCGCCCGGCGCCTGGACCTGGTCCTGGCACAGCAGGGAATGCCCCGCTCCGAGCGCCGCGCTCTGATTCAGAACCTCAAGGAGGGCATGCCTGGCGCTGCCCCCGCCGGTACGCCTAGCGCTGCCGAAGCATCGGCCAATGTGGCCATTCACTTTGCCGGGCTACAGACCGCGATGTCGCGGTTCTCGGCAGCAGCCATTAAGTAACCGGAGAAGATCCCCATGGCAGACAACACCGCTGACCTGTTGAAACAGGTATCCGCCGAACTGGAAAAAGCTTCCAGCGACTTCAGCAAGAAAGCCGAAAACGCCTTGGACGAGGCGAAGAAAGCGGGCGCTCTGTCCGCTGAAACCAAGGCCGCAGTCGACGAGCTGGCGGTCAAGTTCAACTCCCTGACCGAAGCCGAAAAGCAGCTCAAGGCGAAGCTCGGCGAGGTAGAACAGGAATTCGCCCGCCTGCCTTCGGCCGGCTCTCCGCAAACCCGCGACACCCTCGGCGGCACGGTCATCAAGAGCGAGGCCCTGAAGCAGTTTGCGGCAAGCGTCGAAGGCAATAAGCGCGTAAGCATTCCTGTCAGCGCTGCCCTGCTTTCGAGCGACATTCCGGCCGGTATCGTCGAGCCGCAGCGCCTGCCAGGCATCGATGTCGCACCGAAGCAGCGCCTGTTCATCCGCGACCTGATTGCCCCAGGCCGCACCACTGCACCGGCCATCTTCTGGGTGCAGCAGACCGGCTTCACCAACGCCGCCAAGGTCGTGGCGGAGGGTACCGCCAAGCCGTACTCGAACATCTCCTTCGCGCCGAAGCTGACGGGCGTGTCGACCATCGCGCACATGTTCAAAGCCTCCAAGCAGATCCTGGATGACTTCGCGCAGCTCAGTTCCACCATCGATGTCGAAATGCGCTACGGCCTCAAGTACGTCGAAGAGCAAGAGATCCTGTTCGGTGACGGGACCGGCGTGCACCTGCATGGCATCGTGCCGCAGGCCTCGGCGTTCGCTGCGGCATTCGAAGTCGAGCACCAGTCGGGTATCGATGATCTGCGCCTGGCCATGCTGCAGGCTCAACTGGCACGCCTGCCTGCATCCGGCCACGTCCTGCACTTCATGGACTGGGCGAAGATCGAGCTGACCAAGGACACGCTCGGTCGCTACATCCTGGCCAACCCGCTCGGCCTGGCGGGCCCTGTCCTGTGGGGCCTGCCTGTGGTGGCCACCGAGGCAGCCGGCTTCCAGGGCAAGTTCCTGACCGGTGCATTCCAGACCGGTGCTCAGCTGTTCGATCGCGAAGACGCCAACGTGGTGATCTCCACCGAAAATGCCGACGACTTCGAGAAGAACATGATCTCGATCCGCTGCGAAGAGCGTGCTGCCCTGGCGGTTAAGCGCCCGGAGGCGTTCATCTACGGCTCCTTCACTGCGCCGACCACCCCTTAACCCTGTATGAGGGCCGCCCCAGTGGTGGCCCGTGGAGGAACTCATGAAGCTGAAAACCCTGAAGCCTCTGTACCTGGGCGGCCAAACGCTGGTGGAGGGCACGCCTTTCGAAACCATCGAGCAGCACGGCCGCGAACTGATCCAGAAGGGATACGCTGAACCGGACACTTCCGAGGATGATGCGGTAGTAACGCTGTCGGAAGATGACGCAGCTGGTGCCGGCGTGCTGACCAGTTCTACCATGGCTGCGCCGGCGGATGGCGGTAAGCCAAAGAAAGGCAGCGCTCCTGGCAAAAAGGGTGAGTGAGCCATGTCCGTGATCGCTATCGACTTGGCCATGCACCACCTGTTGGCCGAACCTGACGACCAGGTGTTGGTCCAGGCTCAGCTCGATGCAGCGGAAGAGGCCGCGATGCAGTACCTCAACCGTCGTTTCTATGTCGACCTGATCGCCTTGAGCACAGCCAAGGCCGGCGTTGCAGGGATGCTGCTGGCTGCCCGCGACTCCAATGTTGAGGCTGTGGCCGCCGCTGAGGCCGAGCAGGATCATCCAACGCGATGTCGCCTACTTGGGCACGCTCGGCAGGTACTGGCCGATGCCTATGAGCAGGCGGACGCCATTGCCTATGGTGTCGTGATCAATCCGGCGATCCAGGCAGCGTGCCTACTGAAGCTCGGGCGATTGTTCGCTGATCGTGAGGATGACGAAGAGCTTCCAGCAGCATCCAAGGCACTGCTCAACCCGTTGCGCATCAGGATGGGTGTGTGATGCAGGCCGGCAAGCTGCGGCACCGCATCAGCATCCAGGAGAAAGTGCCTGTCCGAGATCCGGTCACTGGTGAGTTCGGTGAGCCACAGTGGGTGAACCGCTGGGACAAATGCCCGGCCAGCGTAGAGCCTTTGTCGGTTCGCGATTTCATCGCTGCCAGGGCAGGGCAGACCGAAGCCACGAAGCGCGTTGTTATCCGGTACCGCTCAGGCGTCCTGCCAACGATGCGCATCATCTACCGCAGCGAGGTGTACAGCATCGAAGGCCCGCCGCTGGAAGATCCCAACTCCGGCCTGGAGTACCTGACCATTCTGGTGTCGAAGGGGGTGAAAGATGGCTGACGAGATCAGCGCGCGCCTGCAGGGCCTGGCCCCGGTGACCCAGAAGATGCTTGGCCTCGCGCCGAAACTGCGCCGCAAGGGGTTACGCAAGGCTGCACGCCAGGCGATGAACATCGTCCGCGATGATGCGAAGTCCCGGGCCAAGGCCATCGACGATCCCGAAACAGCTGCAAAGATTTGGAAGAACATCGTCACCCAGGAGTCGGGCAAGCAAAGCAGGCGCGAAGGCGGAGTGGTGATGAAGGTCGGCATCCGCGGCGGGGCAGGGGCGAACCAGCACAGCAAGGACGCGAGCGGGAACCCTGGCGGCGACACCCGCCACTGGCGATACATCGAGTTTGGTACGAAGCACAACCCGCCGGCACCGTTCATGCGGCCGTCCTTCTCGCAGAATCTGGGCGCCGTCACCGATCGATTTGTCAGCGTCTTCTCCCAGGAGATTGACACCGCATTGAAGGAGGCCTGATGGAGCCGCCAATTTTCGCCGTCTGCTCAGCAGATCCCGGTGTCGCCGCGCTTCTTGGCGCTGGGATCGACTGCCGGCTGTTCTCGTTCGGTGAAGCCGAGGAGGGCACGCTGAAGCCTTACGCGGTCTGGGGGCTGATTACTGGCAGCCCGGAAAACTACTTGGCCGGCCGCCCCGACGCCGATGGTTTCACGCTACAGGTGGACGTTTACGCGGCCACCGGCGGGGCTGTCGCTGCTGTCACCAAGGCCCTGTGCGCCGCCATCGAGCCGCACGCCTACGTTGTCCGCTGGGGCGCTACAGACCGCGACCCGAAAACGAAAGGCCGACACCGAAGTTTCGATGTTGATCGGTGGGTAGAGCGCTGATCACCCGCACGCAACCAATGCCCGCCTAGTGCGGGCTTTTTTATGAATACACCTGGAGAAAAGCCATGTCGATGAACGCCCAGGGCGCGCAGCTCTACGCTTTGTTGCCGCCCGCAAACGGGGCTGGCCCCAAGACCGTAATGGAGGTCGAGTGCCTCACCGCATTCAACCCCGGCGGCTCGCCGGCAGATCAGATTGAAGACACCTGCCTGTCCGATACCGACCGCAAGTATAAAAAAGGCCTTCGCACGCCGGGCCAGGCCACTGCCACCATCCTCGCCGACCCTCGCAATGCCAGTCATGTGCGGATGTTCCAGCTCTCGCAGGACGACAGCGACGAGGACGTTCTTTGGGCGCTCGGCTGGTCCGATGGCAAGGACATCAAGCCGACCGTGAACACCGAGGGTGATGACTTCGAACTGCCGAATACCCGCACCTGGTGCCTGTTCGCCGGTTATGTCGCGGACTTCCCGTTCGACTTCGCAAGCAACGCCTCCGTCAGCACCGCAGCCACCATTCAGCGCTCCGGCAAGCTCAACTGGATCGTCAAGGGAACCACTCCATGAACCTGGAGCAACTGAAGAAAAAAGGTGGCGTCGTTGCTGACGCCCTGGTCGCGAAGAAGGTCGAGTGGAAGCACGTAGACGAGACCGGCAAGGAAGTCACCGACAAGTTCACCGTGCATGTTCGCCGTCACGCCTTCGGCGCTATGGAGCTCATGCATGCCGGTGGCGAGGTCGAGCGATTCAAGAACGCCCGGTACCTGTCGGCCAGCATCATGCTGGGCAAGGATGGCAGTGAAGAGCTGCCCTTTGAGGATGCGGTAAACCTCGATCCTGACCTGGGTATCCTGCTGCTCAAAGCCGTCAACGAAGTGAACAACCCCCCAGCAAAGAAATCACCCCGGCCGAAGAGATCTGGCACGAGCTCGTCCTTAACGGCGTAGGCGGCACTTCGATCGCAGAGGCCAAGGCCACACTTTCCTACGCGGAAGTTCTGGCCTGGGTCGCGTATCGGGACAAGCACGGATCGCTGAACCCGGTGCGTCGGCAAGAGCTGGCGGCGGCCATCATTGCGCTGCAGGTCAATCGTGGAGCTGGCGGCAAGGCCGAGCTGATCGATTTTATGCCGCATGCGGAACAGCCGGGGGCATCGCTGGAGCAGGCGATGAGCGAGTGGTCATGACGTGATACATTCACGGCCTTCTAACGGGAGGGAACCATGAAAAAAATCATTACGTTAATCGCCGCCTGCCTAATCGCCGCCTGTACTACTTATGGAAAGCCGGTTACAGACGCCCAGCTCGCCGCCATCAAACAGGGTGTTACAACGAAGGCCGAGCTTTTGGCTAGCTTTGGCCCGCCTTTGGCAACTGCCAGAAACTCCGACGGTACTCAAGTCATGTCTTGGGGATATGCGCACGTTGGTTTCGCTGGAAGCAGTTACAAGAATCAGGCTCTGAGCGTGATTCTCGATGCATCCGGAAAGGTTGCCAGCTACACCACAACCGATGTGGCTAACCCATACCGGTAATCAATTTGAATTAATCAAGCCCGCTTCGGCGGGCTTTTTTATGCCCGGAGGAAAGTAAATGGCGTCGCGCTCCCTTGGCACACTGACTCTCGATTTGATAGCTAGAATTGGCGGCTTTCAAGATGGGATGAACAGGGCGTCGAGATCTGTTGCAAGTACCGGGGCTGCCGCTGACGCTGCTGCATCGCGCATAAATGCCCTTCAGGGACAGTTCCTTTCGCTGTCTGCAGTCGCGTCACGTATTGCAGGCCCGCTTGCGGCTGCTTTCAGTGTAAGCGCTGTTTACAGCGCGACGGAGGCATACAGCACGCTCACGAACCGACTGAAGCTGGTGACAGATAACTCCACCGAGCTGGCAGCTGCGCAGAAGGCGGTTTTCGGCATTGCTCAGGACTCCGCGCAGCCATTAGCAGCCACTGCCGAGCTATATCAGCGCATCGCCACCAACCAGGACGCATTGAAGCTGTCCGGTGAGGGTGTTGCCGGCATCGTCGGCACTATCAGCAAGACTTTGGCCATCTCCGGGTCATCGGCAGAGAGCGCAAACGCAGCTCTCATTCAGCTTGGCCAGGCATTTGCTTCAGGTGTACTTCGTGGCGAAGAGTTGAACTCCGTGATGGAGCAGGCTCCGGCGCTTTCCCAAGCCATTGCGGCCGGTATGGGGAAAACCGTTGGTGAGTTGCGAGCGATGGGTGCCGCTGGCGAGCTCACCGCCGAGGCCGTGGTTAAAGCCCTACAGAGCCAGTCGGGCGCAGTTGACGCACTGTTTGCCAAGACCGCGACCACAATTAGGAACAGCTTCACCAAGATCAGCAACTCGCTCACGCATTTCATGGGCGAACTTGACCAGGCTACTGGGGCAAGTTCCAGGGTGTCTGCGGAGTTTGTTGGCCTCTCGAAAGCGATCGACAATAGCCTGCCAGCGGTTATGAGCTCGATAACAAAGGAATCGAACACGCTATCCCAAGTTTTGACGACGGGTCTGTTTGTTGCGCTTGGCCGGGTGGCTGGGGGGTACGCTCAGCAGGCCGGGGCAGCTCTGTATTCAGCCTCTGCCAGTAAAGCTGCCCTTGCTGCTGCAGCGGACACTGCAAAAAAGGATCTATGGGCCGCGCAGGCGAAGCAGATCGATGCCAAGGCGCTAATGGAGCGCGCGGCGCTGGAAATCAAAGCGGCAGAAGGAAAGGTCGCATCGGATCGGGCGCGTCAAGTCTCCGAGCTTGCCAACCTCAAAGCAACGCAATCTGCACTGGTTGCTGAGCGACAGCTTGAGCAGCAGCGCCTTGCCGCGCAAATCACCGATGTGGGGCGTACAAAGTCCCTCACCCGGCTGGCAGAGTTGCGGCAAGCTGAAGTTGCAATGCTAAAAAGCGTTGAAAAGGCGGAGCAGGCCCTGGCCGCAACCACGACGGCGGCATCTGCCCAGATTCGGCAAGCCTATGCAATGCGGACGGCCGCTGTTACTGCCTATGGGGAAACCACGGCAGTCGCAAACGTTCTGCAAGCTACCTCCAGGGCCGCTGACTCTGCCGCTGCATCAGCCACCGTTGCCGGCCGCGCGTTTGGCGCTTTGGCGACTGCTGGTCGCGGGTTTCTGGCTTTGATGGGTGGCCCGGTGGGGTTGTTGTTCGTTACCGGGGCTGTAGCGCTTTCGTTTGTCGACTTCAGAAGTAGTAGCGACAAAGCGAAAGAGGGGCTTGAGCAGCTTCGGGGGCCGATGGACGACGTAATCGCTCGTTTCAAGACGATGACCGAAGAGCAGAAAGCCGGCGCGCTGGTGCGTTGGGGCGAGGCTCAGGCGGATGCAGTCAAGGCGGCAAAAGAAGAGCTCGATTCACTCCAAGCTACTTTGAAAAAAGGGGTACTCGGCTCTGATTCGCTTTCATTGCCGTCTCGTATTGCTGGCTCTAGCAATGACCAGACAATTCAGAGGGCGAAGGACTATAAAGACCTGAGCGAGCAAATCCAGGAGGTCGCAAAAAACGGCGGCTCCATGATCCCGATTCTTGAGAAGGCCGGGAAAATCCCAGGCGTGTCGCCGACGCTCCTCAACGACTTGAAAAAGTCTGCTGAGGGGTGGTCAAACCAGGATCAGGCAGCGAAGGACGCTACGGCGCGCCTTGCCCAGCTGAACGCCGTGCAAGAGAAAGGCTCGGCGGCCACTTCTGCTTCAGCAGCCGCTACATCCGGACTCACTGCGGCCGGTCAGAAGTACCTGCAGACGATTCAGCAGAAGCTCGTAAAACTGCAAGACAACAACGATGCGGTCAAGGAGGCAAATCGTTTCATTTCTGAGCACAAGGATCTGTCCGAAGCGGATCGGATTGCGATCCTGTCCGCTGCGCATGCCTCAAAGGCTCAGGGCGAGGCAAACAAGGCGGCGACCAAGTCGACCCGAGAGCACGCCTCAGAAATGAAGTCGCTCAAGAAGACTTTCGCGGATGCTGAGGAAAATTATCAGCGCCAGATCGAGCTGATGAACACCTCGACTGATAAGCGCAAGAATGCAACCGAAGTCGAGAAGCTGGCCTTCGAGCTTGCGAGCGGCAAGTATGAAAATTTGAATTCGCAGCAGAAGAAATCGCTGGAAGGGTACGCGGCCGAGCTCGACGCCAAGAAGGCACTACTCAAGGCTGACCAGGACGCCAAGCGCTTAGCCGCTTTGGACTTCAACCTCAAGGAAGACAACCGTACCGCGAAGGATGGCTTTGATCAGGAGCTTGCTGGCGCTGGTCGGGGTGAGAAATACCGTGAGCGCTTCCGGGAAATGCTCAGCATCGAGCAGGACTTCAACAAGCAGCGTCGCGAGATGTACAAGGAGTACAAAGAGGCAGAGCTTGCCGGCGATCCGGACGCTGAAGCGAACTACAAGAAGGAAACCGGGCTCTTGAGTGCTGCACTGGGCACTCGGTTGTCCTTGCAGGTGGGCTACTACAGCCGGCTGGACGAGGCTCAATCCAACTGGATGGATGGCGTCAGCGATGCCTGGCAGAACTTCGTCGATTACGCTCAGGACTACTCGGCGCAGGCTGCTGATGCAACCGCCTCTGTCTTGGGTAGCGCCAGAAGCGAGCTCAGCTCGTTCATGTCCGACGTAGCTACCGGATCGAAGGATGCCGGGGATGCACTGATGGACATGGTCACCGGTTTCGCAAAATCGATGATCGGTGCTTTGGCCGACATGGCCGCCCAGTGGCTGGTCTATCAGGCAGTGCAACTGATGGTCGGCAAAGCTACGCAGTCCTCTGCCGGCATGGCCCTGGTGGCGCATGCACAGGCGGCATCGTTCCAGGCCCAGCTGGCGGCATACGCCTCGACTGCCGCAATCCCGATGACTGGCCCTGCTGCTGCGCCGGCTGCTGCTGCAACTGCGGCTATGGCTACTGCACCAATGGTTGCTGGCGTTGCATCAACAGCGCTGATGGGTATGGCCCACGACGGCATCGACAGCATTCCGCGCGAAGGTACTTGGCTGCTTGATGGCGGCGAGCGGGTGCTCAATCCCAACCAGAACCGTGATCTGACCCAGTACCTGCGTAACGCGGGTGATGCTGGCGCCGGAGCGGGAAGGGCGCAGGGCCTGACCATCAACGCCCCGATCACCGTCCAGGCCCAGCCAGGCATGAGCGACGATACCGCTCGCCGCCAGGGTGAAGCCATGGGGGAAGGCCTGAGGCAGACAATTCGCCAGGTTATGAATGAGGAGTTCAGCCAGGGCGGCTCTATGTGGAGAAAGTAATGGCAGAGACCTTCAGCTTTTGCACCCGGGTCGGTGCCTCGGGCGAGATCAAGCAACGCACCTGGGGGAACGACTTCGGTGATGGCTACACCCAGTCGGGCGGTACCGGCATCAACACCAAGTCGGAGGACTGGGATCACCAGATGACCGGGAACCTTGAGCCGGGCGATGAGCTGCGGCAGGTCCGTGACTTTCTCGATCGCCATGAGGGCTACCGGTCATTCCTCTGGGTTCCACCAGGCGGCAGCCAAGGGCGCTACAAGGTCAACGGCTACAAGCTAGACCCGAAGGGCGCCGGCCTGTTCACGCTCAGCTTCAAGATGAAGCAGGTATTCACCCCTTACTGACCCCGCCTAGTGCGGGGTTTCTTCCTTCTGAGGTCCCATGAACTTCAACACCGACATCCAAAAGCTCGAGCCGGGCAACCAGATCCGGCTGTTCGAGGTGGACGCTACACGCCTGGGCGGCAACCTGATGCGTTTCCACGGCCATGCCCAGGAAGGCGACATCATCTGGCAGGGCAACCTTTACTCGCCGCAACAGCTCGACGCCAAGGGCTTCGACATCCGTGGCGATGGCCGGCCGGCCAGTCCGACACTGCAGTTGGCCAACGAGATCGATGGCGTGCGCGGCGCGGTCACGGCGCTGTGCCTGCACCTGAAGGACCTGGCCGGCGCGAAGGTGAAGGTGATCGAGACCTTTCGGCACTTCCTGGACGCCGCCAACTTTCCCGAAGGCAACCCCGACGCCTCGAATCAGGCCCGGGAAAACCTCTGGTACATCGAGCAGAAGACCGACGAAGACCGCGAGCAGGTGACGTTCCAGCTTTCCAGCCCGCTGGACCTGGGCGGCCAGATGCTGCCCAGCCAGCAGATCACCAAGCTCTGCCGCTGGGCCTGCCGTGGGCAGTACCGGCAGGAGGCCTGCGCCTATACCGGGTCGGCCATGTTCACAAAAAAGGACGAGCCCACCGACAACCCGGCGCTCGATCGTTGCGGCGGCCGCTGGAAAAGCTGCAAGGCCCGGGGCAATACCCGGCGCTTTGGCGGCTCCATGGGCGCCAGTCTCATTGCCAGTTCGAGGTAAGCCATGCGCATCAACCAACAGTTGCAGGCCGCGATCCGTGAGCATGCCGAGCGCGAGCACCCGGCCGAGGCCTGTGGGGTGCTGATCAAAACCGACCAGGGCCGCGAGTACGTGCCGTGCCGGAACCTGGCCAGAACGCCGCGCGACCACTTCACCCTGCACCACGAGGACCTGGCCCAGGCCGAGGACCGCGGCGAACTGCTGGCGATCATCCACAGCCACCCGGACGCGGCACCCACGCCAAGCATGGCCGACCGTATCAGTTGCGAGTTGCACGAGGTGCCCTGGGGCATCGTGGGCTGGCCAGGCGGTGATATGGAGTGGTTCAAGCCCTCGGGTTACCAGGCGCCGCTGCTGGGTCGAGAGTTCGCCCATGGACTGCTCGACTGCTGGGGCGCCTGCCGCGACTGGTACGCCCGCGAAGCTGGCCTGCAGTTGCCGAACTTTGAACGCCAGGATCTGTGGTGGGAAGACCCGGACGGGGCCAGCCTCTACGAGGACAATTTTGCGGGCGCCGGCTTCTACCAGGTCGACACGCCTAAGCGCGGCGACATGCTGGTGTTCATGGTCCCGTCCCCGGGCAGGCCGTGCTACCACCCGAACCATGCTGCCATCTACCTGGGTGATGAGCCGGCGCTGATCAGCGAAGGCGCGCCGACTCTGGGCGGCAGCGGCCCATTCATCTACCACCACATGGCCGGCCGCTCTTCCTCCCGCGACATCTACGGTTGGTCAATGGCCAATCGCTGCCGGCTGGCGCTGCGCCACAAGGACTATCGCCCATGAAACGGACCATCAAGCTTTACGGGGTGCTGCGCAAGAACTTCGGCCGCGAGTACATCCTCGACGTGCACAGCGTGCGTGACGCGATCGGGGCGCTCTGCGCCATGGTGCCGGGTTTCGAGAAGTTCATCGCCACCGGGGAGGAGCGGGGTCTGGTGTTCACCGTGTTCTCGGACACGCGCAACCTGGACAACCAGGAGCTCGACCTGGTGGGCGACGACAACGGTGTTATCCGCATCGCGCCGATCATTCAGGGCAGCAAACAGGCCGGCCTGTTTCAGGTGGTACTGGGTGCGGTGCTGGTGGTGGCGGGGTTCTTCTCCGGCGGTACGACGACCGGCCCTGGCCTGGCCTTGTTGGCCGGTGGTGGCGCTCTGGCCCTGGGCGGGGTGGTGCAGATGCTGTCACCGACAGCCAAGACCGGCAGCCTCGATCGTAATGAGGACGGCAACAACCCGTCGTATGGCTTCGGCTCGGCGGTGACCACCATCGCCCAGGGCAACCCGTATCCGGTGCTGTATGGCGAGCGCGAGATCGGCGGCGCCGTCGAGTCGGGCGGCATCTACACGCAAGACCAGCTCTGACGACTGGCAATTCCTGACCCGCTTCGGCGGGTTTTTTCGTTTCTGGAGGGGCGCATGGGCGCAGCAGTGAAGCACAAGCCGCGGCGAGCAGTGAAACACTGCCGGCGGGTAGCTGGCAGCAAGGGCGGGCAGAAGAAGCAGAAGCAACCTAGTATCGCCTCCAACGGCGTGCCGTCGATCTCCACGGCACGGATTGTCTACCTGTGGAGCTGGGGCCCCATCGTTGGCCCGGTCGACGGCTTGCGCTCGATCAAGCTCGACGGCACGCCGATCATGGCTGAGGACGGCACCCTCAACTATCCCGGGGTGAAATGGCAATTTCGCTCGGGCGAACTCGATCAGGAGCGCCTGGCAGGTGTCAGCGAGTCGAGCAACGAGATTGATGTCGGCCAGGAGCTGAAGAGCACTTCCCCGTGGCTGCACTCCATCACCAATGCCATGATCGATGCTGTGCGCCTGCGTTTCAGCTGGCCGCAACTGCAGTCGCAGGACCAGGGTGGCAACATCGACGGCGTGCGCATTCAGTACGCTGTTGACATCTCAACCGACGGCGGGCCGTACCTGCAGGTGCTGGCAGCCGAAGTTAACCGCAAGAACATCACCAAATACGAGCGCTCCCACCGCATTGAGTTGCCGGCCGGTAGCCGCTGGTTTGTTCGCGCCCGGCGCCTGACTCCTGAGGCCAACAGCTCGCTGGTCCAGGATGGCATGGTGGTGGAGGCCATCGCCGAAGTCGTGGACAGCGATCAGGAATACCCGCTGACGGCCGTTGGCTGCCTCGAGTACGACGCTCAGCAGTTCGGTGGCGATATCGCCAAGGTGGCGGTGCTGATGCGCGGGCGCATCATCCGCGTGCCAATGAACTATGACCCGGCGACCCGTACCTATGCCACGGCGGGCCCCGGTACCAGCAATGGGGTTTGGGATGGCACCTTCAAAGAGGCCTACACCAACAACCCGGCGTGGATCTTTTACGACCTGGCCCTGCACCCGTACTACGGCCTTGGCGAGCGCGTCGATGCCAGCATGATCAACCGCTGGGCCCTGTACCGGATTGCCCAGTATTGCGATCAGATGGTGCCAGATGGCAAAGGCGGGCAGGAGCCGCGCTTCACCTGCAACCTGTACCTGCAGAAGCAGGCCGAGGCCTGGGCGGTACTGCAGGACCTGGCCGCGATCTTCCACGGTCTGGCCTTCTGGGACGGTAGCCAGATCGTCGTCAACGCCGACATGCCGCAGGATTCAGCCTACACCTACACCGGGGCGCAGATCCTGGGTGACGGCGCCATCAAGTACGTCGGCAGCAAATGGCGCGACCGGCATAGCCTGGCCATGGTCTCGTTCGATGACCCGGCCCAGGGCTTCGATACCGACAAGGAACCGGTGTTTGATGAGGACGCCATGGCCGAATATGGCGTGCGCGAAACCTCGGTCGAAGCCGTGGGTTGCACGTCTCGCGGCCAGGCCCAGCGTGCTGGCCAGTGGGCGCTGCTGACCGAACAGCTGCAGGTGCGCGGCGCAACCATGCGCGTCGGCCTCGATGGCTACATTCCCAAGCCGGGCAAGGTGATCTCGGTTGCGGATTCAATGCTGGCGGGTCGTGCCAACGGCGGGCGTATTGCTGCAGTTGCTGGCCGGGTCATTACCCTGGATCGCGATGCTGAGGTGCCCACGGGAGCACGCCTGCAGGTCAACCTGCCCAGCGGTAAGGCCGAGGCCCGGCAGGTGCGCTCGGTATCTGGCCGCCAGGTCACGGTGATGGCCGACTACAGCGAGGCGCCCGAGGCGGAATGCGGCTGGGCGCTGGACTATGACGATTTGAAGCTGATGCAGTTTTACGTGCGCAACGTCACGCGCCCGGAGTGGCACCAGTTCCAGCTGGAGTTGATCCAGCACGAACCGAGCAAGTTCGACGCCATCGACTACGGCACCGTGATTGATGACCGCCCGATCAGCGTACTGCCACCAGGTGTGCAAGACGCACCAGCGCGCGTGCTGATCACCAGTCACAGCGCTGTCGACCAGGGCATCGCGGTTACCACCATGACCATTGGCTGGGACGCGGCGCCCGGGGCGGTGGCTTATGACGTGGAATGGCGCTGGGGGGCCCGGGATTGGATCAAGCTGCCGCGTACCGGCGAACTGTCGGCCGACGTGCGCGGCGTGTATGCCGGCCAATATCTGGCCCGCGTGCGCGCCGTCAACGCCATGGATGTTGCATCGATGCCTACCAGTTCGATGCTGACCGATGTAGCCGGCAAGACTACTCCTCCGCCAGCAGTCACCCACCT
>NZ_JAMDGY010000010.1 GCF_028656955.1 Pseudomonas fontis
GCAAGACGGTATCTACAGGCTGTCGAGGATCGCGTGATAAAGATCATGGACGGCAAGCGAGTCGCCCAACTCAGCAGCATGTTCGATGCTCCGTAGTACGCTGCCGAATACGCCGAGCGCATTCGTAAGCTAGGTCGGTGCCGCGACGTGATCATCAGAGCAAAAATCAAACTGCCCCAGAGCGATGCGAAGCGTAGATCACCCACAAAGCTCTCTTGGGTGGACTACTCGCCAGAATCAACAGCGGCCGCATAAGCAACAGGCGCTAGCCCTGAACATCGCTTTTCCCGCCGCACCTGTGAGCCTCTTTAGCGCGCCAGCTTTACTTTCAGTGCGCCTTCAAAATTACGAACCGCTCGCTCTAGCTCATCTCCATAATCATCTTTGTCCCTGAGCCTATATTTGAATACGAGCCGCCGGGAATTTAATGCCTCCAAGTGATCCTCACGCTCGTCCTCGGGCTCTGAAGGATCTTTTGACAGAAGCATCAAATTTACATAATCAGCATACTCATCTATTAGACGTTTAATATTTATTGCTCTGTCGACGACCTCATCCCCCCAGAGAGCTTGGGCCTCAAACAACGAGGCTGCTATTTGTGCATAAGATTCTTGAAGACTTTCTACTCTGCGACTGAAACCCAATTCCTTGCGGGCATGTCGATCCTGAGGATTGCCGCAGAACACCGGATCACCCTCTCGATTTACCTCATGAGTGTAAATCCACCATGCGCGGTATGTTTGAAATTTTTCCACCATCCGATATAGCTCAACGAGCAATCGGCGAGCCAGCTCATGGTCGTTCTGCCCTTTAATTTGCCGCCTCCAAGTCGCAAGACCACAGAATCCTATTATCGCGGCAGTAACGACACCAAGACCGGTTATTACTGTTCCGATTACCGCGAATACGTCTTTTGTGATCGCCCAGTCCACATCAGAGATCGCCAAACATATCGACATAACAATTCTCCATTCACTCGTGGCGATAGTAACTCCGAGGTATCCCCATGCCCACAAAAAACCGATCCAGCAACACCGAACAGATGGTCAGCTTCCCAAGCGAGCTGACGGACGATCTCGCCGAGCTGATCGCCGAGAAGGTACGGGTTTGCGGCGGTGGCGCTGTCGAGATCTGGGACACTATCTGCGCTCATGCCCAGCCAACCACCCAGCACCAGGGCGAGCCGGTGGCCATAGTCGACGAGGGAGACGACGGCGTGTTCATCGACTTCATCTACGGCGAGAACGGCAATCCACTGCAACGCGGTGACCAGCTCTACACCCACGCCGATGCGGGAGAGGTTGAGCGGTTGCGAGCAGAGGGAAAAGCTCTGACAGAAAAATACGAAGCGTCGCGAGACCGTAAAAACTCGATGACTGCATTGAAGATTGAGAACGAGCAACTCAAGGAAGACTTGGTTGTATTCAAAGGCGGAATTTCTGCACTCGGGGAAGCCTCGAGGAGGCTGATGTTTTGCGCCCTCACAACCGGTGGAACTGCCGGGCCTGATCAAGGCCTCATGGACGCTTGCGATGCGGTAGAAAAGTCCCAGTCACTTGTCGGCGTGTCGCGGGCAATTGACTACATTGAAGGGCTGATAGCCGAACGTGACACCCTGCGCGCCCATCTGGCCGAACGGGATGCGCTGCTGCACCGAGCTTCGCGCCTTGGCATGTTCACCCTTGGCTCCGCTCTCTACGAAGAGATTTGCAAGACTCTATCCGCCAGCGCAGAGCCGAGCGCGCCGGCAGACGTGGCGCTGCCTGATCGATCGCCAGAGGACTACGCAATCGAGCATGCCGAGTACATGGCCAAGTCAGCCGATGATGTGATGGCGAAGTTTCAGGCCTATGGGCTGGCTCTGCTGGCCGTAGATGAGGGTGGCGACGACGGTGAAGGGGAGCTATTCGAAGCGATCGATACCGCCCGCGACGATCTTCAGGAGTCTCTGGTGGATCTGCGCTCAATGGTCTACGAGTTTCGCAAGCGCTGCCCCCGTCCGGGCTTATAAATCCTGACAGGAGTACATCTGTACTCTTTCCGCTGTAACCCCTATCCCCTCTATTGAACAGCCGCGATATTGCGGCAAGGAATTTCCGTGCGCGAAGAAAAAGTCGTGATGTACGAATCCCCCGAAGCCGCCAGCATCCAGACCGTGACGGGCTGGGTCGATCCTTCTGGCCGATTCTGGGGCAATGATGAGCACATGGCCCGCTACTGCGGTTCGACCCACCGACAATGTGAGAAGAACCCGGAGCACCCGATCCACGCAACCAACGGATGGTGCAAGGCATGCCATTCAGAAAGTCGTGCGGCCAAGTACGCAGCCATGCCGAAGCGCGCATGGGGTGGCGAGGCGATCACCGAGTACGACGGGGACGAGTACTTCTTCGATGAGGAAAGCCTGCGTGACTATCTACTCGAGCATGAGATCGAGCCAGCCGACCTGAAGCTGGTCTTCTGCACGCCGAACTACCCCAGCCAGATCGATCCCGGCGACCACTTCTGTGACGACTTGCCGGAAGACGGTGAAATCAACGATGACCAGTTGCTTGCCGCTTTCGAGCTACTCAACGAGATGATCCGCAATAGCCCGCCTCTGTCCTGGTCCCCCAGCAGCGAAGCCGTCGAGCTGCCCCAGTCGTTCCTCGACATGATCAAGCACGAACGCGAGGAGGCAGCATGACCCGCCTAGCCCTCTGCCTCCTGCTGCTGGCCACCGGCGCCAGCGCGGCGCCTCTTCCGTGGGGCGTCAATACCTTCCACGACGACGAACGTGCCGCCACCTGCTGGTACACCGCTACGGGCCTCAGCTGCATTCCCGACAGCCAGCTCAAAGGCCGCTAAAAGCACCAGGCCGGCAACGAGCGCCAGCTCTCCCCGCACGAACAAGACGTCACCCCTACCCCAACTACTGCGCCAGGCGCATGGAATGAAGAGAGGTATTCGCTGTGAGCATTGAACTCAAGATCACTGTGATGCCCGCTAACGAGCTTCCCGCACACCTCGAAGGCAACACCAAGGACGTGCGCGACAGAGAAGCCAAGCAGCCCGGGGTGAATGCGGCTGGATCTGCTCCGACTGCTGCTGCTCAGAGCCAAAAGGCATGCCAGACGCATGCTTCCACGGCCATGCTTCTTGCACGGCCATCATCCAGCGCGACAAGCAGAGCGCAATGCGTGAAGGGAACGAACCATCATGATCCTCCTACCAATCGCCGCCCCGCTCTACATGGCCTGGATAATCTGGAAGGGGCCGAGGGCATGATCCCGCGTAAAGGCTTCATCCGCCGAAAGCTTGAAGCTGCGCTGATCCGGTTGGCCGTCGCCATCCTGATGGGCCGCAACGTCACCAGGTCGCTGGTCGTGAGTCGCCGTGACAACAACGACATGTGGCACATGGCTGAGCGCCTAGACAGCATTGCCGACCGAATCTCCCACAACTACCCGTAACCCCTCCACCTACAACAACTCAAGCCTGCCGGTAGGTGGGCGAGGAGAGCTATTGCCATGATCATCGACGACTTGATGACGGACAAAATCACCCTCCACGGCCTGGGCTTTGTCCAGGTGCAACTGCAGGGTGAGCAGCGCATGCATGTCTGGCATCCCGAACTGCCCCGCCGCAAGTGCTTTGAGCACTCGGCCATTCACGACCACCGCTTCGGCTTCGTGTCCCGCGTGCTTGCCGGTGAACAGATCAACCACTGCTACGAGCCTATACGTCACGCCGAAGGCGAGTTCGTACTGTACCTGCATGAAGGCAAGCGCCAGGCGGGCGGCCGTGGACGCTAGACGGCCGAGCCGACATGGTTCACCAAGGCACCGACCTGATCTACGCGGGTGGCGAGTACCGGACCGCTGCGTACGACTACCATCGTACCGAACCAGGCGGGGATGGCAGAGTCGCCACCGTCATGCAAAAGCGTAACGAGTTCCCGCGCGGCGCCCACTCCACCTGCCGCATTGGCATTCAGCCTGACACGGACTTTGACCGGTACCAGTGGACGCCTGCCCAGCTCTGGGAAGTTGTGCGCGAAGTGCTGACTGCCTAACCCCTCCCCCCCTCTGCCGCCATGCGCGGCGTGGAGCCTATCCCATGGAAACCGAAATCCTCACGGAAAAAGAACTGGCCGAGCTGACCGGCTACAAGGCCAGGGGCTACCAGCGCCGCTGGCTAGAAGAGCGCCAGTGGCACTTCGTCGAGAGTCGAGGCGCTCGACCGCTTGTTGGCCGCCAATATGCCCGCATGAAACTGGGCGTGACCCTTGAGGTGGTGCCGCTCGCACCGCCTCCCACTCTGGCACCCATGTGGACGCCAGATATATCGAAGGTAAGGTGATATGCGCCCAAGGAAAACTGATAACAGGGATCTGCCGCCAGGCATGTACAGGCGCAAGCGAAGCAGTAAGAGCAAGAAGCATCCGAACAAGGTATGGATCAGCTACATCTACCTGGACAAATCTGGCAAACCAATCCCCCTCGGTACCGACCTGAGCCTTGCCCGTCTGAAGTGGGCCGAGCTGGAAGCGAAGGAAAAACCGAAAGATCTGCTAACTATGTCTGCCATTTTCGACA
This sequence comes from Pseudomonas fontis, assembly GCF_028656955.1. Lineage (GTDB taxonomy): Bacteria > Pseudomonadota > Gammaproteobacteria > Pseudomonadales > Pseudomonadaceae > Aquipseudomonas > Aquipseudomonas fontis. The sequence goes on from NZ_JAMDGY010000010.1 coordinate 4,578, forward strand.
GGTACGAACGAGACATCATCCCGAAGAAGGCGCCACGCACCCAGAAAGACAACCTGGCCGAACTCCGCCAGCTACGGCCGTACTTCGAAAAGGCCCCCATTGACGGCATAACGCCCTCGCAGATCGCACAGTACCGGGATGCAAGGAGTGCCAAGGTCCGGGCAAACCGGGAGATAGCCACCCTCTCGCACGTGTTCAATATGGCACGGGAGTGGGGCCTGACCATTCGGGAAAACCCCTGCCAAGGCATACGGAAGAACAAGGAAGTCCCGCGCGATTTCTACGCGAATGATGCCATCTGGAAAGCTGTGTATGCGAAGGCGGCGGATGAATTGAAGGTCGCCATGGACTTGGCGTATTTGACGGGCCAGCGTCCGGCGGACGTGCTGGTAATGAGGAGGGACGACATCGAGGACAACGTCCTCGGAGTGAAGCAGAAGAAAACCCACAAGAAGCTGCGAATCATGCTCGAAGTGGACGGCGCAGAAAGCGACCTGGGCGCTCTAATCAGGGCGATCCTAATACGAAACGAGCCACATAACTCGCCGTACCTGATTCTCACGAGCGGCGGCCTGCGGGTGACCGCGCCGATGCTTCGGCGTCGATGGGATGACGCCCGAGAGGAAGCAGTGAAAGAGGCGATCGACTCTGGCGACCAGGTGCTGGCTGGCCGAATCGGTCAGTTCCAATTCCGAGATATACGCCCCAAGGCTGCATCGGAAATCACGGATATTGAGCACGCCAGCCTGCTGCTTGGGCACACCAAAGGCGACATCACTGAGCGCGTTTATCGGCGCGTCGGAGCGTTGGCGAAACCCACCAAATAGCAGAAGTATTGTCAGCGCTGACAAAACAACCCATTCCCAAGGGTGTTCCCATGGGTGGTTTTTCTCTGCCCCAGAAACGCAAAAAGCCCTGAATAATCAGGGCTTTTCGGTAAAAAATATGGCGGAAGCGTAGAGATTCGAACTCTAGGATAGTTGCCCATCGACGGTTTTCAAGACCGTTGCCTTAAACCACTCGGCCACGCTTCCACAGAACAGCGGCCGCCATAATACCGAAATGAAACACGCTGTCAAACTCTCTGTGTCGCGGGTTTGCATGCCTCTGTTATGATCTTTGCATCTGAACGTTACAAACCCACAGGAGTGTCGCCATGCGCGAACAGGATTACGCCGTCAACCACGGCCAGCAGGTCGAGCAGCAAGAAGTCAGCCGCGTCCTGCGTAACACCTACGGCCTGCTGGCCATCACCCTCGCCTTCAGCGGCATCATGGCCTATGTGGCCCAGCAAATGCGCGTCGGCTACCCAAACATCTTCGTGGTGCTGATCGGCTTCTACGGCCTGTTCTTCCTCACCAACAAACTGCGTGACTCCGCCTGGGGCCTGGTCTCGACCTTCGCCCTCACCGGTTTCATGGGCTTCCTGCTCGGCCCTATCCTCAACCGCTACCTGGGCATGGCCGGCGGCGCCGAAGTCGTCAGCTCCGCCTTCGCCATGACCGCCCTGGTGTTCGGCGGCCTCTCCGCCTACGTGCTGATCACCCGCAAGGACATGAGCTTCCTCGGTGGCTTCATCACCGCCGGCTTCTTCGTCCTGATGGGCGCCGTGCTCGCCAGCCTGTTCTTCCAGATCAGCGGCCTGCAACTGGCCATCAGCGCCGGCTTCGTGCTGTTCTCGTCGGTCTGCATCCTGTTCCAGACCAGCGCGATCATCCACGGCGGCGAGCGCAACTACATCATGGCGACCATCAGCCTGTATGTGTCGATCTACAACCTGTTCGTCAGCCTGCTGCAACTGTTCGGCCTGATGAGCCGCGACGATTGATCACCGCTGCTGAATGAAAGAAACCCGCTTCGGCGGGTTTTCTTTTGCCTGGCTGAAACCGCCAATCCAGCCCGCACAGCACCAGCACTACCGCAAATGGCCATCGCCCCGTAGAATGCGCTCCTTTTTTCTCCCGGGGCAGCACCTGCATGAGCTCAATCGAACAAGGGACCAGCGCACCCGCGCAAGCCAATGAACTGGTCCTCGGCCTGGAGGACCGCCCACGCCCACTGATCGCCATGCTGGCCGCACTGCAGCATTTGCTGGCGATCATCGTGCCGATCGTTACCCCCGGCCTGCTGATCTGCCAGGCCCTGGGCGTCTCGGCCCGCGACACCAACCTGATCGTCTCGATGTCGCTGGTAATCTCCGGGATCGCCACTTTCGTGCAATGCCGGCGCTTCGGCCCGTTCGGCGCCGGGCTGCTGATCGTGCAAGGCACCAGCTTCAACTTCGTCGGCCCGCTGATCGCCGGCGGCGCACTGATGGTCAAGCAAGGCACGCCGGTTGAAGGCGTAATGGCCGCCATCTTCGGCGTGGTAATCGCCGGCTCCTTCGTCGAAATGGGCATCTCGCGGATCCTGCCCTTCGTCAAACGCCTGATCACCCCGCTGGTCACCGGCATTGTCGTGCTGATGATCGGCCTGACCCTGATCAAGGTCGGCCTGATCAGCATGGGCGGCGGCTTCACCGCCATGGGCAACGGCACTTTCGCCAACGGCGAAAACCTGCTGCTGTCAGGGGTTGTGCTGGCCATTATCGTGATCCTCAACCGCATCCCGGTGGTGTGGATGCGCAGCTGCGCCATCGTCATCGCACTGGCCGTCGGCTACGCGCTGGCCGGCTACCTGGGACGCCTGGACTTCACCGGTATGCACGAAGCCGCGCTGTTCCAGGTGCCGGTACCGCTGCATTTCGGCCTGGGTTTCTCTTGGGCGCTGTTCATTCCGATGCTGGTGATCTACCTGGTCACCTCCCTCGAAGCCATCGGTGATGTCACCGCCACCAGCAAGGTCTCGCGCCAGCCTGTCGAAGGCCCGGTGTGGATGCAGCGCATCAAGGGCGGCGTGCTGGTCAACGGTGCCAACTCGTTGCTGGCCGGGGTGTTCAACACCTTCCCAAGCTCGATCTTTGCGCAAAACAACGGGGTGATTCAGCTGACCGGGATTGCCAGCCGCCATATCGGCGTGTGGATCGCCGCGATGCTGATCATCCTCGGCCTGTTCCCGAGCGTGGCTGGGGTGATTCAGGCAGTGCCGGAGCCGGTACTGGGTGGTGCCGCCATGGTGATGTTCGGTGCGGTGGCCGCGTCGGGTATCAATATCCTCGCCAGCATCAGCCTCGACCGTCGCGCCCTGCTGATCATCGCCGTGTCCCTGGCGCTGGGCCTGGGCGTGGCGCAGGTGCCGGAATTCCTCGCACATATGCCGGCAGCGCTGCGCAATGTGCTGGAATCCGGTGTGGCAACCGGCGGGATCTGTGCGCTGGTGCTGAACTGGTTCCTGCCTGAGGCCAAGTCGCACGCTTGAGGGTTGGGGGCCGCCTTGCGGTCCATCGCCGGCAAGGCCGGGCCCCACACGATTCGTGCAAGGCTGTATCCATCAAAGCCCGCAGGCCACTGCGGGCTTTTTGCTTTATCATTTGCACAGATTTATAGACAGAGCCTGCCATGAAGTTCGCCATCGCGGTTTTTTCCCCCGGCCACGCACCCTCCTCACGCCGCGCACTGCTGTTCGCCCAGGCCGCCTTGGCCGGTGGGCATGAGATTGTCCGGCTGTTTTTCTACCAGGACGGCGTGCACAGCGCCTCGGGCAATATCGTCACGCCCCAGGATGAGTTCGACGTGCCCGCACACTGGCGCGCCTTCGTCACCGAGCACGCGCTCGACGCCGTAGTGTGCATCGCCGCGGCCCTGCGCCGTGGCGTACTGAACGAGGAAGAGGCCGCACGCTACCAGCGCAACGCCGTGAACCTGCCCGCACCCTGGGACCTCTCCGGCCTCGGCCAACTGCACGAAGCTGCGCAAACCGCCGACCGCCTGGTCTGCTTCGGAGGCGATTAATGGCCAAGTCCCTGTTGATCATCAGCCGCCAGGCCCCCTGGGCCGGCCCTTCGGCCCGCGAAGCCCTGGATATCGCCCTGGCCGGCGGCGCCTTCGACCTTCCGCTGGGCATGTTGTTTCTGGATGACGGGGTCTTCCAGCTCGCCCCTGGCCAGCAACCCGGCCAGGTGCAGCAAAAGAACCTTGCCGCCAACCTGCAGGCACTGCCGATGTTTGGCGTCGAGGAACTGTTTGCCGCAGGCAGCAGCCTGCAAGAACGTGGCCTGCCTGCCGACAGCCTGAGCTTGCCGGTCAAGGTGCTGGATGACGCCGCCCTGGCGGCGCTGATTGAACGTTTTGACCAGGTGGTAACCCTCTGATGAGCACCCTGCACGTCATTTCCCACTCGCCCTTTGGCGACAACCGCCTGAGCAGTTGCCTGTGCCTGCTGGGCCCGAACGACGGCCTGCTGCTGTGCGGCGACGCGGTCTATGCCCTGCAACCGGGTAGCGAACCGCTCAAGACGCTGCAAGCACACAACCTTGAGCAACGCCTGTTCGCCCTGGCCGAAGACCTGCAAGCCCGCGCCATCAACAGCGACGCCGTCAACGCGGTTGACTACCCGGCCTTCGTCGCGCTGTCCCTGCACTACGACAAGGTCAACAGCTGGCTATGAGCACCCTGACTGTCGGCACCCGCGACATTGCCCTGGACAAGGACGGCAACTTGGTAGAACTGGGCGACTGGTCCGAGGACGTCGCCCAGGCCCTGGCCGAGCGTGAAGGCATCAGCCTGACTGCCGAGCACTGGGAAGTGCTGAGCCTGCTGCGCGCGTTCTATGACGAATTCCAGCTGTCCCCGGCCACCCGCCCGCTGATCAAGTACACCGCCTTGAAGCTCGGCCCGGAAAAGGGCAACAGCCTGCACCTCAATCGCCTGTTCAACGGCACTCCTGCCAAACTCGCCGCCAAGCTCGCGGGCCTGCCCAAGCCGACCAATTGCATATGACCGAACCGCTGCCACTGATCACTGAAACGCCCACCGAGCACCCTTTCGCCCAGTTCGTTCGCATCCTCGGCAAGGGCAAGCGTGGTGCCCGCGGCCTGACCCGCGAAGAGGCCCGTGAAGCCATGGGCATGCTGCTCGACGGCAAGGTCGAGGAGACCCAGCTGGGCGCCTTCCTGATGCTGCTGCGGCACAAGGAAGAAAGCCCTGAAGAGCTCGCCGGCTTCACCGAAGCCTTGCGCGCCCGCGTGCAGGCGCCGTCGATCGCCGTGGACCTGGACTGGCCCAGCTATGCCGGCAAGAAGCGTCACCTGCCATGGTACCTGCTGGCTGCGCGCTGCCTGGCCAACAATGGCGTGCGCATCCTGCTGCACGGCGGCGGCGCACACACGGCCGGCCGCCTGTATACCGAGCAAGTGCTGGGGCTGCTGGAGATTCCCCTGTGCCGCGACTGGAGCGCCGTCGAGCGCGCGCTGGACGAGCGGTGCCTGGCCTTCATCCCGTTGCAGGACTGGGCACCCCGCCTGCAACGGATGATCGACCTGCGCAACACCCTCGGCCTGCGCTCGCCCATCCACTCCCTGGCTCGGGTGCTCAACCCGCTGGGCGCGCGCTGCGGCCTGCAAAGCATCTTCCACCCCGGCTACCAGGCCGTGCACCGCGAAGCCAGCCGCCTGCTCGGCGACACGGCCATCGTGGTCAAGGGTGACGGCGGCGAGATCGAGATCAACCCTGACGCCAGCAGCCACCTGTACGGCACCGTCGGCGGGCTGGAGTGGGACGAGGAATGGCCGCAAATGTCGATCCAACGCCACGTCAAACCCGCCAGCCTGGTGCCCGAGCACCTGCTCGCCGTGTGGAACGGCGACGCCCGTGACAGTTATGGCGAGATGGCCCTGGTCGCGACCATGGCCCTGGCCTTGCGCGGGCTCGGTCACAGCCGCGACGAGGCCTTCAGCCTGGCCCGGCGTTATTGGGATGAACGCCTGAGCTAGACGACTGATCGAATCCGTCGATCAAACAGGTGCACTCTTTGCGCTATTCGTTCGAACCCTAGTCCGTAGACTGGGTTCCAACCTGAATACATTGCCAAGGAGCTCATCATGGGCCTGTTGATCGACGGACGCTGGCACGACCAGTGGTACCAAAGCAGCAAAGACGGCGCCTTCCAGCGCGAGAACGCGCAACGCCGCAATCAACTGCCCGCGCCAGAAGCCGGCCGTTATCACCTGTACGTGTCGCTTGCCTGCCCTTGGGCGCATCGCACGCTGATCCTGCGCAAGCTCAAGGGCCTGGAAAGCCTGATCGATGTGTCAGTGGTGAGCTGGCTGATGGGCGAACACGGCTGGACCTTCGACACGGCTCTCGGCTCGACGGGGGACAAGCTGGATGGCCTGGCGTATCTGCACCAGCGCTACACCCGCGATGATCCAAACTACACCGGCCGGGTGACGGTACCGGTGCTGTGGGACAAGCAGGAGCAGCGCATCGTCAACAATGAGTCGTCGGAGATCATCCGGATCTTCAATTCGGCATTCGATGAGCTGACAGGCAACCGCCTGGACCTGTACCCCGAACCGCTGCGGGCGCAGATCGATGCGCTGAACGAGCGGATCTACCCGGCCATCAACAATGGCGTGTATCGGGCAGGTTTTGCCACGGCGCAAGGCGCCTATGAGCAGGCATTCGATGAGGTGTTTGCCGAGTTGGATCGGCTGGAACGGATTCTGGACGAGCAACGCTATCTGGCCGGGGAATACCTGACTGAGGCCGACTGGCGACTGTTCACTACACTGGTGCGCTTCGATGCGGTGTATCACGGGCACTTCAAGTGCAACCTGCGACGCATCGCTGACTATCCGAACCTGTCGAACTGGCTACGCGAGCTGTATCAGTGGCCCGGGGTGGCCGAGACGGTGGACATGACCCATATCCAACACCACTACTACATGAGCCACAAGACCATCAATCCGAACGGGATTATGCCCAAAGGCCCGCTGCAGGACTTGGGCTTGGCGCATGATCGGGAGCGCTTGGCTGGGCGGGGTATCTGGGAGAATTGAGGTAGATTTGCGTGAGTCATCGCCGGCAAGGCCGGCTCCCACAGATATCTGCAATGCTGCCAATACTGTGGGAGCCGGCGTTGCCGGCGATGCTTTCAGGCTTGCGAGCCTTCGAACCAGGCCAGCTTGTCCCGCAGCTTGACCACCTCACCCACAATCACCAACGTCGGCGCATGCACTTCATGCTCCGCCACCAGTTGCGGCAAGTCGGCCAGCGTGCCGGTAAACACCCGCTGATTGCTCGTGGTGCCCTGCTGGACCAGCGCCGCTGGCGTGTCCGCCGCGCGACCATGGCGAATCAGCTCGGCACAGATGGTCGGCAAACCTACCAGGCCCATGTAGAACACCAGGGTCTGCGCCGGCGCCACCAGGTCATTCCACGGCAGGTTGCTGGTCCCATCCTTGAGGTGCCCCGTCACAAAACGCACGGATTGTGCGTAGTCCCGGTGCGTCAGCGGAATGCCCGCATACGCCGAACACCCGCTGGCAGCGGTAATCCCCGGCACCACCTGGAACGGGATGCCCTGCTCGGCCAACTCCTCGATCTCTTCGCCGCCCCGGCCGAAGATGAACGGATCGCCGCCCTTGAGGCGCAACACACGCTTGCCCTGACGGGCCAGGTCCACCAACTGCTGGTTGATCTGCTCCTGCGGCACTGAATGATCCGCGCGACGCTTGCCGACGTAAATGCGCTCGGCATCACGACGACACATCTCGATGATCGCTGGCGCCACCAGACGGTCGTACAGCACCACGTCCGCCTGCTGCATCAAGCGCAGCGCGCGGAAGGTAAGCAAGTCCGGATCGCCCGGCCCGGCACCCACCAGGTAAACCTCACCCGATTTCTGCACCGGTGCACCGTCTACCTTGGCCTGCAGCAGGCGTTCGGCTTCAGCGCCCTGCCCAGCCAATTGGCGCTCGGCAATCGGACCCTGGAAGACATCTTCCCAGAACCCGCGACGCTGGTTGACGTCGGGGTACAACGCCTTGACCCGGTCACGGAAGCGCGCGCCCAAACTGGCCAGCTCGCCATACGCGGAGGGTATCCAGGTTTCCATCTTGGCCCGGATCAGGCGTGCCAGCACCGGCGCATCGCCGCCGCTGGACACCGCCACCACCAACGGTGAACGGTCGACAATCGCCGGGAAAATCACCGAGCACAACGCCGGCGCATCCACGACATTGACCGGAACACAGCGCCGCTGGGCGTCCGCCGAGACCTGCGCATTGAGCGCAGCGTCGTCGGTCGCCGCAATGATCAGCTGACACCCGTCAAGGTCGCCTTCCTGGTAACCACACGCCAGAAGCTCGCCGCCGCTGCCTTGAACAAGCTCGGCCAGTTGCGCCTCGATATGCGGCGCAACCACCCGCAGCACGGCACCCGCGTCGGCCAGCAGGCGAGATTTGCGCAAGGCAATCTCGCCACCGCCCACGACCAGCACCGAGCGGCCACGCAGGTTATGAAACAGCGGCAGAAACTCCATTTAACCGATGACCTCCAGGCCACCCATGTACGGCTTCAGCACTTCCGGCACACGGATCGAACCGTCGGCCTGCTGGTAGTTCTCCAGCACCGCAACCAGGGTGCGGCCAACCGCCAGGCCCGAGCCGTTCAGGGTGTGCACCAGTTCCGGCTTGCCGGTTTCCGGGTTGCGCCAGCGCGCTTGCATGCGGCGGGCCTGGAAATCGCCGCAGTTGGAGCACGACGAGATTTCACGGTATTTGTCCTGGCTCGGCACCCAGACTTCCAGGTCGTAGGTCTTGACCGCGCTGAAGCCCATGTCACCGGTGCACAGCGCCAGTACGCGGTATGGCAGCTCCAGCAGCTGCAGCACACGCTCGGCGTTGGCCGTCAGGCCTTCCAGCGCTTCCATCGACTGGCTTGGCTCGACGATCTGGACCATCTCGACCTTGTCGAACTGGTGCTGACGGATCATCCCACGGGTATCACGGCCCGACGCACCAGCTTCGCTGCGGAAGCACGGGGTGTGGGCAACGAACTTGATCGGCAGTTGCTTGGCATCGATGATTTCACCGGCAACGATGTTGGTCAGCGACACTTCGGCGGTCGGGATCAGGTAGAAGTCCGCCTCACCTTCGCGGCTGATCTTGAACAGGTCTTCCTCGAACTTCGGCAACTGGCCGGTGCCTTGCAATGCAGGCGCCTGCACCAGGTACGGGGTGTAGGCCTCTTCGTAGCCGTGCTCGTTGGTGTGCAGGTTGATCATGAACTGCGCCAGGGCGCGGTGCAGACGGGCGATCGGGCCACGCAGCAGGGCGAAACGGGCGCCAGACAGCTTGGCGGCGGTTTCGAAGTCCAGGTAGCCATCACGCTCGCCCAGGGCAACGTGGTCCTGGATGGCGAAGTCGAAGCTGCGCGGGGTGCCCCAGCGACGCACTTCGACGTTGCCGTCTTCATCGGCACCGACCGGGACGCTGGCGTCCGGCAGGTTCGGAAGGGTCAGCAGGATCGAGTCCAGCTCGGCCTGGATGTTCTCCAGCTCTACCTTGCCATTGGCCAACTCGCCCGCCATGCGGTCGACGTCGGCCATCAGCGGGGCGATGTCTTCGCCACGCGCCTTGGCCTGGCCGATGGACTTGGAGCGGGCGTTACGCTCGGCCTGCAGTTGTTCGGTGCGGGTCTGTACGCCCTTGCGTTGTTCTTCCAGTGCTTCGATGCGCGCGACATCCAGGCTGAAGCCACGGGAGGCCAGGCGGTCCGCCACTTCCTGAAGTTGGCCGCGTAACAGTTTGGAATCGAGCATATCGGTCTCTCGTTGGTTCAGAATTTGGTCAAGGTGAGGCCTGCCCACGTCGCGAGCAGGCCGCCCATTACGCTGACGCCGGCATAGCCGAACGCCAACGGCGCCTGCCCGCTTTCGAGCAGGCGCAAGGTGTCCAGTGAAAAGGATGAAAACGTGGTCAGGCCACCCAGAAAGCCGACGATCAGCCCGGCGCGCAACTCTACCGGCACCCAGGGACGGTGCAGGAACAGCCCGTACAGCAGGCCGATCAGCAGGCAGCCGATCAGATTGACCGCCAGCGTACCCAGATAGAAGTGCCGTGGCCAGTGCGCGCTGACCCAATTGCTGGCAGCAAAGCGCAGCAAGGTGCCGGCGATGCCACCGGCGGAGACTGCGGCAATCAGGGCAATCACGGTTTTCTCCGCTGCCGAGGGCTGTTGCGGTCAAGTTCGGCAAGGTGCTTGAGCTTCTCGCCGATCTTCAGCTCCAGGCCGCGCGGTACCGGCTGGTAGTAATGACGCGGGGCCAGGTTTTCCGGGAAATAGTCTTCACCGGCGGCATAGGCGTCCGGTTCATCGTGGGCGTAACGGTATTCGTCGCCATAGCCAAGCTGCTTCATCAGCTTGGTCGGTGCATTGCGCAGGTGGATCGGCACTTCCAGCGAGCCGTGCTCGCCGGCTTCGCGCAGCGCAGTCTTGAAGCCCATGTACACCGCGTTGCTCTTCGGCGCGCAGGCAAGGTAGGTAATGGCCTGGGCCACCGCCAGCTCGCCTTCCGGGCTGCCGAGGCGCTCTTGAACATCCCACGCCGCCAGGCACAGGCTGAGGGCTCGTGGGTCGGCATTGCCGATGTCCTCGCTGGCCATGCGCACCACGCGGCGGGCGATGTACAGCGGGTCACAGCCGCCGTCGAGCATGCGCGCGAACCAGTACAGCGCACCATCGGGATTGGAGCCGCGCACGGACTTGTGCAGGGCGGAAATCTGGTCGTAGAACGCCTCGCCACCCTTGTCGAAACGCCGGCGGGTGTCACCCAGCAGGCTTTGCAGTAGGTCTACGCCGATCTCGGTGCCGTCTTCGGCGAGGTCCGAGGCGTTTTCCAGCAGGTTGAGCAGGCGCCGACCATCACCGTCCGCCGCTGCCAGGAGCATCTTGAAGGCTTCATCGGCCAGGGTCAGCTGACGCTTGCCCAGGCCGCGCTCTTCAGTCAATGCGCGCTGCACCAGGCGATGCAGGGCGGGCTCGTCGAGGCTCTTGAGCACGTATACACGCGCCCGCGACAGCAGGGCGTTGTTGAGTTCGAACGAAGGGTTCTCGGTGGTCGCGCCGATGAAGATCAGCGTGCCGTCTTCCACATAAGGCAGGAAGGCATCCTGCTGGGACTTGTTGAAGCGGTGCACTTCATCGACAAACAGGATGGTCCGCCGGCCGTACTGGGCGGCCTGTTGCTTGGCGATCTCCACCGCCTGGCGGATCTCCTTGACCCCGGCCAGTACCGCCGACACCGTCTCGAAATGCGCCTCGCAAAACTGCGCCAGCAGCCGCGCCAGGGTGGTCTTGCCCACCCCGGGCGGGCCCCAGAAGATCATCGAGTGCAGCGCGCCCTGCTCCAATGCTTCGCGCAGCGGCTTGCCGCGCGCCAGCAGGTGCTCCTGGCCGACGTACTCGTCCAGGTTGGCCGGGCGCAGGCGCGCGGCCAGGGGCTGGGCAACGGGGTCGCTTCGAAACAGGTCCATGGACGGCTGTACTACCTCATCACTCTTGAATGATATCCGCGCCCTTCGGCACGTCGAACTTGAACTTGCCGGCCGGGATCGCTTCGTTGGCCTTCACCCCGGTAAAGAGGATATTGGTACGCTGGCCGACGCTATCAATCAATTGCATGTCGTTGATCAGGCCATTACGGAACGACAGGCGCAGCGAGTCGAACAGAGTGTCTTTGGTCTTGGGCTTAAGGATGAAGTCCATCACATTGCCCTCTTCCTTGGCGGTGATATCAAAACTCTGGTTGATTTTCGAGACATCACCCGACAGCAGCAGCGCTGGGGTCTGGGTCAGGCGTTCATCGAGCTTCTTGATAGTCGCCTGCTCAAGGTCCGGGTCCCACAGGGTGACCTTGGCGCCATCGGATACCACTACCTGTTCATTTGGCGCGTCGGTGTGCCAGTAGAACAACCCCGGGCGCTGTACCGACATTTGGCCGGAGGTTTCCTGCAGTTGGGTGCCGCCGCCATCCAGGGTCAGCTGGGAGAAACGGGCAGAAATGGTCTTGGACTTTTCCAACAACTGGGTCAGACGCGCCACGTCGGCGTCGCCGGCAAATGCCGACGCAGAGGACAGGGCCATAGCAGTAACCAACATCATGCGGATCAGGCGCATGGTAATCCTCGTTGCAAAGTGAATGAGCCGGGCGCCATCAGGGGCGCCCGGCAGTCTCGATCATCAGTCGCGTGACGGCCCTGGGGCAATGACTTCCCGCGAACCGTTGGTGTTCATGGAGGTAACCACGCCGGCCATTTCCATCGCCTCGATCATCCGCGCGGCGCGGTTGTAGCCGATCTTCAGCTTGCGCTGTACGGCCGAGATGGACGCGCGACGGCTTTCCAGGACGAACTGCACGGCTTCGTCGTAGAGCGCATCGGTTTCGGCGTCGTCGCCATCACCGCTGCCGCTACCACCGTCAAAGCCACTGCCCGCTTCCTCGACACCGCTGAGGATGTCTTCGTTGTAGTCCGGTGCGCCACGCGCCTTCCAGGCTTCAACCACACGGTGGACTTCTTCGTCGGAAACAAAGGCGCCGTGCACACGAATCGGCAGGCTGGTGCCGGGCGGCATGTAGAGCATGTCCCCGTGGCCCAGCAGTTGCTCGGCGCCGCCCTGGTCGATGATGGTCCGCGAGTCGATCTTGCTCGACACCTGGAATGCCATGCGGGTCGGAATGTTGGCCTTGATCAGGCCGGTGATCACGTCCACCGACGGGCGCTGGGTGGCGAGGATCAGGTGAATACCAGCGGCTCGGGCTTTCTGGGCGATACGGGCGATCAGCTCTTCTACCTTCTTGCCAACGATCATCATCATGTCGGCAAATTCGTCGACCACTACCACGATGGTTGGCAGGGTCTTCAGGGTTGGCGGCACGTCGTCCATGCTTTCGCGGCGGAACATTGGGTCGTAGATCGGCTCGCCGGCCTCTTCGGCATCCTTCACCTTGCGGTTGAAGCCGGCCAGGTTACGCACGCCCATGGCGGCCATCAGCTTGTAGCGCCGCTCCATCTCGGCCACGCTCCAGCGCAGGGCATTGGCCGCGTCCTTCATGTCGGTGACCACTGGGCAGAGCAGGTGCGGGATGCCTTCGTAGATCGACAGCTCAAGCATTTTCGGGTCGATCATGATCAGCTTGGCGTCTTCCGGGCCCGACTTGAACAGGATCGACAGGATCATCGCGTTCACCCCCACCGACTTACCGGAACCGGTCGTACCGGCCACCAGCAGGTGAGGCATTTTGGCCAGGTCGGTGATCACCGGCTTGCCGCCGATATCGTGACCCAGGGCCATGGTGACCGGGGACTTGGCCTCGTCGTACTGCGGCGACGACAGCACTTCGGAGAAGCGCACGATCTGCCGGTCTTCGTTGGGGATCTCGATACCCACGGTGGTCTTGCCGGGGATCACTTCGACCACCCGCACGCTGGTCACGGCCAGGGAACGCGCCAGGTCCTTCGCCAGGTTGGCGATACGGCTGACCTTGACGCCTGCGGCCGGCTGGATCTCGTAACGGGTGATCACCGGGCCTGGATGGATCGAATCCACCGAAACCTCGACGCCGAATTCCTTCAGCTTGATTTCCAGCAGATGACCGACGCCCGCCAGGGATTCTGGCGAGTAGTTGACCTTCTTTTTTTCCGCCGGGTCGAGGATCGAGATCGGCGGCAGCGTGCCTTCGATGGCGCTGTCGATGAACAACGGCGCCTGCTTCTCTTTCTGCACGCGCTTGCTGGGCTCTGGAGCCTTGACCGGGGCCGGCATGATGATCGGCGGCGCCTGCTGCTCACGCTCGGCAACATGTTTGCTCAACGCCTGGTCGCGCTCGATGATGCGTTCACGAGCCTTGTTCTGTTCACGCTTGTCGGCCACCACCGGGGCTACGACGTCATGAACCTGGTCGTCCACCTCACGCAGCTGCGCCACCAAGCGCTTGCGCTCATTGCGCGCCGCCCACCAGCGGTTGGCCGCGCCCTGGAACAGCTCGAACAGGTCGAGGGTGATCTTGCCGGTGATGTCCATGACCTTGAACCACGACAGGTCGGTGAACACCGTCAGGCCGAACAGGAACAGCGCAATGAACATCAGGGTGCTGCCCTGCACGTTCAAGGCGTTTTTCGCCAGGTCGCCCAGGCTTTCCCCCAGCGCGCCACCGGCAGAGGCCGGCAGGCTCGGGGCGGAATGGAAGTGGATATGCGCCAGCGCAGCGCCGGACAGCACCAGGAACACCAGGCCGATCAGCCGCCAGGAGAACAACCAGCCGCTCCACTGCCAGGGCTGGTGACGCTCGCGGAAGATCTGCCAGGTCTTGATCGCCAGCAGCAGCGGGAAGATGTAGGCGAAGTAACCCAGCACCATGAACAACACATCGGCGAAATAGGCACCGGCACGTCCGGCGGCATTCTGCACCTGCTCGACGTTGCTGGTATGGCTGAAGCCCGGGTCGGCCTGATCGTAGGTCAGCAAGGCCATCCACAGGTACAGGCACAGCGCACCAATGGCGATCAGCGCACCTTCCTTGAGCCGGTAGTGCAGCTGCTGGCGCCAGAGTGGCTGGGGATTGGGTGTTGCGGTGGATTTCTTCAAAACGCGTCTATTCCTGCGCTCAATGCGCGTCCAACAGTGGTTGACCCAGGTGAACGGTCAACAAACCACTACTTTTAACATTACTGCCCGCCTACCGCCATGGCGGCACGCCGGAACGGGCGTAAACGGGGGCCAATTTCCTATACAGCAATTTGAGCACGCATTTTCTTTTGTGACAAAGGCTTATGCGGTGTTTTTGTGCAAGTGTGACAACAAATGTACGGGCAAGTTGCCTGGATGGAACGCTGCCCCACTTATGCACGCAAGGCCACTGGCAACAATGATTCAGTACAATTCAAGCAATTGACCCGCATTGCCTGGCGCGCGATGCTGGGCGCCCTCCCCTCCTCTGCCCTAGTACCCGACGACGATGCTGACCTGGCTAAGCCGCTCCAACCTCGAATTCCCCCCTCTGGAAAAGGCCCTGCATGACCCGAACGGGCTGCTCGCCGCCGGTGGCGACCTGAGTGCCGAGCGTCTGGTCCAAGCTTATCGCCACGGCTGTTTCCCGTGGTACCAGGAGGGCCAGCCAATCCTCTGGTGGTCGCCCGACCCGCGCACCGTGCTGTTCCCCGACGAACTGCATGTATCGCGCTCGCTGCGCAAAATCATCCGCCAGCAACGTTACCAGGTGACGTTCGACCAGGACTTTGCCGCCGTCATCGCCAATTGCGCGGCCCCGCGTGACTACGCCGACGGCACCTGGATCACCGACAACATGCAGGCCGCCTATTTCAAGCTGCACAGCGAGGGTTTCGCCCATTCGGTCGAGGTGCGCGAGAACGGCGAGCTGGTCGGCGGCCTGTACGGGCTGGCCATGGGCAGGCTGTTTTTTGGCGAGTCGATGTTCAGCCGTGCTGACAACGCCTCGAAAGTCGGCTTCGTGCACTTGGTCGAACACCTGCAGGCTGCAGGCTTTGTGCTGATCGACTGCCAGATGCCCACCAACCACCTGCACAGCCTTGGCGCCCGCGCCATTGCCCGCGCCACCTTTGCCGATTACCTGCAGCGCTACCTTGATCAACCCAATAGCGCTACCTGGGTGTGCCAGCACGCCGTTCGCTAGGCGAGTTTTCATAGCTGGCTTACACTTAAAACAAAAGTACGTCCCGAGGGGTTGATCATGACAGAGCTGGCGCGGCTGAAGTTTTATGCCACTCAACCCCACGCCTGCAGCTACCTGCCCGGCGAGCAGGCGACCACGCTGTTCCTCGACCCGAGCCAGCCGATGGACGTGAATGTCTATGCCGACTTGTCGGAGATGGGCTTTCGCCGCAGCGGAGACCACCTGTACCGCCCGCATTGCCAGAACTGCAACGCCTGCGTACCGGCGCGCATCCCGGCAGGCCGCTTCACCCCCAACCGCCAGCAGAAGCGCATCCTCAAGCGCAACGCCGACCTCACGGTGACCTCGGTGCGCCCAGGCTTCAGCGAAGAATATTTCGAGCTGTACCGGCGCTACATCGAACAACGCCATGCCGACGGCGATATGTTCCCGCCGAGCCGCGACCAGTTTTCCACCTTTCTGGTCCGCGACCTGCCATTCTCGCGCTTCTTCGAGTTCCGCCAAGCCGGCAAACTGCTTGCAGTAGCCGTTACCGACCTGCTGCCCAATGGTATTTCTGCGGTCTACACCTTCTACGAACCCGACGAGGAACGGCGCAGCCTGGGACGCTATGCAATCCTCTGGCAAATCGGCGAAACCCTGCGCCTGGGCCTGGATGCGGTCTACCTGGGCTACTGGATCAAGAACTGCAAAAAGATGAATTACAAGACCCAGTACCGCCCCATCGAACTGCTGATCAACCAGCGCTGGGTTACCCTGAACTGAAATCCTTGGCTTGAACCCCACTTTTCGGGCACAATGCACGCCACTTTTTAGCCTGGCGCAGTTGCACCGGGCCAGTAACTGGACACCGAGGGCTTTACTGCATGTCGAAAGAAGACAGCTTCGAAATGGAAGGCACTGTCGTCGACACCCTGCCCAACACCATGTTCCGCGTGGAGTTGGAAAACGGGCACGTCGTTACCGCGCATATCTCCGGAAAAATGCGCAAGAACTACATTCGTATTCTGACCGGTGACAAGGTCCGCGTCGAACTGACGCCGTATGACCTGAGCAAAGGGCGCATTACTTATCGCGCTCGTTAACTGATACAAACGAAAACGCCCGGCTATATGCCGGGCGTTTTTGTTTGTGCTGCTTTTGGCTTTTGTCCGCCGTGGGAAGGGGCCGCCAAGCGGCCCATCGCCGGCAATGCCGGCTCCCACAGGCCGCTAGGCCATTTCAGCGGTGGTCTCGAACTCGAACACCATCTCGCCATCAACCACGTCGATGTGCACCACACCGCCATGCTCCGCCAGCTCACCGAACAGGATCTCCTCAGCCAGAGGCCGCTTGATCTTGTCCTGGATAAGCCGCGCCATTGGCCTTGCGCCCATCTGGGCATCGTAGCCACCGGCTGCCAGCCAGCTGCGCGCCGCATCGGAGACTTCCAGCAGGACGCGCTTGTCTTCCAGTTGCGCCTGCAGCTCGGTGAGGAACTTGTCCACCACGCTCTTGATCGTCTCGTGACTCAGGCGACCAAACTGGATGATGGTGTCCAGACGGTTGCGGAACTCCGGCGTGAAGCTCTTCTTGATCACTTCCATCGCGTCCGAGGTGTGGTCCTGGTGCGTGAAGCCAATGGAGGCCCGCGCAGCCGTCTCGGCCCCGGCGTTGGTGGTCATGATCAGGATGACGTTGCGGAAGTCCGCCTTGCGCCCGTTGTTGTCGGTCAGCGTGCCGTGGTCCATGACCTGCAGCAGCAGGTTGAAGACTTCCGGGTGCGCCTTCTCGATCTCATCAAGCAGCAGCACGCAGTGCGGATGCTTGGTGATGGCCTCGGTCAGCAAACCACCCTGGTCAAACCCGACATAGCCCGGCGGGGCACCAATCAGGCGTGAAACAGTATGCCGCTCCATGTACTCGGACATGTCGAAGCGCACCAACTCTACACCCAGTGCCTTGGCCAACTGCCGCGCCGCCTCGGTCTTACCGACACCGGTAGGCCCGGAGAACAGGAACGAGCCGACCGGCTTGTCCGGTGCCTTGAGGCCCGCACGGGACAGCTTGATGGCCGTGGCCAGCGAGTCGATCGCCGCATCCTGACCAAACACGGTCAGCTTCAGGTCGCGCTCCAGGTTACGCAGCAGCTCCTTGTCGGAACTGGTGACGTGCTTTGGCGGAATCCGCGCAATTTTGGCAACAATGTCTTCGACTTGCGGCACTTCGATGCGCTTCACGCGCTTCTCGACTGGCTGCAGGCGCTGGTAGGCTCCCGCCTCGTCAATCACGTCGATGGCCTTGTCGGGCATATGACGGTCGTTGATGTAGCGCGCTGCAAGCTCGGCAGCTGCACGCAGGGCCTCATCGCTATACTCGATGCTGTGGTGCGACTCAAAACGCCCCTTGAGCCCGCGCAGGATGCCCACGGTGTCTTCCACCGATGGCTCACTGACATCGACCTTCTGGAATCGCCGTGCCAGCGCACGGTCCTTCTCGAAGATGCCACGGAACTCCTGGAAGGTAGTCGAGCCGATGCAGCGGATATCACCCGAAGACAACAGCGGCTTGAGCAGGTTGGACGCATCCATCACCCCGCCCGACGCCGCACCGGCACCAATGATGGTGTGGATTTCGTCGATGAACAGGATGGCCTGTGGACGTTTGCGCAGCTCATTGAGCAGCGCCTTGAAGCGCTTCTCGAAATCGCCACGGTATTTGGTACCGGCCAGCAATGCACCCAGGTCAAGCGAGTAGACCACGCTTTGCGCCAGCAGATCCGGCACCTGGCCGTCAACGATGCGCTTGGCCAGGCCTTCGGCGATGGCGGTTTTACCGACACCAGCCTCACCCACCAGCAAGGGGTTGTTCTTGCGGCGCCGCGCCAGAATCTGCGCAACACGCTCGACTTCGCTTTCACGCCCCACCAGCGGATCGATCCGCCCCTGGCGCGCCAACTCGTTCAAGTTGCTGGCATAAGCGTCCAGCGGGTTGCTCGAAGAGGAGGTCTCGCCGCCCTCTTCGTCTTGCATTTCCTGCTCACCGTCGGAATGATCACCATGCCCGGGCACCTTGGAGATGCCGTGGGCGATGTAGTTGACCACGTCGATACGGGCAACGCTCTGCTGCTTGAGCAGGAACACTGCCTGGCTTTCCTGTTCGCTGAAGATCGCGACCAGCACGTTGGCGCCCGTAACTTCACGTTTGCCCGAGCTCTGGACATGGAAGACGGCACGCTGCAGTACCCGCTGGAAGCCCAGGGTTGGCTGGGTTTCGCGGTCCTCGTCGTGCACGGGGATCAATGGCGTGGTGGAGTCGATAAACTCTTGCAGGTCGTGTTTGAGTTTGTCGAGGTTTGCGCCGCAGGCACGCAAAACAGTGGCGGCGGCCTCATTATCCAATAGTGCCAGCAGAAGGTGTTCGACGGTCATGAACTCATGACGTTTCGAACGGGCCTCCTTGAAGGCCAGATTGAGGGTGACTTCGAGCTCGCGGTTTAACATAGCTTCACCTCATACCCAAGTGGTCGGCGATTAACCGTCCTTCTCGATTTCACAGAGTAGCGGATGCTGGCTTTCCCTGGCGTATTGGTTGACCTGCATGGCCTTGGTCTCGGCGATGTCGCGGGTAAACAATCCGCACACTGCCCGTCCTTCTGTATGGACGGCCAGCATGACCTTGGTCGCCAGCTCGCGATTCAGGTTAAAAAACACCTCGAGCACTTCGACGACGAAATCCATCGGTGTGTAGTCATCGTTGAACAAAACCACCTTGTACATCGGTGGGGCCTGCAGTGTCGGCTTGGCTTCCTGCACCGCCAGGCCGGAACTATCGTCCTCATGCGGTTGCGGGCGATCCTGATTGAATGTTAGTCGAATCTGGCTATGTGCATGCATGGAAAGAATTTCATCATTTCGACAGGTTAAGGTAATGGGTTGACCGCCTGACCGACGCACTTAACGTGCCGTCGCCTGACCTTGACTATCGGCAAAACGGTGTTACAACCAATAAGAACCCACCGTGGTCGATAAAGATCCGCGCAGTCAACCAGAATTTTCGCAGGTTCATATGCGGATGGAGTGGATGATACTCCAGTGATGGAGTCCTTTGCAGAGGGATATGAGGATGGCAAGCGGTAAAGTCAAGTGGTTCAACAATGCCAAGGGGTACGGCTTCATCAACGAAGAAGGCAAGGACGAAGACCTCTTTGCTCATTATTCGGCCATAGAAATGGACGGATATAAAACGTTGAAAGCCGGCCAAGCCGTCACCTTCGAGATCATTCAGGGCCCCAAGGGACTGCATGCGGTCAAGATCAGCGCTCCCGTCAGAGCCGATGCCATTGCCCCCTCACCCACGGTGACCGCCGACGCCTGACCTCCCCAAACAGAAAAAATAAAACCGGCCAGCCCGCAAGGACTGGCCGGTTTTGGTTGTGTCGCTTACATGTGCTTGATCAGCGCATCACCAAAGCCGGACGACGATACCAACGTCGCGCCATCCATCAGGCGCTCGAAGTCGTAGGTCACGGTTTTTGCGGCAATCGCGCCATTGGTGCCC
Source organism: Pseudomonas fontis (assembly GCF_028656955.1). Lineage (GTDB taxonomy): Bacteria > Pseudomonadota > Gammaproteobacteria > Pseudomonadales > Pseudomonadaceae > Aquipseudomonas > Aquipseudomonas fontis. The sequence continues at coordinate 24,711 of NZ_JAMDGY010000010.1, forward strand.
TTGATGATCAGGTCCGCCGCCTCCAGCCAGCCAAGGTGGCGCAGCATCATCTCGGCCGAGAGAATCACCGACCCCGGATTGACCTGGTTCTTGCCGGCATATTTCGGCGCGGTGCCGTGGGTGGCCTCGAACATTGCCACGGTGTCGGACAGGTTGGCGCCTGGCGCAATACCGATACCACCGACCTCGGCCGCCAGGGCGTCAGAGAGGTAGTCACCGTTCAGGTTGAGGGTGGCGATCACGTCATATTCGGCTGGACGCAGCAGGATCTGCTGCAGCATGGCGTCGGCGATAGCATCCTTGACGATGACTTCACGGCCGGTTTTCGGGTTCTTGAACTTCATCCATGGGCCGCCGTCGAGCAGCTCGGCGCCGAATTCGTTCTTGGCGATTTCGTAGCCCCAGTCCTTGAAGGCACCTTCGGTGAACTTCATGATGTTGCCTTTATGCACGATGGTCAGCGACTTGCGGTCGTTGTCCACGACATATTGCAGGGCTTTGCGCACCAGGCGCTGGGTGCCTTCCTTGGACACCGGCTTGATGCCGATACCGCAGTCCTGGTCGAAACGGATCTTGGTGACGCCCATTTCTTCCTTGAGGAACTTGATGACCTTGTTCGCCTCAGGGGAGCCGGCCTTCCATTCGATCCCGGCATAGATGTCTTCGGAGTTCTCGCGGAAGATCACCATGTCAACGTCGCCCGGTTTTTTCACCGGGGTCGGTACGCCCTGGAACCACACCACCGGGCGCAGGCAGACATACAGGTCGAGTTGCTGGCGCAAGGCGACGTTCAGCGAGCGGATGCCACCACCGACCGGGGTGGTCAGCGGGCCCTTGATCGATACCACGTAATCCTTCACTGCATCGAGGGTTTCCTGGGGCAGCCAAGTGTCCTGATCATAGACCTGGGTGGCCTTCTCGCCGGCGTAGACTTCCATCCAGGAAATCTTGCGCTTGCCGCCATAGGCCTTCTCGACCGCAGCATCGACCACCTTGATCATGACCGGGCTGACATCGACGCCGATGCCGTCGCCTTCGATGAACGGGATGATCGGATTGTCTGGAACATTGAGAGAATGGTCTGCATTGACGGTGATTTTGTCGCCGACTGCCGGAACCTTGATTTTCTGGTATCCCATGCTGCACTCCGCTTTTTTGGTTTGATTGGTCATCATGCAATCCCCAGAGCCTAACCCAGTTGACAGAGAACGGAAACCTTCCCGGCAAACCGTCACAAACTGGCGATTTCATCTACATCTTTCGTCTATAAGAGCTCATCCTGCATGTTCGTCTTGCTGACTAGGACCAAGGGTTTGGTATACTCCGCCGGTGACCAAAGGGTCACTAGGGGCGACACGTCTGGAATCAGACTTTGGGCCCCGACAAGACTGGGCTGTTACCGCAGTTCAGCCGTTTGACACTCGACTGATGCACCCACCATCACCGCACAGAACCCTCGACCTTCTGCTCATAGATGTGTCTGAGCGAAGCGCCTACCCTGCGCACCTCGAGATTCTGCGCACGCTCAGCAAAACAGAGAGTTAACCCGAATATGCCCACCCGATCCAAGATCATCTATACCTTCACCGACGAAGCTCCGGCCCTCGCCACCTATTCACTGCTGCCCGTCGTCGAAGCGTTCACCGCTACCGCCGACATCGCCGTTGAAACCCGGGACATCTCTCTCGCCGGTCGCATCCTTTCTGCCTTCCCCGAACAGCTCGGCGCCGACAAGCAAGTGGCCGACCATCTGGCAGAACTGGGCAAACTGGCGACCACGCCTGAAGCCAACATCATCAAGCTGCCGAACATCAGTGCTTCGGTCCCGCAGCTGAAGGCGGCGATCAAGGAACTGCAAGCCAAGGGCTTCAACATCCCGGATTACCCGGAAGCGCCGGCCACCGACGCCGACCTGGAAGCCAAGGCTCGCTACGACCGCATCAAGGGCAGCGCCGTGAACCCGGTACTGCGCGAAGGCAACTCCGACCGTCGCGCCCCGCTGTCGGTCAAGAACTACGCTCGCAAGCACCCGCACAAGATGGGCGCCTGGGCTGCCGACTCCAAGTCGCACATTGCCCACATGAGCCAGGGCGACTTCTACGGCAGCGAAAAAGCGGCCCTGATCGACGCCGATGACACCCTGCGCATCGAGCTGCTGGGCAAAGACGGCAGCACCACTGTCCTGAAAGCAAAAACCTCGGTCAAGGCTGGCGAAATCGTTGATTGCGCGGTCCTGAGCACCAAGGCACTGCGCAGCTTCATCGCTGCCCAGATCGAAGAAGCCAAGGCCCAGGGCGTACTGCTGTCGGTCCACCTGAAAGCCACCATGATGAAGGTCTCCGACCCGATCATGTTCGGCCAGATCGTCGCCGAGTACTACAAGGACGCGCTGACCAAGCACGCCGCCGTACTGGAGCAGGTTGGTTTCAACCTGAACAACGGTATCGGCGACCTGTACGCCCGCATCAAGGCACTGCCGGCTGAGCAGCAAGCTGAAATTGAAGCGGACATCCAGGCGGTCTACGCCGTGCGCCCGCCGCTGGCCATGGTCAACTCCGACAAGGGCATCACCAACCTGCACGTGCCGAGCGACGTAATCGTCGACGCCTCGATGCCGGCGATGATCCGTGACTCGGGCAAGATGTGGAACACCGAAGGCCAGCTGCAAGACACCAAGGCGGTCATCCCGGATCGTTGCTACGCGACCATCTACCAGGCGGTAATCGAAGACTGCAAGCAACACGGCGCCTTCGACCCTACCACCATGGGCAGCGTGCCAAACGTCGGCCTGATGGCGCAGAAAGCCGAAGAGTACGGCTCGCACGACAAGACCTTCCAGGCCCAGGCTGATGGCGTGATCCGCGTTGTTGACGGCAAGGGCAACCTGCTGCTGCAACAGGAAGTGGAAGCTGGCGACATCTTCCGCATGTGCCAGACCAAAGACGCGCCGATCCAGGACTGGGTCAAACTGGCCGTCAACCGTGCCCGTGCCAGCGCCACCCCGGCGATCTTCTGGCTGGACCCACAGCGTGCCCACGACGGCGTGCTGATCGAGAAGGTCCAGGCTTACCTGAAGGACCACGACACCGCCGGCCTGGACATCCGCGTCCTGGCACCGGTCGAGGCCATGGCCGTTTCGCTGCAGCGCATCCGCGCTGGCCAGGACACCATCTCGGTGACCGGCAACGTCCTGCGTGACTACCTGACCGACCTGTTCCCGATCATGGAGCTGGGCACCAGCGCCAAGATGCTGTCGATCGTACCGCTGATGAACAACGGCGGGCTGTTCGAAACCGGCGCTGGCGGTTCGGCACCCAAGCACGTGCAACAGCTAGTGGAAGAGAACTTCCTGCGCTGGGACTCGCTGGGTGAATTCCTGGCCCTGGCCGCGTCCTTGGAACACCTGGGCAACGCCTACGCCAATCCGAAAGCCAAGGTCCTGGCCAACACCCTGGACCAGGCTACCGGCAAGTTCCTCGATGACAACAAGTCGCCAGCACGTAAAGTCGGCAGCATCGACAACCGTGGCAGCCACTTCTACCTGACCCTGTTCTGGGCCCAGGCACTGGCCGCACAAACTGACGACGCTGCGCTGCAAGCGCGCTTTGCCCCACTGGCAAAAGCCCTGGCCGAGAACGAGGCGACCATCGTTGCCGAGCTCAACGCCGTGCAGGGCAAGCCGGCTGAAATCGGTGGTTACTACTACCCTGATGCCGAGCTGACCGCCAAGGTGATGCGTCCAAGCCAGACCTTCAACAACGCGGTTGCCGCGCTGTAAGGTTCGCTTGAAGTAACAACAAAAACCCCGGCCACGCACCGGGGTTTTTGCTTTTCTGCAGATCGACTGCGCCCCATCGCCGGCAAGGCCGGCTCCCACAACAGGACCATGCACGTTAACCTCTGTGGGAGCCGGCCTTGCCGGCGATAAGGCCCACCAGCACAACACAGGAACAGACCATGACCTGGCAACCCCACATCACCGTCGCCACCATCATTGAAGACCAGGGTCGCTTCCTCCTGGTCGAAGAATTCAAGGCCGGCCAACACGTCTTCAACCAGCCCGCCGGCCACCTCGAAGCCAACGAGAGCCTGCTCCAGGCCGCCCTGCGCGAAACCCTCGAGGAAACCGCCTGGGAAGTCGAGCTGACCGGCATCGTCGGCATCTACCTCTACACCGCCCCCAGCAACGGCGTGACCTACCAGCGCATCTGCTTTGCCGCGCGCGCGCTCAAGCATCACCCGCAACGCGTGCTGGACAGCGACATCGTGCGCGCCGTATGGATGACCCGTGACGAGCTACTCGCCGACCCCACCCGCTGGCGCAGCGAACTGGTGCCACGCTGCATCGACGACTACCTGAACGGCCCGTTGCACAGCCTGACCCTGATCCGCGATTGAGCCAGCTTTCGCCTTGAGCAGCGCGGCCTGATAGAATCGTTGTCTTTTCCCAGACATGCATCCGATACCTATGTCCGAACCTGCGCTTTACGAACCCGAAAAGACACGCGTCATCGTCGGCATGTCCGGCGGCGTGGACTCTTCCGTTTCCGCCCTCCTGCTGATGGAGCAGGGCTACCAGGTGGAAGGCCTGTTCATGAAGAACTGGGAAGAGGATGACGGCACCGAATACTGCACCGCCCGCGAAGACCTGGCCGACGCCCAGGCCGTGTGCGACCGCATTGGCATCAAGCTGCACACCGCCAACTTCGCCGCGGAATACTGGAACCACGTCTTCGAGCACTTCCTTGAAGAGTACAAGGCCGGCCGCACGCCGAACCCGGACATCCTCTGCAACCGCGAAATCAAGTTCAAGGCGTTCCTCGACTACGCGCTGATGCTGGGCGCCGACCTGATCGCCACCGGCCACTACGTGCGCCGCCGCGACACCGATGGGCGCACCGAGCTGCTCAAGGGCCTGGACCCGAACAAGGACCAGAGCTACTTCCTGCACGCCGTCGGCGGCGAGCAGATCGCCCGCACGCTATTCCCGGTTGGCGAACTGGAGAAACCGCAAGTTCGCGCAATTGCCGAGAAACACGGCCTGGCCACCGCCAAGAAGAAGGACTCGACCGGCATCTGCTTTATTGGCGAGCGACGCTTCAGCGACTTCCTCAAGCAGTACCTGCCGGCCCAGCCGGGGGAAATCCAGACCACCGACGGCGAAGTGATCGGCCAGCACCACGGCCTGATGTACCACACCATCGGCCAACGCCAGGGCCTGGGCATTGGCGGCCTGAAGGACGCCGGTGACGAGCCGTGGTACGTGCTGGAGAAAGACCTCAGCCGCAACGTGCTGGTCGTCGGCCAGGGCAACGAGCACCCATGGCTGTTCTCCCGCGCCCTGCTCGCCTCGGAGATCTTCTGGGTCAACCCGATCGACCTGAGCAGCCCGCGCCGCCTGACCGCCAAGGTGCGTTATCGCCAGAGCGACCAGGGCTGCACCCTGGAAAAGACTGAAAGCGGCTACCGCGCCGTGTTCGACGAACCCCAGCGCGCGGTCACGCCCGGCCAGTCGGTGGTGTTCTATGACGGTGAAATCTGCCTGGGTGGCGGCGTGATCGAAGTCGCCGAAGCCTGGAGCAGCCGTTGATGAATGCAATGCAAGAGCAGTTGATTGCGTTGGGTGGTGTGTTCCAGGCCGCCGTGCTGGTTGATCGCATCGCCCGCACCGGCCAGGCCAGCGAGGCCAACCTCGGCTGCATGCTGGGCAGCCTGCTGGTGCGCGACCCCAAGGACACCCTGGAGGTGTTCGGCGGCGATGACATCAACCTGCGCGACGGCTATCGCGCACTGGCCAGCGCGCTTGAGCGCGACCCTGGCAGCCTGCAGCGCGAACCACTGCGCTATGCCCTGTCGATGCTCGGCCTGGAGCGTCAGCTGGCCAAGCGCGGCGACATGCTCGACGTGATTGGCAACCGTTTGCCGCAAATCCAGTCCCAGGCCGAGCACTTCGGCCTGGTTCATGAAAATGTCATCGCTTCCAGCGGAGCCTTGTACCAGGACACCCTGAGCCAGCTGCGCCAACGTATCCAGGTGCATGGCGACATGCGCCATTTGCAGCAGCCGAGCAATGCCTCGAAGATCCGTGCCCTGCTGCTGGCTGGTATCCGCGCTGCGCGCCTGTGGCGACAGCTGGGCGGCCACCGCTGGCAACTGGTGATCAGCCGGCGCAAGCTGCTCAAAGAGCTTTATCCGATGCTACGCGGCTGAAATCCGTCACTGTGGGAGCCGGCCTTGCCGGCGATGAGCGCACCGCAAATCGAGTGCTACCCATCGCCGGCAAGGCCGGCTCCCACAGGACCTTTTGTCAGCCTCCCGACCCGGGTGCGTTTTTCATGTATGATATGCGCCCTTTTCGTTGCCCGACTGTCCGAGAACACCCCATGCAGCTTTCCTCGCTCACTGCGGTTTCCCCTGTTGACGGCCGCTACGCCGGCAAAACCCAGGCCCTGCGCCCAATTTTCAGCGAATACGGCCTGATCCGCTTCCGCGCCCTGGTCGAAGTTCGCTGGCTCCAGCGCCTGGCCGCCCACCCGCAAATCGCCGAAGTGCCGGCGTTCTCCGCCGAAGCCAACGCGGTACTGAACGGCCTGGCCGATGATTTCGCCCTCGAGCACGCCGAGCGCGTCAAAGAGATCGAGCGCACCACCAACCACGACGTCAAGGCCATCGAGTACCTGCTCAAAGAGCAGGCCGCCAAGCTCCCGGAGCTGGCCAAGGTCAGTGAATTCATCCACTTTGCCTGCACCAGCGAGGACATCAACAACCTGTCCCACGCCCTGATGCTGCGCGAAGGCCGTGACACCGTGCTGCTGCCACTGATGCGCCAGATCGCCGAGTCGATCCGCGAACTGGCCCACCGCTTCGCCGACGTGCCGATGCTCTCGCGCACCCACGGCCAGCCAGCCTCGCCGACCACCCTGGGCAAGGAACTGGCCAACGTCGTCTACCGTCTGGAGCGCCAGATCGCCCAGGTAGCGGCCGTGCCCCTGATGGGCAAGATCAACGGCGCGGTAGGCAACTACAACGCCCACCTGTCGGCCTACCCGCAGGTCGACTGGGAAGCCAACGCCCGCGCCCTGATCGAAGACGAGCTGGGCCTGGTGTTCAACCCGTACACCACCCAGATCGAGCCGCACGACTACATCGCCGAGCTGTTCGACGCCATCGCCCGCTTCAACACCATCCTGATCGACTTCGATCGCGATATCTGGGGCTACATTTCGCTCGGCTACTTCAAGCAGCGCACCATTGCCGGCGAAATCGGTTCCTCGACCATGCCGCACAAGGTCAACCCGATCGACTTCGAGAACTCCGAAGGCAACCTGGGTATCGCCAACGCACTGTTCCAGCACCTGGCCAGCAAGTTGCCGGTTTCGCGCTGGCAGCGCGACCTGACCGACTCCACCGTGCTGCGCAACCTGGGCGTCGGTTTCGCCCACAGCGTGATCGCCTATGAAGCCAGCCTCAAGGGCATCAGCAAGCTGGAAATCAACGAAGCACGCATCGCCGACGACCTGAACGCCTGCTGGGAAGTCCTGGCCGAGCCGATCCAGACCGTGATGCGTCGCTACAACATCGAGAACCCGTACGAGAAGCTCAAAGAGCTGACCCGCGGCAAAGGCATCAGCCCAGAAGCACTGTTGACCTTCATCGATGGCCTGGATATGCCTGCCGAGGCACGCGCCGAGCTCAAGCAATTGACTCCGGCGAACTACATCGGCAACGCAGCGGCGCAAGCCAAGCGCGTCTGATTAGCGCACTGCGTATGAACGCCCGGCTGAGCCGGGCGTTTTTATTGCTGAAGGAAATTTACTTTTTTTCAATAGGTTACACATGAAATCTGATACTCCACTGCAGCTTCTGGGCGGCCTGACTGCGCGCGAATTCCTGCGCGATTACTGGCAGAAAAAACCCCTCCTGGTCCGCCAGGCCTTCACCGATTTCGAAAGCCCGATCGACGCCGACGAACTGGCCGGCCTGGCCCTGGAAGAAGAAGTCGAGTCGCGCCTGGTGATCGAGCACGGCGAACGCCCGTGGGAGCTGCGTCGCGGCCCGTTCGAGGAGTCCACCTTCAGCGAACTGCCGGAGCGCGAGTGGACCCTGCTGGTCCAGGCGGTCGACCAGTTCGTGCCGGAAGTGGCCGAGCTGCTGGAGCACTTCCGCTTCCTGCCAAGCTGGCGTATCGACGACGTGATGATCAGCTTCGCCGCCCCAGGTGGCAGCGTGGGTCCGCACTTCGACAACTACGACGTGTTCCTGCTGCAAGGCCAGGGCAAGCGCAATTGGAAAGTCGGCCAGATGTGCGACAGCGACAGCCCGCTGCTGGAGCACGCCGACCTGCGCATCCTCGCCGACTTCGAGCAGACCGACGAGTGGGTACTGGAGCCAGGCGACATGCTCTACCTGCCGCCACGCCTTGCCCACTACGGCATCGCCGAAGACAACTGCCTGACCTACTCGGTCGGCTTCCGCGCACCAAGCGCGGCTGAAGTGCTGACCCACTTCACCGACTTCCTCAGCCAGTTCCTGCCGGATGAAGACCGCTACAGCGACGCCGACGCCCAGCCGGTCGCCGACCCGCACCAGATCCAGCACGACGCGCTGGACCGCCTGAAAGGCCTGCTGGCCGAGCACATGAGCGACGAGCGCCTGCTGCTGACCTGGTTCGGCCAGTTCATGACCGAGCCGCGCTACCCGGAACTGGTGTCGGGCGAAGAGCTGAGCGAAGAAGAGCTGGTCGACAGCCTGGAACAGGGCGCGATCCTGATCCGCAACCCGAGCGCGCGCCTGGCCTGGTCGGAAGTCGACGACAACCTGCTGTTGTTCGCCAGCGGCCAGAGCCGTCTGCTGCCGGGCGAGCTGCGCGAGCTGCTCAAGCTGATCTGCGCGGCTGACGCCCTGCATATCGAAAACCTGGGCCAGTGGCTGGGCGAAGAGCAAGGCCTGATGCTGATCTGCGAGCTGGTCAAGCAAGGCAGCCTGGGGTTTGCCAATGAATAAGATCCAGGTGCGCATTGCCGACTGGCAGAAGGACAACGCCGACATCCGTCGCATTCGCGAAGCGGTGTTCATCTTTGAGCAGTCCGTGCCACCGGAACTGGAGTGGGACGCTGACGACAACGTGGCGATCCACTTCCTGGCCTACGAAGGCGACTTCGCCATCGGCACCGCCCGCCTGGTGCTGGACGGCCAGATCGGCCGGGTCTCGGTGCTCAAGGACTGGCGCGGCCTGAAAGTCGGTGATGCATTGATGCAAGCCGCCATCGTCGAAGCGCAGAACCGCGACCTGAAGCAGCAGATGCTGACGGCGCAGGTGCATGCCACCGCGTTCTATGAACGCCTGGGCTTCAAGGTGGTCAGCGAAGAGTTCCTCGAGGCGGGCATCCCGCACGTGGACATGGTTCGCGATTCGAAAGAAATGGCCTAAATGCATCGCGGGGCCAGCCCGCTCCCACAGACACCCCTGTGGGAGCGGGCTGGCCCCGCGATGAATTCAACACAATCCCCAAACCCTGCACAAATTTGCCATCATGTCCGCTCCACCCGCGGAGATCATGGACATGCCGCTACGCCCCCTGCTCGCCTCCCTGCTATTGACCTTCAGCCTCGGCGCGCTGGCCGCCACCGAAGTGCTGCCGCTCAACCACCGCACCAGCGCCGAACTCTTGCCCGCCGCACAATCGTTCATCGGCAAGGACGGCAGCGTCAGCACCTTCGAAAACAAGCTGATCGTCAACGCCGAACCAAAGAAGATCGATGAGCTGCGCACCCTGCTGCAACAACTCGACACCGCGCCCAAGCGCCTGCTGATCAGCGTCGACAACAACGACAGCAATTTCCAGGACAACCGCGGCAACGCCCGGGTCATCCGCTATGGCACGGCCAACCGCGAAGGCGGCCTGCAACAGGTACAAGCCAGCGAAGGCACCCCGGCACTGATCCAGGTCGGCCAGAGCATTCCCATCACCAGCACCCAGACTGACGGCTATGGTCGCCTGCAAAGCCAGACCGAGTATCGCAACGTCACCCAGGGCTTTTATGTCACTGCAAACGTCTCCGGCGAAACCGTTCACCTGAACATCAGCACAAACAATGACCGCATGAGCCAGGAACGTCCTGATGTAGTGAAAGTACAAAGTACCGACACAAAAGTCACCGGTCGCCTCGGTGAGTGGATCACCCTGGCAGGGGTCAATCAGCAAAGCCAGTCCGAGCGCAGCGCCTCCGCCCTGAGTTACAGCACGCAACGCGGTGAAAACATGACATTGCGGGTAAAAGTCGACGCTTTGGACTGAAGCCGCGCAAATCAAGGCCTCGACCAAAGGCCTTGAAACTGACTGGGGAGTCTCATTAGACCAAAGATGTAGTGGCGATAAAAAAGCACTACAAAACATTTGACGACCACAAATGGCAGAGGCATGATGGCCCCGCTCCCGCTAATCAGAGGCCCTGGCAAGGGCCTTCGAGTCGCACTCCAACTCACCCACCTGAGTCGACTCGTGTCTGTACAGCCCACAAGGCGTGTTTGACGAGATTGCGACTGGAACGAAGTTGTCCCGAGGGACGGAAGCGCATCAAACGGTACACGGTAACGCCTGATCGAAGCAGTTCGGCATCCACGAGCCACCCTGCCCGACAGTCCGCACCAGGGACCTACCTGCTTCCCCTTTCGAACACCAGCGTTCAACCGTCGCACATTTCGCCAGACACGACTTGCGCCTGCTTCTGATGAGCGAGCCATCGGTGCTGCCCCTGTAATGAACAGCGCAGCCGACAGAGCGAACACTTTTTACCGACCTATGCGACGAGGTTTACTTCCATGGCACTGACACGCGAACAGCAAATTGCAGCCCTTGAAAAAGACTGGGCCGAGAACCCGCGCTGGAAAGGCGTGACCCGTACCTACTCTGCCGCTGATGTCGTACGTCTGCGTGGCTCGGTGCAGCCAGAGCACACCCTGGCCCGCATGGGCGCCGAGAAGCTGTGGAACCTGGTAACCAAAGGTGCCCACCCGTCCTTCCGCCCAGAAAAAGACTTCGTCAACTGCATGGGCGCCCTGACCGGCGGCCAGGCAGTACAACAGGTTAAAGCCGGTATCCAGGCGATCTACCTGTCTGGCTGGCAAGTGGCTGCCGACAACAACTCGGCCGAGTCCATGTACCCAGACCAGTCGCTGTACCCGGTGGATTCGGTTCCAACCGTGGTCAAGCGCATCAACAACTCGTTCCGTCGTGCCGACCAGATCCAGTGGAAAGCCGGCAAGAACCCGGGCGACGACGGCTACATCGACTACTTCGCACCCATCGTGGCCGACGCTGAAGCCGGTTTCGGCGGCGTACTGAACGCCTACGAGCTGATGAAGAACATGATCGAAGCAGGCGCCGCCGGCGTTCACTTCGAAGACCAGCTGGCCTCGGTGAAAAAATGTGGCCACATGGGCGGCAAGGTACTGGTACCGACCCAGGAAGCCGTACAAAAGCTGTCCGCTGCCCGTCTGGCTGCCGACGTTGCCGGTGTACCGACCATCATCCTGGCCCGTACCGACGCCAACGCCGCTGACCTGCTGACCAGCGACTGCGACCCGTACGACCAGCCGTTCGTCCTGGGCGAGCGTACTCCGGAAGGCTTCTACAAAGTCCGCGCCGGCCTGGATCAAGCCATTGCTCGTGGCCTGGCCTACGCGCCGTATGCCGACCTGATCTGGTGCGAAACCGCCAAGCCAGACCTGGAAGAAGCCCGTCGCTTCGCCGAGGCGATCAAGAAGGAATACCCGGACCAGATCCTGTCGTACAACTGCTCGCCTTCCTTCAACTGGAAGAAGAACCTGGACGACGCGACCATCGCCAAGTTCCAGCGCGAACTGTCGGCCATGGGCTACAAGCACCAGTTCATCACCCTGGCTGGTATCCACAACATGTGGCACGGCATGTTCAACCTGGCGCACGACTACGCTCGCAACGACATGACCGCGTACGTCAAGCTGCAGGAGCAGGAATTCGCTGACGCTTCGAAAGGCTACACCTTCGTGGCGCACCAGCAGGAAGTGGGCACCGGCTACTTCGACGACATGACCACCGTGATCCAGGGTGGCAAGTCTTCGGTAACCGCGCTGACCGGTTCCACCGAAGAAGAGCAGTTCCACTGATCAGTGATCGGTTGCTGACATTCGGGTAACACGCAAAACCCGGGGCCTGTGATGGGGCTCCGGGTTTTGTGCTTTCTGGCTTGCCACCGTGGGAGCCGGCCTTGCCGGCGAAGCAAGACACAGCCTTGCCAAGACAGGCCGCTTCGCAGCCTATCGCCGGCAACGCCGGCTCCCACAGGTGAAGCGCTCCCGCAAACCCGCACAATTGACTATCCTTGCAGCACAAGAACTCCAAGGATCGGCCATGTCTCGCCCCATCACCCTGCTGTGCATCGCGCTGTGCGCCGCTGCCTTCTATATATACGCACTCGCTGGCGGGCATCCGCTACTGGCCTTGTTGGTCAAACCCATTCCCGTGCTCGCCCTGCTGCTGTGGCTGCGCAGCGCGCCCAACGACAGCTACCGCCGCTGGATTGCCACCGGCCTGGGCTTCTCGGTACTGGGTGACATTCTGCTAGCCTGGCCCGGCGACCTGTTCGTGTTCGGCCTCGCCGCCTTCCTCTGCGCCCACCTGGCCTACCTGCGCGCCTATACAGGGCAAAACCGCAACCTCGCACCCTGGGCGCTGCTAGCCTCACTGCTGTGCGGTGGCCTGCTGCTCAACCTGTTGATCCGCGGCGGCCTGGGCGAGCTACTGATTCCGGTCAGCGTGTACGCCCTGGCAATCACCGCCATGCTCTGGCGCGCCCTGGCCTGCGCCGGCCTCGCTGCCCTGGGCGCAGTGGCCTTCGTGTTTTCCGACAGCCTGATCGGCATCGACCGCTTCGTCAGGCCGTTCGCTGCAGCGCAGTACCTGATTATCCTCGCCTACTGGCTCGGCCAATGGGCAATCAGCGCCTCGGTGCACCACCGCCAACCGCTCAAAGCATTGATCCAGAGCGCCAACTCCACACCGAAAAGCTGTTAGAACGGAGGGTGTAGAAACTTGCAGTTGATGACGACGCAAATGAACTTGACAGCGCACTGTTCAGTACAGATTAAACAGTCGCCCTTAAATGATATCAATTATCATTACGAAACTTGGCTTTCATTACGCCAGGCAAGAAACATAATTAACAAAAGGCGGGGCAATGCCCGTATTACGTGGCCTGCAGGGCATTGGCAAAGGGTTTTGTTCTTAATGCTACGAATAAATTTGCTGCAGAAATTTTACTTGCACCAGGTTTACCCATAAAATCAGCACGATAGATTTCGCTGCGACATATCGTCACTGCTCTACTTCTTTTCAAGCTCAGAGACCACTGCTCTCTGTTAAGGATTTTCAGCATGCCCGATTCGACAGGACTCATCGCCCACAACTGGGGCTTTGCCATTTTCCTTTTGGGTGTCGTCGGCCTGTGCGCCTTCATGCTCGGTCTGTCCGCCCTGCTCGGCAGCAAGGCCTGGGGCCGCAGCAAGAACGAACCCTTCGAGTCCGGCATGCTGCCTACAGGCGGCGCCCGCCTGCGTCTATCCGCCAAATTCTATCTGGTCGCGATGCTCTTCGTGATCTTCGATATCGAAGCCCTCTTTCTCTTTGCATGGTCTGTGTCCGTCCGCGAAAGCGGCTGGACCGGATTCGTCGAAGCTCTCGTTTTCATAGCAATTCTGTTGGCAGGCCTTGTCTACCTTTATCGAGTGGGGGCGCTTGATTGGGCTCCGGAAGCTCGTCGTAAGCGGCAAGCGAAGCTGAAACAATGAGGCTTTGGCAATGCAATACAATCTCACCAGAATCGACCCGGATGCGCCCAACGAGCAGTATCCAATCGGTGACCGGGAAACCGTCTCCGACTCGCTGCTAGAGGACCAGGTCCACAAGAACATCTTCATGGGCAAACTTGAAGATGTGCTCAGTGGCGCGGTCAACTGGGGACGTAAGAACTCCCTGTGGCCTTACAACTTCGGCCTCTCCTGCTGCTACGTGGAAATGACCACGGCCTTCACGGCGCCCCACGACATCGCCCGCTTCGGCGCGGAAGTCATCCGGGCATCGCCGCGTCAAGCCGACTTCATGGTTATCGCCGGCACCTGCTTCATCAAGATGGCGCCGATCATCCAGCGCCTGTACGAGCAGATGCTCGAGCCCAAGTGGGTCATCTCCATGGGTTCGTGCGCCAACTCCGGCGGCATGTACGACATTTACTCGGTCGTTCAAGGGGTCGACAAATTCCTCCCCGTGGATGTCTATGTGCCTGGCTGCCCGCCTCGCCCTGAAGCATTCCTGCAAGGCCTGATGCTGTTGCAGGAATCGATTGGCAAGGAGCGTCGCCCTCTTTCGTGGGTCGTTGGCGATCAAGGCGTATACCGCGCCGAGATGCCTTCGCAGAAAGAGCAGCGTCGTGAACAGCGCATCCAGGTCACCCACCTGCGCAGCCCCGACGAAGTCTGATCCAGCGACCTGCTGCCTGTTCACCTGAACAGGCGGCCTGGCTTCATTCTCACCGTTGACCGAAAGCGACCGAGACCATGACAGCGGACACCGCTATTTATATTCCGCCTTACAAGGCTGACGACCAGGATGTGGTTGTCGAATTGAACCAACGTTTTGGCCCTGAGGCGTTCATCGCCCAGGAAACCCGCACCGGCATGCCGGTGCTTTGGGTTGCCCGCGCCAAACTGATGGACGTGATGAACTTCCTGCGCAACGTCGCCAAGCCGTACAGCATGCTGTACGACCTGCACGGCGTCGACGAGCGCCTGCGCATCCAGCGCCGTGGCCTGCCAGGTGCCGACTTCACGGTCTTCTACCACCTGATGTCGGTAGAACGTAACAGCGACGTGATGATCAAGGTGGCCCTGAGTGAAGGCGACCTGAACATCCCGACCGTGACCGGTATCTGGCCAAACGCCAACTGGTACGAGCGCGAAGTCTGGGACATGTTCGGTATCGACTTCCCAGGCCACCCGCACCTGACCCGCATCATGATGCCGCCCACCTGGGAAGGCCATCCGCTGCGCAAGGACTTCCCGGCGCGCGCCACCGAGTTCGACCCGTTCTCGCTGAACCTGGCCAAGCAACAGCTCGAGGAAGAAGCCGCGCGCTTCAACCCGGAAGCCTGGGGCATGAAACGTCAGGGCGCGAACGAGGACTACATGTTCCTCAACCTCGGCCCCAACCACCCCTCTGCCCACGGTGCGTTCCGTATCGTCCTGCAGCTGGACGGTGAAGAGATCGTCGACTGCGTCCCGGACATCGGCTACCACCACCGTGGTGCCGAGAAGATGGCCGAGCGTCAGTCCTGGCACAGCTTCATTCCCTACACCGACCGTATCGACTACCTCGGCGGGGTGATGAACAACCTGCCGTACGTGATGGCCGTCGAGAAACTCGCGGGCATCCAGGTGCCGCAGAAGGTCGACGTGATCCGCGTCATGCTGGCCGAGTTCTTCCGTATCACCAGCCACCTGCTGTTCCTGGGTACCTATATCCAGGACGTCGGCGCCATGACCCCGGTGTTCTTCACCTTTACCGACCGCCAGCGCGCCTACACCGTGATCGAAGCGATCACCGGTTTCCGCCTGCACCCGGCCTGGTACCGCATCGGCGGCGTCGCCCACGACCTGCCGCGCGGCTGGGAAAAACTGGTCAAGGACTTCGTCGACTGGCTGCCAAAGCGCCTCGACGAATACAACAAGGCCGCCCTGCAGAACAGCATCCTCAAGGGTCGTACCATCGGCGTCGCCCAGTACAACACCAAAGAGGCCCTGGCCTGGGGTGTTACCGGTGCCGGCCTGCGTTCGACCGGCCTGGACTTCGACCTGCGCAAGGCGCGCCCGTACTCCGGCTACGAGAACTTCGAATTCGAAGTACCGCTGGCCAACAACGGCGATGCCTACGACCGCTGCATGGTCCGCGTCGAGGAGATGCGCCAGAGTATCCGCATCATCGACCAGTGCATGCGCAACATGCCGGAAGGCCCGTACAAGGCGGATCACCCGCTGACCACGCCGCCGCCCAAAGAGCGCACCCTGCAGCACATCGAGACCCTGATCACTCACTTCCTGCAAGTATCGTGGGGCCCGGTCATGCCGGCCAACGAGTCCTTCCAGATGATCGAGGCGACCAAGGGCATCAACAGTTACTACCTGACGAGCGACGGCGGCACCATGAGCTACCGCACCCGGATTCGCACCCCGAGCTACCCGCACCTGCAGCAGATCCCTTCGGTGATTCGCGGCAGCATGGTCGCGGACCTCATTGCGTATCTGGGCAGTATCGACTTCGTTATGGCTGACGTGGACCGCTAAGCATGAATAACACGCTTATCCAAACCGATCGTTTCGCCCTGAGCGAAACCGAGCGCTCGGCCATCGAGCACGAGATGCATCACTACGAGGACCCGCGCGCGGCGTCCATCGAAGCCCTGAAGATCGTCCAGAAGGCGCGCGGCTGGGTGCCGGACGGCGCGGTCTACGCGATCGGCGAAGTGCTCGGCATCCCTGCCAGCGACGTCGAAGGCGTGGCCACCTTCTATAGCCAGATCTTCCGCCAGCCGGTCGGTCGCCACATCATCCGCGTCTGCGACAGCATGGTCTGCTACATCGGTGGCCACGAGTCGGTGGTCAGCCAGATCCAGAGCGAGCTGGGCATCGGCCTGGGCCAGACCACCGCAGACGGGCGCTTTACCCTGCTGCCAGTGTGCTGCCTGGGCAACTGCGACAAGGCCCCGGCGCTGATGATCGACGACGACACCTTTGGCGACGTCCAGCCTGCTGGCGTTTCCAAGTTGCTGGAGGGTTACGCATGACCATCACTTCCTTCGGCCCGGCCAACCGCATCGCGCGCAGCGCCGAGACACACCCGCTGACCTGGCGCCTGCGTGACGACGGCGAGCCACTGTGGCTCGACGAGTACCAGACCAAGGACGGCTACGCCGCCGCCCGCAAGGCGTTTGCGCAGATGTCCCAGGACGATATCGTCCAGACCGTCAAGGACTCCGGCCTGAAGGGCCGTGGTGGTGCGGGCTTCCCGACTGGCGTCAAATGGGGCCTGATGCCCAAAGACGAATCCATGAACATCCGCTACCTGCTGTGCAACGCGGATGAAATGGAGCCCAACACCTGGAAAGACCGCATGCTGATGGAGCAACAGCCCCATCTGCTGATCGAAGGCATGCTGATCAGCGCCCGCGCGCTGAAAACCTACCGTGGCTACATCTTCCTGCGTGGCGAATACACCACCGCAGCGCGCAACCTCACCCGCGCGGTCGAAGAAGCCAAGGCCGCTGGCCTGCTGGGCAAGAACATCCTCGGCAGCGGCTTCGACTTCGAGCTGTTCGTCCACACCGGTGCCGGTCGCTACATCTGCGGTGAAGAAACCGCACTGATCAACTCCCTCGAAGGCCGCCGCGCCAACCCGCGCTCCAAGCCGCCCTTCCCGGCCGCTGTGGGCGTGTGGGGCAAACCGACCTGCGTGAACAACGTCGAGACCCTGTGCAACGTGCCGGCCATCGTCGGCAACGGCACCGACTGGTACAAGTCGCTGGCCCGCGAAGGCAGCGAAGACCACGGCACCAAGCTGATGGGCTTCTCCGGCAAGGTGAAGAACCCCGGCCTGTGGGAACTGCCATTCGGCGTCTCGGCCCGCGAGCTGTTCGAAGACTGCGCCGGCGGCATGCGTGACGGCTTCAAGCTCAAGTGCTGGCAGCCTGGCGGCGCCGGTACCGGTTTCCTGCTGCCCGAGCACCTCGACGCGCAAATGTACGCCGGCGGCATCGCCAAGGTCGGGACCCGTATGGGTACGGGCCTGGCCATGGCGGTCGACGACAGCGTCAACATGGTCTCGCTGCTGCGCAACATGGAAGAGTTCTTTGCCCGTGAATCCTGTGGCTTCTGCACCCCGTGCCGCGACGGCCTGCCGTGGAGCGTCAAGCTCCTGCGTGCCCTCGAGAATGGCCAGGGTCAGCAGGGCGACATCGAGACCCTGCTGGGTCTGGTCGGTTTCCTCGGCCCAGGCAAGACCTTCTGTGCCCATGCCCCAGGTGCGGTCGAGCCGCTGGGCAGTGCGATCAAATACTTCCGCCCGGAATTCGAGGCTGGCATCGCTGCGACGTCCACCGCAGCCCTGCGCCCGGACCTGGCCAAGCCGATAGTTGTCGGCGCATAACGAATAGAACGCGGGTGGTCCGTGCCACCCGCTGCTTGGCCAGCTCGCCCGGGGATACCCGCAGCGGGCTGCAGGCACACAAGTTTTCCATTAGCCACGCCCGCACACGCGGGCCAACGAAGAACTTTGAACCATGGCCACTATCCACGTAGACGGCAAAGAGCTCGAAGTCAACGGCGCAGACAACCTGTTACAGGCGTGTCTGTCGCTAGGCCTCGACATCCCCTATTTCTGCTGGCACCCGGCGCTCGGTAGCGTTGGCGCTTGCCGCCAGTGTGCGGTCAAGCAGTACACCGACGAGAACGACACCCGTGGTCGTATCGTCATGTCCTGCATGACCCCGGCCACCGATGGCAGCTGGATCTCCATCGAAGACGAAGAAGCCAAGGTGTTCCGCGCCAGCGTCGTCGAATGGCTGATGACCAACCACCCGCACGACTGCCCGGTGTGCGAGGAAGGCGGTCACTGCCACCTGCAAGACATGACGGTAATGACCGGCCACAACGAGCGCCGCTACCGTTTCACCAAGCGTACCCACCAGAACCAGGAACTCGGCCCGTTCATCGCGCACGAGATGAACCGCTGCATCGCCTGCTACCGTTGCGTGCGTTACTACAAGGACTACGCCGGCGGGACTGACCTGGGCGTATTCGGTGCACACGACAACGTGTACTTCGGCCGCGTCGAAGACGGTGCCCTGGAGAGCGAGTTCTCCGGCAACCTGACCGAGGTCTGCCCGACCGGTGTGTTCACCGACAAGACCCACTCCGAGCGCTACAACCGCAAATGGGACATGCAGTTTGCCCCGAGCATCTGCCATGGTTGCTCCAGCGGTTGCAACATCAGCCCGGGTGAGCGTTACGGCGAACTGCGCCGGATCGAAAACCGTTTCAACGGCTCGGTCAACCAGTACTTCCTCTGCGACCGTGGCCGTTTCGGCTATGGCTACGTCAACCGCGAAGACCGCCCACGTCAGCCGCTGCTCGCCGATGGCCAGAAGCTGAGCCTGGACGCCGCGCTGGACAAGGCCGCCGACATGCTGCGTGGCCGTACCATCGTTGGTATCGGTTCGCCGCGTGCCAGCCTGGAAAGCAACTTCGGCCTGCGCGAGCTGGTCGGTGCCGAGTACTTCTACTCGGGTATGGAAGCCGGTGAGCTGGAGCGCGTGCGCCTGGCCCTGCAGGTGCTCAACGACAGCCCGCTGCCGGTGCCGACCCTGCGCGACATGGAAGACCACGACGCCGTCTTCGTGCTGGGTGAAGACCTTACCCAGACCGCAGCCCGTGTTGCCCTGGCCCTGCGCCAGTCGGTCAAGGGCAAGGCCGAAGCCATGGCCGATGCCATGCGCGTACAGCCTTGGCTGGATGCGGCCGTGAAGAACATCGGCCAGCACGCCATGTACCCGCTGTTCATCGCCAGCCTGGCTGAAACCAAGCTCGACGACGTCGCTGAAGAATGCGTACACGCAGCGCCAGATGACCTGGCCCGTATCGGTTTCGCCGTGGCCCACGCCATCGACCCGAGCGCCCCGGCTGTTGAAGGCCTGGACGACGACGCCCTGGCCTTGGCCAAGCGCATCGCCGACGCCCTGGTCGCGGCCAACCGTCCGCTGATCGTTGCCGGTACTTCGCTGGGCTCCAAGGCCCTGATCGAAGCCGCCGCGAACATCGCCAAGGCCCTCAAGCTGCGCGAAAAAGCCGGCTCGCTGAGCCTGGTGGTTCCGGAAGCCAACAGCCTGGGCATGGCCATGCTCGGTGGCGAGTCCATCGACGCCGCCCTGGACGCCGTGATCGCCGGTAAAGCCGACGCCATCGTCGTGCTCGAGAACGACCTGTTCAGCCGCGTTGCGGCCGCCAAGGTCGACGCTGCCCTGGCCGCTGCCAAGGTGGTGATCGTTGCCGACCACCAGAAGACCGCGACCACCGAACGTGCCCATCTGGTCCTGCCGGCGGCCTCGTTCGCCGAAGGCGACGGCACCCTGGTCAGCCAGGAAGGCCGCGCCCAGCGCTTCTTCCAGGTGTTCGACCCGACGTACCTGGACGCCTCGATCCTGGTGCACGAAGGCTGGCGCTGGATGCACGCCCTGCGTGCCACCCTGCTGAACAAGCCGGTCGACTGGACCCAACTGGACCACGTCACCAACGCTTGCTCGATGGCCACCCCGCAACTGGCCGGCATCGTCAGCGCAGCACCGTCCGCCGCGTTCCGCATCAAGGGCATGAAACTCGCCCGTGAGCCGCTGCGTTACTCCGGTCGTACCGCCATGCGCGCCAACATCAGCGTGCACGAACCGCGTACCCCGCAGGACAAGGACACCGCGTTCGCCTTCTCCATGGAAGGTTACTCGGGCTCGGCCGAACCGCGTCAACAGGTGCCGTTCGCCTGGTCGCCGGGCTGGAACTCGCCACAGGCCTGGAACAAGTTTCAGGATGAAGTCGGTGGTCACCTGCGCGCAGGCGACCCGGGCACTCGCCTGATCGAGTCCCAGGGCGACAAGCTGAACTGGTTCGCCAGCGTTCCGGGCGCCTTCTCCCCGGCCCGTGGCACCTGGCAGGCGGTGCCGTTCTACCACCTGTTCGGCAGCGAAGAGAACTCCTCGCGCGCCGCTCCGGTACAAGAGCGCATCCCGCAGGCCTACGTTGGCCTGGCCAAGTCCGAAGCGGACCGCCTGGGTGTCAACGATGGCGCCATGCTCAGCCTGAACGTGGCTGGCCAGACCCTGCGTCTGCCGCTGCGCATCAATGAAGAACTGGGCGCAGGCCTGGTTGCCCTGCCCAAAGGCCTGGCCGGCATTCCGCCCGCCATCTTCGGTGCATCCGTCGAAGGCCTGCAGGAGGCAGCACAATGACCTGGTTCACCCCCGAAGTGATCGATGTGATCATCACCGTGGTCAAGGCCATCGTCGTCTTGCTGGCGGTGGTGGTCTGCGGCGCGCTGCTCAGCTTCGTCGAGCGACGCCTGCTGGGCTGGTGGCAGGACCGTTACGGTCCGAACCGCGTCGGCCCGTTCGGCATGTTCCAGATCGCAGCCGACATGCTGAAGATGTTCTTCAAGGAAGACTGGAACCCGCCCTTCGTCGACAAGATGATCTTCACCCTGGCACCGGTCGTGGCCATGAGCGCCCTGCTGATTGCCTTCGCGATCATCCCGATCACCCCGACCTGGGGCGTCGCGGACCTGAACATCGGCCTGCTGTTCTTCTTCGCCATGGCCGGCCTGTCGGTGTATGCCGTGCTCTTCGCCGGCTGGTCGTCGAACAACAAGTACGCCCTGCTCGGCAGCCTGCGGGCATCGGCGCAGACCGTGTCGTACGAAGTGTTCATGGGCCTGGCGCTGATGGGCATCGTGATCCAGGTCGGCTCGTTCAACATGCGCGACATCGTTGACTACCAGGCGCAAAACCTGTGGTTCATCATTCCGCAGTTCTTCGGCTTCTGTACCTTCTTCATCGCTGGCGTCGCCGTGACTCACCGTCACCCGTTCGACCAGCCGGAAGCGGAACAGGAACTGGCCGACGGCTACCACATTGAATACGCCGGCATGAAATGGGGCATGTTCTTCGTCGGTGAGTACATCGGCATCATCCTGATCTCGGCGCTGCTGGTAACTCTGTTCTTCGGTGGCTGGCACGGTCCGTTCGGCATCCTGCCGCAAGTTCCGTTCCTGTGGTTCGCCCTGAAGACCGCGTTCTTCATCATGCTGTTCATCCTGCTGCGCGCCTCGATCCCGCGCCCACGCTATGACCAGGTGATGGACTTCAGCTGGAAGTTCTGCCTGCCGCTGACCCTGATCAATATGCTGGTGACCGCTGCGATCGTGTTGATGAACACGCCAGCTGTTGCGGCCCAGTGAGGATTTGACCCATGTTCAAATATATTGGCGACATCGTTAAGGGCACCGGCACACAGCTGCGCAGCCTGGTAATGGTGTTCTCCCACGGGTTCCGTAAACGGGACACCCTGCAGTACCCGGAAGAGGCGGTCTACCTGCCGCCGCGCTACCGTGGGCGTATCGTGTTGACCCGCGACCCCGACGGCGAAGAGCGCTGCGTGGCCTGCAACCTGTGCGCCGTGGCCTGCCCGGTGGGTTGCATCTCGCTGCAGAAAGCCGAGACCGACGACGGCCGCTGGTACCCCGAGTTCTTCCGCATCAACTTCTCACGCTGCATTTTCTGCGGCCTGTGCGAGGAAGCCTGCCCGACCACCGCGATCCAGCTCACCCCGGATTTCGAAATGGCCGAGTTCAAACGTCAGGACCTGGTGTACGAGAAAGAAGATCTGCTGATCTCCGGCCCCGGCAAGAACCCTGACTACAACTTCTACCGTGTTGCAGGTATGGCCGTTGCCGGCAAGCCGAAAGGCGCCGCGCAGAACGAAGCCGAGCCGATCAACGTGAAGAGCTTGCTCCCTTAAGGAAGAAAGATGGAATTCGCTTTCTATTTCGCATCCGGTGTCGCCGTGGTGTCCACCCTTCGGGTGATCACCAACACCAACCCGGTGCATGCCCTGCTCTACCTCATCATTTCGCTGATCGCCGTGGCGATGACCTTCTTCGCCCTCGGCGCGCCGTTTGCCGGCGCACTGGAAGTGATCGCCTACGCTGGCGCCATCATGGTGCTGTTCGTCTTCGTGGTGATGATGCTCAACCTGGGGCCGGCTTCGGTCGCCCAGGAGCGCGGCTGGCTCAAGCCGGGGATCTGGCTTGGCCCGGTGATCCTCGGTGCACTGCTGCTGGCTGAACTGCTGTACGTGCTGTTCAGCACGCAGAGCGGCGCCGGCATCGGCCACACCTCGGTCGACGCCAAAGCCGTCGGTATCAGCCTGTTTGGTCCTTACCTGCTGGTGGTGGAACTGGCCTCGATGCTGCTGCTCGCCGCAGCGGTAACGGCCTTCCACCTCGGCCGCAACGAGGCGAAGGAGTAATCACATGCCTGCTATTCCTCTCGAACATGGCCTGGCCGTCGCCGGTATCCTGTTCTGCCTCGGCCTAGTCGGCCTGATGGTGCGTCGCAACATTCTTTTCGTGTTGATGAGCCTGGAAATCATGATGAACGCCTCTGCACTGGCGTTCATCGTGGCGGGCAGCCGCTGGGGCCAGCCGGATGGACAAGTGATGTTCATCCTGGTGATCAGCCTGGCAGCCGCCGAGGCCAGTATCGGCCTGGCGATCCTGCTGCAGCTGTACCGTCGCTTCCACACCCTCGACATCGATGCAGCCAGTGAGATGCGCGGATGAACCTACTCTTTCTGACGTTCGTATTCCCCCTGATCGGCTTCCTGCTGCTGTCGTTCTCCCGTGGACGGTTCTCGGAGAACCTGTCCGCGCTGATCGGCGTAGGCTCGATCGGGCTTTCGGCCATCGTCGCCGCCTACGTGATCTGGCAGTTCAACGTCACCCCGCCTGCCGGCGGCGCGTACAGCCAGCTGCTGTGGCAGTGGATGTCGGTAGACGGCTTTGCACCGAACTTCACCCTGTACCTGGATGGCCTGTCGGTCACCATGCTCGGTGTGGTGGTCGGGGTCGGCTTCCTGATCCACCTGTTCGCGTCCTGGTACATGCGCGGTGAAGCCGGTTACTCGCGCTTCTTCGCCTACACCAACCTGTTCATTGCCAGCATGTTGTTCCTGATCCTGGGCGACAACCTGCTGTTCATCTACTTCGGTTGGGAAGGCGTAGGCCTGTGCTCGTACCTGTTGATCGGTTTCTACTACAGCAACCGCAACAACGGTAACGCCGCACTCAAGGCCTTCATCGTGACCCGCGTCGGCGACGTGTTCATGGCCATCGGCCTGTTCATCCTGTTCCAGCAACTGGGCACCCTGAACGTTCAGGAACTGCTGGTGCTGGCACCGCAGAAATTCCAGGCCGGCGACTTCTGGATGGTCCTGGCCACCCTGATGCTGCTCGGTGGTGCGGTCGGTAAATCCGCCCAACTGCCGCTGCAAACCTGGCTGGCAGACGCAATGGCCGGCCCTACCCCGGTTTCGGCACTGATCCACGCCGCAACCATGGTAACCGCCGGTGTCTACCTGATCGCCCGTACCCACGGCCTGTTCGCCCTGGCCCCTGACGTACTGCACCTGGTAGGTGTAGTCGGCGGCGTGACCCTGGTGCTGGCCGGCTTTGCCGCGCTGGTACAGACCGACATCAAGCGTATCCTCGCCTACTCGACCATGAGCCAGATCGGCTACATGTTCCTGGCCCTGGGCGTAGGTGCCTGGGAAGGCGCGATCTTCCACCTGATGACCCACGCCTTCTTCAAGGCCCTGCTGTTCCTTGCTTCCGGTGCGGTGATCGTTGCCTGCCACCACGAGCAGAACATCTTCAAGATGGGCGGGCTGTGGAAGAAGCTGCCACTGGCCTACACCAGCTTCATCGTCGGTGGTGCCGCCCTGGCTGCCCTGCCGCTGCTGACCGCCGGCTTCTACTCCAAGGACGAGATCCTCTGGGAAGCCTTCGCCAGCGGCAACAACGGTCTGCTGTACGCCGGCCTGGTCGGTGCCTTCATGACCTCGCTGTACACCTTCCGCCTGATCTTCATCGCCTTCCACGGCGAAGCGAAGACCGAAGCCCACGCCGGCCACGGGATCTCCCACTGGCTGCCGCTGGGTGTGCTGATCGTGCTGTCGACCTTCATCGGTGCGTGGATTCATCCGCCGCTGGCCGGTGTACTGCCGCAGAGCGCCGGGCATGCCGGTGGCGAAGCCAAGCACAGCCTGGAGATCGCCTCGGGTGCCATCGCCATCGCCGGTATCCTGCTGGCTGCGCTGCTGTTCCTGGGTAAACGTACCCTGGCTACCGCGATCGCCAACAGCAGCATCGGCCGCGTCCTTTCGGCCTGGTGGTTCGCCGCCTGGGGCTTCGACTGGATCTACGACAAGCTGTTCGTCAAACCTTACCTGCTGATCAGCCACGCCCTGCGCAGGGATCCGCTTGATCAGGGCATTGGCCTGATTCCGCGTATGGCAAAAGGCGGTCATGCCGCCATGAGCAAAACCGAAACCGGTCAGCTGCGCTGGTACACCGCCTCGATCGCCGTTGGTGCCGTGCTTGTACTTGGCGCCGTTCTGATGGCTGCGGTCTGATATGAATCTTGCGACTTTGCGAAAGGAATTGAGCCCGTCATGATTTTGCCTTGGCTGATCCTGATCCCCTTCATCGGCGGCCTGCTGTGCTGGCTGGGTGAGCGCTTCGGCGCCACCCTGCCGCGCTGGATTGCGCTGCTGACCATGTCCCTGCTGCTTGGTATCGGCCTCTGGCTGTGGGCCAACGGGGACTACACCCTGGCCCCTGCTCCAGGTGCTGCCCCGCAGTGGGCCTATGAGTTCAAAGTGCTCTGGATCGAGCGCTTCGGCATCAGCCTGCACCTGGCCCTCGACGGCCTGTCGCTGCTGATGATCCTGCTCACCGGCCTGCTCGGTGTGCTGTCGGTCCTGTGTTCCTGGAAAGAGATCCAGCGCCACGTCGGCTTCTTCCACCTCAACCTGATGTGGATTCTGGGCGGCGTGGTCGGTGTGTTCCTGGCCCTGGACCTGTTCCTGTTCTTCTTCTTCTGGGAAATGATGCTGGTGCCGATGTATTTCCTCATCGCGCTCTGGGGTCACAGCTCCTCGGACGGCAAGAAGACCCGGATCTACGCAGCGACCAAGTTCTTCATCTTCACCCAGGCCAGCGGCCTGATCATGCTGGTGGCCATCCTCGGCCTGGTACTGGTCAACTACGGCAACACCGGGGTAATCACCTTCGATTACACCCAGCTGCTCAAGGCTGACCTGCCAGCCGGTACTGAATACCTGCTGATGCTCGGCTTCTTCATCGCCTTCGCGGTCAAGCTGCCGGTAGTACCGTTCCACTCCTGGCTGCCGGATGCGCACGCCCAGGCACCGACCGCAGGTTCCGTCGACCTGGCCGGTATCCTGCTGAAGACAGCGGCCTATGGCCTGCTGCGTTTCGCCCTGCCGCTGTTCCCGAACGCCTCGGCCGAGTTCGCCCCGATTGCCATGACCCTGGGTCTGATCGGGATCTTCTACGGTGCCTTCCTGGCCTTCGCGCAAACCGACATCAAGCGCCTGATCGCCTTCTCCAGCGTTTCGCACATGGGCTTCGTGCTGATCGGGATCTACTCCGGCAGCCAGCAAGCCCTGCAAGGCGCGGTGATCCAGATGCTCGCGCACGGTGTGTCGGCAGCTGCACTGTTTATCCTCAGTGGCCAGCTGTACGAGCGCCTGCACACCCGTGACATGCGCCAGATGGGCGGCCTGTGGCATCGCATTGCCTACCTGCCAGCCATCAGCCTGTTCTTCGCGGCCGCGTCGCTGGGCCTGCCGGGTACCGGCAACTTTGTCGGCGAGTTCCTGATCCTGATCGGCAGCTTCGTCAGCTCGCCATGGATCACCGCCATCGCCACCACCGGCCTGGTATTTGGTTCGGTGTACTCGCTGATCATGATCCACCGTGCCTACTTCGGCCCGTCGAAGTCGGACGAAGTGCTGGCTGGCATGGATTCGCGTGAAATGATCATGGTACTGGGCCTGGCTGGCCTGCTGATCCTGCTGGGCGTCTTCCCGCAGCCGTTCCTGGACACTTCCGCCGCCACCATGAGCGGTGTGCAGCAGTGGCTCGGCTCCGCCTTCACTCAACTCGCTTCGGCCCGGTAAGAGCGCTATGGACCTGACGATTCAACACTTTATCGCGCTTGCGCCGCTGCTGATCACCAGTATCACGATTGTCGTGGTGATGCTGGCCATCGCCTGGCGCCGCAATCATTCGCAAACCTTCCTGCTGTCGACCATAGGCCTGAACCTGGCCCTGCTGTCGATCATCCCGACCCTGAAAGTCGCACCGCTGGCGGTCACCCCGCTGCTCACCGTGGACAACTTCGCCTGCCTGTACATGGCGTTGATCCTGGTGGCCACCCTGGCCTGCGTCACCCTCGCCCACGCTTACCTGGGTGATGGCGGCAAAGGCTACCCGGGCAACCGCGAAGAGCTGTACCTGCTGCTGTTGCTGTCGGCACTCGGCGGCCTGGTGCTGGTGTGCGCGCAACACCTGGCGGGCCTGTTCATCGGCCTGGAGCTGCTCTCGGTGCCGGTCTATGGCCTGGTTGCCTATGCGTTCTTCAACAAGCGCTCGCTGGAAGCCGGCATCAAGTACATGGTGCTGTCGGCTGCAGGTTCGGCGTTCCTGCTGTTCGGTATGGCCCTGCTCTACGCCGACGCCGGAAGCCTGAGCTTCGATGGCATCGGCAAGGCACTGGCGGCCACCAGCATGCCAAGCCTGATGGCCCAACTGGGCCTGGGCATGATGCTGGTCGGCCTGGCCTTCAAGCTGTCGCTGGTACCGTTCCACCTGTGGACCCCGGACGTCTACGAAGGTGCTCCGGCACCGGTCGCCGCCTTCCTGGCCACTGCCAGCAAGGTGGCGGTGTTCGCGGTCGTGGTTCGCCTGTTCATGATCTCCCCCGCTGCCAGCAGCGGCGTGCTGACCACCGTGCTGTCGATCATTGCGGTGGCCTCGATCCTGATCGGCAACCTGCTGGCGCTGACCCAGAGCAACCTCAAGCGTCTGCTGGGTTACTCCTCGATCGCCCACTTCGGTTACCTGCTGATCGCCCTGGTGGCGAGCAAAGGCATGGCCGTGGAAGCCATCGGCGTGTACCTGGTCACCTACGTGATCACCAGCCTTGGCGCATTCGGCGTGATCACCCTGATGTCCTCGCCGTACAACGGCCGTGACGCAGATGCACTGTACGAGTACCGCGGCCTGTTCTGGCGCCGTCCGTACCTGACCGCAGTACTGACCGTGATGATGCTGTCGCTGGCCGGCATTCCGCTGACCGCAGGCTTCATCGGCAAGTTCTACATCATCGCGACCGGCGTCGAGTCGCAGCTGTGGTGGCTGGTCGGTGCCCTGGTAATTGGTAGCGCCATCGGCGTGTTCTACTACCTGCGCGTGATGGTCACCCTGTACCTGATGGAGCCGAACCTGCGCCGTCACGATGCCCCGTTGAACTGGGAACAGCGCACCGGCGGCGTCATGCTGCTGGCCATCGCGATCCTGGCCTTCGTGCTCGGCGTGTACCCGCAACCATTGCTGGACCTGGTGCAACATGCAGGCCTGCAGTTGCTCGGCTGATTGCTGCTGCAACAAACAACACCCCGCTTCGGCGGGGTGTTTTTTTATGGGCGGGAAACGGCTGGGCTCAGCAGCTAAGCTGCTCGGCAGGCACCGGTTTCTGCTCCTGCGGTTTCAACGCCGCCTGGCGCAGGTCTGAACCCGCACGCGGCAAGAACACTTCCGGGTCGGGCATCCCGCTCGGCGACAGTTCATGGGTCATCTCGAATTCGGCACGTACCGCCCAGCCGCAGGCTTCGGTGGTGCACTGCAGGTACGCCACACGCAGGAAGATATGGCGGCCTTCGCTGGTACGGATGCGCATACGGCTTTTACAGTGCGGGCAAACCAGTTTGTAAGTACTCACATACGCCCCCTGCACTTCCCGAACAGCAAACCATCTACGTAATTACAAGTTGTTGAATCGTTATTCACCTGTAGGATGAAGGGAAAACAACTGAAGGATTTTTTCCTTTTTTGTTTGGATTTTCTCATCATTAGGACCATCTCCTTCCGGGTAGCAGTCAATGTTACTGAGCTTATTTACTCAATTTGAATATACTTTTACAAGACGCCAAGTAAATATCCGACAGGGATACGCAAAATGAGTGCGAGTGGGTTTGCTGCGGTGCTGACCCGCATGAAGATCGTGACTGCCTCCAGTACCGATTCCGGGCTTTCCAGTGCATTGGGCGTAAGCCCCCAAACCTTGAGCAGCTGGAAGGTACGAGACAGCGTGCCTTACTCGATTTGCATAGAACTGGCGCTACGCCACGGGCTCTCACTCGACTGGCTATTGCTGGGTGAAGGCCCTCAGTTGCGTGGCCAGCCGGCCCAGGCGTGTGTCAGCGAAGTGCAGTTGCTTGAGCAACTGCGCACCCTGCACCCACTCGACCTGCAGGCCATTACCCTGGCGGTGCAGGAAAAACACCGCCTGCGCGAACTGGAACAACAGGTGCAGGCCCTGAACCAGCAGTTGCACGCCAAGGCCTGAGCACCGCGGCGTTCAATTGCCACCGCGCAATCGCCGCACGATATCGCGCAGGTCCGTGCTGTCGACCCAGATCATCACCTTGATGCTGATCGGGATCACCACCACGGCGGCGACAAATGCGGCCACCCCCCGGTCGAGAAACGGCGCCATCGACAGCACCAGCGGCGAGAACAGATAGCCCACCCCCGCCGACAGGAACAACGAACCCAGGCGTTGCCAGGCCTTGAGCATGCTCCGGGTACTGGCCACCAGCCAGGCTCCGAGCACTGCACCGAACAGCGCATTGCCATCGACCGGCGGCATGAACGAGGCCAGGCCCAAGCCGACAAACAGGCTGGAAAGGCTGGCGCTGGTTGGCTCACTCATCGCCGCGCGCCCCTGACCGACACTCCACGATATGCAGGCCGCTATGCAATGCCTGGCGTGTGCGTACCCGTACGGCGCGCAGGTAGCTGCCGGTCAAGCGCGACTGACCGCCACTGGCGGACACATCGTCCAGACGCCGATAGCCCAACGCGCGCAGGTCCTTGCGCCAGTGTGCAAACAGTTGCCCGACATGGCGCACCGCGCCAAGCGCGGCAACTTCAAGGCGGGCATCGCTGACCTGCGCAGGCAGCTCGAGCTGCTCGCGCAGCGCGCCAAGATGGATACGCGGCCAAAACGGATCATGGCTGGCCAACCAGTGGCTGCATTTTCTGCTGTGCATGGGGATTTCCTTTTCAGTAAAGGGTGCTGTGGCGCTACTGGAGCTTCAACAGGCCGTAGCGCAGCGCCTTGATGACGGCGGCGACCCGTGAACAGACGGCAAATTTCCTGAGGATGTTGCCGATGTGGTAGTTCACCGTGGAGGCTTTGCAGCCGAGAATCGTGCCGATCTCCCAGGAGGTCTTGGCCAGGGCGCAGTAGTACAGGACCTGCTCTTCACGGGGCGTCAGGTGAATCGTGGCGGTACGCTCGATCGGGCCGCTCGCGGGGTTTCGCTTGGGGAGTTGGCTGGAAGCAATCATGGTGTGCACTACGTGAATGGGAATGCACAAACCATACGAAGCGCAGTGGCAAGCGGGCCAGCGACGGCACTTGTAGAGAACGCGGCTACAAAAGCAGGTAACAAAAACCTGCACCCTCCTGGGCAACGACAGGCGTGCTCCGACGCCGACTTCGTGCGTCTGATGGTTCATGTCCGCCAGTCGCAGCCGTTGGAGTTGTACGATGCGCCCCCCTTTGCCCCGCCCTTCTTCCCTTGGCCTGCTCGGCCTGTTCCTCGCCAGTACCCAGACCCACGCCGCCACGCCCGTCGAATTGGACCAGGTGGTGATCGACGCCCAGCAGCAGAGCGAGTTGGCCGCCGCCCGCGAACGCCTGCAACAAGTGTCCGGGGCAACCAACCTGGTCGACATGCAGCGCGTGGGCCAGGGCCGCGTCGCCAGCAACCAGGACGTGCTGGCCTACCAACCTGGGGTGTTTGCGCAATCGGCGGGCAATGATGGGGTCAAGCTGTCGATTCGCGGATCGGGTATCAACCGCGCGCCCGGCAGCCATGGCTCCGGGGTCTACACGCTGTTCGACGGCCTGCCGCTGACCGGCCCTGGGGGTACGCCCTATGAGCTGTTCGAACCCCTGTGGCTGAGCCGTGCCGAAGTGTTACGCGGTGCCAATGGTTTTGATCGGGGCGCACTGGCCCTGGGCGGCGCGATCAACTATGTCACCCATACCGGCTATGACGCGGCGCCGCTGGAGCTGCGCTATGAAGCGGGCAGCCGCGGCTACATGAAACGCCATGTCAGCTCCGGCCAGGTGCTGGGCGACCTCGACTACTACGTGGCCCTGACCGATTCGCAGTACGACGGCTACCAGGAGCACAGCAGCGGCAGTGGCAAAGGCATCGCCGCCAACGTCGGCTACCGCTTCAACCCGAACCTGGAAACCCGCTTCTACCTGCGCTACCGGGAAACCGAAAATGACCTGGCCGGCCGCGTAACCCAGCAGCAGATCAAGCATGATCCGCGTGCGGCCAACCCGGTCTACCTGGCCCGCGACGCCAGCCGCCCACAACCGGGCAGTACCTGGCTGGCGAACAAGACCACGTTCTACCTGGAGGACGATTCGCGCCTTGAAGCCGGGCTGGTCTATCACGACTACCCGATGGACCTGCGTGAAGGCCCGAACCGCCTGAAAGTCGCCTACAGCGATGTCAGTGGCACGCTGAACTACCTGCGCCGCGACAACCTGTTCGGCCACGAGAGCAAGACCACGATTGGCTGGCGCACCACCAAGCACCTGCCCAATGATGGCGCCTCGGAGTTCGTGCGGGTGCAGAGCAACCCGGCCATCCCCGTCGGCACCCGTACCCGTGACTTCAGCTATCAAGGCTCCGACACCGTGCTGCACGTGGGCAACGAGCTGGAGCTGATCCCGGACCTGTGGCTGACCAGCGGCCTGGCGATGATCTACACCCGCCGCGAAAGCGATGTGAGCTATCCGCTTGACGGTGGCAAGGTCAGCCAGCATGACTGGGACTACGCGCCGCGCCTGGGCCTGCGCTACGACATCAATCCGCATTTGCAGGTCTACGGCAACCTCAGTCGTTCGGTCGAGCCGCCACATCCATGGGCGTTGATCTGGAGTTCACCGGCCATTGCCGGCCGGCAGATCCAGCCGATCGAACTGCAAAACCAGACCGCCACCACCTTGGAGCTGGGTGCTCGCGGTGACGCCGACTGGGGCCGCTGGGACCTTGCCTGGTATTACTCTGCGGTGCGGCATGAACTGCTGACTGTGGAAACCCAGGCCGCCACCTCAACCAGCGCCTCGATTGTCGGCGAAGCGAATGCCAGCCCGACCCTCCACCAAGGCATCGAAGCCGGCCTCGACAGCCTGCTCTGGGAACGTGCCGCCATTGGCAAGGTCTCGCTGCGTCAGGCCTACACCTTCAGCGACTTCCACTACCGCGACGATGAGAGGTTCGGCGACAACCGCCTACCGGGCATCCCGATGCACTACTACCAGGCCGAGCTGCGTTTCGACCACCCGACAGGCTTCTACGCCGGGCTCAACACCCAGATGGCCTCCAAGGTGCAGGTGGACTACGCCAACTCCTACCCGACCGACCCGTATGCAGTGCTCGGTGCAACTTTCGGCTACGCCTCGCCCAAGCAGGACTGGCAGACCTGGCTCGACCTGCGCAACCTGACCAACGAGCGCTACGCCGCGACGGTCACCCCGGGTTATGACGACAAGGGGGCGGATGCTGCACGCCTGACGCCGGGTGAAGGCTTCGCTGCCTATGTCGGCGTGGCCTACCGCTGGCAGTAACCGTCACGGCAACTGCACCTGCGGTTTGCCGGCGACGAAAATGCCCCAACTGGACATGAACAAGGCGGCAATCAACGGCCCGATCACGAAGCCGTTGAGGCCGAACACCGCCAAGCCGCCGAGGGTGGAAATCAGGATCAGGTAATCGGGCATGCGCGTGTCCTTGCCCACCAGGATCGGCCGCAGGACGTTGTCGACCATGCCGATCACCAGCACCCCGAACGCCGTCAGCACCGCCCCCTGCCAGATCATCCCGTTAAGCAGGAAATACGCCGCCACCGGCCCCCAGACGATCCCCGCGCCCACCGCCGGCAACAGCGACAGGAACGCCATTGCCACGGCCCAGACCAGCACGCTGGGGATGTCGAGGAACCAGAAGATGATCCCGCCCAGCGCGCCCTGGGTCACGGCCACCAGCAGGTTGCCTTTCACCGTGGCACGCACCACGCGGTTGAACTTCAGTTGCAGCCGGCGCTTTTGCTGCTCGGCCAACGGCACCGCCGCACGGATCTTGCGCACCAGTTCCGCGCCGTCGCGCAGGAAGAAGAACAACAGGTACAGCATGATGCCGAAGCTCACCACAAACTCGAAGGTGCCCTGGCCGAAACTGAATGCCTGCCCGGCGAAGAACTGGCTGCCTTGCATCGCGCCCTTGGCGATATTGTCGCGCAGCCCTTCCAGGTCGCCCATGCCCATGCGCTCAAGGCCATTCTGGGCAAACGCGGGCAGCAGGTCCTTGAAGTGTTCGATGTAGCCGGCGATATCCAGCTGGCCGCTTTCGATGCGCTTGTACAGCGTGGCCCCTTCCTGCACCAGCAGGGTGCTGATGACGATCACCGGCAAGATGGCGATCAACAGGCAGATCAGCAGCGTCATCCCGGCCGCCAGGTTGCGGCGCCAGCCCAGGCGCAACAACAGGCGTCGTTGCAGCGGCGCGAAGACGATGCCGAGGATCACCGCCCAGAACACTGCACCGTAGTACGGCAACAGGATCCAGATGAAGGCAAGGGTCACCAGCACCAGTAATACCAGCAGGGCTTTGTGTTGCAGGGCCGTTTCGTTCATGTCCACTCCTTTGTGCTCTGAACGTTAGTGCGCCGCGCATTACAGAAAGTGCCCTTGCTCCAGATCAATAAACGCAGATGGCCACAGCGTTAGCATCCTCGCCTTTTGCGCGACCCTACCATGACCCAGTTGCATCGCCCCGAACTGCTCGCCCCGGCCGGCACCCTGAAGAACATGCGCTACGCCTTTGCCTACGGCGCCGATGCCGTGTATGCCGGGCAGCCGCGCTACAGCCTGCGGGTACGCAACAACGAGTTCGACCACGCCAACCTTGCCCTCGGCATCCGCGAGGCGCAGGCCCAGGGCAAGCGCTTCTACGTGGTGGTGAACATCGCCCCGCACAACGCCAAGCTCAAGACCTTCCTCAAGGACCTGGCGCCGGTGATCGAGATGGCCCCGGATGCGCTGATCATGTCCGACCCGGGGCTGATCATGCTGGTGCGCGAGCACTTCCCGCAGATGCCGATCCACCTCTCGGTGCAGGCCAATACGGTGAACTGGGCGAGCGTGGCGTTCTGGCAGCAGATGGGGCTGAGCCGGGTGATCCTGTCCCGCGAGCTGTCGCTGGAGGAGATCGAGGAAATCCGCCAGCAGGTGCCGGGCATGGAGCTGGAGGTGTTCGTGCATGGCGCCTTGTGCATGGCCTATTCCGGACGCTGCCTGCTGTCGGGCTACCTGAACCGCCGCGATGCCAACCAGGGCAGTTGCACCAATGCCTGCCGCTGGCAGTACAGCGCCACGCCGGCCACGGAGAACGAGACTGGCGATATCGTTCGCCATGTTGAACCGACGTTGGGGGTTGGCGCGCCAACCGAGCAGGTGTTCGTGCTGCAGGAAAGCCAACGCCCTGGCGAAGACATGCCAGTGTTCGAGGACGAGCATGGCACCTACATCATGAACGCCAAGGACCTGCGTGCCGTGCAGCATGTCGAGCGCCTGGCGCGCATGGGCGTGCATTCGCTGAAGATCGAGGGGCGGACCAAGTCGCACTTCTACTGCGCGCGCACGACGCAAACCTACCGGCAAGCCATCGATGATGCGGCCGAGGGCCGCGAGTTCGACCGTTCGCTGATGCTCAACCTGGAGTCATTGGCCCAGCGTGGCTACACCGAGGGCTTCCTGCGTCGGCATGTGCACGATGAGTATCAGAACTATGAGCGCGGCAGCTCGGTGTCGGAGCGCCAGCAGTTTGTCGGCGAGTTGACCGGGGAACGGGTTGGCGGCCTGGCCGAAGTGCGGGTGAAGAACCGCTTTGCCCTGGACGACCATCTGGAATTGATGACGCCGCGTGGCAACTACCACTTCGACCTGCACCAGTTGCGTGATCGTCAGGGCAACCCGATCGAGGTCGCACCGGGGGATGGGCATGTGGTGTACCTGCCGATTCCGGAGCAGGTGGAGCTGGAGTATGGGTTGCTGCTGCGGGATTTGAATCTGTAGGGGCAGTGCTGGCCTCATCGCGGGACCAGCCCGCTCCCACAGGCCCTACAGATCCAGATAACACTTGTGGGAGCGGGCTAGTCCCGCGATGGGGCCCTCAAGGTCAAGGCTTGCTGAGCGCCACCTTCGCCCCATCCACCTCACGAATCACCTGCACCCGGTACTGCGGGTCAGCCTTGATCTGTGCCTCGGTGAACGGAATGCGCTGCCAGTGCTTGGCCGAAAACGCCTTGGTCTGGTCGCTGCCATGCAGCGAACCCTTCTCGCTCGACTGCGAGAACGCCAGCAAGCCCACGGCCTGCGGCCCGTGCTCATCAAAGGTGACCAATTGCAGGTAGCTGGTGCCACTCACCACCAGGCGCTTGCCCGGCGCAATCTCGACACTCTGAATGGCGTTGTACACGCCCAACTCCGCCGGCCCGCCATGGATCGGCGTGCCATCGCTGGCCTGCTGGATCTGCCCCCAGCGGGTATTGTCGCCCAGCCCGGCATCCGCCACCCGCTTCGCCGAAGCCAGTACCGCTTCGCGCAATTGCGCTGCTACGGCCGGCTGCTCAATCGCCAGGCCTCGCGGGGTGTGCTGCGGGTCGGCCGGGTCGAAGGCCACGCGCCAGAAACCACCCTTCTGGCTCAACGCCCGGACGATGTTCTGGAAGTGCACCAGGCCGATACCACTGTCCAGGTTCGCCTGGCCATCCCAGGTCTTGAGGCTGGAGCACACTGCCTTGAGCTGCGGGTCATCGGCAACCCCGGCGCACCATTGCAGCAGGTCTGGCAGGACCAGCTCGGCCAGGTACACCTGATCGTCCATCACCATGTTCTGCAGGTCGGCTGTGCCGATCTTGCCGGCCTTCTCCAGGCTCGCCAGGCGCTGCAAGGCAAAGCGGCTGCGCGGCCCCAGGGGTTGGTCGTCACGGCTGATCAGCGGCGAGAAGCCCTGCAAGGGCTGCGCCGGGTTGACCATCCAGGCCGAGTCGTTTGAGTGCTGGACGAAGTCCGCACGCTCCAGCGTGGGCTGCATCTGCGCCGGGAAGATGCCCGGCTGCGCGGCACGCGGATCAACCTTCCAGTTGCAGGCGCTGCGCGAGCCGTCGAGGACGATGACCTCCTGCCCCGCCGCCGGGTCGCTGCACTGCGCCAGCAGCGCCTTGTCGACATACGGCACCACCGACTGGTTCAGGTACAACGTGTTGCCCTTGGCATCCACCGCCAGGGTGTTGACCCACGGGATACCCTGCAATTGCTGCACCGAGTGTTGCAAGGCCTTGAGGCTGTCGGCCTGGTTCATGCTGTACCACTGCTGCAGCACCCGGGTGTTTTCCAGGTTGGCATCGCGCAGGCTGAAGGCCACGCCAGGGGTCCAGTCGAGCTTGCCCGGCCACACCACCACCGGGCCGAAGCTTGAGCTGTAGACGTCACGGCTGACCTGTTGCAACTTGCCATCCTCACCCTTGACCGTCACCGCCAGGTGCTGGCGGGTGAGCGGCAACGACTTGCCATCCAGCATGTAGCGGGTCGGGTCTTTCGGGTCGAGCTGCAGGCGGAACACCGTGAAATGCTTGGAGGTGTCGACCGTATGGGTCCAGGCCAGGTGCTTGTTGAAACCGATATTGATCAGCGGCAGGCCTGGCAACGCAGCGCCCATGACCTCCAGCTTGCCTGGCACGGTCAGTTGCATCTGGTAGAAGCGCATGCCGCCGGCCCACGGAAAATGCGGGTTGGCCAGCAGCATGCCGCGCCCATTGAAGGAGCGCTCATGGCCGACCGCCACCGCGTTGCTGCCACGTTCCAAGGCAAACTGCTCACGGCGCGCCTGGGCCTGGGTGAAGGCCTCAGAGTTCAAGGCAGCGGTGGCCTTGGGCGGCGCCGCAGCCACCAGCGCTTCGGCAAACTGGCCGACTCCGCCTTCGACCAGCAGGCGCCGGGTCAGCTTGACCAGGTCCAGTGCCGTGATCGGCCGCAACCACTCGGCCTGCTGGCACTCGCCTGGCAGGCCCTGGGCACGGCGCTCGCTCAATGCCCGGTTGTAACCCTGGGCGTAACCTTCCAGCAGCGCGCGAATCGGCTGCGGTTGCGCCTGCCAGAAACCGAACACCGCCGTCGGGGTGTTCAGCCAACTGAAGAACAGGTCGCTGGTGAGGTTTTCGCGCTGCTCGAAGGTCTTCTGCTGAGGCCCGAAATAACGCGAGCGCTCCGCGTTGACCGTGACCACTTCATTGCCCAGCAGGCACAGGT
Organism: Pseudomonas fontis; assembly: GCF_028656955.1. GTDB lineage: Bacteria > Pseudomonadota > Gammaproteobacteria > Pseudomonadales > Pseudomonadaceae > Aquipseudomonas > Aquipseudomonas fontis. The sequence continues at coordinate 62,103 of NZ_JAMDGY010000010.1, forward strand.
TGTCCTGTGCGTAGGCATAGCCGATGCCATAGCCCAGGCCGCGTTCATCCTTGGCCAGGATATGCGGGACGCCGTAGCTGGTACGGCGAATCTCGGCGATGGCATCGCCAGGCGGGGCAACGCGTGCCTGGGCACTCAGGCTAAGGCCGACCAGCAGGGCAGCCAGGCACAGTGTTGGAAGCGGACGGTCAAGGATCACGCGAACTCCTGCAGGATCAGGATGGATAGTCATCCTGAAATAACGAAGCCCGGATGAAAAATTTACGTGTTTTGCGTCGCCCGTTCGTCTTTTTGGGAGAGCAACAACATTTTTTTCTTCAGGGGCTGCAGATTTTGCGATCTCGTTCGTCTTATTAGATGTGAACGGCAATCGAATACGCAAACTGGACAGGCTCTGGAAAAGGGAGTTTTCACATGCAGAACCAGCAACAACCGGCCATTGCGCTACGTTTCAAACGCAAGGTCAATGCCCCGTTGCAGGGCAAGGTCGACGTGCCGGAGAGCGAAGAACGCGCTGGCAACGAACATATCCGCGAGCTGCTCAGGGCATTCGGGCTGCGTACCAGCCTGATCCGCCTCAAGGTCATCGATGCCTTGCACCTGGCTGATCGCAATGGCCGCAGTATCGGCGTTCGCGGCATTCACACCCAGCTGGAACAGCTGGATATCCCGCTGTCGTTCCTCAGCGTGCGCGAAGTGCTCAAGCGTTTGTGCGCAGAAGGCGTGATCAGCATGGGTATCGACAAATGCTACAGCCTCAACCCCGAGGCCAGGGCACTGCTCGAACACGGCTATTCGCGCTGAGCGACGGCCGGCACAGGCCGGCCGCCCCAACCGGGTTGTCTACCCTCAGAACTTGACTTTGCGGCGCATGATGCCGTTGACGACAACCACCACCACGGCAATGCCGATGGCGACGTATTGGAACACCTGTTCGCTGATCACACCCTGTTTTTGCAGGTAGGAAAGCCCCAACATGGCGCCTAGCACCACCAGGGAAATCAGGATCGAGTATTTCAGGCGTTGACCTTGAGTCATGGAAAAATCCTTGCAGCACAGATGATGAAGGCCCGGAATCGGCCGGCGGCCATCATACCGCGTGATGCACTGCGGGAGCATGCTTTCCCGGTATTTTCCGTCAGCACTTCTTGAAAGCATGGGGCTCCCGGGCAAATGCCCAGACCGACGAGTCCACTCCCATGCGTTCGACACTTCTACTCGGCAGCCTCGCGCTGACCACCGCCCTCACCAGCCACGCCTTCGACACCACCCAGCACAGTGAAGCGATCCTGCAGCAACTGGGCAACGTGCTGGCCGACACCGCCAGTGCCAGCCAGTGGCAGCAGCTGTGGCAACGTACCCGCGCCGCCGGGCATTTCGCCAACGGTGACGGCGCGCACTTCACCCTCTCCCAACAGCAGATCCCCAGCCTGGTGAAAAGCACCCTGGATACCGCCGACTCGGTGGCCCCCGAGCCTGCCACGCTGGCCGTGTACCGCAAGGACTTCCACCCGCAGGTGGTGGGCCAGCAGGGCCAGGCCGCGCTGAGCGCGATTTGCCTGCGCGTCGACTGGCGCAACCTGCCGCCCAGCCTGCCGGCCAATCCGCAGGCGCACATGAGCCAGGTAAGCCTGTTGCGCACCTGGCCGTGCTGAACCGCGCGGGTTGCCCACCCATGTCACATTCGCAAACGAGCGCACACAGGCAGAACAAGGCCCGCCCGTGATCCGCCGCGCCATTACCTACTCGGCAGGTCTGCCGATCCTACGAATACTGGGCGCGATGGCTACCGCTGCTGACCCACTTGCACCCTAGCGAACCCAGGCGCCGGTCAACCAGAATCAGTCCCCAGCACCCCAGTGATCCTCTTTGCTCATACCTTCTACAAGGAAGTCATCATGGAACTCTGCGACCTGAACCGAATCGACATCGACCAACTCCCGCAATCGCTGCAGATGCTGATTGACTGCATCGGCCTTGAACATGCCTACCGGCTGACCAGCATCTATGGCGGGCGCCCGAAATACATTCCCAAGCATCGCGAACGCACCAGCCTGGCCGAGATCCTGCCGGCTGAGGCACTCGATGCCCTGATCAAACGCTACGCCGGGATGGCCCTGGAAATCCCCAAGGCCGACCACTTCAACCGCCAGCTGCGCAACCAGCAGATCCAGCAGGAAAGCTCGCTTGGCCAGTCGCGTAGCGTACTGGCGGACAAGTACGGGCTGAGCCTGCGCCAGATCGGCAACATCCGTCGTCAGGAAGCGCTCTCTCGCTGAGCGAACCTGCCACACATTCCGCGCATGACGCGCACCCCTAGAGAAGGAAACTCACATGCCTGATATCGACAGCGGCCTGATCGGCTCCGTCATCAACGCCCTGCCCCTGGACCGGATGATCTCCGGTCCGTTGCAGGCCATGATCCAAGCCCAGGTCGGGGCCAGCAAGGCCTACGCCGACTTCCTCATGGGTGTCTGCATCCAGGATGGCAAGGCGGTCGCCATCCAATTCGACTACGACGAGACCATCACCGATGAGCAGGGGGTATACAAGGGTACCGTCTCGAAGAAGATGCAGATCCCGCTGCTGGCAGCGATCGCCCACCCGAACATCACCATCGAGGAAGGCAACATCGAGTTTGAGCTGACCATCAGCCAGCAGGCTGAAGACAGCAGTTCGAACGAGGCCAGTGGCTCGTTTGGCGCCTCGCTGGGCTGGGGGCCGCTGAAGGTCAACGTCAAGGGCCAGGTGGCCAGCAAATCGGCGCAAACCCGCAAGAGCGATACCCGCGCACGCTACGCCTTCAATACCAAGGTGCGCCGCCAGGACCCGCCAGAAGCCTTGATGCGGGTGATCGACTTCCTCACCGACGCGGCCACCAAGCCGGTGGTGATGCCGAACGCCAAGCCGGAAAACCTTGAAGCCTTGCCAACTGACAATGCCCTGCCGATGCCGGATGCCGGCGCGCAAGACAGCAAGGCCTGATCCCCCCGCCCCTTGACCCCCAGCGTGTTGCCCCGCCCTTACGGGTGGGGCTTTTTGCCGCCAGCATGAGGAGTACCGTGCATTGGAACAGCGCCCGCCCGCTAAAGAGCCGATTGCCTCGAGCGATCTGTGCGATATCACCCGTGGCTTGCAGGAAGCCGCTGCCGCGACCACGAGCCTGATTGCGCAGCAGTACATCAAGCTCTTCGACCAGTTCTTCGACTATGACCCCGATGCCTTGGGCACACCGATGAAGGCCAAGATGGTCGAGGTGGCGATGGATGATCGGCATACCATGCGGGTGCCGTTGATTGCCCTGGTGTCGCCGCGCGGCCTGGCCCTGGAGCGGATGCAGGTGGATTTGTCGGTGAAGATCCAGAACTCCGAGCAGGCGTCCTTTCGCCATGCGTTGGACAATGGTGAGTTGAGCCACGAACGGTTCTTCGTCAAGGTGGGCGCGAACAAGCGCCAGGGGGACACGCGTGATCCGGATGAAGTGCAGATCCGCTTGCAGTTCCAGGCGTGTGAACCGCCAGAGGCGCTGAACCGGTTGATTGAGGAGTACACCAACCTGATCAGCCCGATCCGCCAGAGCGAGGCAACCGATGGGCCGCCGAGCAATGAATTCATCGAGGCGGCAACGGTGCGCTGAACACTGGCGTTGTAGCCGCTGCCGTCAGGCTGCGCTGGAGTCCGCCAGGGCTCCCAAAGGCCGCGCCTGCGATGCAGGCGAGCGCAGCCTGGCGGCAGCGGCTACATCAGAAGTCCCGCTTGTAGAAGATGTCCAGCGAGCTGGCGATACCGCTGGCCGCCTCCACATAGACCTTCTTGCTCAACTTGTAACGCAAGGCAATGGTACTCGCCGGCTCGAACACACCCACGCCATAACGCAGGCTCAGACGCTCGGTCAGGTTGCCGCTGGCGACCACACTGGTGGTGTTGCCGCTGCCCTGGGTATCCAGCTGGAAGTCCTCGATGCCCAGGCTTGACGCCAACCCGCTGGTCACCCCGGCACTGCCCGCCAGGCCCAACCCAAGCGCCGCCTGGGCGAGCATGTTGTTGTCCTCGCCCGTGGTGCTCAACGGCCGCCCCAATACCAGGTAGGACAACGCCTGTTCCTGGCTCATCGCCGGCTCCGAGAACACCTGCGTGGTCGGCTGCTCGGCACTGCCACTCAGGCGGATCCCCGCCGTGACATCGTCAGTGACGCGGATCGCCTCGATATCCAGGTAAGGCTGGTCGATAGGCCCGGCAAACAGCAACCGCGCCCGGCGAATGGTCAGGCGCTGGCCATAGGCACGGTAGCGGCCATCAGACAGGCTCAATTCGCCCCGGGTATCGAGGTTGTCGCCAATGTGCACATGCCCAAGCAGGTTGGCCGTCAAGCCAAAGCCCTTGAACGACAGCTTTTCCTGGCCAACTTCGACATCGATGTCCATGACCACCGCCATCGGGGTTTTCCCCTCCTCCGTCTGGTGGCCAATGATCACCGTGTCGTCCGACACCTTGACCGTGGACGGCGGCAACTCGCGCACCGTGATCTTGCCCTTGGGCACCAGCACCTTGCCGGTCACCGCCAGGCGCTCGCCTTGCAGGCTGATCTTGAGGTCCGGGGCCATTTCCAGGTCGGCATAGGGTTCAACATGCACCGGCAACCGCTGCCCTTGCAGGTGCAGCTCGACAGCCAGGGCCTGGCCCCAGCCAATCTGGCCATTGAGCTGGCCTTGGCCGGCATCGCCGCTTTTCCAGTCGCCGTTGAGCTGCACTTGCTCACCCGCAATCAACGCCTTCACGCTGAGGTCCTTGAGGTTGACCGGCAGTTCGGCGCCCGCCACCTCCCCGTGGGACAAAGCCAGGCTGCCGTTGACCAGCGGCGCCAGCAAGGTCCCGGAAATCCGCCCGCTGCCGTTGAGCTGGCCCGCCAGGCGCTCGACCATCGGCATGAACGGCCGGGCTACCGACAGGTCCAGGCCACTGAGGTTGAAATCACCGCTAAGGGGCTTGTTCTTCGCAATCGGGTCAATGCGCGCCGAGAGCGTCAGATCACCCAGCTTGCCGCCCCGGAACTCCATCTGCGTGTCCACCCGGCGTGGCGCCAGGGTGCTTTCAATGCGCAGGGCCTGGTAGGGGAAGTCCAGCCACTGGTCCTTGTCGCGCACCCGCAACGTACCGCCGCTGGCATCCACCCGCACAGTGCCCTTGGGGCCACTGGCGGGCAGGTCGAGGTTGATGTCGGCATTGAGCAGCCCCTGCCAGGCGAAGTCCTTGGGCAACCATTGCGCCAGGCTTTGCAGCGGGAACTGCTTGAGGTGATAGCGCAGGCGCGGCTCCGGCGCCAGGCGTTGGTCTTCACCGCACAGGCTGGCCTGGCCGGAGCGCCAGCAATGCGCGCCAAAATCGATCTGCCCGTTGGCCAGGCGTTGCAGCTTGGCCGGGCCCTCGAGCCGCCAGTCCTGGCCGCCGGCCTGGATCTCGCCACTGGCCAGGCGCCCGCGCCAGTTGCCTTTGTCGAACAGGCCATCCAACCCCAGGTCGAGCTTGAGCTGTGGTCCGGCCAAGGCCAGTTGCAGCTGTTGCTGGCGGATATCGCCCTGGCCCTTGATGTCCAGCGTGCCGAGGTTGCTGTCGCCGGCACGGATACCGCTGGCCTTCAGGGTGATCAGCGCACGCTGGGCGCTGTCGAGCTTGGCGTCCAGGTTCAGCTGTTGCAGGCGATTCTCCCCTTGCGCCAACTGCTGGCCTTGCACGCTGAGGTTGCCTTGCGGCGCCTTCAGCGTACCGGCAACGTCAAGCTGCCCCTTGACCTGCCCGCGCAACTGCGGCCAAAGCTGGCCCAGGCGTGGCAGGTTCAGGTTGATCTGCCCGGCAAGGCGTTGTTGCAGGCTGCCACTGCCGACGATCTGGTTGTCACCCAGGCGAATCTGCAAGGTGCCCAGGGTCCAGTTTTCACCCGCGCCCTCGGCCTTGACCTGAAGCACCGCCGGTTGCCCGCGCAGCCGCCCCTTGAGGTCGAGGTCGGCATCCAGGCGCAACTGCTCGTTCTTCAGCTCGCCTTTGCTGCGCAATGGGCCGGCCAGCGTGCCGGGCAGCTCGGCGACCCAGTACGCCGGATTCAACGCCGAAAGGTCCAGCGCCGCATCCCAGGCCACGCCGTCGGCGAACTTCACGCTGACACTGCCGGCCGCCTTGCCTTGCCCGGCGACCAGCGCCAGCTGCGGCAGGCTGATCTGGCCCAGGTCACCCTTGAACGGGCTGTTGAGGGTAAAGGCGCCGGCCGGGCCGTCGATATCACCCTTGAACTCACCCTCATAGTTGCCGTCACGGTACTGCACCTGGCCGGTGAAGCGGCGCAGCGTGACCTGTGGCGCATCCTCCAGCGGATAGAGGCGCAGCCAAGGGAAGTCCAGCCAGTCGATGCTGGCGTTGGCACTCAGGCCTTTTTGCCAGTCGGCCTTGGCCTTGAGGTTCAGGCGCTGCTCGGCGGCAGCCGTCAGGTCCAGTGCCGCCAGCTCTGCGCCCTTGGCGTCGACCCGGCCCGCCAGGGTCAAGCCAATCGGGCCCTTCTCCGCCGGCAAGCTGGCCGCGCCGGCCAGGCGGTAACCCGCTTGCAGATCGCCGACAGCCGTCAGTTGCAGCTGATTGAGCTGGAGCGTGTCCGGCAGGCTGGCGGCCGGCTTGAAACCATCCGCGGTGATCTTCAACTGGGCCGGTAGATGCTCGGCTAGAGGTTGCAGGTCGCCCTGCAAACGCCCATTCAGGTAGCCGGTACTGTCCGCTTTCAGGGTCAGGGTCTTTTGCAGGTCCCCCGTGACATCCAGCGCCAGTTGCCAGGCCTGGCCATCCACAGCCGGCAACTGCAACTGCCCCTTGGCCTGCAGGGGCCAGTCGCCAGTAGGCTGCAGCAGGCCCTGCAAACTCAGGCTGAGGTCGTCACGCTGCAGTTCCAGGCTGTCGATCTGCATCCCCGCAACGGTCCAGTGTGCAGCCAGTTGCAAGCGGCTCAGTTGCTCGCTGCCATCCAGGTGCAAGGTGCCGATCTGCACATCACCCAGCTCGATTGCCAGCGGCAACTGCAACGTAGGTAGTTGCAACGGGCCGGTGTCCGCCGGGGTTTCGCTGGGAGTGAAGGCAAGGTTGATATCCTTGGCCTTGAGCTGGTCGATGCACAGCGTCATGCGCAGCAGGCAGGCGGGCGACCAGGCAAACACCGGGGCCACGACTTCGACCCGGTTCCCACCCTGCTCCCACAGCAAGCGGTCCGCTTGCCACTGGCCGGCCAGGCGGCCCTGGAAGTTGTCCAGTTGCACACCCGGCACATGCCCCAGTGCCCAACGGCTGCCCGCTTCGGTGCCCAGCACCAAAGCCAGGCCTGCGACCACCAGCAGCAGCAACGCCAGCACGCCCAGGCCGATTCTTTTAAACACACGACTCACAGCTCGGGCCCCATGGAAAAGTGCAAACGTATACCGCCATCGTCATTCAACGCCTTGGCCAGGTCGAGGCGGATCGGCCCGACCGGGGAAATCCAGCGCACACCGAAGCCAACCCCGGTTTTCAGGCTCGGCAGGTCAAGGGTATTGAAGGCGTTGCCCTGGTCGACAAAGGTCGCCAGGCGCCATTTTTCGGCAATCGAATACTGGTACTCGGCACTGCCGGCAACCATGTAGCGGCCACCGATGCGGTCGCCGTCGCTGTTTTTCGGCGACAGGGTCTGGTAATCGTAGCCGCGCACGCTCTGGTCACCACCGGCGAAGAAGCGCAATGACGGTGGCACCGACTTGTAGCCGTTGGTGGCGCTGCCGCCGAACTGCACGCGACCGAGAAAGCGGTGGTTCTGGCCCAGGGTGGTCAGGCCCTTGAGCAGCACGTTGCCGTGCAGCAGGTTGGTGTCCGACATCAACCCTTCCTTGGCCACCTGCGCATCGAATTGCAGACGATAGCCATTGTGCGGGTCGATGCGGTTGTCACTGCGCAGGTAGGAATAGCTGATGCCGGGCATCAGCAAGGTACTCAAGCCCGAGTCGTCACCCAGCTTGTACTCTTCGTGCTGCCATTTCAGCGAGATCACCCGCTGCCAGCCGCTGGGCAATTTGCTGTGCCACTCCGGGCCCACGGTCAGCAGTTTACTGACCGTGTCGGTGCCGGAAATTTCTTCGTTCTGGTAGCCGCCGGCGTAACGCATCTTGTCGGTCAGCGGCGGATCGAGCGGTACGTCGTACCACAGGCCGACGTTCTGCCGAGGGGCGGAGAGCTCGGTTTCGATCCCGTAGCTGTGGCCTTGCGGGTTGACCCAATGGCGGGTCCAGTTGGCCTTGCCGCGCGGACCGACGTCGGTCGAGTAGCCCAGGCCCAAGCCCATGGTGCGCGGTTTGCGGGTTGTGAGCCGGACCGCGACAGGGATGTCCTGGGCCACTGCTGCGCCAGGCGCGGCATCAACGCGCACGTTTTCGAAATAGCCGCTCGATTGCAGCGCGTTGTTGAGTTCGGCGATCAATTCGGAGTCATAGGGGGTGCCGTCCTTGAAGGGCACCATGCGTTGCAGCAGGCTTTCGTCGAAGGGTGTGTCGCCGCTGAAATTCACTTTGCCCAGGTAGAAGCGCGGGCCGCTGTCGTAGACCAGTTCGATGTCTGCCACCCCGGCTGCCGGGTCGACCGCCAGGCGCTGGCGGACAAAGCGGCCGTTGAAGAAGCCATAGCGCGATGCCTGGTTCTGAATCAGCCGCTTGGCGTCTTCGTAGCTGCCGTGGTTGAGCACCGCGCCACTGCGCAGGGCCGCACTGCTGGGTATGCGAAACGCCTTGAGTTCGCTGGCCGGCCCTTCGATGCGCACGGTCACGTCACGCAAGTGCACCGGTTCGCCCGGCTCCACGTTCAAGCGCAGGCGTGGCCCCTGCTCGGCCTTGGCCGGCGGGAGCACCTCACTGTCGATATGGGCCTGGTAATACCCCAAGGCTTGCGCGGCTTTACGGGCCTGCTCTTCGGCCCCACGACTGAAGCGCAGGAGCGCTTCTTCATCACGGTTGCCGAGGCTGCCGATATAGCCTTCGATATTTGCCTTGAGTTCGTTGTTGGTGGGTTTGACCCGGACTACCAGCTCGCTTTGCGCCTGCACCGCGCAACTGGCAACCCATAGAATCAAACCGCAGGTGAAGCGTCCTGAATACGTCATAGGCGCGGATGCTACCAGAGCTTGGCGACAGCTTGGAGACTACTGCCCATCCGGGAACACCGCGTTCACGCCTGAACCTGGCGCAAACGCTGGGGATTGGGGTGGAAAAACACATGCTCGCGAATGGGCCCCACGGCAATTTCGCCGATCTCCTGGTAACCCTGGCGCTGATAGAACGCCAGGTAGTGCTCGTTGCCGGTATCCAGCACGATGCCCTCAGAATGTTCATCATCGGCGCACCAGTCGTGCAGGGCCCCAAGCAACTGCTCGCCGTAGTGATGGCCCTGGAACTGCGGATGGATACCCAGCAGCGGCAGCACATGCACTGCCTGGCCCGGCAAGCAGGCCATCAGCGCGGCCTGGTAGTCGAGGTAGCGCCGGGTACAGCGAAAACCGGTGCTGAGCACCATGCGCATGCGCCAGGCCCAGCTTTCGGTGATGCCCAGGCGGCGCAACGGTGGCGCAATCAGGGCAATGCCGATCAAGCGGTCATCGACCAGCAGGCCCAGCGCGGGCAGCTCCTGGTAGAAATGCTGACGCACCAGCTCACGCACCATGGCGCGTACGCGCTGGTCGTAACCGGAGCGGTCGGCTTCGAACAGGTAGCCAAAGGTCGGCTCGTGGCGATAGGCGTGGTACAGCAGTAAGCGGGCTTCGCGGCTGTAGCCGCTGTCGAGCAGCCGGATTTCAGCCGGGGCAACAGGCGATTCGGGCATGGTCACGGTTCTCCTGAAGGGCATTCATTGCCTTTGAGGGGTGTGTGGCGACAACGTTCACCCCGTACAGGACGTTAGCAGCCGAACCTGCGCACCGCCATGCTGGCCGAGGCCGCCGATGTCAGCTAGCATCCTGGGTTTTTACCAGGATTGTCGCGCCCATGAAGATCGTCTCGTTCAACATCAACGGCCTGCGCGCCCGGCCCCACCAGTTGGCCGCGTTGATCGAAAAGCACCAGCCGGACGTGATCGGCCTGCAGGAAACCAAGGTCAGCGACGAGCAGTTCCCGTTCGCCGAGGTCGAGGCACTGGGCTACCACGTGCATTTCCATGGGCAGAAAGGTCACTACGGTGTCGCCCTGATGTCGCGCCAGGCGCCACTGAGCCTGCACAAGGGCTTCAGCACTGATGAAGACGACGCCCAGCGCCGCTTTATCTGGGGCACCTTTGCCGACGCACACGGCAACCCGATCACCATCATGAACGGCTACTTCCCGCAGGGTGAAAGCCGCGACCACCCGACCAAGTTCCCCGCCAAGCAGCGGTTCTACAGTGATCTGCAAGCGTTGCTGGAAGCTCAGTTCAAGAATGATGATGCGCTGGTGGTGATGGGCGATGTGAACATCTCGCCGCAAGACTGCGATATCGGCATTGGTGCCGACAACGCCAAGCGCTGGCTGAAGACCGGCAAGTGCAGTTTCCTGCCGGAAGAGCGCGAGTGGATGGCACGCCTGAAGAACTGGGGGCTGACCGACAGCTTCCGGCACCTGTACCCGGACGTGGCGGACCGCTTCAGCTGGTTCGACTACCGCAGCCGCGGGTTTGAAGACGAGCCCAAGCGTGGGCTGCGGATCGACCTGATCATGACCTCGCAGGCGCTGGTGCCGCGGATCAAGGCAGCAGGTGTGGACTATGAGCTGCGGGCGATGGAAAAGCCGTCGGACCATGCGCCGATCTGGCTTGAGTTGAGCTGAGGCGCTCGCCAGCCACCGGTTCAAAAAAGGGCTCGATAGAGCCCTGGATACCTGTGGGAGTAACTGCCCTGCTGCAATCTCTGTGGGAGCTGGCTTTGCCAGCGATTGATTGCGGAGCAATCACAGGTTATTCGCTAGAGCCTTATCGCCGGCAACGCCGGCTCCCACAGGGGCGGTGACACTTAGCGGGTAACCGTACGCATCGTCACAAACTCTTCGGCGGCCGTCGGGTGCACCCCGATGGTCTCGTCGAACACCTGCTTGGTCGCCCCGGCCTTCAGCGCCACCGCCAGGCCCTGGACGATCTCGCCGGCATCCGGCCCGACCATGTGGCAACCCAGCACGCGGTCCGTCTCAGCATCGACCACCAGCTTCATCAGGGTCTTCTCCTGCACATCGGTCAGGGTCAGCTTCATCGGCCGGAAACGGCTCTCGAACACCTGCACCTGATACCCGGCCTCAAGCGCCTGCTCTTCGCTCAAGCCCACCGTGCCAATCGGCGGCTGGCTGAACACTGCCGTGGGAATGTGCTGGTAGTCCACCGGGCGGTACTGCTCCGGCTTGAACAAGCGCCGCGCCACGGCCATGCCTTCGGCCAGGGCCACCGGCGTCAGTTGCACACGGCCGATCACGTCGCCAATGGCCAGGATCGACGGCTCGTCGGTCTGGAACTCATCGTTGACCCGCACGTAGCCGCGCTCGTCCAACTGCACTTCGGTGTTTTCCAGGCCCAGGTTGTCCAGCATCGGCCGGCGCCCGGTGGCGTAGAACACGCAATCGGCAACCAGCTCGCGGCCATCCTTGAGGGTGGCCTTGAGGCTGCCATCTGCCTGCTTGTCGATACGCTGTATGTCGCTGTTGAACTGCAAGTCCAGGCCACGTTTCTCCAGCTCTTCCTTCAGGTGCGTACGCACCGCGCCATCAAAGCCGCGTAGGAACAGGTCACCGCGGTACAGCAACGAGGTCTTCGCGCCCAACCCCTGGAAGATCCCGGCGAACTCGACCGCGATGTAGCCACCGCCGACCACCAGCACGCGCTTGGGCAGGTCTTTGAGGAAGAACGCTTCGTTGGAGCTGATGGCGTGCTCACGCCCGGGAATATTCGGGATCAGCGGCCAGCCACCGGTGGCAATCAGGATGTTCCTGGCCGAATAGCGCGTGCCATCGACTTCCACTTCATGCGGCCCGGTCAGCTTCGCGTGCCCTTCCAGCAGGGTCACGCCGCTGTTGACCAGCAGGTTGCGGTAGATGCCATTGAGCCGCGCAATCTCACGGTTCTTGTTGGCGATCAGTTGCGACCAGTCGAATTGCGCATCTTCCAGCGACCAGCCAAACCCGCTGGCCTGCTCGAACTCATCGGAAAAATGCGCGCCATACACCAGCAACTTTTTCGGCACGCAGCCAACGTTGACGCAGGTGCCCCCCAGGTAGCGGCTTTCGGCAACCGCCACCTTGGCGCCGAACCCGGCAGCAAAACGCGACGCGCGCACACCGCCGGAACCGGCACCAATCACGAACAGATCAAAATCGTAGGCCATACACACTCTCCTCGGCAGGCAGCCAGCATACCGCCAGCGACGCCCAGAAACAAAAAAGCCACCCGAAGGTGGCTTTTCAACAGGGTTCAGCGACTGGATCAGTACGCCTTGCCCGTCTTGTAGAAGTTCTCGAAGCAGAAGTTGGTCGCTTCGATGTAGCCTTCGGCGCCACCGCAGTCGAAACGCTTGCCCTTGAACTTGTAGGCAATCACGCAGCCATCCTGGGCCTGCTTCATCAGCGCGTCGGTGATCTGGATTTCACCGCCCTTGCCTGGCTCGGTCTCTTCGATCAACTTGAAGATGTCCGGAGTCATGATGTAGCGGCCGATGATCGCCAGGTTCGACGGTGCATCTTCCGGCTTTGGCTTCTCGACCATGTTGCGCACACGGTACAGGTCGTCGCCGATCAGGTCGCCAGCGATCACGCCGTACTTGCTGGTTTCCTCTGGGTCGACTTCCATGATTGCAACGATGGTGCAGCGATACTGCTTGTACAGCTTGACCATCTGCTTGAGGACGCCATCACCGTCCAAGTTGACGCACAGGTCGTCAGCCAGCACCACGGCAAACGGCTCGTCGCCGATCAGCGGGCGACCGGTGAGGATCGCGTGGCCCAGGCCTTTCATTTCGGTCTGGCGGGTGTAGGAGAAGGAGCACTCGTCCAACAGGCGACGGATACCGACCAGGTATTTTTCCTTGTCGGTGCCCTTGATCTGGTTTTCCAGCTCGTAGCTGATGTCGAAGTGGTCTTCCAGTGCACGCTTGCCACGACCGGTAACGATGGAGATCTCGTTCAGCCCAGCGTCCAGCGCTTCTTCAACGCCGTACTGGATCAGTGGCTTGTTCACCACCGGCAACATTTCCTTGGGCATGGCTTTTGTTGCAGGCAGGAAGCGTGTGCCGTAACCGGCCGCCGGGAACAAGCATTTCTTGATCATAAAAGTCCTTAACAAGGGCTGTGCATACGTAATTCGGCGCAGTCTAATCAGGCGGCGGTCACCTTACAATGCCCCCCCGCAACTGGCCGATGCCAAAATAGAGAAATTCTAGTGTAGATAGTTCCCGCAGCTTGCAAATAATGCCCGCCGGACGGGGGCAAGGCACGCCATCACGCGCCCGCCCCGCCCAGTGTGTAGGGCTACTTTCCAGTGCCCTGGCCGATCAGCACACCCCCGACCGTCTGCCCGTAGAGATTCACGCCATCATTGGCATGGAACTTCACCCGGGTTTTCTCCACGGAGCCGTCAACCAGGCGCGGATCCTGCGGCCGTTCGTGGCTATTGACGAACGCCGCGACGTCCCAGGCCTGCTGATCGCTCAGGGAGCCAGGCTTGCCCAACGGCATGTTGTACTTGATGAAGGATGCAGCCGTATTGATCCGGTGCATGCCGGCACCCCAATTGTAGGAGTCCTTGCCCCACAACGGCGGCATGACGTAGTCGGCACCGACCTTCTGGCCTTCACCATTGCCGCCATGGCACAGCGCGCACTGCGCCTGGAACACTTCGGCGCCGCGCTTGAGGTCATAGCCGCCGGCGGGCGGGTTCACATCCGGGTAGCCACGCCCCGCCGGCTCGACACCGATGGGCGCCTTGCTCGCCAGCCAGTAGGCGTACACCGACAGCGCGGTGATCTCCGGGCTGTCGGCCGCAGGCGGCGTACCATTCATGCTGAACTGGAAGCAGCCCTGCAGGCGCTCGGCGAAGGTGTTGACCTTGTCGTTTTTCTTGCGATAGGCCGGGTACATCGGGTAGGCGCCCCACAGCGGCGCCGAATGCGCCAGGCGGCCTTGGTCGATGTGGCAATTGCTGCAATTGAGGCCATTGCCGACGTATTTCGGCGCCAGGCGCTTGGTGTCGACAAACAGCGCATAGCCATCACGGATCATCTTGCCGTAGGCGTTGTCGGGCAGCTCCTTCTCGGAAGGCGGAACAAAGAACGGCGTTTTGCTGGCCGGCGGTACTTTCAGTTGCGACTGGTCTTCCATCGCAATTGGTGCAGCGTGAGCCTGGCCGAACGCCAGCGCCAATGAGGCAATCAGTAGCGTCTTCATCATTTGCCCCCCTGGGTCGCGCCATTGGCAAAGTAGGCGGCAACCGCCTTGACTTCATCTTCACTCATGGCCTTGGCGACGCCAGCCATCATCTGGTTGGGATCATTGCTGCGACTGCCATCACGCCAGGCATTGAGCTGGGCGACCAGATAGGCCGCCGGCTGATGGGCCAGTGGCGGGAAGTGCTCGCCGACACCGCTGCCTCCCGGCCCATGGCACTGCACGCAGCCAGGGATCTGCCGACTCCAGTCGCCATACAGTGCCAGTGCCTGGGTAGGGTCGCTGGCCATCTGTTGACGGTGCAGGTCGGGTGCAGCGGGTGCGGGCATGGCGGCCAGCCAGGCGGTCACCGCGCTGACTTCGTCATCGCTCAGGGCCTTGGCCAGCGGCTCCATGATCGGGTTCTTGCGACTACCACTGCGAAAATCCGCCAACTGTTTGCTCAGGTAGCCGGCGGACAGGCCCGCCAACCGGGGAAACCCGGCGGCCGCCATGCCCAGCCCATCCGGGCCGTGGCAACTCATGCAAGCCATCGCCGCAGGGTTTTGCCCACCCTGGCTGAAGACCTTCTGGCCCTCTGCAGCGTGGGCACTTGGCAGGGAAAACAACAACAGGCTACTCATCAGGACGCGATTCAACGGAATCATCAGCCGCTCCATTTTTCTAGTTATATGCTTAGGCCTATACATCATAAGCCTATGGAGTGTAGGGCTTTTCCCACACACAGGACAAACGTCCGCAATGAACTGAAAAATCAGCTACGCAACTGAATCGTTTAAGGCGTCACACTGGCTGGTAGCCTGGTTTTACTTGGAAATACACTCGGTGGCGGCGTTCTTGACGTCACTCAGGCGCAAGGGGAAATTGTTCAATCGTTCGTGCAATTTGATGGCGCTGCCACTGGAGCGCTCACTGACATTCAACACCGCCGCTGGTGATGAGTCAGAGAGTTTCTGCGGCACGATCACGCGGATCTCATTGCCCTGGCGCTCTACCTGCAAAGGCCCGCGGCTATCGGCCAGGCGCGTCTGCACGCACTGCACGTAGTCCTGTGGTGACTTGCCGGAGATCACGCTCAGTGTCTCGGGGGATTGCTCCAGATCCTTGACGCTCGCACATCCGCCCAGCGCAACTGCCAGCGCCGCAACAACCCATTTCATCGAAACCCCTCCATAAAAGAAAAACGTATGACAGCGCCCAGGCGTTTTTGCTCCCTTCGATGGCAGTTTTATCCTTGGCCGGGCACGAAGACCGACAGTGTACCGCGACATCATGCTATCGTTTTGATTTGCCAAAAGATCCCTTGTGGAGAGCGACATGAAATTCGTACACCAGCGCGAGCACCTCAATGAAGACGACATCGTTGTCGTCCACTGCTCCCAGCGCTGCAACATCCGCCTGATGAACGACGCCAACTTCCGCAGCTTCAAGAACGGCGGGCGGCATACCTATCACGGCGGCGCCTTCGTCGACTTCCCAGCCAAGATCACCGTGCCGAGCGATGGCTTCTGGAACATCACTATCGACACCGTGGGCCCGCGTGCCCTGTCGGCCGTGACCAAGCCAACCTTCACCCACACCATCAAGATCATCCGCCGCTCGTCGTCGAAACTGAGATAAGCCCCATGAGCCAGACCACCAAGTACGTCATCAAGTACAAACTCGACGGCGAGCAGCGCTTCGACTTCGCCATCCTGCCGGACAACTCGCCGGAGCAGGTCATGGCAGCACTGAAGAGCCTGCACGGCGACGATGCTGCCAAGATCACCGACATCAAGGTGAGCAAGGCACTGTAATCGCTTGAAGGGCTACACCCCGCGCAACAGCAAGGAGAACTCAGGCAATGAGCCAATGGCCGGACCACCGCATCCTCGATTTGCTGGGTATCGACGTACCGATCATTCAGGCGCCCATGGCCGGTGCCCAAGGCTCATCCATGGCCATCGCCGTCAGCAATGCCGGCGGCCTGGGTTCCCTGCCCTGCGCCATGCTCTCGCACGAGCAATTGCGCCAGGAGCTTGAAGCCTTCGCCCAGGCCTGCAGCGGGCCGCTCAACGTCAACTTCTTCTGCCACCAGCCACCCGAGCCCGACACCGCACAGGCAGCGCGCTGGAAGCAGGCACTCAAGCCCTATTACGACGAAGTGGGCGCCGATTTCCAGGCGCCGACACCGGTGTCCAACCGTGCGCCGTTCGATGAGGCCGCTTGCGCGCTGATCGAAGCGTACAGGCCCGCCGTGGTCAGCTTCCATTTCGGCCTGCCGCGTCCAGACCTGCTCAAGCGCGTCAAGGCGACCGGGGCGATTGTCCTGTCCAGCGCCACCACCGTGGCTGAAGCGGTCTGGCTGCAAGCCAACGGCTGCGACGCGATCATTGCCATGGGCTATGAAGCCGGCGGCCACCGCGGCATGTTCCTGAGCAGCGACATCAACAGCCAGGTCGGCACCCTTGCACTGGCGCCCCAGGTGGTTGATGCAGTCCAGGTACCGGTGATTGCCGCCGGCGGCATCGGCGATGGCCGGGGCATTGCGGCGGCATTCGCCCTGGGCGCATCCGCCGTGCAACTGGGCACCGCCTATCTGTTTTGCCCCGAGGCGAAAGTTTCTGCGGCCCATCGGCACGCCCTGGACACCGCCTGCGAAAGCGACACGGCACTGACCAACCTGTTCACCGGTCGCCCGGCACGCGGCATCTGCAACCGGATCATGCGCGAGTTGGGGCCGATGAGCGACCTGGTACCGGCCTTCCCCCTGGCCGGCGGCGCGCTGATGCCGATTCGCGCGATCACCGACGCACAAGGCAACAGCGACTTCAGCAACCTCTGGTCCGGTCAGGCCTTGCGCCTGGCCCAGGCCCTGCCCGCTGCGCAACTGACCCGAAAACTGGCGGATGATGCACTCGCCGTGCTACGACGCTGAAACAGCACTTCCCGTTTGCCAGGTAATCGCTATATAGTTCGCTATATAACGACAACACCTAAGCCAATGGAGCTGCTTCATGATCATGCGTTCGCCTCGCCTTGCCCTTACCGCCCTGGTCACCGTCCTCGGTTTCAACAGCGCCTGGGCTGATGAAGTCCAGGTTGCCGTTGCAGCCAACTTCACCGCGCCTATCCAGGCCATTGCTGCGGACTTCGAGAAAGACACGGGCCACAAGCTGGTTGCTGCCTACGGCGCCACTGGCCAGTTCTATGCACAGATCAAGAACGGCGCGCCGTTTGAAGTGTTCCTGGCGGCCGACGACACCACCCCGGCCAAGCTCGAAAGCGAAGGCGACACCGTCAAGGGCTCGCGCTTCACCTACGCCATCGGCACCCTGGCGTTGTGGTCGGCCAAGCCTGGCTATGTCGATGCCAAGGGCGAAGTGTTGAAGAAGAACGAGTACAAGCACCTGTCGATCGCCAACCCGAAAGCCGCGCCTTACGGCCTGGCCGCTACCCAGGTACTGGAAAAACTCAAGCTGACCGAGGCCACCAAGGCCAAGATCGTCGAAGGCCAGAACATCACCCAGGCTTACCAGTTCGTTTCCACCGGCAATGCCGAACTCGGCTTCGTCGCCCTGTCGCAAATCTACAAGGACGGCAAGGTCACCGAAGGTTCGGCGTGGATCGTCCCGGCAGACCTGCATGACTCGATTAAGCAGGACGCGGTCATCCTCACCAAAGGCAAGGACAGCGCAGCAGCCAAAGCCCTGGTCGAGTACCTGAAAGGTCCGAAAGCCGCTGCGGTGATCAAGTCGTACGGCTACCAGCTCTGATGCCACTGGACGCCAGCGACTTCGGCGCTATCTGGCTGACGTTCAAACTGGCGTCGCTGACCACCCTCATCCTGCTGATCATCGGCACCCCTATCGCCTGGTGGCTGGCGCGCACGCGCTCCTGGCTTCGCGGGCCGATCGGGGCCGTGGTGGCACTGCCGCTGGTGCTGCCACCGACGGTGATCGGCTTTTACCTGCTGATCACCCTCGGCCCGCACGGCTGGGTCGGCCAGGCCACCCAGGCCCTGGGCCTGGGCACCGTGGTGTTCAGCTTTACCGGGCTGGTGATTGGTTCGGTGGTCTATTCGATGCCCTTTGTCGTGCAACCCCTGCAGAATGCCTTCAGTGCCATTGGCGAGCGCCCGCTTGAGGTCGCAGCGACCCTGCGCGCCAGCCCCTGGGACTGTTTTTTCACTGTGGTGCTGCCCCTGGCCCGGCCAGGCTTCATCACTGCGAGCATCCTCGGTTTCGCCCACACGGTGGGCGAATTCGGCGTGGTGTTGATGATTGGCGGCAATATCCCGGACAAGACCCGCGTGGTCTCGGTACAGATCTACGACCACGTTGAAGCCCTGGAATACGCCCAGGCCCACTGGCTGGCCGGCTCCATGCTGGTGTTCTCGTTCCTCGTGCTGCTGGCGCTGTACACCAGCCGCCGTGGCCGTGAAGGTTGGAGTTGATTGATGAGCACACCGATTCATGCACGCCTGCAGGTCGCCTGGCCGGGGTTCGCGCTGGACGTTGACCTGCACCTGCCTGGGCGCGGGGTCAGCGCCCTGTTCGGCCATTCCGGCTCCGGCAAGACCACCTGCCTGCGCTGCCTGGCCGGCCTTGAACGGGCCGATAACGCCTATATCGAGGTAGGCGGTGAAGTCTGGCAGGACTCCTCGCGTCAGTTGTTCATCCCGCCACACCAGCGCCCGATTGGCTACGTGTTCCAGGAAGCCAGCCTGTTCCCGCACCTGTCGGTGCGCGGCAATCTCGAGTTTGGTTGGCGACGTATCGCGGCCAGCGCGCGCAAGGTCGGCCTTGAGCAGGCTTGTGAGCTGCTGGGCATCGATCATCTGCTTGAGCGCAAGCCTGACACCCTCTCCGGTGGCGAGCGCCAGCGCGTCGGCATCGCCCGGGCGTTGCTGACAAGCCCGCGCCTGTTGTTGCTTGATGAGCCGTTGGCGGCGCTGGATGGCCCACGCAAGCGCGAGATCCTGCCCTACCTGGAGCGTCTGCACGACGAGCTGCAGATCCCGCTGGTGTATGTCAGCCATGCCCAGGACGAAGTTGCCCGGCTGGCCGACCACCTGGTGCTGCTGGAGCAGGGCAAGGTCCAGGCCAGCGGCCCGATTGGCCAGACCCTCGCGCGCCTTGACCTGTCGCTGGCACAGGAAGAAGACGCCGGGGTGATTATCGAGGGCCGGGTGGCTGCCAGTGATGAGAGCTACCAGTTGCTCGACCTGCAGTTGCCGGCCAGTGCGCTGGTGCTGCGCATCAATCACGCGCCGCTGACGTTCGGCGCACGCCTGCGGGTCAAGGTGCAGGCACGTGATGTCAGCCTGAGCCTGGAAGAGGACGCGCGTTCGAGCATCCTCAATCGCCTGCCGGTGCGCGTCTGCGGCCTCAAGACCAGCCATGACAACGCGCAGGTACTGGTCAGCCTGGATGCCGAGGGCAGTCCGCTGCTGGCCAGGGTCACGCGTTTCTCCTGCGACCAGCTGGGCCTGCACGAAGGGCAGCAACTATGGGCGCAAATCAAGTCGGTGGCATTGCTCGGTTGACCTGCCCTGGGCCTCCAATACACCAGGGCTGGGAGGTTTCCTGTGGGAGCGGGCCTTGACCCGCGATCGAGTGCGCAGCGCTCGCCAAGCCTGCGTTCATGGTCA